>VSND01000057.1 GCA_009774145.1 Lachnospiraceae bacterium | reverse complement strand
AACTGGAAGAACTGCGGAAACGCAGGCTGAAAGAGGAACAGGAAAAGCCGGTACAACTCAGTCTGTTTGATATGAACTGGTAAAATTTTAAAGAAAGGAGACCGAATCCCCAGCCGGGAAAGATGCATCGGATTCCTTTTGAGAGATGAATTACAAAGAGTTTTTAGAATCAGGAATTAGTGGAGGAATAGGATGAGTAATGACTTGATCAGCAGGAGTGCACTCCTTGAAGACTTCAGAAACACGATCACAGAGCAGTCGGATACTTTTGACTGGTTGAATATGATTGCAAGGCAGCCTGTCGCTTATGATCTGGACAAGGTTATAGAAGATCTGGAAGACAGTGCGCTGGCTCATGCTATGAATGGACATACATATGGAGCGGATGGATACGATAGTCTTGAAAAAGAAGAGTGGGCAATAAAACGAGGAATAGAGGTTTCTATTGCGATTGTAAAAAGTAAGATCAGGATTTAATGGAGGAATGATATGAAAACGAATATTATCAGAAAGAATACATCCATAGGTGAGGCAAAGAAGATACTGAAATCGCAAGGATGTGTGCTTAACGACGGATGGGAGATTGTTTTAGGAATGTTGCTACAGGATTGTGATTATATCGAAGTGCAAGGGTATTTTACTCCTGCACGTCTCGTGCAAATCAGGGAGAAATAGGATGGAGAGATTAACGATTGAATATTGTGGAAACTATGCGCCGAAAGAACTGTGCACTATAGACAGACTGGGAGGTGCAGACGACTGTGATTCTTGCGAAGAATATTGTAAGATGGCAAATTGTGATTGCGATCAGTGCGCTATACAAGAACTTTTTAATAGGTTGGCGAAATATGAGGATATGCATGAAAAGATTGAAAAAAGAATTGAAGAGATAAAATCAACAAGCTATTATCCGCATAATTTTACAGGACAGATGGCAGAGGACCTTGAATGGGTACTTGGTTTACTAAACTGAAATTTAATGGAGTAGGTAACCTGAATATTACAAAAGGAGATACAGATATAAATGAAAGAGAACCCGGCAAATAAAATAAAAGATACTATGTGGTATTTTCTAATGGATGGAGCGCAGAAAGGCAATGTTCAGTCTTTGAAAGAATATGTCTATGACCTTATTCAGATGACTACGCAGAAAACAGCAGGGCAGAATGCGAAGTTCCGGGCAAAAGGGCATATAAACTGGGATGAATTGGACATGACCTTAATGAACATTGTGATCGAAGCCACAGCACTGGTTTTATCCGGCAGACTGGATGGATTGGAGGAAGGAGATGGTGAGAATGAAAAAACTTGATGATATGATAGCAGATCTGCTTGATATGGGTATTGTCAAAGCAGACAATACGGTTGTTTTCTCGAACGAGGCAAGGCAGCTGATTCATGAGATTGCTGAGAAGTGCAGCACTATCCCGATTGTGGATGAAACCAGAGAGAAGGCGGAGGAATATGCCAGGGGGTTATCTGCAGAGCAGGTATATACGGATATGCTTTACAAAATTGTGGAGGCGCCTACCAGAATCCACATGAAGGTGTCGGCCAGGTTGCTGATCCCGATAATCAGCGATAAGCTGAAAAATTAAGAAAAGGAAGGTGAGTAATTTGCTTGTAGATGTAAATGCAAAAGCTGTGATGAAAGTGGAAATTGATGCTGAGGAGGCATTCAGGACCCTTTGTAAAAGTCTGGCAATGGATTTTGTTTTGGATGAAGATACAGACTATCAAATCAGAAAAGATGAATACGGGAAGAACGGGGTATATGTACCCCAAAATGGACTTTACTACAAATTTGACAGCAGGGGGGATTTATTCGTTGCTCTCCGCAATGTGGCTGTTAATATGTTCCCTAATCTGTATTTTCGTAATGAAGAATACATATGGAATGATAATAAGGAGAGATGAAAATGAAAGAGATTTGTAGAAATTGTAAAAATACCATACCTACATACAAAGGGCAGATCTGCAGATGCCCGAATAGTAAAAGGAATGGGAAAAAGGTAAAGGGAATTGATACATGCAGTGAATTCCGCTCTAAGCGGGACTAAGAACCATTTTCGTGAGATCACGAAAAAGATTGGAGGAAAGCAAATGAATAAGGAATATTCATGGACGGAAAACCAGGCAGACGATATTTGGTATCATGGGAAATTTGCTTCTGTTGAAGAATGTATAAAAGATGCCATAGGTTGTGGGAAAAAGCCAGGGGAAATGATTGTTATAGGGATTTGTGAGGATTATGTCCCGCATTTGTCTGCCGATACTTTACTGGATCAGATAAGTGAAGATGCTTATGAGGAAGTCGGCGAGGTTGCCGAAGGCTGGCCGGAGTTTGAAGCTCGTAAAGGATATAAAGATGCCGACAAATTACAGGAAAAAATTGACAAAGCATTCCATGAGTGGTTGGAGGAAACAGGGCAGATGCCAAGTTTCTATCATATACAACCGTTGGCAGATCCGGTGATTATCCCTGAACTGGAGGGATAATCATGAAATGCTCAATCTGTGGGAGAAAACTAAGTAATCCCCGGAGCAGGGAACTTGGATATGGGCCAGTCTGCTACAAGAGGAAATTTGGCATCATCCCACATGCCAGTAAAAAAAGCAGACATTCATCCGAAAACGAAGTGTCCGATTATAATTTGCCTGGGCAGATATCCATAGACGAGTATCTGCAGATGATTTCGGCAGAATGAAAAGGAGAGCGCTTTCGCAACCCTCCCGTGGACAATTAAATTATATCATATTCTGATATGATTTTGAAATATTTTTTAGGAGGGCGATAGCATGGATACTCAAAAGAAAGACGAAAAGGCTCTGGTAGTCCTGACACAAGGGCAGTTGAAAGATATTTACGAGAAAGCCGCTGCGATTGGGGCGAATGAAGCATTGAAAACCTTTAGGCAGGAGCAGGAGAAAGAATACAGCCGCCGGGCGGATCGCCGACTTCGGAATACAAAACTGCTCCTGCGTAACTACCGTATGTTGAAAGAACATGCGGAGAATTCCGTTTTCGGGCGGACACAGATGGAAGAATCCGCACTGGATATTTTGGAATCCATGATGTCCATGTATGATAATGAGGTTATCATTGAGAGCATCAAGCGCAGCGCCACCCGGACTGCAGTCATAGTCTCCCATATAGAGACCATGTTCGGTCTATATGCTGCGTACTGCGATAAATCCCCGAACAGGGATATTGAAATGAGGCGGTATGAAGTCTTGTGGGATATGTATATGGCAGAGGATACATTGTCTGCCAAAGAGGCGGCAGAAAAGCAGCATGTGTCAAAAGATACGGTATATACCGACATAAGGATGGCGACTGAAAAGCTTACAGCACTGATTTTTGGGGTGGACGGCTTGAACGTACAATAAATCCCCCATCCCGAAAAAGTCTCGGTTGACACCCTATTATAAATGTGAGAAAATGATATCCGTAAAATTTTAAATCAAACGTTGCGGGAGGTCTGGAAGATGCCAGGCCTCTTTTTTGTGCAATCATTTCGGGAAAGGGGATGGACAGGAAGAGAAAGCACGTAAAGCTCCTCCAGAATAAAAAGCGAGGAGGAATCGTATGAATTACACATTGGTTGTGCTGATCGCCTATGTTGCGGTGATGCTGGGCGCAACATTGGCCATGACAAATAAAGAGGGTAATATAGAGCGGTTCTGCGTTGGGAACAGGAATACCGGATGGGGCGTGTCGGCGCTGAGCATAGCGGCAACATGGATCTGGGCGCCGGCTCTGTTCACGTCCACAGAGAATGCCTATACGAAGGGCTTTGCAGGGCTCTTCTGGTTCTTGGTGCCGAATGTGCTCTGCCTGATATTTTTTATCCCGTTTGCCAAACGGATTCGGGAGGAAATGCCGGAGGGCATAACGCTGTCCGGTTATATGCATAGGAAATACCAATCGGAAGTGGTAAGGAATATTTACCTGTTCCAGCTCGGCGCGCTGTCCATATTATCAACAGGGGTACAGCTCCTGGCCGGAAGTAAGATCTTGAGTATGCTCACAGGGATACCCTTTGCAGTTATGACGGTGGCCATGGCGGCGATCGCTTATTCCTATTCCCAGTTTTCAGGGATAAAAGCCTCTATGCTGACAGATGCTATCCAGATGGCTCTCATGCTGGCTGTAAGCGCCTGTTTTGTGGTTTTTGGTATAAAGAATGGTGGAGGGTTTGAAACGCTGGTCAAGGGTCTAGGAGGAGCCAAAGGGGATGCCGGGGCACTGTTTTCGCAGAAGGGATGGGAGATATTCCTTGGATTCGGCCTGCCGACTACGGTCGGGCTCATGTCGGGGCCGTTCGGGGATCAGTGTTTCTGGCAGAGGGCTTTTTGCGTCCGGAAAGATCGGATTGGCAGGGCATTCCTCGTTGGGGCGCTGCTGTTCGGCGTTGTTCCCCTATCCATGGGGATTCTCGGTTTTATTGGGGCCGGGATGGGATACACCGCAGCGGATACCGGGGTGATCAATTTTGAATTGATAAGGGCTCTGTTTCCAAGGTGGGCGGTGATTCCGTTCCTGTTTATGGTCATATCCGGCCTGTTATCGACGGTTGACAGCAATCTCTGTGCAGCATCCTCCCTGACCACAGATATTTTTAGGGAAAAGACGGTCGGGAAGACAAAGGGTGCCATGTTACTGCTCTTGGGCGCCGGGATTGCCATAGCCAACATTCCGGGGCTGACGGTGACGCATCTGTTCCTGATGTATGGGACGTTCCGGGCGTCTACGCTTCTTCCGACGGTCTTCACGCTCAGAGGGATAAAGCTGGCGCCGCGGGGGATCGTGGCGGGGATACTGCTGTCTATGGCAGTCGGCTTGCCGGTATTTGGATATGGTAACGTACAGGGGATCGCGGTTTATAAGACTGCAGGCAGTCTTCTGACGGTCATACTTTCCGGGGCGGTTGCCCTGGCATTGAGCAGAAAGCGGGGTGTGGGGCATGGCTAATGTCCTTGGAAGGAAACAGAGGATAAAAAATTCAGAATGGATAGAAGCTCTGGCGGACATTGAGCAGAAGGTGTCAAAAAAAGAGCTGGATCAGTTGGTAAGCAGGACCGTAAAGGAGATTAAAAAGAAAGCCAGGGGAAAGAAAGCCGCCTATGCATGGAGCGGGGGAAAGGATTCCCTGGTGCTTGGTGAGATCTGCAGGGAGGCCGGGATAACCCCCTGTGTGCTTGTTATCTGCAATTTAGAGTACAAAGCATTTATAGAATGGGTAGAGGCTCATAAGCCGCCGGAATTGTCCATAATCAATACTGGACAGGACATTAGCTGGCTGGCCGCCCATCCGCAGATGCTTTTCCCACAGGACAGCAAGACAGCGGCACAATGGTTCCATATTGTCCAGCACCGGGGGCAGGCAAAGTATTACAAAGCAGAACAGCTTGACATGCTTCTCCTAGGGCGGAGGCGAGCCGATGGGAATTATGTGGGGAAAGGGGACAACATCTACACCAACGGGCAGGGCGTGACACGGTACAGCCCTTTGTCTGACTGGACGCATGAACAGATATTGGCATATATCCATTATTACAATCTGGAAATGCCGCCGATCTATGGGTGGAAAAACGGTTATCTCTGCGGCACCCATCCGTGGCCGGCAAGGCAGTGGACCGGGGATATTGAAAACGCCTGGTCAGAGATCTACGAGATTGACAGCTCTATTGTGGCTGAAGCCGCAGGGCATATCCAGAGCGCGAAGGATTATCTGGAAAACCTTAAATAAATACGCTGACATTTGACAGCATTTGCGGGCATATGTACGCAGGCTGTCATTTTTGCTATTTGCAGATAGCTTATATATCATACGTCGGCCGCACCTCCAATAAATTACAGGAGGATGCGAGCATGGAAGTAATTACAATGAAACTGGCGGACCTTATCAAGCCGGAGAAAAACGTCAGGATACACACGGAACAGCAGTTGAAGGAGTTCCGCCGCAGCGTAGAGATGTTCGGGCAGATCCGGCCGATCGTCGTTGACGAAAAGAATGTCATTCTGGCAGGCAACGGCCTGTACGATACGCTGGTCGCCATGGGGAAGGATACTGCAGAGGTGTACAGGTATGACAACCTCACCGAAAACCAGAAGAAAAAGCTGATGATTGCCGACAATAAGATTTTCAGCCTTGGGATTGAGAACCTGGATACGCTGAACAGCTTCCTTGAAGAGCTGAACGGGGATCTGGATATTCCTGGATTTGATGAAGAAATCTTAAAGCAGATGGTGTCGGATGCGTCGGAGATCACGGAGCGGTTGTCTGAATATGGCAGCCTGGACGATGAAGAGATCCGGAGCATCAGGGAGAACGCTGAAAGAAAGGACGCCCAGATGCAGAAAGTGGCATCAGAGCCAGAAGGATATATACAGCCGGAGGATGCATCGGAGGCGCCGTCATACCCGCCAGATGTAGCGGACGATGAAGAGCCCACCGAGATCAGGCGGTTTGCTATCTGCCAGAACTGCGGGGAAAAGATATGGCTGTAAAAAGGTGCGTGGCCAGCATCGATGTTATAGAAGCTGCGAAAGTCCGGATCAGGAATGTGTTCCGGAACGGGCTTCCGGTCTACATGTCCTTCAGCGGTGGGAAGGACAGCCTGTGCCTGTCACAGCTTATAATGAATCTGATACAGGCCGGAGAAATTGACCCTGGGCAGCTTACGGTGCAGTTCATTGATGAAGAAGCCATTTTCCCATGCATGGAAGAAAAAGTAAAAGAATGGCGGAAAAAATTTATGTTAGTTGGCGCAAAGTTTGAGTGGTTCTGCGTGGAGGTGAAACACTATAACTGTTTTAACGAGCTGTCCAATGATGAATCATTTATCTGCTGGGACAGATATAAAAAGGATGTCTGGGTAAGGCAGCCGCCGTCATTCGCAATCCGGAATCATCAGCTGTTGAAGCCACGGACGGATGCATACCAGGATTTCCTGCCGAGGGCATGTTTTGACGGGATAACGATTACCGGCATCAGGACGGCGGAATCCGTACAGAGGTTGCAGAATATCGCCGTGGTGAACCGGGCCGGGAATATGATGACAAAGCGCCACCAGGTTTTCCCGATCTATGACTGGAAGGACAAGGACGTGTGGATGTACCTGTATGAGGAAAAGGTGGATATTCCTGAGATATACCTGTTCCTATGGCAGACGGGATCCAACCGGAAACAGATGCGGGTGTCGCAGTTCTTCTCCATTGATACGGCAAAAAGCCTTGTGAAGATGAATGAATATTATCCTGACCTTATGGAACGGATTGTGCGGCGTGAGCCGAACGCATATCTCGCCTCCCTGTATTGGGACAGTGAAATGTTTGGCCGGAGTACAGCAGCGCGGAAACAGAACGAACGTGGAATGAAGGAAAAAGATTATAAAGCTGCCCTTTTGGAGCTGTTTTCTGACATGGATGGGAATTTTCCGACGGAGCATAAACGGTATGTAGCAGGACGGTACAGGAATTTTTTCTTGAGCGTTTCGGCTATTGCGGATAATAAGGACTGCAAAGCTATTTATGAGGGGCTTATATCTGGCGATCCGAAGCTGCGCTACTTCCGTGCGCTGTACCAGAGGATATACGGAAAATATATTACAGAGGCCAAAAAGAAGGAGGGACTGCCGAATGGATAATAAGATAACCGGCCCTTTGTCAACGCTGCAGTGGGTGAGCAGGGGGATTGTGAAGCCAAATGACTATAACCCGAACAAAGTATCGAAACAGAACCTGGAATTATTGAAGCAATCCATCCTGTCAAATGGATGGACGCTACCGATCGTGGTGCGACCGGATTTTACGATTATTGACGGATTCCACCGTTGGACGATCGCCGGGGAGGAACCGTTGCTGTCCATGCTTGACGGTAAGGTTCCGGTCGTTGTTGTTGACCATAAGGATAAGTCAGGGGATATCTACGGAACGGTTACGCACAACAGGGCAAGGGGAACGCACCTACTCGGACCGATGAAGGCTATTGTGAAGGAGCTTATGAATGAAGGGAAGTCTGTGGAGGAGATAGGGAAAGAGTTGGGAATGAAGCCGGAGGAAATATTCCGGCTTTCTGATTTTTCAAAAGAGGACTTTCTGAAAATGATGGTAAAAGATGTCCGCAATTACTCAAAAGCAGAATATATAACGAAAATTTAATGCTTTAATGCGAAAAAGCGCCTAGCGCACAGATTACGGTGCATTTGCCCGGTGCAGGGTGAAAATCTGAAAACAAACATAATTTGCGAGGTGGTGATATGAATGAAACGAGAGCGCCCACGAATGAGGAAATAAGGGCGCAGGTGCTGGAGGATTACCAAAACGGCGAAAAACCAAAGGCTTTAGCGGAAAAAACGGGAATTTCAATCAATACGATAAAGTCATGGATAAAGCGGGATAAGGCGAGAAAAGCCAGTGCCGGAAAGGATGCACCCCAATCTAAAAAAGGTGCATCCCCAAATAAGAAAAAGGGTGCGCCCGTTGGGAATAAAAACGCTAAGGGAAACCGTGGCGGTGGTGCTCCACTTCGCAATCATAACGCAGAAAAGCATGGGGCATTCTGTGGATTTTATTGGGATAGCGTAGATGATGATGAACGCAGCATGATTAATTCCATGGATGATGATGCGGAATGGCATCTTATTACGCAGCTCCAAATGTTTTCAGTGCGGGAAAGAAGGCTGATGCAGAGAATCCAGCAGTATAAGGAAGTTGATGAAAAGAACCACGGGCTGGCCGTCAAATCTGTTTCCAAAAAGAAAGTTGTTGAGGATGTAATGAACTCAGAAGGAGAGCCTATCGGTGGCGGAGAGTTCAAGAAATCATCGGAAACGACGGTGACCAATACAGAGGCGGTCATAAACAGCATAATGGCCTTGGAGGCTGAATTAACCAAAGTTCAGAGGGCAAAGACAAAGGCTATAGAAGCATTGTCTAGGATTCAAATGGAAAATGCAAAGATTGAAAAAGAAGACTCAGGTAATGTGATAGTTGATGATTGGATTTCAGCAGTAATGGGAGAGGATAATGAATAGAAATTCCAATACAACAAGACGTCGTTTTTTTCAGAAAAAGGTGCCAGTATACAGGCAGGATCCGGTTATATTTGTCAGAGAGGTTCTGCGGTTCGAACCTGATGAATGGCAGTCCAGAGCTCTTCAGGATTTGGCCCGGAGTTCGAAAGTAGCGATTAAGTCCGGTCAGGGAGTAGGAAAGACCAGTATGGAGGCTGTAGCACTTTTATGGTTTATTTGCTGTTTTCCGTTTCCAAGGATTGTAGCTACTGCTCCTACAAAACAGCAGCTTCATGACGTGTTGTGGTCTGAGGTCAGTAAATGGATGAACAGGTCTCCGTTGCTCTCAACTCTCCTTAAATGGACAAAGACATATATTTATATGATCGGCAATGAGAAGCGCTGGTTTGCGGTTGCTAGGACTGCCACAAAGCCGGAGAATATGCAGGGGTTCCACGAAGATAATATGCTGTTCATTGTTGATGAGGCCTCTGGTGTTGCTGATCCGATCATGGAGGCTGTGCTTGGCACACTGTCAGGCGAAAATAACAAATTGTTGCTGTGCGGGAATCCAACGAGGACATCTGGTACTTTTTTTGACGCTTTCAATTCTGACAGAGCACTGTACAGATGCCATACAGTATCTTCTGCAGACAGTCCAAGGACCAACAAGGAGAATATTGAATCACTCATACGAAAGTATGGCAGAGAGAGTAATGTTGTTCTTGTTCGGGTATTTGGAGAGTTTCCCAAGCAGGAAGATGACGTGTTTATTGGATTGTCGCTTACAGAACGAGGTTGTATGACAGAGCCTGAAGATATTCCGGTTAAGAGTATATCCTTTGGCGTGGATGTAGCTCGATATGGTTCTAACGAAACAGTTATCGTTTTGAATATTGGAGGCAGGATAACACTTCCAGTTACATTCAGAGGGAAAAGTCTCATGATAACTGTTGGAAAAATAGTAAAACTGTACAGACAGATAATAGCAGAATATCCGAAGTACACAGGAAAAATAGTGGTAAATATTGATGATACTGGCCTTGGTGGTGGGGTCACAGATCGTCTGGAAGAGGTAAAGCTTGAGGAAAAACTGAACAGGATGGTTATTGTTCCGGTAAATGCAGCAGGAAAAGTTCCCGATGATGTAGTAGAGAATGGACAGGTAAAAGCCTCTGATCTATATGATAATATAACAACTTATCTGTGGGCGACTGTGAAAACGAAACTTGAAGCTGGTGAAATATGCCTTGAAAATGATAACGAACTGGTTGCTCAGCTTTCATGTAGAAAATATCGTCTGACCAGCAGAGGGAAAATCATTCTGGAAAGTAAAGATGAAATGAAGCAACGGGGAGTAGAATCTCCAGACAGGGCAGACGCTGTGGCATTGTCATGTTTTGAAAAGAAACAGTTTAATATTGAAAATCTTTTATAAAATCAAGGGGGGATGAATTTGGATCAGCAGAGAAAGCAGCGACGTGGAGCGGAGATCATAGATGGACATGAGGATGGATTCCGTGAGGATGGTTATTCCAACATGCTAAACAAATATGGCACGGCTCAGGACAGTTCCATGTCGTACGAGTATGGTCTGGAGGCAATCACGGATGACATGGAGCTTACTGGTCTGTATGAAGGCAATGGACTGTTTGCGAAGATCATTGACCGCCCGGCTGAAGAAGCAGTGAAGCATGGTTTTGATATCAATTATGGCGATCAGGATATCATGGAATATGTCGAAGACCGGATGGATCAGCTGGATCTGGAAGATAAGTTTGCCACGGCAGAGAAGTGGGCGCGGCTCTATGGCGGTGCCATTATTGTCATGCTGGTGGATGACGGCGGTGGGCTGGAAGAACCTCTTGACTGGAGAAATGTCAGGAGTATAGAAGAACTCCGTGTGTTTGAAAGATCGCTGGTTCAGCCGGATTATGTGTCCATGAACCAGTTTCATTTTGGAGATTCTCTTCGCAAAGGTCAGCCTTTTGGTGAACCGGAGTATTACCATGTCTTCAGCACATACGGTTATTTCACAGTTCACCGGTCACGCTGTCTGATATTCCGTAATGGCAGGCTGCCGGAACGGACCTCAAATGCGATCTACCGTTACTGGGGGATCCCGGAATATGTCCGTATGAAGCGGGAGCTCCGGGAATGTATTACGGCGCATGGGAACGGTGGGAAGCTGCTGGAACGGTGTGTGCAGGCAATCTACAAGATGAAGAACCTGGCGAATATGCTCAGCACAGAAGAAGGAGAGAACACGGTTCTGAAGAGACTCCAGGTTATCGACATGGCACGTAACCTTCTCAATTCCATAGCGATCGATAATGACGGTGAGGAATATACCTTTGAAAGTTTTGCCATGTCCGGTGTTAAGGATATACTGGATGCCACCTGCAACATGCTTTCCGCAGTCACCAATATTCCGCAGACGATCCTTTTCGGACGTTCTCCTGCCGGCATGAACTCTACAGGCGAGAATGATCTGGAGAACTACTACAACATGGTGGAGAATATCCAGAAGCAGAACATGAAGGCGAACAGCCGGACGGTGATTGACCTGATCCTTCTGCAGGGGAAGCTGGAAGGGAAGATACCGGAGATTCCGAAATATAAGGTCAGGTTTGCCTCCCTGTGGTCCATGTCCGAGACGGAGCAGGCAGCAGTCGAAAAGACCAGGGCGGATATGGAATATACGAAAGCTCAGACGGCACAGATTTACATGGACAGCAGCGTGCTGGATCCTTCTGAGGTAAGAAAATCACTGGCAAATGAAGGAGATTTTGACATCGAGGAAGTTATCTCAGCAGAGGATCTGGACATTCCAGGTGATGTATTTGAGCTGGGAATTGATACACCGGTACATATTATGGATTTGTCAGATGGGGAGGAAAGGGCAGGTCCTGATGCTGTGATGAGCATATCAGGAACGGATGAAGAGGAAGATTCCGAACCGGATGGTGGTATAATCCATATATCGGGAGCAAATACGGATCAATCAGAACCCCGGGCAGCGGCGGTGCTGGTTATACATGACGGCAGGATCCTGTGTGCGTCCAGAAGTAATTCTGAAGGCATCTGCGGACCAGGTGGAAAGATCGAAGCCGGGGAGGAACCGGAAGAGGCGGCTGTCAGAGAGGCGCAGGAAGAGTTTCACATCACACCCCATAATCTTATACCAATTGGCGATAATAAAGGCTCCCCGGGCCTGTATCTTCCATGCAGGATATATTTTACAGACCAGTTCTCCGGACTCCCGGAGGCGGATGGTGATGAAATGCTGAATGCCAGGTGGATGACACTTCAGGAGCTGCAGGGGGAGCAGCTGTTTCCACCGTTTGAAGAAAGCATATGTATGCTGATGGATCTGTTTGGCGGTGAAGGCTATGGATGACAGGAACATGAACCGTCTTCTCATGCAGCAGGTCGGCAAAAAATTTGGAAGCCATGAAGTCCTGTACAGCAAATATGTACCAAAGATTCCTGCATCCGCAGAGCGGGAATATATTCGGCTGACAGATGCGTACATGAGAATTCTGAAAGAGGAGCTGGAAAGGGAGCTTCCCAGATTGAAGGATGTTTACCGGGAGAACCGGGAAGCAGATATCAGGGAGAACCGCAGGAATGATGGGATTATAGATGATCTTCTGCTGGCGGTGGCGCAGATTTTCAATGTCATCAGGAATCATATCATAGCAAAGACAACCGGGTATGGCCTGCGGAGAAAGCTGGAAGTGTTCGCAAACCTGAACCGGAAGCTGACCATAAAGGAATGGAAGAAGGCAGTCAGGTCAACGCTGGGTATAGACATTCGAGAAGACTATTATATGGGGGACTTCTATGCAGAGTATCTTGAAAAATGGGTCAATGAGAATGTCGGGCTGATAAAGACGATTCCGGAAGAGACACTGGATCGGATGCAGGAGATCGTTTATGACGGTTTTACTCATGGAAAGACCACCAAGCAGATGGTGAAGGAGATTCAGCGGGCTTATGGTGTCAGCAGGCGCAGGGCGGAACTGATTGCGAGAGACCAGACAGCGAAACTGAACGGACAGATTCAGCAGGCGCAGCAGATGGATGCCGGGATCACGGAGTACATCTGGAGCGACTGCCGGGATGTTCGGGTCAGAGACAGTCACAGGAAACTGAACGGGAACAGGTTCCGCTGGGATGATCCTCCCGTGGTGGATGAAAAATCCGGCCGGAGATGCCATCCGGGTCAGGATTACCAGTGCAGGTGTATTGCCAGACCGGTCTTTAAGCGATCCACTTTAAATCTTCCGGTAGCCGGGGAGGGTGACGGGAAACATCAATCCGCACAGTAAGCCGCCGTCAGCGATGACTGGTGGTTTTTTTGTACAGAAAAGGAGATGATTCAAATGAAACAGCAGAATGCCCCGCCAAAGTTAAAGCGGGTGCGGCGCCTGGACAGCATTCGTCTGGATGCAGATGACAGGACTTATTTCACGGAGGAAGGATATCTGGTGGACCATCCGGTTCTGACCTCTGTGGGAATCTTTGAATATACGAACCCTGACGGCACCATCCGCAGGGAACTGAGGCTTCCTGAGCACGTCTTTGCGGAGAAATCCCTGAAAACGTACAGAGGGAAGCCTGTTATTATTACCCACAGCGCCGGAAAGATCAGCAAAAACAACGTGGACCGGGAGCAGATCGGGACGATTTTAAGCGACGGGTATCAGGATAACGACGATGTCCGGGCGGAGATCATCATTCACAATACCGATGCCATGAAATCCAGCGGCCTGAAAGAACTCTCCCTCGGATACAATCTGGATCTGATCGAGGAACCGGGGGAATGGAACGGTCAGCCTTATGATGCGGTACAGACCAATATCGTAATCAACCATCTGGCACTGGTAGCGAGTGCGAGGGCCGGGGATCAGGCGCGGCTGAATATTGACGGTTCTGATGAACCGGAGCTGAAAGGCACAAAGGCTTCGGGAACCGGTCAGAAGGATAAGGAAATGCATCTTCCGTCCGGCAGTCATGCCGGAGTTGATGATAAAAAGAAAGAAGGAGGTAAGAAACCTATGGCAAATCTGAATATTGACGGCTTTGACATGACACCGGAACAGCTGGTGGAAGCGATCAGCCAGTACAGGGCAGCCCATGAGGGAACAGGAGGTGCTGCCGCAGCAGGCGATGGTGCGGGTACTCCGAAAAAGCCGGAATCTGCGGCAGCACAGGAGGTTCCACCCGCGGTTCCGGCAACAGAGGCTCCGCCCGCAGCGGAGCCGGAAAAGAAAGATGCAGACGATCTGACACCGCTGATCTCTGCAGTAGAGCAGCTTCTGGCAGTTCTGAAAGCGAAAGGCGGCAATATGGACGGCACAGTAGGGGCTGCGGCTCCCGTTTCTGCCGGAGAAGGAGCTCCGGTCGGCGCCAAACAGGACGGGGAAGGAGCCGGGGTTCCCGCAGGCTGCGGAAAGGAAGATACCAATACAGACGGATCCGGCGACATGTCCCGGTCCCTGAATGCGGATTCTGCGGATGACCTGTTCCGCCAGCGCCTTGGCATCTGCCGGATTGGCGACCGGCTGGGGATCGAAGGCCTGGAATCCATGTCCATTCCGGACGGCAAGAAGGCGGTCATTGCGAAAGTGCTTCCGGATATGCGTCTGGATGGAAAAGACATGGCATATGTGGACGCAGCCTATGACATCGCTGTCGAGAGTGCCTGCAGGCGGAAGGATGTGAATTTTCAGAGACAGCAGATGGCATCCGGGATTCCATCCGGGATTCCGCCCGCCATGAGAACGGACGGCATTGGCAGCGACGGGAGCATGGCATCCCAGGCAAGGCAGAAGATGATTGACAGAGAAGGAGGGAAAGAATAGTGGCAGCACAGCTTGATTATGGTTACGGCATGTCAAAAGGCGTGCCCGGAGGGAAATATGATCTGTCTCTGGACGAGGTAATCACCAGAACGAATGAGGAAGAGGACGGTGTTCTTAAGTTCGGCATGGCGGCCATGGTCGGCTCCACCCCGGGAACCACGGTAAAAGCTGCGGGAGCTGGAGCGACTGTGGCGAAGATTGAAGGGATCGTCCTTCATGCAGCGAACACGGAGCAGGACCGGAAAGGCCGTGTGGTGGTACCGAACAATGCATCTGTCGGGATCATGCGGTACGGAAAGATCTGGGCAAGGGTTGCGGCGGACGTGGAACCTGCATATGGGGATCCGCTGTATGTGGTCACCTCCGGCGATGACGCAGGCACTTTGTCCAATGCGTCAGGAACGGATAATGTAAAAATCAACGGATGTTTCATCGGAGAAGCGGAAAAGGAAGGCATTGCGCCGGTGCTTCTTACGGGAACCGTCTGACAGGAAAAGGAGGATGAAGAACTATGGCGAATGAAAGATATAATCCAAACAAGCCATCTGAGGGCTATGACAAAGCGGATCTGGCTGCTCTGAGAGCATCAAACATCACACCGACGCTGGTGGGTGCGCAGTTCCGGTTTGACTCTGCGGAGGACGCCTCCATCTTTTTTGCAAGAGAGCTGGACTACATCAAGGCGAAGTCCTATGACAGGGTCTATCCGGAGTTCACCGCATTGAATCATTTTCCGATCACTCATGAGGTACCGGAAGGTGCGGAGACGATGACCTACTACAGCTATGACAAAACCGGTTTTGCGGTGATTATCGGCAATTATGCGTCGGATCTGCCCAGAGCGGATGTAAAGGGATCCCCGACTACGGCATCCGTGAAATCCATCGGCGCTTCCTACGGCTATTCCGTGCAGGAGATGCGTGCCAGCCGGATGGCAGGGAAAAGCCTGGATGTCCGGAAGGCGACTGCAGCGCGGTATGCAATCGAGCGGACCATCAACATGATCGCTTTTGCGGGAGATGCAAAGCATAAGCTTATGGGCATGCTTTCCACGGACAATAACATCCCGCTTTTTACCCTGCCTGCTGTGAACGGGAAAACGTCATGGAAAGAAAAGTCGGCATCGGAGATTCTGAATGATATCAACAGCATGTTTGGATATCAGTCCAAACTGACGCAGGATGTGGAGCGGGCGGACACTCTGGCGCTTCCCCCGGATGTATACATTGATATCTCCACCCGTCAGATCCCGAATACCGGTTTTACGGTGAAAAAGTTCCTGATGGAGAATGCGCCGTATCTGAAGGAGATCATCTCCGCACCTGAACTGTCGGAGAAAAATCGGGAGATGAACCCGTATGGGGAAAACGTGGCGCTTCTGTATACCAACAGCGCGGAGAAATTCTCACTTGAGATCCCGATGCCGTTCTATCAGTATCCGATTCAGATTCGCAACCTGGAGACCATTGTACCCTGCGAAGAGCGTGTGGCAGGCATTGTACTGTACTATCCGCTGTCTGCGCTGATCGCAGTTGGCGTATAGAGAGGAGGAACCATTCATGAAGATCGAAAATATTTCAGAGGGAAAAGTTATTGGTATCGGCAGCGTTACGGTGCTGCCTGGGGAAACAAAAGAGATTCCCGAGAGCTTTGAGAGAAGCCCGGTTCTGGAGGTCTATAAGCGGATGGGGCTGGTGAAGATCACAGGGAGATCATCTGCATCAAAAGAAGCGGAGAAAGAGGACGCCGCTTTGAAGGAAGCAGAAGCACTTGCAGCGGAAAAGAAAGCCGGAGAGGATGCAGAGGCGCTCCGGCAGGCACGTCTGGCATCCCTGAACGGGATCAGCGAAGAAGACCTTGGCAGGCTTGCCAATGAGATCGGCATCAATCCGGCCGACTGCAAAGATCAGGCGGATGTGCTGAAAAAAGTGAAGGCAGCGCTGAAGAAGGGATAAGGTGGCCATATGGATGCACTGGAGATCTTCCGGATGGTGGCGACAGAGTTCGCCGCCATGCCGGATGAAGACGTGAAGGATCCGGATACCGGTAAGGTAACTGCTTACGGTGTCCGGTCTTTTCTTGATCTGTATTCGGATCAGATCTCGGAAAAGCGCTTTGGCAGCACCTACCAGAAGGCGCTTGCGTACCTGACAGCTCACAAACTGAAGATGAACGGCTATGGGGGCACAAAGAACGGAACCATCAGCGACGCATTGCGGGTGACTTCCTTCTCAGAGGGGGAATCCTCCATATCCTTTGCCACCAGCCAGCAGACGAACCTTCAGGTCGATGCGGAGTATGCACTTACCGTATATGGGCTGGAGTTTCTGACACTTCGGAGAAATGCGGTCATACCGATCATCAGTGCGGGAGAGGCGAAAACATGGGTGCCAGGGTGAGGATCAGCCTGACCGGGGAGGGCAGGCGGTTTGAACAGATGCTTCGGGAGCTGGCGGATAGGGAAGTACGGATCGGTTTCCAGCACGGGGAAGCGACGGAAGAAGACGGAACGGATATCTGCGATATCGCCATGTGGAACGAACTGGGGACGGAGCATATACCTGCCCGTCCTTTTCTTCGGAAAAGCGTGGATGAAAATACGGCAGAGATCAACGGTTTCCTTCAGTCAAAGAAAGAGGATATCTTAAGAGGCGTACCTGCAGAGCAGATTCTGAAAGAGATTGGCATTTTCCAGAAAGATCTGATACAGCAGAAGATCACGGAAGGAAGTTTTACGCCCAATGCGGCAGCGACTGTCCGGAGGAAAGGATCCAGTCATCCGCTGATCGATACCGGCCGGATGCGGCAGTCCGTGAATTATGTGATCCGGCAGAAAGGGGAAGGAGACTGATGAACTTTTTCAGGAAACCATACACGCTCAGACGCTATCTGGAGCCCAAAATCATCAGGGGATATCATTCCATACCCTATGAGGATCTGACGCTCCCTATGGACGTACAGACCATGGAGGACGTTGTAATTACGACGGAAGACGGTTCGGAATCGGTGCAGCGCCTGAAGGTGTTCTGTGATGATGAGATTCTGGTGGAGAATACCGTTAAAAAACAGAAGGCGGACCGCCTCTGGTTTCAGGGGAAGTGGTTTGAATGTCGTTCCAGCCGGCTGAGCGAGAATACACCGCTGCGGCATTATACGGCGACCTTTGTGGAATGTCCGGATCAGGATGGAGGTCCGGAAAGTGGGGAGAGCGTATGAATCTGACAGAAGTACGGGAGCGGCTGTATGATGCCGCAGCGCTGTTTTTTGGAGAAGCTGCTGTCATCTGGGCAGACCAGATCGGGACGAAACCGGAGCCGCCCTATGTAACACTTAAGACAGGCAGTCTCTCCAGAACCGCTTTCCATGTGGAGGATGGAGAAGGCGTCAGGAGTTATCAGTGCAGTACAACGGCAGAAATCAACCTGTATACCAGGGGACAGCCGGTAACAGAAGGAGCATCAGTTACCGGCAACTGCATCAATACAGCCACGGCAGATCTGATGGAGTTTTCGAACTTCCTTGAGTCAGAAGCCCTGGCTGATTTTTTTACCGGTTATGACATGGGTGTGCTTCTGATGCCTCCGGTCCGGGATCTGTCTTTCCTCCAGAACGACAGTAAATACCGGTACCGTGCCATGGCGGAGTATGCAGTCACCTTTGTGGAGGAAGCCGGAGGCAGGTACGGCCTGTCCGGCATGGCGAAGGCACCGAACAGCAGCGGGGGCGGCACGGAAGAAATGGTGAAGGAGCCCATCGGAGTAATTGAAGATTTTGAATTGAAGGAGGAAAAGGATGAAGAACAATCCATTGGATGATCTGGTCAAATGCAGCATTGAGATCTCCAGTCCGGCGTCCAGCGATGAGACATTTGACAGTATTCTTGTCGTTGTGGCGCCGCCTGCGGCAGCCGACAGCACGGATACGGGAGAGAAGAAGACCATGGCCAGGGTTACAGCCATTTCTCAGGCGGATGAACTGCTGGATTATGGCTATACCGTGGAAGATCCGGCATATGCAGCGGCACTAGTGGCATTTTCCCAGAGCCCGTCGCCGGATGAACTGTATATCTGCATCCGCAGGAAAGCGGAGAGCGGCGGAGATACCGCAGAGTCAGAGGGCAGTACAGCGGATGCTTCTGAGACAGAGGACAGTGCCGCAGAGGCTCCGGATGCAGGAACGCCAGGCGGCAGCGGAGGCGGTTCCGATACAGAAGAGCCGAAGGTCTGGGAGAACATTCAGACCACGCTCTCCCGGGCAAAGGCAGAGGCAGGATTTTACGGGATCTGTCTGGTTGGCTTCCGGGATCCGGAGACCATAGAAGGCGCTGTTGCATGGGCGGAGGCGAATGAAAAGCTGTTTGCTTTTGAGTATCTGGATCCGGATGCCTGCCCGGTGCAGAATTTCTCCTATTATCGGAGTTTTTGCATCTACAGCGGGGAAGCAGACGGGTATGACGATGATAAACAGCCGAAAGAAAACCGGTATGCTGCACTTGCATGGATGGCAAAGTGTTTCGGTTATGATCCGGGCACGGAGACCTGGCATCTGAAAGAGCTGGCATCGATTGTTCCTTCCGCCCTGTCCACAGCCCGGAAAAAGGAGCTGGAAGAGAAGCACATCAACACCTTCCGGCGATATGCCGGATGTAACGTGACGATCGGCGGTCATACCCTTGCGGGCGAATGGATCGACGTGATCCGGTTCCGGGACTGGCTGAAAGCGGAGATGCAGATCAATGTATTCAACGCCCTGAAGACGAATCGGAAAGTTCCATACACCGATGCAGGCATCGGGCTGATCGAAGGGAAGATGGAAGAGACGCTCCTGAAAGGGCAGACCATCGGCGGCATTGCGGAGAATGAGTATGATGAGGAAAATCTGGTTCCCGGATTTACGGTTACGGTTCCGAGGGCAACCAGTCTGACGGAAGCAGAACGGAAGTCCAGAAAGCTTCCCGGATGCCGGTTTACCGCCCGTCTGGCAGGTGCGATCCATGCAACGGAGATCGAAGGGTATCTTTCCTTCTGATGGAAGCAGACGAATGAAACAGAAAGGAGCGTGTGAAAGATGGGTGAAGTCCATACCTATAACCCGAGAAAAGTCACCTGTGCCCTTGGGCGGCACATTGTTTCCGGGTTTGCGGATGACAGCATGATTACGGTGGAATACGGCGGCGATGGTACAAACCATGTGGAAGGCGCAGACGGGGAGATCGTCCGGAGCATTGACCCGACAGAGATCTATACATTGAAACTGACCCTGCAGCAGACATCGAGAACTAATGCATATCTGCAGAACATGTATGATAAAGACCGGAACGACGGCAGCGGGATTTTTTCAGTCAATGTGAACGATATCCTCGGGCGTGAAAAGTTCGTTGGAGGGACTGCATGGGTGAAAAAACCGGCTTCCTGGGTGCGCGGCAAGACGCAGAACAACCGGGAATGGGAGCTTGTGGTTGCAAACGGACAGCACAGATGACAGGAGGTAAGTATTTATGAAATTAAAACAGGTCACGCCGACGAAAGCCACCGTCGGAGACATGGAATTTTACATCCGTCCGTTTCCTGCATTCAAGGCGGCGAACATTACAGGGGAGCTGGCATCCGTGCTGGCTCCTCTTCTGGGTGTTCTGGCTTCGCTGGTGCCGGAGAGCGGGAAAAAGAAAGAAGGCGCGGAGGAGACGGATTTTCTGGATATTGATGCGGAAAAAGCGGCGGAAGCAATGGCGAACTGCCCCGCCATCGATGGAGACCGGATGGAAAACCTGATGAAAAAGCTTCTGCTTGGCGGCCATATCGCCGTGGAACTGGAAGATGAGAACGGGGAAACGGAGGAATACAGGCTGACGCAGGATCTGGCGGATGAGATCTTCTGCGGAGACGCGCAGTACATGTTTGTCCTGTGCTGGCACGTGATCCGGCTGAATTTCAAGGGTTTTTTCTCGAAGCTTCCCGCCCTGTCTGGGAAAGCAGAGTCCGTCCGGATCCCGAGGAAGATCCTGTAAGGTACGGCACCTTTGACCACAGCCGTTTTAACGAATTGGAGCTGCGCATGTATATCCTCATCAAAGCGAGGCTGGCATCCATGTATGAGCTCCAGAATGTCTATACGCTGGACGAAGCGCTGAAGCTGTACGCGCTGTACCGGATGGAACTGGATATTGAAAAAGGCCGTGCGGATGACCTGAAGAGGGAAGGGAGGGGCAGGTATTGACGATACGGGATATCGTGGTTGCATTCGGCTTCGATGTGGACAGGAACAGTGAACGGAATGCACAGAACAGTATCAAAGGAATTGCGAACCTTGCGAAGAGTCTTCTGGGAGTTGTTGGTATTGGATTTTCGATCGTCGGTTTTTCCGGTCTGGCGGAAGCAGCTGCTGATGTGGAGGCACTGGAAAGCCAGTTCTCTCAGGTGTTTGCCGGTATGGAAGATGAAGCGGAGAGTCGTCTTAAAGCAATAGAAGATGATACAGACGTGCTGGTAAACCGTATGAAAGGGAGTTTCTCCAGAATTGCAGCATTTGCAAAGGTATCCGGTGTGGAGCAGGCAGATGCACTGGAACTGGCAGACCGCGCGATGATTGCCGTTGCTGATTCTGCGGCTTATTATGACCGGTCTATTGAACAGGTTACAGAATCTCTTCAGTCTTTCCTGAAAGGCAACTATGAGAATGACGCCGCTCTGGGTCTGTCTGCTACGGAGACGACCAGAAACGCAGCGGCGAACAGCCTGTACGGGAAATCTTTCAAGGACCTGTCAGAGGCGGAGAAGCAGTTCACGCTCCTGAAGATGGTGGAGGATGCCAATGCCGCCTCCGGAGCACTCGGGCAGGCAGCGCGGGAATCCGATACCTGGACGAACCAGCTTGGCAACCTGAAACAGGAACTGAAGGACCTGAAAGCGGCTGCGGGTGCCGGGATTCTGAAACCTGCAGTGGCAGTCCTGAAGATCCTGATCGGACTGACGCAGAAGGCAAAGGCGGCAATCTCCGAAATGACCGGGGAGAACGGTATCATGACCAGATCCTTTGACCGTCTGTATGCACTGGTAAAGAAGCTGAAGCCGGCCATTGACCGGATGATGCAGACGCTGTCCCTCGGCGCTTCCCGGGGAATGGCTTTTATAAAAGGTGTTGTGGACCGGCTGGGCGGGATGGGAAACGTCCTGAAGATTCTGGCGATTGCGGCAGCTGCGTTCATATCGGTCATGACCCTTGCAAAGGCTGTTGCATCAGCAAAGAAACTGTATACGGCATTTAAAGCCATGGATAAGGTTCTGCTGGGAGCGAAGCTGAAGGTGCTGGCACTGGTGGCGGTTCTGGTGATCCTCGGGCTGATCGTGGAGGACTTTGTAAATTTCCTGATGGGAAATGATTCGGTGATCGGTTCCGTTTTTGACAAAGCCGGGATCGGGGCGGATAATGCCCGGAAAGCCATTTTTGACGCATGGAACAAAGTGAAGGTGTTTCTGTTCGGAGCCTGGGATATCATCCGGCAGGCTGCAGGGATGTTTGCAGATGCGGTCAAAGGATTTTTTGAACGGCATGGCGAAAGTATCCGGCAGAATTTTGAAAGAGCATGGGGAATCATCAGTACGTTTCTCAAAGGAGTATGGACCTTCATCTTGCAGCTGGCCTCTGCCTTGTTCGGAGACACGGAGGACAGCATTGGCAGTTCTGCAACCAGCACGAAAGAAAGACTTCTGGCCGTATGGCAGGGAATCCTGGGCGCGTTGTCGGCCGTATGGGATGCCCTGTACGAAATCGGGAGTGCGGTTTTTAACGCCATGGCAGTCGTCATTGAGACCGTTTTTGGATGGATACAGTCTTTCTGGAACAGCTGGGGCTCCCGGATCCTTTCATGGTTTAAAGTACTGTGGAATTCCGCAGGGGGAGTTCTAAGTGGTTTTCTTGACATAGTCAAAGGCGTTGCGAACTTCATATCGTCCGTATTCACCGGAGACTGGCAGGGAGCATGGGAGGCTGTAAAGCAGATATTCACCGGAATCTGGGACGTTGTCGTAAACTACATTACGGCAGTATGGGAAACGCTGAAGCTGCTGTTCTCCATGGGACTTTCCGCCATTTCCGCCCTGTGGGAGACAGCATGGGGCGGGATCAGCAGATTTTTTATGGGGATCTGGGATGAGATCGTGTCCTTTATCACCAGTCTTCCCGGTCAGGCGGTTCAGTGGGGGGCAGACTTCATCAACGGACTGGCAGAGGGAATCATGTCCGGTGCCGGAGCGGTGGTTGATGCCGTGAAGGGTGTTGGTGAGAAGATCAGATCCTTCCTGCATTTCTCTGTGCCGGATGAAGGTCCGCTTACGGAGTATGAGAGCTGGATGCCTGACTTTATGAGCGGGCTTGCAGGAGGGATTCAGGCAAACAGACATCTGGTTCTTGACCAGGTACAGGGGCTTGTGGATGGGATCTCTGTTCTGATGCAGGCAGCAACAGCACAGCCGGCGACTGCAGCGGGCAGTATGGTGAGCAATATGTCATCAAATGTGACACAGAATGTAAATATCAGCAACAGCTACAGCGGAGGAAGCCAGGAGGTACAGAGGAACGTGTCAAAAGCCATGAAGAAGTCTGCATCTGATGCGACTACATACATGGCCAGAGGGCTGGCTTATGCAAGAGGATAAGGAGGAGAACGGATGGCCAGAAAAGGACTGAAGCCTGTCTCGTTGGCGGGTATAGAGTTTGATGCCCTGATCGACGAGACAAAGACCATGGGCGCCACCATACCGACGTATCCGGTGGAGGACGGTTTTCCCGTATCCGATGCGATCATTCTGGAACCGGTCAGGGTCCAGATGACGCTGTATGTGAGCAATACTCCGGTGACATGGCTGTACCGGCATGGAAGCTCGAACGACCGGGTGAACCGGATCTGTGAGCGGATTGAAGACCTGTGGCTTAACAAAGAACTGGTGAAAGTGGTGACAACGGATACCATCTATAAAAACATGGGTATCACGAACATCACGATAAAAAAATCCCGGGAGATTGGATATGCCCGGGAAATCTCACTGTCCATACAGAAGGTGCGGATCACGAAGGTCCGGACGGTCATTATCCCGTCTTATGTCCTTAAGAGCGGGGAGACAATGGCGAATGCCGGCGCTGCTTCTGTGTCCACATCTTCCGGAAAGTCCGGTTCCGCAGGAAGCTCTGGCAAATCAAGCGCACCAAAAAATGTGGCAGAAACAGTTAACAGAAAGATGGCCATGCGTGAGAGCAGTGCAAAGAAAAGCCAGTCTATCCTGTACGGGGTGGCAAAAGGACTGAAATTTCTGTAGGAGGCAGATCAGGTATGCTGTATATAAAAGTGCCGGACATGAATGACAGCATGTCCACGCTGACGATCGACGGCCGGGAGTATGTGCTTCGGTTTACTTACAATGAGAAATATGATTACTGGAGCTTTGGCCTGTATGATACCGCACGGAATCCGATTATTGCCATGGTGCGGATCGTTCCCAATTTCCCGATCTTTCATTTCTGTACCGGCACGGATATCCCGGACGGGATCTTCGGGTGCCTGTCTGATCTGGATACCGTCGGAAGGAACGCATTCCGTGACAAAACCGCAGAGTTCGTCTATATCCCGAATGCAGAGCTCACGGGATGAAAGGAAAGGTGAAAAAATGTCTGATAAGAACTTTTTAAGAAGGTACACCCTGAAATGCGGTCCCATGGGGCAGCCGGGGTTTGAGATCGGGAACATCAGGAGCGCAGAAGAGACCGCCCTGCATGTTTCCTTCAGCATTGAAAAGTCGGATGCGGAGGCGTCCAACACGGCAAAGGTTCAGATCTGGAACCTGTCGGAACGGAACCTGAAGCTTCTGGAAGCAAAGGACTGTATTGTGGAGCTGAAGGCGGGGTATGGGGACAACATGGCTCTGGTGCTGGTGGGAAACGTGACCAGCGCCGTGACCACGTCTGACAATGCGGACCGGATGACGGAGCTGGAAGTGGTGGACGGGAGAGTCGCTCTTCGGGATACGGATGTGAGCGTGTCTCTGAACGGCGCAGTAAACTGCATGGACGTGTATGCCTTCCTTGCATCGCAGATGGGGATCCCGGTGGTCTTTGCTCCGGACCTCACGTACAGGATCCTTCCAAACGGCTTCAGCTTCGTGGGATCCGCCAGAAACGGACTCCAGAAGCTGACCGGATGCTGCGGGCACAGCTGGAGCATTCAGAATCAGATCCTGCAGGTCACATGGCCCGGCCGGCCGGTATCTGTCAGAGGATATCTGCTGAACAACGATTCCGGGCTGATTGACGTGCCCAAAAGGGTCACGCTTGCAGCGACCTCCGGAAGCACAGAGCAGACAAACGGATGGGAGATCCGTTATTTTCTGAACGGCGCCATCGGGATCAACGATATCGTGATGGTGGAGAGTTCCGTCGTGAGCGGATACTTTCGAATACAGAAGATCACGATGGACGGAGACAACCTGGAGGGGGACTGGATCTGTACGGCGCAGGTGCTGGAAATACCGGCGGCTCCCGTCTCGGGCCCGCAGGCGGAGGGAGACGGGATCAAAAAGGGAGATAAGGTAAAAGTGATCCGGACCACGGAACAGTCCGGGAAGACAAAGGGGTATCAGTACGCAGGGGGAACCTTTGTGTGCTGGTATGATGTTTATGATGTGATCCAGGTGAAAGGGGACCGGGTCATGATCGGCATTGGAAACACGGTCACGGCTGCGGTCAACATCGGTGATCTTGAAAAAGTATAGGCATTATCTGAACCGGGAGGTATACGCATGATTCAGGAAGTGGTACAGGAAATCGAAAACACGGTCAGGGACGGCCTGAAAGGGATCCATACGGCCATGCCGGGGGAGATTACGTCCTTTGATCCGGGAAGCGGCAGGGCGACGGTAAAGCCCAACGGACAGTACACGTCATCCAGCGGAAAACGGATGGCGTATCCGCAGATCTCGGATGTGCCGGTGGCGTTTCCGGTCTGCCAGTCGGCAGGCGTCGGGATCGCCTTTCCGGTAAAGGCCGGGGACAGCTGCATCATCATTGTATCGGAAGTGGAACTGGATGAATGGAGAAGCGGGGCCGAATCAGAAGGCTCCCTCCGGTTTGATCTGACAAACGCCATGGCGGTTCCCGGCCTGCTGGTGGGCGGCAGTGAAATGATCCGGAAGGCATGTGCGCAGGATGCGGTGGTGATTGTCAGCAAAACGGCGGAAGTTCTGATATCGGAGGAGGAAATCACGGCCACCGTGGGCGACACCGAACTGAAGCTTACAGAAGAGGAGACGGCCATCAGGGGCGATTTAAAGGTGGACGGAGATATTTCTTATACAGGAGCCCTTCACGGCACTTAAATGGGCAGACAGGAGGTGGGCAGATGATGGACATTCTGCTGGATGCTTCCGGTGATCTGTGCATATCGGAAAGCGGCGATCTGAAACTGGAGGATTCCGTGGCGCAGAAAATCCGGATCCGGCTGCTCTGGTTTGAGGGGGAGTGGCGCTGGGACGTGGAGGAAGGACTTCCGTACTTTGAAAATCTTTTTGTCAAAAATCCGGATACGGATCATTTTGAGAGTCTGGTGAGGGAACGGATCTTTGACGTGGAAGAAGTGACGGAAGTAAAGGAAGTATCGGTCACATACGACCGGAAGACCAGAGACGCCGTAATCCGATATACGGCGCTTACGGATTTTGAAAAAATCAGAGAGGAGGTGCGGATCCGGTGCCTGATTACGGAGTAACGGAAAAAGGATTTGTTCTGAAGCGGATGGACACGATTCTGGAGGAGGTCCATGCGGAACTGACGGAGGGCTACGGTGTGGACACCAGACTTCTGCGTCCGTCCTTTCTGGACGTGCTGGTAACCACGTTCTGCGGACAGATTGCGGACCTGTGGGAGACGGCGCAGGACAGCTATTATGCCAAATATCCGACCATGGCGGACGGCGTCAACCTGGATCATGCGGTCCAGTACGGCGGGATCCGCAGGAAAGCCGCACAGAAAACCTGCTATCCCCTGCACTGCACCGGAAGGGACGGCACGTTTGTCCGTTCCGGCGTCATTGTGGCGACGGATACCAATCCGGAAATACGGCTTACGTCTCCGGAGTTCCAGATCACAAGAAGCTCCTGCAATGGGGCGTCCATAAGGGTTGCGGCGGCTCATGCGGGCGTCTATACGATTGCAGTCAACGGAGTACAGTACAGCTTCTCCAGCACGGCGGGGACGGAGGAAGACATTCTTGTGGGTCTTAAGGAAGCGGTGACGGATGAATCCTATGAGCTGCAGATAAAAGACGGCAGGCTGATCCTCACGGACACCATGAAGACCAGGAACAATGCGCTGGTCCTGTCGGAAAACCTGACCACGGATCAGGTGACGACGATCGCCGGTTTTTATACGGAAAGTTACGGGAAGGTGATCCTGCCGTACGGGATCATCCGGAAGATGGTCAACAACATCCCCGGATTTGAGTCTGTGACCAATCTGCTGGAGCCGGTGTACGGCAGGCTGCAGGAAACGGACATCGAGCTTCGGCAGGCCTACATTGCGAAATCGGCGCTCCGGTCCAATACCATGGTGGACAGCATCATATCGGAGCTTCTGAACAATGTGGCGGACATCGAATCCGCATCCGGATACGAAAACGACACGGATGTAACCGATGCAAGGGGCCTCCCGCCCCACAGCGTGGAGATCATTGTGGAAGGCGGGGACGAACAGGAGATCGCCTCCGCCATTCTGATGCGAAAGGCGGGCGGGATCTGGACGCACGGGAATGTGAAGGTATCCGTGCCGACGGCATATGGGGACTCCGTTGATATCCGGTTTAACCGTCCGGAGAGGATTTATACATGGCTGAAAGTGAAGCTGAGAGGGGATGCCGCAAGGCTTCCGGTGAATTATGCAGACCTTGCCATTGCGTCGATCATGGAGGATGGAAGCCAGATGGTTGCCGGTACCAGCCTGATTACCCAGCTTCTGCATGACGGGATCTACGGCACCGTGGCGGGAATCACACGGATCGATGTATTGACCGCCCATTCGGCAGATAAGATGTATGTCCCGTCAGAGGGGGACTACAGTGAAAAAAATATCATGGTATCGACCAGACAGAAAGTTTCCATTGATGAAACGAGAATCGAGGTGACGTTTGATGCAGAAGAGTGACCGGCCTGCTTCCGGCTGGCTCCGGGATATGCCGCAGCAGTTTCAGGGGAAAAGAAATATTGAGATCCTGATCCGGGCGCTGGCACGGCAGATGGAAGAGGTTGAGACGGTGCTCAGGGAGATCAATACGCTCACAGACATTGATACGGCCCGCGGGAAGAACCTGGATTATGTCGGGGACATTGTATGCATGAGCCGGAAGGAGGCCGGGGAACTGGTCAACAGAAGGTTCCCGGAGCCTGTGATATCGGATGAGCAGTACCGGAAATACCTGAAGTATCAGGTGCTGCGTAATACAAGCGACTGCACTTATGCAGACATCATGAAGGCCATTGACATTCTGTGGGACGTGGACAGGGCAAGGTATTATGAGCGGGAAGACCGGCCGGCGACCATCTTCATCGGACTCCCCGCTGTAGATATTGAAGGAGAGGATCAGGCAAGGGGAAAGCCCAGGATCCTGAAGCCCGGAGGCGTGGGATTTCTGTATACAACCTGCTATGGGACGGTTATAGACCATACGGGACTGGAAAAGGTGGCATTTACAGGCCTGACCCTGCATATGTTTTTCAGCTTTTTCCAGATGCGTGTATTTGACGGGAGCTGGCTGCTGGACGGTTCCGTTCTTCTGGATCAGAGGCCACGGTACGATATGAAACCATACTTTGGCCTGTTATTCCGGCTGGAAGAAAAAGATGAGGTCCGGACAGACACCGTCATCATCCGGAAAGACCTGTGGTATCTGGACGGTACGGTGATGCTGAACGGATCACGGCTTCTGGATGCAGAAATAAGAGAGGAGAGATTGTAAATGGCAGATGCAGTGGTAACCCTTGCGGCAAGAAAAAAGATGGTAATGGCGCGTGCCGGGGCAATCGAGCTTCCGCCGATCACCGGCATGGCGTTTGGAACCGGCGGAGTAGATGAATCCGGGGTGCCGATTGCCCCGTCAGGGGAAGCTGAAGGGCTTCGGCACGAGGTTTTCCGGAAAGAAGTGGACCGTTACCTGTTTACGGATGATACGACCTGCCGGTATCTGTGTACCCTTGTTGTCGGCGAGTGCGACAATGAGGACATTAATGAACTGGGACTGTATGATGCAGAAGGCGATCTGGTAGCGATTAAAACATTTAAGAGCAAAGGAAAGGATTCCGATCTGGAAATGACGTTCCAGGTGGATGATATTTTCTGACGGAAGGAGAAAAAAGATGAAACCGTATACAGAAAGCGAACCGGTTTTCTCGGATTCCATAGAAATCACGGAGACGACGGATCCGGCCCATGCGGACAATATCAACGCAGCACCAAAACAGCTGTTGCAGAACACGCTGGTGAACCGGAAAGCGATTCAGGAGCTGGAAAATGGAAACCAGATGGTGGAATTTGAAGATTACAGCGGAGAAGGAGCGAAAGTTCCAGAGCCGGAGGAGGCGGTTGCTCAGGTGGCGTCCGGAAAGGCAGATAAAGTATTTCGGCAGTATGTGAAGGCATCCCTGAAAGGGATGCTGAATCTGGTGCAGAGGGCGTTGAGCATCGCCATGGGAAAGAATCAGGCGCGGGTATTCGCCACGGTGGAAGCCCTGGACGCATGGCTGGCGGTACCGGCGAATGTGCAGCAGCTGAATGTGGGAGATAATTTTTACATCACTGCCACGGATGTACCGGACTACTGGTGGGACGGGAAACAGAAGCAGAAGCTGGAGACACAGAAGGTTGATCTGACTACCTACGACCAGAGGATCACGGCAAATGCCAGTGCAATCAATGAACTAAATGGGAATATTTCTGCCCATAAAACATCAGCGGACCATGATGGCAGATATTATACCGAGCATGAGGTTAATGTT
>VSND01000056.1 GCA_009774145.1 Lachnospiraceae bacterium | reverse complement strand
AAAACACAGGATGCAAGAATCAAACTGGCAAGACTGTATCCGGTTATACTTTAGAAACTAACCGGATACAGTAGTAGTATCATCAAATACTTCTCCATCAATCTCCATCTCTGTAATGCCAAAATAGTGAAATGGGCACAGCAAATCTTCTTCCAGCGCCTGCTGTAAATGAATTTCATAGGCAATGTTATGGTCAAACAGATCATAAATATCAAAACCATCGGTTCTTTCCGGGCTTGCGGTCATCCCGAGCCAGAACTGCGGTTTAAAATAAGCCATAATTTTCTGATAGCTGGATGCACCTGCCCGATGCACTTCATCAATAATGATCGTATCAAACTCTGTCTTTTTATATCTGGAAAGCGTTTCCTCCTTGGACATCATCTGCATAGTAGCAAACAAATAATTTTCATCATATTTCTTTGAGTTTCCAGAAAGCAGGCCAAAAGTCTTTGTCTTTCCAAACACCCGACGAAAACTTTCAATCGCCTGCTTTGCAATCTGCTCTCTATGTACTAAAAACAAAACACGTTTGGGGTTCTCTTCCCGCAACGCAAATGCGGATGCATAAGTTTTGCCTGTACCTGTTGCCGAAATTAATAACGCCCTCTGTTCTCCAGCTTGACGAATGTTCTGTAAACTTTCAATAAATCCAATCTGCATTTTATTGGGCTTTAGGCGGTACTGCTCAATAGACGGAATCCGCTCCTGTTTAGCAATCGCTTTTTGCTTTTTGACCACTTCATAAGTCGTACGATAGTTCTGAATAAATTCTTTATAGCCTTTTGTAAACTCAGAATCCCATAATTGTTGAAATTCCTCTACCATCTGCATGGCATACTCGCCCTGCACTGTAGAAACTATCTTCGTATTCCATTCTTTGTTTCTGGTCAGCGCACTAAGCGTCATATTGGAGCTGCCCACAATAATTCGGTAGATTTCATCAGACCTAAAAATATATCCTTTTGTATGAAAGCCTTCTCTTGCCTCACCGGCACAGTACATCTTAAGCTCGATATTTTTCAATCCAGCCAACTTGTCCAATGCCCTTGGTTCGCTGAAAGTCAGATAATCAGTAGTCAGAATACGTCCTGTAATCCCTCTGTTTTCCAATTCCTTCAGCGTCTGCAAAAGCGGCGTAATTCCGCTCATCGTAATAAACGCAACACTGATTGAAAATTGATCGCACGACAAAAGCTCGTCTTCAATCGAAGACAAAACTTTCCTTCCCTCTTGGTAATTATTCGATATAAACTGCGGTTTATAAGCAAGGTTCGATAAAACTGCGTGGTTGATAAAAGCAGTCTCTTGTCCTTGCTGTATTTTTTCGATGATTTGATTGTTCATTTTCTTATACCCATTTTATTTTCTATGGTTCGTTTAAAACATCATATTATCTATCCATAAAGATTAAGTGTGAACTCTTCCCGAAGATGTGTCAAACGACACTATAATATCCATTAAGGCGTCCAAAAACAGACGATTAAGCTTCTGAAGAATCAACTTCTTTGTATCAGTTAAAATATATAATTTATGAACTAAAAGACAGCGAACCTGATACAAATTCTCTGCAACACTCTTGAACGTCTTCTTTTTACAGCTATCAAGCAACTCAACACATGCATCGTTTAATGCATTTCTTGTTTCTGTTCTTATGCTGACATAATTAGAAAACAGCCACTTAATTCTATTCTTTTCTGAAACAATGTCATTTAATTCTTCACGTCTATCAAACAAATTATCTGCATCTTCATTCAAAACAGACAATATCTCTTTAAACTTAACTTCAAAAATAACAGAAATAAGTATCTCTACAATCTGATAATATGTATAAAACATAGCAAATTCTTCTCGTTCTCTTGGTATTTGTTTTTTAAAGAGATCAACAATATATGGTATGTCATATAATTCTTTCGACTGAGCAGTCAGTTTTATAGTCTTATCCGCCAAATCAATTTCTGAATAAAGATTTCCCTGGCCTGTAAAAGAATAGCCGTTTTTATACAAACTTACAACGTATTGGTCAAGATCGAAGTTTTCTATCTTCTGGCAATTTTCCTCATCCATAATTAAAATATTGTCAGAACTGTCATAGAAATCTTCAAGGAAGAAATCGCCCGACCATGTTATCCTATCTTTGTCTTCTATCTGTTCCAAAAGAAGGCACGTTGCGACATACGCATATCTCAAAAAGAAAATATTCTCTGCAAAATCATGATCCTTTGATAACAAAGCCTGTACCGGAAAAATCCATCCAATTCTTTGTTTCTTCACATACACCTGATAAATACTATTCTCCGAACAATCATCTCGCTTATTATATAGAATAACCAACTTAAAGTTTTTCGGATTATACTCTGTGTTTAAAGCAAGAGTAGGTAAATATTCAGCAATTTTCTCCTTTTCATTTGTAATGATCTCAAATATTTTATTTTCTTCATCATACTTCCAGGAAGTAAGTATTTCGCCTGTTTCCTTATATTTAATGAGCATATTTAATTTACCTGACTAATGTACTTTTTATATCCATTTTCCACTGCTTCGTCAAGATCTAAATAAGAATCACTTTCTTTATTAAACAATTCTCTAAAAAAATAATGAAAAAACATTCTTTGTGCATTTCCAATTTTTTTAGAAGACTCTTTTATTCGGTCAAACTTAATAAGCATCTCTAAAAACCATTCATATCCATCATTTCTTTTTTTTAATTTTTGTAACATAGGCATTATATCTTTTATATCTGTTATAATTGCATTATCTTTCATTTTTCCAATTGCGGATCCATACCCTGTCATTGCCTGTGAAGTTGAAAATACCTTACTTACTTTTTTTCCAAATGGTGAATTGCTTATTTCATAATCAGCTGCATCTTCTTTTGTCAAATTATATTCCCCAGTTATTGTTCGCAATGCATTAAATACTTTAATATAGCCTTCCAGAAATTCTTTAAACAAATCATCTGAAACATCTTCCTCTGACATGTTTTCCATCATCTTAATATTTTCCAGCAGCTCTTGTCTGTCAATCGGAAGCTCATTGCGGTTCATATATGAATTAAATCCTTCAATAGTATTTTTAAAAATAAACTGTCCATCATCAGGATCAGCTTTTCCGTCATTATCTGATACTAAAGTCACTCCTTCTATTTCCGTATTCAGCATGTCACTATATAGCATCTCCAATTGATGCCGTGCAGACATTGGAGTTTGCCCCGTGTTAAGTGTTAGCATTCTATACAGTACTCCAAATCTGTTGATTTCCACATATATTTCGAGACGTAATGAATAGCTCAAAAATTTATTTATTTTTCTCTTATCTTCTTTCTCCATTTCGCTTCTTGCGTCTATTAAAGTATATGTTCTTTGTAATCCATCCAAAATAAGGACATCGTCTGTGTTATCTTTGATATATTCCAGCAATTCATCTGCTTCAACTTCCTCTGCATCAATCACATCTCTTTGTGTTACTGCAAGAACAAGCGGGGGCATAACACAGCCTTTTTTTAAATCATCTTTTAAGAGTGCGTAGACGCTTTTAGACGTTTTTACTCTCTTTCTCTGCAATTCATTATTCTTTATTATTTTATCGGCAAAACTTAAATATTCTCCAAACGTAGTTTCTACATATAAATTCATACTATTAATTCTATGATCATAAATTCTGGACATTATCTCCATTACCATTTCCCTCTTTTCTATATATTTTATCTAATTGTAACATATATATTCTATCATTCCTATGTTTTTCAAAATGTGATCCCTATTCACAGCTATATGCTCAAACACTTACATATCGCCTCCGCCAGTCTCCCATGCCCATCCGCATCCAGATGCAGCCCGTCAATCCCGCTGACCTGCGTCACTTTCGTTCCATCCAGAAAATCATATCCGCACTTTTTCGCCAGTTCCTCATATGTCCCTGCCAGCTCTTTCGAAACCTCCACCGAACGCCGGTCAAATTCCGATCCAAAACCGCTGTGCATGACCTGTTCTGTCATGGCTGCGGGAGCAACCAGCAGTATACGAAAGTCCGACGTTTTACCATCCTCGGCCTTTTCCAGCAGCCGCTCCAGCCCCTTTGTGATCTCCTCTGCCGACGCCTGAAACTGCGCTTTGCAGTCATTGCTCCCCAGCACGATAATGAGCAGATCCAGCGGCTCATTCTTCCCCACCGCATCCCGGATCCGGTCCAGCCCGCTTCTGCCCGGCTCCGTTACGTCATCAAACGCAGTTGTCCTGCCGCACAGCCCTTCTTCTATGACCTGGTATGCGCTGCCCAGCAGTTCCTGCAGCCGTCCGGGCCAACGGGTATGACGGTCGTATCTTCCGCCTCTTCCCGGAATATAGCCGAATGTATTGGAATCTCCAAAGCATAAAATTTTCATTTTCTTCCCCATTTTTTATCCCTCTCATTGATCTGTCAGGCAAATGCCGTTCCTGCATTTTACCGTTTTACAATACCCCAAACAGCTCCTTTGTATTTGCATTTTCAATAATCCGGCTGCTTGGTTTATCCACATTGGCAAGCATCGCCTCCACCTTATTGGCAAGCGTTACATCGATAAAGTGTCCCACATCAATGCCCCGCAGTTCAAAAAACAGAAGAGGCTGCTCGTCCAGACGCGCACCAACGCCGTACAGAGCCGCTGCCACATGCTTGCACATGAGCGCCCAGTCCGGACAGCTGCAGTTGAAGCTGATCTCTCTGGGAGACGGGAACAGTCCGTCCTTTCCCTGAAACAGCTCCTTCATATCCTCAGGAAAGTCCCCGGCTGTCAGCGCTTCCAGATTCTGAAGTTTTCTGCCGCATTTTTCTATGATCGCCTGACATTTCTCCTCGGACAGAGGACTGATCCTTATTTCCACTTTATAGGGAGTCCTTCTGGTCCCCTGCACGCTTGCCTGAATCCTTCCTTTCTGGATCTTCAGGTCAATGACGGAACCGGTCCGGACATAACGTTTCCCCCGGTTCAGGCGGCTTTCATAATCGGCATACCGCTCCAGATTATCGCACCACGCCATGCCCCACCAGCTGTTTACGATGGACCGGCCTTTGATAACCACCGGCTCCAGCACCTTGCCGCCCTTTTTCGCCTTTTTTCGGCTCTCTGCAGATTTCTTCTGAAGCTCTGATAGGGTCGGCTGACTGTAATAAGACGTATCATTCCAGTATCTGCTCATTCTTTCCTTTTGCCTCCTGTCTCTAACTCAGCCGGAACAGCGACATCAGTTCTTCATTGCCCAGTTCCGTGATCCATTTTTCCCCACCGGTTCCGATAACATTTTCCGCCAGCTCTTTCTTTGACTCAATCATGGCGTCAATCTTCTCTTCTATCGTTCCCTCGCATACCAGCTTGTGCACCATAACATTTTTCGTCTGACCGATACGGAATGCCCGGTCTGTAGCCTGATTTTCCACCGCCGGGTTCCACCAGCGGTCAAAATGAATCACATGGCCTGCCTTCGTCAGATTCAGACCTGTGCCTCCGGCTTTGACCGACAGGACGATAAACGGCACATAGTCCTCGCCCTGAAACGCTTCCACCATCTCCGTCCGCTTCGCTGCCCTGATTCCTCCATGAAGTACATAACCTTTTGCATGAAAGATTCCCGTCAGGAAATCCGCCAGCTGCTCCGTGATCTCTTTAAACTGGGTAAATACCAGCACCCGTTCCCGTTTTTCATAGATAGTCTCGCAGATCTCCCGCAGCATCTGAAGCTTTCCGCTCTCGGATTCCAGAAAAGCCTGCTGCCCAAGATACTGATCCGGATGGTTGCAGATCTGCTTTAATTTTACGATCGTTGCCAGCACCAGTCCACGGCGCTTCATTCCATCCACTTCCGCCAGCATCGATTCCAGTTCTGCCACTGCTTTTCGGTAAAGCACCACCTGTTTTTTCGACATGGTCACATAGTCGATCTTCTCCAGTTTTTCCGGCAGGTCCGCGATAACTTTCTTATCCGTCTTCACTCTGCGCAGCATGAACGGAGTCACCATGGCTTTCAGCTTTGCGTAGCCTTCCGGATGGTCGCTTAGATTTTTACAGTATTCATGAAATTCCTTCGGCGTGCCCAGAAGTCCCTGATTCAGAAAATCGAACAGAGACCACAGATTCGTCAGGTCATTTTCAATCGGCGTACCGGTCATGGCAATCCGCATACCGGCGCTGATCTTCTTAATCTCCTTCGTCTGTTTCGTTGCCGGATTCTTGATGGCCTGCGCCTCGTCCAGGATCACAGCCGTCCACAGCGTCTCCTGAAGCGCCCCAATCCTCGACGCCATCCCATAAGTGGTAATGGTAAGAAACGCCGGCTGCTCCCGAAGCATCTGTTCCAGTACGGCAGACGTCCTTCCATGCAGCACCAGAAGCTCCATGGAAGGCGCAAATTTCTGCGCCTCCTTCTGCCAGTTGCCCACCAGCGAAGCCGGAACGATTAAAAGCACTCTTGCTTTTTTCTCCTTTGCCCGGAGCCGCTCCAGATAAGCCAGCACCTGCACCGTCTTTCCAAGGCCCATATCGTCTGCCAGACAGGCCCCAAAGCCCAGTTCGTTCATATAATTCAGCCAGGTATAGCCGTTCTTCTGGTAGGGGCGCAGGGTTGCCTGAAAGCTTTTCGGCACCGCCTGCTTCCGAATCTTTCCGGGACTTCGAAGGCTTTGCAGCAGAGAAGAAAGCCATGCCCCGTTCGTAATCACCGGACCGGAATTTTCGGCCTCTCCCGCATTCCCAAGCTCCAGCTTCAGGGCTTCCATCAGTGTCAGTTCTCCCTGACACGCTTCCATCTCCGCCAGAAGTTTTTTCAGCTTTTCGTGGTTTACCTCCACCCATTTCCCTTTTAAAAATGCCAGGCCTTCCGTCTGTGCCAGCAGGTTTTGGACATCCTCTTCGGTCAGCGGCTGACCGTCCACCATAAGCTTCGGCCGCATGGAAACCAGCGTGTCAAATCCCAGCATGGCCGGTTTTTCCTCCCCCAGGCTGATGGACATGGAGACTGACGCCGCCTTTTTCTTCCACCAGTTGGGAATCCGGCAGAGAATCCCGGTACGCTCGATCTCTTCTGTCTGCTTCAGAAATTCATATGCCTCGCCGGAAGTCAGACGCAATGGATGAAACAGCTCTCCGCTTTCCATAAAACCGGAGATCAAATCCGACACCTCCGCTGCCTGATTCAGGCAGGACAGCAGATTTAAAAGCTTTTCCCTGTGATCTTTATATTCCACCAGCGCATACTCCAGAGGCATATGCCGGATCCTGCCATTCTCCTGTCTGGTGGCATAGGTCGCCAGAAATGCAAAGGGGTACGCTTCCTCCCTGCTCTCCACCAGATGGAAGAAGATCCGCTCCGGAACCCTCAGATGCTGGCTTTTTTCCGCCAGATACATGGCAACCGTCCCCTCATAAGAACGGATCTCCTCCCGAAAAATGTCCGAGAGCTTTCCAAACAGCCGCTGAACCCATTTTTTCGTCAGGTGCTCGGAACCGATCACAAAAGGAACCGCATCCAGAAGCTGCCGGCATATTTCTTCGGATGGTTCTGTTTTTACCTTCTCCCTTGCCACCTCCAGCTCCGGAAGGCTGGTCAGCACCCGAAAGAAGGTATCCGATACCAGAAACAGAAAGAAAGCAGACGCGCTCAAGTCCCCCGGTTTCTCCTCCAGTCCAGCCTGGTAGAGTGTTCTGTATTTGTCCCTGTCAAATCGTTCTTTTAATTTCTGATGCTCAGATTTCAGATTCTGCACAGACGGATCCACCAGAAATCCCTCCGGCGTAAACAGGAACTGAAGCTGTGCCATATGTGTTTCATTTGTAATCATGTGTGTTAAGACCTCCGATATATTTCTGTCATAATGCAGTACGTCTTCTGACAACAAAACGGTGTCTGCTGTCGGTCCACAGCAGACACCCGGCCCTGCATAAAACCGTCCGAATCAGAAAATCAGTTCCTGCTGCTCCATTACCTCAATCTGCGATACGACCATGGTCTCCGGCTCGTCCCCCCGCAGATGCTCTGCCCGCAGGTACTGCATCCCGCCGCGCAGTCTGGCTGCGATGAGGTTCAGTACATAGATGTTGTCGAACCGGCTGTAGATGGATTCGCCGCCCAGACCGGTCAGGCAGATGAGCTGGGTATTGGTCTTCTTCGCCACCTCCATCAGCGGTTTCAGAAGATGCGCGGCGTTGGTCTGTGCGAACGGATTGTCCATCAGAAGAACTTTGCCCTCATTCCGGTCGGCAAAGATATCCGTCTCATCCTTCCGCATATAATAAAGCAGGCTGGTCAGGATCACAAAGGCCGACAGGAATCCCTCCCCGCCGGAGTTCTTCGCTACCTCCGCCCAGGTGATGGGGTATTCCCGCTGTGCTTCGATCTTATAGAGACGAATCTGCACATTGCTGATGCCGATCACTGCGTCATACAGATTTTTCGTCGTAAGCTGCGTTCCGAAATATTCCTGGGCGTTTCCGTTCTGTGACAGAATCTGCAGTCCCTTTTTCGTCACTTCGTCAATCATGTCCTGCAGCTTCAGACGGTAGAGATTTTCATTTTCCTCCCATTGGGGAAGCTGAATCTTCAGCATCTTCACCGGACGTTCCCGAATGGTAATCGTGGAATTGGCATCGATGCGGTCCATATTCTGGTGAACCTCCCTGACATAGTCCTCCAGAAGCTCCACGATCTTCTCCTTTTCCTTCTCCACCAGAGAGATATCCACCTCCAGCTTTTCCATCAGGCTCTCGTAAGACTGCAGCGTCGTGGACAGCTGACGCAGGACCTGTCCTGCCTCATCGGTCAGTTCCAGCATGGCTTCCAGAGGTTTTCGGTAGAAGTCCTCCTGAAACGCATCCATACGCACCACCCGGTTCAGCACTTCAAAAAGCCTGCTCCTTGCCTGCTGTCTTAAAGCTGTACTCTGGCGGTAATCCCGGAGCCGGATGCCCTGAAAATCTCTCAGCTCCTGACGATCCATCTCTGAGATCTCCTGCTCCCACGCCACCGGCTCGCCGAGCGGAAAGTCACTGTATGCAGAGAGAGCCGTCAGATTTTCCTCATAGCCCTGAAGACGCTCCTTCAGCTTCTCTTCCTGACGGCGCAGTTCTTTCTTCTGATACTCCAGTTCTTTTTTCCGGGATTCAAAATCCTGATCCTGAATCTCCTGTTTCGAAAGAGGTTCTTCTTTCCCGCATGCCTCCTGCATCCGTCTGATGCAGTCCTTTTTCTGCTGCTCCGCAGCAGCAATGTATTTTACTTCTTCGGTCAAAAGACCCTGTTTGCGTTCCTGCTTCCGTCTGCAGTCCTCCAGAAGAGACTCCTGATGCAGTTCTTCCTTTGCATTATAAGGGATGCTCTTCCACGCCTCCGGCTCCAGACGGTAACGCAGTCTCAGGTGTTCCAGATCTCCCGCCGCAGAATCATATTTCTTCGCCGTGCGGCTTTCCTGCGCTTCCATATCCTGCAGCTTTTGAGACATGCTGCCGGTAATGGCCAGATATCTGGCTTCCATGAGTTCTATATCCGCCGCATCCAGAGCAGAGGGCGGTTCCTCTCCCTGCCCGGCTGCCCGATCCGGGGGAATTTGCTGTCCGTCCCCGGTCACCCCATCCTCTGCATACTTCTCATAAATCTGTTGTTTTTCCTTTAACCTTCTGCATTTTTCCTCCAGACGGTTCGCTTCCAGATCCAGCGTCTTCTGCCTTCCGCTCAGCTTCTCCAGACTGGATTCTGCCAGCGCCTTTCGCTCCTCCAGACGTCTGATTGCGCGTTTGCACCGCTCCAGTTCCTGCTGGTCCTGTTCATACTGCTCATAATCTCTGCAGAGCTGTTCCAGATCCGTTTTTCGTCTCTGCAGACGGTTCAGTTCTTCCTTCGACTCTTCCAGTTCTTTCTCCAGTGCTTTCAGATCCTGTAAAAGCCTCTGTTCCTCCTCTCTGCCGGAGCGGATCTGTTCCTCCAGCTCCGTCAGTTCTGCAGAAAGTTCCTGCAGGCATCTTTCATTTTCCTCATATCGTTCCTTGTTGACGGACTGGTTCCGCACCAGCTCCTGCCTTCCATAATATTCGTCGTATTCCTTTTTACGGAGTTCGATGGCCCCCTGCTTCTTCCGGATCTCCTGCTCCTTTTCTTCCACCAGCAGGCGCAGTTTCTCTTCATTGAGCAGATTTTCATTGAACAGCAGGTAAAAATGCACGCCGGACAGATCCAGAATACCGCCTGCCTTCTCCGCCGGTTTTTCCTCCAGTTCCTCCCGCACAACGATGGGTACCGGAAATGAGGTGCAGACTTCCCCGGTATGTTTTGACAGTCTGTCAAGTTCTTTCCTTGACAGAATCAGCGCATAGGGGAGAAACAGATGGCTGTGCACCAGTTTTCGGTTCTCTTCCTCTGTATATCCGTTTTTCTGCAGCCACTCCATACCATAGACCATGGGGATACCCAGTTCCAGAAACTCCGCCTCCAACGCCTCCGGCAGCTCCAGCGTCCGCCCTTCCGTCAGCTGCCGGTGCTCCTTTTTCAGCTGCCTCTCTTCCTGATGCATATTCTGAAGCAGACCGTCCAGTTCCTTTAATTTTCTGCCGGAGGCCTGCAGGATCCCGTCGGTCTCAAAGAGCATCTCCCCGGGAAGACCCAGGTACTGAAGCACGATCTTCCTGGCATCCAGCTCCTTCTGATACTCCTCCTGCAGCCGCTCCTCATGTTCCTTCTGCACTCCTTTGCACGCCTGTTCCGTATGCAGTTCCTGCAGCGTCCGTTCCAGGCTCTTCTGCCTCTCCAGTCCTGTCTCCTGCTGTTTTTTCTTTCTCTGTCGGCTGCGGACACACTCTTCCATCTCTTTTTCCAGGGTCTTCTTCCGGATGTCCAGCGTTCCCGGCTCATATTCTCCCAGAATGTTGCGGGCAAGCTGCTCCCCATAAGCCTGATTATACTGTTCCTCCTGCCGGTCATAGGACTCCACTTTGCTCTTCAGGGCACCCTGCCGGGATGCCTCTTCCCGAAGAGACTGCTCATAACCGGCCAGCTTTTTCTTCTCCTCTGCTGCCTGCGTTGTCAGTTCCTCATACTGTTCCCGGTTTTTCCGGAGATTGTCCTCATTTTCCGCAAATACCCTGCCGTAATGCCCGTACAGCGTCCTGCCGATCCGGTCCCGTTCCGGCCTAAGCTCTGCCTCTTCCTGTCTGGACACCTGGATCCGCTGGCGGATCTCCAGAAGCTCAGCCCGAATCTCATCCACATACTCCTGTTGTCTGGCGCATGCCAGAAGATGCAGCCTCTGTTCTATCTCCTCCGCTTCCCGCCGCAGCGCATCCTGCTCCGCCTCGATCATATCCCGGTTGCTCATATGATAACGGAGTTTCTCCTCCAGTCCGTAAAATTCCCCGGACAGCTTCTCATATTCGATCCGGGCGATCTGCAAAAGAATCTCGTCCATCTTCCCGAGAACCGTCTGCTGTTCATCCGCCGCCGCCTGCTTCAGACGGTTCAGTTCCTCAATAAAACGTGCCAGCAGATGCATCTGCTCCTTTTCCTTCTCTTCCTCCTCCTGATAGCGCTCTGCCTGTTCCCGGATGGGCGCCGCCTCCTCCCGGAACAGACGGATCGCATCCCGCCTGCGGATCTTGGACTGGTTGTCCTGATACTGCGCCACATATTTTTCCAGAAGGTTCTGAAATTCCTTCATCCGGTTCCGCTCCCGATTCAGCTTGTCCTCCACTGCATCCAGAAACCATTTCTCCACCAGCCCCTTCTCATCCCTGCAGTCGGAAAAGAGCTCTGACAGACCGGATTCTTTCAGATTGACTTTCTTGATGATGGACTCCCATTCCTTGTAATTGATCTGATATTCCATCAGCTTGTCAAAATACTGCCGGGACTGTGCCGGATTGGTACAGTCATAACAGAAGAAGCGAAGGGAACTGTCCTTTTTCCACATGTCAAACATCTGCCTGCATGACGCAAAACTTTTCAGGACCATCTCCTTCGCTCCTTTTTCCACCACCGGCAGATGATGGATATCCTGCAGGCACGGCTCCCGATATTCGCTGACAAAGGTCAGAAGGTCCAGCGTCTCACTGCTGTCCGTCTCCGAATCCTGGCTTCTGCGGACCATCATTCCGGTCAGCACACAGCCCGCACCCTGATCCAGCACCCACTCCACCAGAATAAAGGAGGGCTTATTTGTGGTAAAATAACTCTCAAACGGCCGGTCCTTGGCATCCCGGTACCGCTTATGCACAAAAGGCGCCGTCATCATCTGCACCAGCACGGACTTTCCCCCGCCGTTTCGCAGGGACAGAAGCGTACTCTCTCCATGAAAATGGAAGGTCTCATCGCTGATGCGGATGGCGTTGTTATTATAGTTCACATTGATCAGCCGGACTGCACCTATCTTACTCATCTTTTTTTACCCCCAGTATCCTGAGAACTCTTCCGTAATTGTTCTGATTCAGAAGGTTCCAGTCCATAAAATTGTCAAGCTTTTTTGTCGTCTTGATCATCTCGTCCTGTTCCACATATTCCACCAGCCCCTGCCGCTCCAGAAAGAGCAGGATATAGTGGAGAAATCCTTCCTTCGTCGTCTTTGCCCGGGACCCCCGCTCATCGGATTTCAGCGCTTCGTATGCCTGCAGCATATCCGTAAAAGCGATGCCCTGACGTTCTTCCTCTTCGTCGTCCGTATGTTCTGCCCCTTCCTTCAGGCGTGCAGAGATACAGTTCTGCAGCTCCCCGGTGCGGATGTATTCCCGTGCCTTGCTGCTGCTCCCCTGCCCGTCATAAAATTCCACCAGAAGCGTCAGAATGACGAACTGGGACAGATAATAATCCTTGTCTGTAGCGCCGGAACGGCAGAGAATGCTCTTCAGCTGTCCTTTGGAAAATCCCAGAAAATCGTTCTCTTCCCCCGGGATCAGATAAATGACGTTTCCATATCGCTCAATGCTGCTGTCCGCGATCTCCCCCTGGGATTTCACCAGATTCTGCACATCCTCCTGTTCCGTGTAGGCACGGTAGAGAGCGGCTTCCTCCTCTTCTTTTAACTCATGGTGCTCCAGCAGATAACAGAAGATCTCCTGGCTTGTTTTTACCGTATTAAATTCATATGCCATACGCGTCATTCCTCTCTGAATACCCGAAGCTGTACATTGGAGCATCGGATTGTTTTCATTCCGCCGTCTTTTTCCGGGATTCCGGAAAAGGTTACAACACTCCCATCTTCGATGCGGGACACATGCACCCGCAGGATCCGTTTCTGTCCTCTGGTTTCTTCCGCATCTGCCAGCTTCAGGAGCATGTCATTCAACTGAAAATCCTCCGTATTTTCCTGAATATATTCGCTGCGCTCCTTCTGAAGAGCAGTCAGGTCGATCTCCCGGTTCTTGATCAGCTCCACCATGACTTCCTTGAAAATCCCCACATCCGGAATCAGCTCCCTGCGTTCCTCTTCTTCCAGTCTGCCGCTCAGCTCCTGAAGAGAAATCCCGTCTTTTCCAGACGCATGGCGGATGAGACAGCCCAGACTTCCTTCATATTTTTTCAGTTTTTCCTGACGGAGTCTCTCTTTTTCCTGTCTCCAGCTCTCTTCATCGAAGTCCAGTTCTTCCTCACTGTCCGTCTCCGTCCGCCTTCGGGACGGCCGCTGAAGCTGAAAGGCCTTATTCAGGTTATAGGTCTTGTCCGCATCCTGATTGAACAGAGGCCGCAGAAAATAATCCAGCCTCGTGAGCGTATCCGCATTCTTCAGCACCTCATCATACAGGGCGGTCCGAAGAGGGAAACGCCGGATCAGCGACATCTGGGAGAGCTGCTCCAGTTCCCTTGTATAAAGCGCTTTCAGGTCAAAATGGCTGCTTAAGATCTTCTGATGCTCGTCAATGGTCCGGTTCAGATAGGATTCAATCTCCCGCAGATGGTTCAGGTTGTCTTCCTCTTTGGGGAGAAGCTGCCGGACATTGATATTTTTCTCCTCCAGTTCCTTTGCACGGCCCTTCACCATCTCCCGGTAATTCTGGAACTTCTGCTTGGTATCCTGGATCGTATCCAGATTCTCCAGAAGGATCGTCTCATAATCCCGCACGGAATAGTTCAGTGCGTTTCTGCGGATCTTTCCCATGGCTTCCTGAATCTTCTGCAGCTGTACCCGCAGCAGATTAAAGACATTTTTGATCTCGTCCACCGCCTTGTCATAGCTCTGCTTTTCCAGATGCATCTGAAAGATCATCTCGTGGACGGTCAGCTTCATGTTATTTTCAATTTCCAGAGTGGAGAGCAGCAGATTGTATCCATCATCGGTCAGATAATAAGAAGTGCGCCGGAATTCCTGATCCACATAGACAATGCGGTTGGCCACATAGCTGATGTGCATGTTCTGATATTCGTTTTCTTCAAAATCAAAGCCGTCAAAGTACATGGCCTTTCCCTCGTTGGACAGGATGACATTGACAATGAAATCCCCCAGCTGTTTGCAGTCGTCGTAATTCAGATTTTTATGAAAATGCTGTACGTTGACGGTATCGATATAAACCCCGATGTCATCCATGGTGCAGCTTTCCTCCCGAAGAGACTGCTCCATGATATAGAGAAGGACCGCAAAGATGATGTTGATCTGCTCCGGACCAGTCGAGAAACCATACTGCTTCCAGGTAGTCTTCTGGATGCTGTTCTGAATCAGCATAAAATGAAGCCCGACGCTTTTCATGCGGCGGGGAAAATGTTTCAGAAAATCGTACTGCATGGGATATCCTTTCTTGTTTCTATCTGCCTGGACGCAATCCGGGGGCTAGGATACAGGCCCACCCAAAACCGCCGTTTATGGACAGCGACAGATCCCTTCTGTAATTCTCATATTTTAGTGTATACATGGTTATGAAAAATCTGTAATATTTAAAATTTCCTGCGGTATATAAGTCTCATTCTCCAGAATCCGTTTCATTTTTTCTGAAATTTCATCAGAAAAATACTGAAAAAAAGTGTTTTCAATGTTCCGGTTCTGCTGCTCTTTGGTAGCTGGCAGCGTTCCGATCGATTCTGCCTTTTTAAGCATGGCTTCGTATGCCGGACAGAACGGACGAATCTGCCGGCGGGGCTGACAGAGATTTGACAGATTCTCCCAGATGCCGATTCCTTCATAATCCAGGTCTCCGAAATACCAGATCTGATTCCTCCGGTCCGTCATATAAGGCTCCACACAGAGATCAAAATCCTGAAAGGAACGTAAGATCCCCTTCCCGGCGCCGTAGATCAGGGTCCCTATGGGAATCCGAAAGACCGACTCCGTTCCGTTCAGAAGATGGCGGCGCATACTGTAGAAAGTATCTTTGTTCTCCAGAATCAGCAGGTTCTGAGGAACCGTTCTCGTATGGGCATAGTAAGAAAGCGGCTCTGTGGTCTCATACAGATTCAGCGTCTCCAGAGGTATCCCGCAGTGCTTCAGGATCTTCTTCCCCTGTTCCTTCGTCAGGAACTTTTCCCTGCCCCAGATCTCAAAACTGCGTTCATTCATGGATTCCGAAATCAACGGGCGGTTTTTGTTCTTCCGAAGCCATGCATTCAGCAATAATACCCACGGCCGTTCCTGATGATACACTTCAGGATGTGACTGATAATAATCAACGGAAATGGTCGGAACCAGGCAAAACTTCAGTTCTTCCAGAAGCGGACCAAAGTCCTCTTTTTCCTCCTCAAGCCAGTACTCTCGGTAAAGCGCCGGTTTCTTGCCGTTCTTTCCGGATGCTTTCAAAGGCCTGATCCTGCCTGCTCCCAGAAGCCCGGTGATGTAGCTGTACTGCTCTTTGTAGTCCGACTTCCGGCTCCGGGCAAGAAGTGTTTCAAGGGTGATGCGTTTTTTCATAGATCAATAAGCTCCTGTCTGCGGACTTGTGCCCTGACCGGTGATTACACCATCTGTCTGTTATATTGTCGGTAATACTCCTGTGCTTTTGAAGGCGTTATGTTCAGCTTTCTCTGCAGTCTATCCAGAATCTCCTGCTCGGAAAGATGAAATTCCATGCCGGTCTCGACGATCTCTTCTGCCTTGCCTTCTTCTCTTCCTTCTTCTCTTCCTTTCATCTTGCCCTCTTTCGCAATCTCTTCAAATAATGTACACATTCTGCCGCCCTCCTTTTCAAAAGCATGATAATCAAGCTTACCATCTGTTGCTCCTGCAACCGCCATGATCACCGACTTATCTGTCTGATGTTCCTCACTGTATTGTATCGCCTTTGCTTTTGCCTCATTCCCGGGAATACTTTTATCCAGGATAATCTCCAGAAGATGAAACAGATCGATATTGTTGCTGTTATGCAGAACCAGATTGTTCTGCCTCGCTTCCACAAGCAGCATCTGATAATCGTTCACATATTTTTTCATTTCTTCCGGAATATGCAGCATATCATGCAGTGTCAAAGCACCATCCCATGGCTTTTCACCGTAATAGACGACTACGGTGATCACCGGCATAAACCGGTCCGTCTTCTTCATTCTGGACAGATACTCATCCGGCTTCATACCATCTGCTGTCTTATACTTTTTCGCATTGCTGTCGTACTGTTTTTTATATGTGCTGTAATCATATCCCATGACCCGTATGGGCATGGCATAATGGATATGCTCCTGACTTTCCAGACCCAGCATGACAAATTCTACTCCATGTGTTCTGGATCTCTTCTGTATCTTTATGTTATCCCTGGACGCTTTGATACTCTCTGCATATTTTCGATGCTCCAGAATGACAGACTCTTCCGTGTCCACATCCTCCAGCTCCTCCGGCCGGATCACCGGTCTCCCGTCAAAAAGAACGGCATTGAAAAAATCTGCAAACTGATCATTATTGCGCCAGTAATTCTTCAGTACAGTATCCGGCTTCAGGTCCTGCGTCTTCGCCATACTGTATTCCTTTCCCTTACTGATTTCAGTATACTATTAAGATGTCCTCATTTCAAGCCAAACAGCCGATTTTCAGATAAACAGCCCTTCATTCTATCAAATATAATCTTTTCTTCCAAGTCTGTTTTTCTCAAATGGATAAAGCTTTGTACCATAATGAAGGTCAAAATAAATGCAGCTCTCGCATGCGGCGATTGCTGCACATCCCCCCATCTTCATCATGGGATCCGTAAACCAGTCCTGACACCCGCCGTATAAATGTTCAACTTGAAAATAATCCAGTTCTTTTTTCATCTGATCTCCGTAAAAAGGGCATTGTAAAATGCCCTTTTCTCTGTCATTCTGTCTTTTTTCAACCGTCACCCGCAGGTATGCTCCCCGCATCCATGGTTTCCGCAGTTTCCGCCGTGATGCTCTCCATGATGGTTGCACTGCACATTGGGGTTGTAGTCCAGCTCCCCTTTCAGAAGCGCCTCCACCGCCGCATCCGCATCGCCGGATACGCCGCCGTAGAGCCGGATCCCGGCTGCTGCCAGCGCGTTCTGTGCGCCTGCGCCGATCCCCCCGCAGATCAGGGTATCCACCTGCTGTTCCTTCAGAAATCCCGCCAGTGCTCCGTGCCCGCTTCCATTTGTATCCACAACCGTAGAGGATACCACTTTTCCATTCTGCACTTCATACACCCTGAACTGCTCCGTATGTCCGAAATGCTGAAAAATCTGTCCGTTCTCGTAAGTCACACCAATCTTCATCGCCTGATGACCTCCTTTTTTCTGAATTCTTTTCAGGTTCTATTATATACAGAATGTCCGGGGACATCAACATCTTCCTTACGAAAATCCCCTCTGTCTCAGTTCCCCGGCAATTTTTTCATAAACCGGCAGCTTTACTCCGTATTTTCTTCCCATCCGGACCACTTCGAAGACCAGGCCGTCCATCTCGGAAGCTTTTCCTTTTTTCACATCCCGCTGCATGGAGGTGGATGCTTCTGGTGTCAGGCTGTCCAGAATATCCAGATTCGTCTGCACGATATCCGTTTCAAAGTGAATCCCCATAGCCGCTGCCAATGCATCGATCTCTGCAATCAGCGCCGCAAAAGTATCCCGAACCTTTCCCGGCTTCTGCATCTCTCCTGCCATGGCGTCATAGTACTGCCCGCACGTCGCTGCCGGTGAGACATACGAAAATTTCTGCAGTGCATCCCGCTGTATATTATCTGACAATACACCTGTAATTCCGCTGTCGTCCAGATCCTTTTTTACTTCTGCCAGAACCGCACGGTACTCTGAAGGCTTACGCACTCCAAACACCACCCGGAAGATGTCGCCGTTCTGCCACAGACAGCCCGGTTCTTTGATCTCCGCCGCAATGTAGATACATCCGTCTGTTACCAGAAGTTCCGGCAGCTGTTCCTGGAGCCTGCCGCCGGTTCCGTAGATGTTCAGAATCGGTATGACCACAGTCTCCGGTCCTGCCGCTCTGCGGATAAACGGCACCGTCTCCTTCAGAGAATAGCCCTTCACACAGACAAAGACCACATCCGGCCGCTCCCCATAGTGCTCCATATCCGCCGCCTTCACAGGCTTTACTGTATAATTTCCTTTTTTTGTCGTCTCCATGCGAAGCCCGTCCGCCTGCATGGCCGCCAGATGCGCGCCCCTTGCAATCAGCGTCACATCCTTTCCTGCCTCTGTCATATATGCCCCGATACATCCGCCGGTCCCTCCGGCTCCGATTATCAGATATTTCATCGCCCTGTTTCCTCTTTCTTTTCTGTTTTTATCACCCTGTGTTTTCATAACAGCCTCCCGGCATTCCGTATCAGGAAAGTGTTCCGGCATTCCCTGAGATCATGCTGTTTTATCCGGCTTTTCCTTCCTCCGCTGTATCTTATGAGGTTTTCATTCCTTCCTCATAGAACCGGCACCCGCAGCGTCCGTTCTCTTTGACCACATACAGCGCCGCATCCGCTTTCTGATACAGGTCGTCCGTAAAACCGTTCTCTGAAAATGCTCCGCCCACACTTAAAGATACCTGCGGCAGTCCGTCGTTCGGATGCATCAGCCGGTCATTCATCTCTGCGATCTTCCGCTCGACCGCCCCCTGCATCTCTTCCGACATGCTGGTCAGGATAACTGCGAATTCGTCCCCGCCGATCCGCGCCGGATAGTCCGTAGCGCGAAATCCATCTTTCAGAAATGCTGCCACTTTTTTCAGCACCTGATCTCCAACTTCATGGCCATACCCGTCATTGACCAGCTTGAATTTGTCCACATCAACAATCAGAAGGCCCAGCGCCACATCCTTCACCCGGAACATGTTTTTCAGCTGTTCAAATCCGCCCCGGTTCACGATACCGGTCAGCGGATCGTGCTCCGCCCGGTAACGCAGCATGGCTTCATTGGCATTTTTGATCTCGAAAATATCATTGTATGTAAGCGCCAGATACTTAAATTCATAGGAACCGGTGATCTCCATCATTTTTTCTTCTTTGATACAGTTGACATAAACCCGAAGCGGCTTGATAATCAGCATGATAATCAGAAGAAACGTGGCAATCGTCTCCACAAAAAGTATGCTGATCAGTCTCCGCTGAATGGCCATCGTAGATTCCAGCTCTTCTGCGTCTCCCAGCATCTGCTGATGAGTCATCTCATGAATACTCTCCACGGAACTGTTCACACTGTCGGAGATCCGGGTCTTCACTTCCTGATAGGAGGTTCCGAAGACGATCTCCCTTGCCTTTCGGATCATCTCCTCCTGACTCATATTCTGATCCCCGTCGTTCAGAGGAACCGCCTGTACTTCCTCCGGCAGGCGGTCTTCCGGATATCCCTGCGCCTCCGAGATCAGCCGCATGGCATAGATCTCATCGTTCATCAGATCGTTGGAATGCCCAAGCGCCTCCGCCAGATACTCATACGCCTTATTTCCTTCATGACTGGTCTTAAGCTCCTCCAGCGCCGTCTCTCTGCGCTTTGTGACGTTTGCTTCCGTAAAATACGCTTCCATATATTGCGGTTCCAGCGTCACGGTGTAGAGCCGTACCTGTTCCGTCAGATAGGCCGATCCGTCTGTCAGGAGTGCCTCATTTTCCTCAAAGGCAATATAGTCGTCCATTGAACTGTGTACATCCTTATATCTGTCCGAGACACGGACAGTGGCTGTAATCAGCAAAACATACAGTGCACAGGATATGAATATCATAATCATATTCACTGTACTGATCCGAATCCCTCTGACCTGTTTCTTTTTCTTCTCTTCCATGCCGTTTCCTCCATAAACTGTATGATCTTCACTCCCTGATCTGTGCCCGGCTGCCTCCGTCCCGGTCCTTTGTAACCACGATCTGCCGGTCGATCCGCTCCTTCAGCTCCGCCACATGGGAAATGATCCCCACCAGCCGGTTGCCCTCCGAAAGCGCGGACAGCGCCCGGAGCGCCTGCCGGAGGGACTCCTCGTCCAAAGACCCGAAGCCCTCGTCCACAAACATGGTATCCAGCCGGATTCCGCCTGCAGAAGACTGTATCTCATCCGAAAGCCCCAGCGCAAGAGACAGGGACGCAAGAAAGCTCTCCCCGCCGGACAGGGTCTTTACGCTCCTCCGCGTGCCGTTATAATGGTCGATCACATCCAGCTCCAGCCCGCTCTGGCGCCGGTTATTATCCGCCTCTGCTCTGCGTTTCAGTTCGTACTGTCCGCCGGACATGACCATAAATCGTGTATTGGCCCGGACAATGATACGGTCAAAATACGTCATCTGAATATAGGTCTCCAGCATAACCTTCTCCTGCCCGGAGAGATTGCCGTTGGCGGTGCTGGACAGCGCCTTCATCCATCCCCACCTTTTTTCCGTATCCGACAAAGCTTCCGACTGGCAGCGGATGCGGTCCAGCGCAGTGGTATTGGCAGCAAGCCGGCTGCCCGCATCCGTCAGACAGTCCTGAAGCCTGCCATACTGCTCATCCAGCGCACTGCATCTGATATGCAGCTTCTCCTGATCCAGTTTTGGTGCTTCCTTCAGCTGTCCTTTCAGAGAGAGGACCTGGCCCCTACAGTGACTGATCTCATTCTGTGTATTCTGATACGCAGCTTCCGCCTCTTTCCATGCCTGCTCCAGTCCGCTTTTCTGGTCTGACAGTTCTGAAATCCTGTCCTCTGCCTCTTTTCTGCTCTTCAGACTCAGAGATGCGGCGAGCTTCTCTGTCTGTTCCAAAAGCGTTTTCATCCTGGCTTCCCGTTCTGCAAAGGCAATTCTCTCACAGCTTATGGCTTCTTCTGCCTGCCGAAGGGACGCTTCTTTTTCCGGAATCCCGGTATCCAGCGCCTGTTTTCGCTTTTTCCGCATCTGTTCTTCCTGAACCAGAGCCTTCAGTTCTTCCATTTTCTGACGGTTCTCTTCGCACTTTTGGCAGACCTTCTCCTCTGCTTTTTCAAAGCTGCAGCCATCCAGCAGTTCGGAGAGCTTTTCCTCAATATCCCCGCGCTTTCCATTCATATGGCCCAGGGCGGTTCCTGCGGCGGCGCTTTTTTCAGACATGTCCTTCTGGGCCCGCTCGCTGGCCGCTTTCGCAGCTTCCAGCTCTTTTTCTGCCGGAGCCCTTTCCCCTCTTTCTGCCGGATGGGGATGCGATATGGAACCGCACACCGGACAGGGCTTCCCTTCTGTCAGATGCTCCGCCAGAATCCCTGCCTGTCCGTCCAGAAACGCCTGGTTCAGCGACAGATATACCTGCTGATGCTCCGCCGCCTTTTTTGCAGACAGCCGGTATGCCTTCTGTGATTTTTCATACTGCTCCTGAAGGACCGCATATTCTGACAGCGCTTTTTTCAGTCTGTCCAGCTCTGTATGCCGCCGGTCCTCCGCTTCCATCTGCGCCGTAAACCGTTCCATATTGGCTCCTGCATCCTCCAGCCTTTTCTGTTCCTCCCGAAGACCTTCCAGCTCGTCTTTCCGGTTCTGAAGCCCTTCCTGCAGCTTCAGCAGCACATCGCCGGCCGCATCCTGTTGTTTTTTCACAGTCATTAAGTTTTTCCGGTTCCGGTCCAGTTCCTCGTACTGGGGCAGGACGTTCTGAAGCGTTGTGATCTGCTCCTGCAGTTTCTCCTGAAGAAATTTCTGCGCATTCTCTCTTTCCCATGCAGACTTTCGGGTTTCCAGAAGCATTTCCTTCTCTTTTAAAGACTGCTCTGCCTGCACCAGCGCCTTTCTGGTCTTTTCAATCTCGCCTGCCCTGGTCAGATCCTCATGAACCCTGCGGCGCTGCTGCTCCACCTCTCTCATCTGCGCTTTTGCTGCCTGTTCTGTCTCCCGGTCCTGCTGTATAAGCCGGTCGATCAGCAGGAGCGTTTCCTCCATCGGAAGCTTTCCATCCCTGGCTCTGGCAAGCTCGATTTCACACACATCGTCCTTTGGGCAGACCAGCCCCCCGATGTACTGCCGAATGCTCTCCTGCTGCCTTTCCCACTGAACCTTCAGTGCGCCGGACTCCTCCTTCAGGCATTCCTGAAGCCTGTAAAACCGTTCCGTTTTGAAAATCTGCCGGAAAATGTTTTTCCGTTCTTCTGTGGGAGCAAATAACAGCTTCAGAAAATCTCCCTGAGCGATCATGGCGATCTGAGAAAACTGCTCCCGGTCCACCCCCAGAATCTCACGGACTGCTTCGTTGACTTCTCTGTTTTTCGTGATCACACGCCCGTCCGGCAGAGTAAGCTCCGCCTCCGCCTTCTGGACCGTCATTTTGCTGCCGCGCTTCGCCGGACGCTCATAATCCGGATTCCGCCGGATCTTATACCTGTTTTTCCCATAGGAAAACAGCAGTTCCACATAAGTGGGCGTCTCCAAAGCCGCATATTTGGACCGCATCATGACCGGCTCCCTGTCATTTCCGCTGGCTTCTCCATAGAGCGCAAAGGTAATGGCATCAAAGATCGTCGTCTTCCCCGCCCCGGTGTCTCCGGCAATCAGGTAAAGCCCGTTTTCCCCCAGACGCTCCATAGGAAGCTCTGTCCGGTCCGCATAGGGGCCAAACGCCGACATAATCAGTTTTATGGGCCTCATACTTCCTCCTCCCAGATCTTCCGAATCAGCTCCATGGAAAATTCTTTTTGTTCTTTTTTCATCGGCTGTCCGTTCTGTTTTTCATAAAATTCCATAAACAGTTCCAGAGGCGTCTTCCTGTCTGCAGCCTCCGCATCCGTGATCTGTATATGCGCCCGCGTCCGCTCGTTATCATAGTCCAGTTTCATCAGATTCGGATAGATCACCCGCAGCCTGCCTGCTGCATCCGGAACATCCTCCTCGTCTGTGAGCGTAACATGAAGATAATCATCCACCGGGGCACCTTCATAAAAGCTTCTGGCTGTCAGCTCCATATAGGTTCCCCGGATCTTCCGCAGGTCATGCCGGGGCTTAAGCGGCGCCGTCCGCACAGACAGACTGCCCTTTTCCCCAAGCTCCACAATCGTTACGGATTTCTGATGTCCCGCCTCCGAGAAAGAATATTTCAGCGGGGTTCCGCAGTACCGGATATGATCCGTTCCCGCATTCTGAGGCCCATGGATGTGTCCCAGCGCCACATAATCAAAGCCCTGAAAGACCGACGCATCCACATGGTCCGAACCGCCCACAGACAGCTCCTCGGACTCTGACCGCTCTGCGCCCGTCACAAACTGATGGGTAAGCAGCACATTTCGTTCTGCCGGTTCTGCCGGCATGTTCAGAAGCGCCGTCCGGACGGCCTCTGTATAAGTCTCGATGTTCTCCTCCGGATAAAATCTGCGCACATGCGACGGTTTCAGAAAAGGCAGCATGTAGACATGCACTTTTCCATATGCGTCTTCCAGATCCACGCAGGACACAGTCCCGTCATAGACCGGAGACAGATGTACACCGCTTCGGTCCATAAGGCGTCCGCCGAATGCCAGCCGTTCCGGCGAATCATGGTTGCCGCTGATGACAAATACCTGCAGCTTCCGCTCGGACAGACGGTACAGAAAATCGTCAAAAAGCTGCACTGCCTCCGCACCCGGCACCGATTTGTCATAAATGTCTCCGGCGATCAGAACGCCGTCCGGATTTTCCTCATCGATGATGTGGATCACTTTTGTCAGTATGTATTTCTGATCCTCCAGCATGGAATATTCATTGACCCGTTTTCCCAGATGAAGATCAGACAGATGGATGAATTTCATCGAATCCCCCTTTTACGTCCTTTCTTTTTATGACCAGATTGTATCTGCCCCAGAATTCCCCCCGATAACAGAACGCATGTTCTGTAAGGGACCGCTCTTTAAAACCAATCTTCTCATAGCAGCTCCTCGCTGCAGAATTTTCGGTAAATACATTGATCTGGACCTGCTCTGCGCCTGTGAGGTCAAACGCATACTGCAGCGCCAGTTTCAGCATCCTTTTGCCGTAACCCCTGCCCCGCTTCGCAGGATCAACGACTACAAGCTTCAGAAATCCCTCGTTATTTTCTGTGTTTACGGAATAGCAGAAGAAGCCGGTCACACTTCCATCATCTTCGGTTGCCACATACGCACTGTCCGTCCAGTCCTCGGCATTTTTTTCCAAGAGGATGCGGAGATTCTGCCTGGTCACAGGATACGGAATAAGGCCTGCGCACCACAGGGCGTGGATCTTCTCCGTGTCGATCCACTGTTCAACATGTTCAAAATCTTTGGATTCGATATAAGGTCTGATTCTCATGGATTTCTTCCTTTCCCCGAAAATGCCTGCTCCTTTTCTGTCAGGCGCCATGTAAAATAATAATTCATTTCCTCCGTCCAGTATATACCAAAAACATGTTTCTCTCAATCTCTTTCACTTCTTTTCCGCAAGGAATCTCTGACTGAAAATCTGTCATCCAGATATTTTAGAAATAAAAAAACCATCTGATTCTGTTTTCAGTCAGATGGTCTTATCTGTTTCTCTCTTATATCTTCTGTGGTTCACAGAAAACGGCTGCAAAGCAGAATCCTTCCGGTTCCGGATGTCTTCAAAACCATGCTTCCCGGCCGTCCAGATGAATTGCCTCTGCAGACACTTCTATCGTAAACAGCTTTTCTGCAATCTCATTGTCCCAGTCTTCCGGTATGGTCACCTGATCACAGATCTGGACAATGCTCCCGGGAGCGACGGCCTCCTGATAGTAGTAATACCCGTCTTCTCCTTCCACCCAGCCGTCACAGAAACGGATCCCGGCACACAATTCCTGAATCCTTTCCAGACGGTCGTGCTCCTCTTCCTCGCTTTCTTCCGGAAAATCTCCAAGAATTCCGCCGAATTCCAGGCTGACACGGATGCAGGCTCCAGGGGATGTCCCATTCAGAATCACAGCCGGCTTCCAGTCCAGGCTTTCCCCCGGAAGCAGCCCGGTCACCTGTTCCTTTGTGCCGGGCTGGTCCGAATGCAGAAGGCACAGCTCCAGCTGCACCGGTTCCATGAAAGCGGCGCTGATGGTCTTCTGTTCCTTTACAAACCATACGACCGTCAGCAGGATCCCCGCGGTCAATGCCAGGCATCCAAAAAGACCGGCTGCAAGAATCTGTCTTTTTCTCATTCCTCCAGAGCCTCCTTCTGTTTCATAAGCGCCCCGTCCATCCAGGATAAAAGACACACCATGATAACCAGCAGGACGATCCCTGCTTTTCCTGCCATACTGGACAGATAACCGGCAAGATAACCAAGGTATGGAATACAGAAAAACGGTACGCCTTCCACCTGTGCAAACGAAGTTGCCGCACCGTCTTCCAGTTCATTCGCATCTCCCTTTGTATAAATCTCCTCCCTCTCCATATCGATCTGCGTGATCCGGTGGGTAACCAGAGTCTCGCCGTCTGCCAGATGAAAAGTTACGGTACTTCCCTCCGACAGACCAGAAGGATCTGTATTTCTGATGTAGACCATACTCCCCTTTGGATACACCGGTTCCATGCTTCCGCTCTGTACGATCAGCGGATGAATACCAAACAGCCCCGGCAGTACCAGAAGAATGGTCAGAACCGCAAGCACCCCGCAGATTGCAAGCGCCAGCCATTTACATAAGTGCCTCATTTCGCAAATCTCCTGAATTTTATAATCGGACAGGAAAGTCCTTCTTCACTGTCTGCTGCATGAACACAAAGCAGAAAACGGCCCTGTGCTTTTCCATGCATACAAAATAAGGAACGGCTATAAAAACCATTCCTTACATATATATTCCCAAAATCAGGGAATTATACACAATCACAGTGAAAAAAATACCGGAGCCGCTTTATTTCTCCCACCTGCCGCTGGCTCCGCAGGGAAGAACCAGCCCATTGGCACTGACCGGCAGCCCTACCTCCTGCGCATCTACAGTTCCTCCATAACTTCCAAGTTCTGTCCCCAGCAGATAGGCAAGCACCGCCGGCTGCAGCCCGGTCGTATAGGAATTGATCAGAAAGAAAAGAGGCCGCTCGCTCAGAAGCTTTACACACAACTTTACCAACGGATGGATTGCATCCTCAATCTTCCAGATCTCACCTTTTGGCCCGCGCCCATAGGAAGGCGGATCCATGATAACCGCGTCATAATGGTTCCCTCTGCGGATCTCCCGTTCCACGAACTTCTGGCAGTCATCCACAAGCCAGCGGATGGGTGCTGCTTCCAGTCCGGAAGACCTGGCGTTTTCCTTCGCCCAGCCGACCATTCCTTTCGAAGCATCCACATGCGTTACGGCTGCTCCTGCTGCCGCTGCTGCAAGCGTCGCCCCGCCTGTATAGGCGAACAGGTTCAGTACCCTGACCGGACGCCCTGCCGTCCGTATCTTCTTCGAAAACCAGTCCCAGTTCGCCGCCTGCTCCGGAAACAGCCCGGTATGCTTAAAGCTGAAGGGCTTCAGGTTAAAGGTCAGGTTCAGGTTCGGATAAGAAATGCTCCACTGCTGCGGAAGATCAAAAAATTCCCACTCTCCGCCTCCTTTTGCGCTCCTGTGATAGTGCCCGTTTTTGTTTCTCCACCCCCTGTGCTCCCTTGGGGTATCCCAGATCACCTGCGGGTCCGGGCGGACCAGAAGGTATTTTCCCCACCGTTCCAGCTTTTCCCCCCGGGACGTGTCAATGACTTCATAATCTTTCCAGTTCTCTGCTATAAACATATGCTTTTGCCTTTCTTCCCAGTTCAGGATACCGATTGAATCCCGTTTTACTCATTCTAATATAAATCCACGGAAAAGAAAAGCCGTAAATCTTTAGCCTGATCTCCCGGAAAAAATTATACACAGTTCAACCCATAATGCTGTAACTCCCTGCAGCAACCACGCCCATGCTGCAACAGGATTTCTTTTGCAGGTGGACTGACGCAAACCGCCAGAAAGATGTCTATGTAATGGATATCACCCGTGTGTCCTCCTGCAGCGAACAGATCGACTTTGTCCGCTGGGGGATACAACCAGGATGGGGAAAAGCCTGTATACCAGTTTGTCATGGGCAAAGGCATTTATAGGAAAGCAAACCTTGACGCAATGTATTCCAGTCATAAAAAATTTCTGGCAGGCGTGCCTTTTACCACCGATTTGGCCTGCAAGACGGTGGAACGGCACTGGGACAGCATCCGCTCCCACCATAATTACTGCATGGTCTATGGGGACGGGGCTGTTTGCAGTCACAAAATCCTCCAGATGAAAAGGACACCGCTTCTATATCCACATCTGCCACGACAGCTTCAGGGCAGCCATAGACGAACGGGATTTCAGGCTTTATGTTTCAATTTTATCCACAATCACACGCCGTCCCTCCAGCTCCTCCACCTCCTGAATGTTGGAGGTAATCACGAGGACAGCAACCCCTCTTTGCAGCAGCGCCTGAATCATCTCCTTTGCAATTACACGGACGCTGTCAATATCCACAGCAGCAAATGGTCTGACACAGATCAGCATCCGGGGTGCGAACAGCAGCCATTTACAGAATACCGCCCGATATGCGACCTGTAATGGCAGATCCTTGATCTTCTCTCCAAAATATCGCTTCTCAATAAAACGTCTCAGCATCATTTCAATACTGTTCTGGTATTGTTTCCCCATCCATAATCCGGATATTTTTCGCCCCAGGCACAGACACAGGTTATCCATCAAAGTCATATCTGCAACCAGATTCTGCTCTAATGGCTGTTCTTCCATAATACCAATATCATTCTCCAGCATCCTCCAGGTTTCATGATAAGGAAGGCTCTTTCCTTTCAGGCAGATCATCCCTCTCAGCGGCTGTTCTTCTCCCTTCAAAAGCGCAGTCAGCGCCCGACAGACATAATCATCCCGACACCGCATGACTACAAATTCTCCCTGCTGGATAGTAAAAGACAGATCCTTTACAATGCCGGTCTCAACATGCCGGAATTCCAGTAATTGTATCTGCTCATCCAAAGCAGCTTCCGGCGTCAGAATCTTCGGTGTCTTTCTGGATTTCAGATAATATTCATGCACATCCCGGTTATTCATCTGGATAAATGTAAACTTCTGGATCGTATCCACACCATAATATCCGGAGATCCGTCCATCGTCCACTACATAATAATCATCGGCATATTTCAGGATCTGTTCTTCAAAGGAATCCAGCATCAGAAAAGCATACCCCTCTTCTTTCATTTTCTGAACTACCCTGAGAAGCTGTTCAAACCCATCATCATCCAGCCGGTTCGTAAGTTGATACAGGACAATCAATCTCTGTTTTCTGACATAAGCCTGCATAACTTCTACAAGAATCCTTCCGCAGAACCCCAGCTCATCTCCCTTATGTGCCACATTCAACTGAATACCAAATTTCTCTTCCAGGCATCTGGACAGATGAAGATAATACCGATCCCGTTTCAATATAAAACTTTCCGAAACATACAGTCCAATATTTTCTCCAACTGTCATATAATCGTACAGCTTTTTTTCTCTTCCAACCACAGCAATATGAGAACGAACCTTTTTTTTCCATTCCTTCTCTTTTATCCTGCGGTCAAACAGGAAGATCCTCCCTTCGTCGAAAAAATCCTTCCCCTCCAGAATGACGGACATCAGTTTCTTCTCATTTGCATTTAAAAAAATTATACCGGAAAAATGTCCCACATAACACTGGATATGAATATTTTTCAAAGAAAACGTCCTTTTCTTTTTTGCTCCGCCTTCGATCCGCAACAGTTCTCTTTTCATATTTTCTCCAATTCAGTCAACGATGTCAGCTTTGGAAGGGTATAAATCACCTGCGTCCCAAATCCTTCGACACTGAACAGTTTGATCCCGTAGTACTCCCCAAATAACAGCTTGATCCTCCGGGATACATTATCGAGCGCAATTCCATGATGTCCTTCTGCCAGAACGTTTCTGTCCGAATGTGCCAGATTCTCATTAATCTTACGAACCTTCTCTTTTTCGATACCCACCCCGTCGTCCGATACGGTAATCAGCAGACGGCTGTCTGTCAATTCAATCTTGATAAATATCTTCCCGCCAGTTCCCCTGCCTTCCAGCCCGTGATAAATCGCATTTTCCACAATTGGCTGAAGAATCAGCTTGGGCACCAGCAGCTTTTGTGCTTCCTCTCCTGTGTCCTCATGAATCTGTTCCAGTCCAATCCGGTCTCCGAATCGGTATTTCTGAATAATAAAGTAATTATCCACATGATCCAGTTCCCGCTCCAGTGACACCAGCGTCTCCGGCTCCGATATGGTATATCGGAAAAAAGTAGACAGTGCTTCTGTAGTTTCTGCAATGGTCCCCACACCTTCACACAACGCATCCCCCCGGATGGCCTCCAGCGTATTATAGAGAAAATGCGGATTAATCTGGGTCTGCAACGCCAGATATTCCGCATATTTTCCCTGATAATACCTGCTCTGTTCCTGCTGCTCCCTTAAAAGTCCTTCAACGATCTGACAGAGTTCCTCCGAAAGCCAGATCTCCTCTGCTTCCAGCAAAGACGCCTCCTTCCCTTTCAGAGCAGAGAGCATCCGCCTTTCCCTGTTCTTCTGCTTTTTTCTTACATATAACCTAAACTCCCGGAAAAAATTATAACAACGCCCCTAACCTTGTTGGTCGTACCTGAAAAACCCCCGGAAATATGCCG
>VSND01000055.1 GCA_009774145.1 Lachnospiraceae bacterium | reverse complement strand
TTTTCCTTGTGAGACACTTGGAAAATGGAACTATGTTATTAAGCCCCAAGATTAAAAGTTATTTCTTAACAGTTCCTTATGCAAGACGGATTTTCTGGACCGGAGCGGATCCGTTTGCCATGAGCTATGAAAACCTGAAGCTTCGTGCGCTGACCGTGAGGGATTATCTGATCAAATGTCAGACGATGGCCATGTTTGCCAGCATACGAAATATCAGGGACAAGGAGGCGTGGCAGTTAAAAAAGCTTCGGGCCATGGGAATCCATGGGCTGACCATCGGAACGGAAAGCGGGGATGATGATACGCTTTTGCTGGCGGGCAAGAATTATACGGCTGCCGACATCCTGGAGCAGTGCCGGAAGCTTCAGGAGGCAGGGATTGAATATTATCTGGTCTATATGACCGGGCTGGCAGGCAGGGGCAATGGATACCGGAATGCGGTGAACAGCGCCAGACTGTTCAGCCGGTTAAATCCATATTTTATCTCTGTCAGTTCTCTGACGCTGTTCCCCGGCACAGAGCTGTACCGTATGGCGCAGAAGGGGAAATTTGTACCCGCGGGGGAGAAGGAACGTCTGCAGGAACTGCAGGTTTTTATCCGGAATCTGCAGGTACGGACGCATCTGTTTGCCAATACGGGCTCCAATTATTATCCGGTCACGGCATATCTTCCGAAGGAGCGGGAAGCCGTGATCTGGGAACTGCAGTATGTGATCGATACGGGAAGCGAGGAGGAGATGGCAGCGTACAGAAGAAATCTGAAATTCCTTTGACGGCAGCAAAATTTCTTCGCATGTCCAAAACGGTAAGACAGGACAAAAAGTATGACCGGAGCGTGAAAATTTCCCGGAACATTTCTGTGGAATACCGCAAGAATGATGAAAAGGTATTCCGGAAATTCCCCCGGATAAAAAGCGGCTGTAATGAATGTATAGCCGCTTTTTTGAATGGAGGTAGAAAGACGGTTCTCAGTCGGCAATTTCGGATTTTAAAGAATTTACAATGGCTGCAATACCATAATTACCGTTCCTTTCGGAGCGGGAAGGTGGGGTTTTAAGCCGGGACGGAAAAACCGGCTGACCAATTGACAGAACAGAAAAACAGGCTTTGTCTGCTCTGTTCGGACGTCTGACGTCCGTCAGAGGCAGACAAAGCCTGTTTTTTGTCCGCATCAATTCACACGGCGTTGCTGTACACACAGGCAGAGACGCATTTTTCAGCCTCTTTTTTCCTGTTGGCTGCCGCAAAAAAGGCGGCACATGCATACGGATTTTCCATGGATTAAAGCTTGTCAGAGATCTCTGCCAGAGCCTTGATAATCGTCACATAACGGTCGTATTGATAGGAACCCTGCTTTTTGACCGATGCGATAATATTTCCAATGACTGCGTCACTGCCGGGCAGCTCGTCCTGAAGAAGATAGTCCGTACTCAGGTTCAGCACTTCACATACCGTTACCAGAGTTTCCAGGGACATTTTTCGGCTTCCTCTTTCGATGTGCCCCAGAAAGGAAACGGACAGATTACATCTTTCTGCCAGTTCTGACTGGGACAACCCCGCGTCCAGCCGGGCATTTCGGATGCGCCCTCCCATGGCAGTATAATCAATATTTTTCATACATTTCACCCCTTTTTATATTAAGATAAAAAGTTCATTGCAAATATTGACTGGTAGAATTATAATATGACTATTAGAAGCAGGAACTTGAATACAGAAAGGACAAAAGAGAAGGGGTCGGGAATGTGGATCGGGGCAGTCATACTTATCATATATGTCATTGCCGGAAAACTGGGTCTGAAGATCAGGGAATGGCTGGAAATTCTACTGGCCGGGATGTGTCTGTTCTTTCTTTTCCATATATAAAAAGTTAAGGTGGATTTTTGGACCTTTTGCGATTATAATGGGAGATAACGGTCCGGTGCAGTGCGGGACTGGAAAAGCTTTTGGAAGAGGAAGAAAGCATATGTATGAATATGACAGCAGGGTGCGCCTGACAGAAGTGGGACAGGACCGAAGAATGACGTTAACGGCAATCCTGAATGCTTTTCAGGACTGCAGTACTTTTCATTCGGAAGATCTGGGCGTGGGAATGGAATATCTGGAGAAGAGGAACCGGATGTGGGTTCTGCGTTCCTGGAAGATGATGATATACCGTTATCCAGAGATGGCAGAGCATATCCGGATTGGGACATGGCCTTATCAATTCGGAAAACTGGGCGGCCAGAGAAATTTTCGGCTGATGGATGCGAAGGGAAGGATGGCTGCATGCGCGGATACCGAGTGGGTTTTCATGGACACAAAAAAGCAGCGCCCGACCCGTGTGGATGAGGAGACCGGTTCTGCATACGGACTGGAGCCGGCGCTTTCCATGGAAGGGGAATCCGGGAAGATCCGGCTTCCGGATACTCTGGCGGAGAAGGAACCCTTTGCCATTCATGTCCGGCATCTGGATGTGAACCATCATGTAAATAACGGGCAGTATGTGCAGCTTGCGCAGGAGTATCTGCCGGAGGGCTTTGTGATTTACCAGATGCGGGCAGAATACAGAAAGTCTGCCGTCCTTCAGGATATGGTCTGTCCGCAGGTGGGATACCAAAACGGCGTCTGTACGGTTTTTCTGGGAGATACAGACGGAAAGCCGTATGCAGTGGTAGAATTTAGATGCAGAGAATGAAGAAAGAATAAATGACAGAAACAGAAACACAGGTTCCGGGCAATGACAGATGTGCATTGCTGCATGAAATGGGGGAGAATCAGATGGAGTTGGGAAAGACACAGGTACTGGTAATTACGAAGAGGGTGGACTTTGGAGTCTATCTGGCAGAAGCAGAGCGTCCGGAGCAGCGGGTGCTGCTTCCCGGCAGACAGGTGCCGGAAGGAGCGCAGATCGGAGATGAGATAGAGGTATTTCTCTATAAAGATTCGCAGGATCGTCTGATCGCTACGACGGCGCAGCCGAAGCTTACACTGGGCGGCGTGGCAAGGCTTACGGTCAAGGAAGTGACAAAGATCGGGGCATTTCTGGACTGGGGGCTGGAAAAGGATCTGTTCCTGCCCTTCCGGCAGCAGACGAAAAAGGTCCGTGCCGGAGAGGAGTGTCTGGCAGGACTCTATACGGACAAGAGCGGGAGGCTGTGCGCTACCATGAATGTATATGAATACCTGCGGACGGACAGCCCGTACCAGAAGGAAGACCATGTATCCGGGACGGTTTATCAGATCAGTGAGAATTTTGGGGCGTTTGTGGCAGTGGATGACTGCTATTCCGGACTGATCCCGGGGCGGGAATTTTTTGGACAGGTATCGGTCGGGGACCGGGTCGAGGCGAGAGTGACGGCGGTGAAGCCGGATGGCAAGCTGGATCTCAGCATCAGGGAAAAAGGGTATGTGCAGATGAACGCAGATGCGGAGCGGGTGATGAAGGCGATCAAGGAATTTGACGGGGTCCTTCCGTTTACGGATAAGGCCTCTCCGGAGGTCATCAAGCGGGAGCTGTCTTTAAGCAAGAATGCATTCAAGCGTGCAGTCGGGCACCTTCTGAAGGAAGGGCGTATCGAAATTACGGAAAAAAGTATCCGGAAACTGTAGACTTTTATCAGGGTAAAAAAATATTTTGATTATCAAAGTATTTGAAAATGACGAAAACCGGTTACAGGATGAAGTTTTTTGCCGGCAAGGTGAACAAAGCGGGAGCAGGGGTATGGAAAGTCCCGGAAAATCAGGGAAAAAAGCACTTGCAATCTTTGGAAAGCTTGAGTATAATAGGTGTCGTAAAGAAGGAAAGGAGATTAAAAACATGAAAGTACAGAACATTAAAGACGTAAACAAATTTTTTGAAGTGGTAGACAACTGTGCAGGTAAAGTGGAACTAGTAACGGGTGAAGGAGACAGACTGAATCTGAAGTCCAAGCTTTGTCAGTATGTGTCTCTTGCAAATATTTTCTCCAACGGTGAGATTCCGGAACTGGAGATTATCGCTTATGAGAAAGAGGATATTGATAAGCTGTTATCCTTTATGATCAACGGCTGATCTGGCATGAACAAAACGGTATCCAAGGCGTCCGGTGGCGGGCGCCTTTTTTGCGCAGTCTTTTCTTTCAAATTTGTGGATTATGGGGTATAATGTCTGTAGATATCAGGGACTGCGGTTCTGCGATGAATCGAACGTCTGCGGGAAGGCACGGATACCGGCAGGTATCTGAATGGCAATCCGCGCTGCATCAGGGAAGGATGCAGGGGGCGCGGGCATGATATACTGGAAAAACAGCTGGGGGTAAGAAAAGGATGAATTTTACACATCTGCATGTACATACAGAATACAGTCTGCTGGACGGCTCCAACAAGATCAGTGAATATGTGTCGCGGGTGAAGGAACTGGGAATGGACAGTGCAGCGATTACAGACCATGGAGTCATGTACGGGGTGATCGACTTTTATAAGGAAGCAAAAGCGCAGGGGATCCGGCCGATTCTCGGCTGTGAGGTCTATGTGGCACCCAATTCCCGTTTTGACAAGGAGACCGCAGGCGGAGAGGACCGGTATTATCATCTGGTGCTGCTGGCGGAGAACAAGGAAGGCTATCAGAACCTGATGAAGATCGTATCCATCGGGTTTACAGAAGGGTTCTATTATCGGCCGCGGGTGGATAAAGAGACGCTCAGGCGGTATCATAAGGGGATCATTGCCCTGAGCGCCTGCCTGGCAGGAGAGGTTCAGCGGGATATCGTGAAGGGTCAGTATGAGAAGGCGTGCCGGACTGCAGAAGCGTATGAGGAGATCTTTGGAAAAGGAAATTTCTTTCTGGAGATGCAGGACCATGGGATTCCGGAACAGAAGCAGGTGAATCAGTCGCTGATGCGCATGAGCCGGGAGCTGGGGATGGAGCTTGTGGTGACCAATGATATTCATTATACTTATGAAGATGATGTGAAGCCCCATGATATCCTTCTGTGCCTGCAGACCGGCAAGCGTCTGGCAGACGAAGACCGGATGCGCTATGAGGGCGGCCAGTATTATGTAAAATCTCCGGAGGAGATGGCAGAACTTTTCCCATATGCGCTGCAGGCCATTGAGAATACGCATCGGATTGCCATGCGGTGTAATGTGGAGATTGAATTCGGTGTGACAAAGCTTCCGAAATATGATGTGCCGGACGGATGCACTTCCTGGGAATATCTGAATGAACTGTGCATGAACGGGTTGAGAGAGCGTTATCCGGACGATGACGGGACGCTGAAGGAGCAGCTGGTATACGAGCTCTCTGTGATTCAGAAGATGGGATATGTGGACTATTTTCTGATCGTGTGGGATTTTATCAAATATGCCAGAGACCATGGGATTGCGGTTGGCCCCGGAAGAGGTTCGGCAGCAGGGAGCCTGGTGTCCTATACGCTTGGGATCACCAACATTGATCCGGCGAAATACCAGCTTCTGTTTGAGCGGTTCCTGAATCCGGAGCGGGTGTCCATGCCGGATATCGATATTGATTTCTGTGTGGACCGGCGGCAGGAGGTCATCGACTATGTGGTGCAAAAATACGGCAAGGACCGGGTGGCACAGATCGTAACCTTTGGTACGCTGGCTGCCAGAGGTGTCCTGCGGGATGTGGGAAGAGTGATGGATCTGCCTTATGCATTCGTGGATTCCATTGCCAAGATGGTGCCGCAGGAGCTGAACATTACACTGGATAAGGCACTGGATGCCAATCCGGAGTTCCGGACCCTCTATGAGACCAATGAACAGGTGAAAGAGCTTGTGGACATGTCCCGGAGACTGGAGGGCCTTCCGCGGCATACGTCCATGCATGCGGCGGGCGTTGTGATCAGTCAGAAGAATGTGGTGGAGTATGTCCCGCTGTCCAGAGCGCAGGACGGTTCTCTCACGACCCAGTTTACCATGACGACTCTGGAGGAACTGGGGCTTTTGAAGATGGATTTTCTGGGCCTTCGCAACCTGACGGTGATCCAGAATACCATCCGGCTGATCGAGAAGGGCAGAGGGATCCGGATCGATATGGACCATGTGGACTATGATGACAAAGCAGTATATGCATCACTTGGGACCGGCCGGACAGACGGCGTCTTCCAGCTGGAGAGTACCGGGATGAAGAGCTTCATAAAGGAGCTGAAGCCTCAGAGCCTGGAGGATGTGATCGCCGGCATCTCCCTGTACCGTCCGGGCCCCATGGACTTTATTCCGCAGTACATCCGGGGAAAGAACCATCCGGAGACGATCACCTACGACTGTCCGGAGCTGGAGCCGATTCTGGAGCCGACCTACGGCTGTATCGTCTATCAGGAACAGGTCATGCAGATTGTGCAGAAGCTGGCGGGCTATACCCTGGGGCGGAGCGATCTGGTGCGCCGTGCCATGTCCAAGAAAAAAGCCGCCGTCATGCAGAAGGAACGGCAGAACTTCGTCTATGGAAATGAGGAGGAGCATGTTCCAGGATGCATTGCCTGCGGGATTCCGGAAGCAACGGCCAATAAGATCTATGATGAGATGATCGATTTTGCCAAATATGCATTTAACAAATCCCATGCGGCCGCCTATGCAGTGGTTGCCTATCAGACCGCATGGCTGAAATACTATTATCCGGTCGAATTTATGGCGGCTCTTATGACCTCCGTGATATACAATTCTTCAAAGGTGTCTGAATATGTCGTGACCTGCAGACAGATGGGAATCGGCATTCTGGCTCCGGACATCAATGAGAGCGAAGGAGTCTTTTCCGTATCCGGCAGTTCCATACGCTATGGCTTAAACGCGATCAAAAGTGTGGGAAAGCCTGTGATTGACAGCCTGGTAAAAGAAAGAGAAGAGCATGGGCCTTTTCTGGATCTCAGTAATTTTATAGAGCGGGCATCCGGAAAGGATATGAATAAACGCACCATTGAGAACCTGATTAAATCCGGCGCTTTCGACTGCTTTCCGGCGAACCGGCGTCAGATGATGATGGTCTACGGACCGATTGCGGATCAGGCTGCTCAGAAGAAAAAGAAAGAATTTGCCGGACAGATGAGCCTGTTTGACTTTGTACCGGAGGAAGAAAAGGCGGCGTTTCGAATCCGGATTCCGGATGTGCCTGAATATCAGAAGGAGGATCTGCTTGCCTTTGAAAAGGAAGTGCTGGGCTTTTATATCAGCGGGCATCCTCTGGAAGAATATGAAGAGCAGTGGAGAAGAGGAATCACGCATGTGACCACGGATTTTCTTCCGTCAGAGGAAGGGGAAGCGTCAAGGATCCGGGATAATGAAAAAGCAGTGATCGGCGGCATGATTATCAGCAAGACGGTCAAGACGACCAGAACGAACAAAATGATGGCGTTTATCACCATAGAGGATCTGGTGGGAACCGTGGAGGTTCTGGTCTTTCCAAGGGACTATGAGAAGAATACAGGGCTTTTGAATGTGGACAGCAAGGTGTTCGTAAGCGGGCGTATTTCTGCAGAGGAGGACCGGGCAGGCAAGCTGATTCTGGAGCGGATTACGCCCTTTGAAACCGTGAAAAAGGAGCTGTGGATCCAGTTTTCGGATATGCAGGAATATGAGAAACGGGAGCAGGAACTGTATCATGTGCTCATGGACAGCGAAGGGGAAGACCGGGTGATCGTCTATGTGAAAAAAGAGAACAGGAAAAAGATGCTTCCTGCCAGCCGCAACATCCAGGTGAATGCGGAGCTTCTTCAGAAACTGTATGAAATATTTGGCGAGAAAAATGTAAAAGCTGTTGAGAAGCGTATTGAAAATCCAGTGAAAATGCATTAAAATAAAGCTAACAATTTTTGCGGAGGGAAGGACCATGGCAAAAGAAATTAATACAATCGGAGTTTTGACAAGCGGCGGTGATGCGCCGGGCATGAATGCGGCGATCCGTGCGGTAGTGCGGAAGGCATGCGCCAATGGCAAGAAGGTAATGGGTATCCGCAGAGGCTACCAGGGACTTCTGGAAGAAGATATCGTGGAAATGGGACGGGAATCGGTCAGTGATACACTGGATAAAGGAGGAACGATTCTGTTTACCGCCCGCTGTTCAGAATTTCGGACAGAAGAGGGACAGAAGAAGGGTGCGGAGATCTGCAAACGGTACGGGATTGACGGCCTGGTAGTCATCGGCGGAGACGGTTCTTTTGCAGGAGCTCAGAAGCTGGCGGCACAGGGAATCAATACGGTGGGCGTTCCGGGAACGATCGACCTGGATATTGCATGTACCGATTACAGCATTGGCTTTGATACGGCAGTGAATACAGCCATGGACGCCATCGACAAGGTCCGCGATACATCTACGTCCCATGAACGCTGCAGTATCATCGAGGTAATGGGAAGGGATGCAGGATACATTGCGCTGTGGAGCGGTATTGCCAACGGGGCGGAAGACATCATCATCCCGGAAAAATACGATTATGATGAGCAGAAGATCATCAATAATATCATCCGGAACCGGAAGATGGGCAAGAAGCATTATATCATTATCAATGCAGAGGGAATCGGACATTCCACTTCCATGGCGCGGAGAATCGAAGCGGCCACCGGTATGGAGACCCGCGCCACGATTCTGGGCTACATGCAGCGGGGCGGCAATCCCACCTGCCGGGACCGTGTGTATGCGACCATGATGGGAAGTCTTGCGGTGGACCTGCTCTGCGAAGGCAGGAGCAACCGGGTAGTGGGTTATAAAAACGGGCAATTCGTAGATTTTGACATCGATGAAGCCCTGGCCATGAAAAAAGAAATCTCTCCGTATATGCTGGAAGTTGCCAGAGACATGTCAAAGTAATGATCACGAGCACATCAAATCCGCAGGTGAAAAACCTGCAGCAGCTTCTGAAAAAGGCAAAGCTTCGAAATGAGCAGGATGTTTTTCTGGCAGAAGGTCTGAAGATGTTTCAGGAAGCTCCGAAAGAACGGATTCAGAAGGTATATATTTCCAGGACTCTGTACGGGGAAACGGGAACGGGCTTTCTGCGCGGCATGGAAGCGGAGGTGCTGTCAGACCATGTATTTGCGGCAGTCAGTGATACAAAGACTCCGCAGGGGATCCTGTGCGTTCTGAAGCAGTATCACCATACGCTGGACAACATGATGAAAAAGGACGCGCCCCATCTGCTTCTTCTGGAGGACCTGCAGGATCCGGGAAACCTGGGGACGATCATGCGGACAGCCGAAGGAGCGGGGGTTGACGGAGTGATCCTGAACCGGACTTCTGTCGATCTGTACAATCCCAAAGTCATCCGGGCAACCATGGGTTCTGTCTACCGGATGCCGTTTCTCTATGTGGAGGAACTGGCAGAAGTACTTCCGCTTCTGAAGCAGAGAGGGATCCGTACCTATGCGGCGCATCTGAAAGGAAAGAACTGTTACGATCAGGAAGACTACCGGACAGGCTGTGCTTTTCTGATCGGCAATGAAGGGAACGGCTTAAGCGGGGAATTGAGCCGCAGGGCGGACACATGGGTCCGCATTCCCATGCATGGAAAACTGGAATCGCTGAATGCAGCAGTGGCTGCATCCATCTTGATGTACGAGGTCTGCCGGCAGCGCCGGTAGGCCTTTCACTGTTCCTTCCTGTTTCGGATGTCTGTTATGGGTCTGTATGCCTTCCGGACAGGCGTTCAGGACTCTCCCCACTGCGCGGGGCCTTCATCACAAATCCCGCCTGCACTTAATGAAGGGCGATAAGGAATCCTCCCACTGCATGGCTCCCTCCCTTACCGCAAAGGCAGCAGCGGCCTTAAGGGCGCAAAATATGCGCTTTTAGGATCGGCGCCCTTCCATGGGGCTTCCGGAAATATATATCCATAGCAGGCTGAATGCTGGCAGGTGTTGGAAAAATATCCCCTCTGATGCATTTATGATGCAAAATTGTAATCAAATATTGACAAATGGCGTAACATCTGCTAAAATTCCCGTAACATATGTAATAATTTTGTAATATGTAGGGGGGAATACAGATGTGGAAAAAAGGAATGGCCATGCTTCTTTTTACAGCAATGTGGCTGTGCCTGACCGGATTTGCAGGTCTGGGAGCCGAGGGAGAGGATACGTTAAACGCATTGATGAGCCAGCTTACCGCAGAGGATGTGGATGAGCTGATGGCAGAAGACCGATGGGAAGGCAAGGTCATGGCCAAGGTGGATGATTCCGTCAGCGTCCGTGCAGATGCTTCCACAGATGCGGCTGTGATCGGCAAGATGTTTAAAGGAAATGCCGGCGATATTATAGAACAGGCAGACGGCTGGACTCTGATCCAGTCCGGAGATGTGACCGGATGGGTCAGCAATGATTATCTGGCATTCGGACAGGAAGCAGAAGAACGGGCGGAAGAAGATGTGAAAAAAGTCGCAACCATTACGGCTCAGACGCTGAAGGTGAGAGATGCGGCTACTACAGATGCCCCTGTCATTGATCTGATCGGAATGGGAGAGACGATCGAAGTCGGAGAGGAAGAAGACGGCTGGCTGGAGATCGTTTATTCAGACGGCGATGTGAACTATATTTCCGCAGAGTATGTGGAAGTGGATTATGATTATGGAGAAGCGAAGACCACCGAAGCCATAAAGGCGGAAGAGGAAGCGAAGAAGGCGGCAGAGGAGAAAGCGAAGAGAACAGCGAATCTTGGAGCAGTCGCAGCGTCCGGGGATGAAGTGGTTCTTCTGGCGGCGCTGATCCAGGCAGAAGCGGGAAATCAGCCCTATGAAGGACAGCTTGCAGTCGGCGCGGTGGTTATGAACCGTGTCAGAAGCGGAGCTTATCCCAATACGATTCAGGGTGTTATCTCTGCACCGGGACAGTTTGGTCCGGCAGCGACCGGCAGGGTGGCGGCGATCATGGCATCCGGTCCGAGAGCAAGCTGTATGCAGGCAGCTCAGGCAGCGATCAATGGAGAGACTACCGTAGGAAGCCTTACGCATTTTCGCCGTGCCGGAGGCATCGATGGAATCGTTATCGGAAATCATGTATTCTATTGACGGATCCGGTGATGCCGCCGCATGGGCGGCCATCACAGGAAAGTAATAAAATTGTTTACAGAAGGGGATGTTGCAAAATGCATCTCTGTCTGTATGCTTACTGCTTGTATGGAATGGAACGGACAGAAGACCAGTTTCCGGTCCGCTCCGGTTTGTACAGCGCTATTGAGCATACAGGCAGGATCACATTCTGCAACATCCCCTTTTTGTTCTTTTGGAGATTCGGCGGGATACATGAAGAAATATTCATAAGAAAGGAAAAGGCGGTGCAGAGCATGAATGGTAAAATTCTGCTGGCAGACGATGGGCGAGCGACGGAATGACTGCACAGCCCCCAGCGGAGTGAACGGCTGTACGGATGCGAAAAAATAATAAAACAATCGTTTCCTGTCTGAAATGACGGATCTATGAATTGTCAACTGCATCAAAGTGGTGTATAATGGTTACAACTATTTAAGGAATGGAGGTATCACATCATGATGTCAATGGATCCGGCAATCTTATGGCTGGGACTGGTCATTTTACTTCTGGTCATTGAGATAGCGACCATGGGCCTGACGACGATCTGGTTTGCGGGCGGCGCCATGGTGGCATTTCTCTCCACCTTTTTTGGTGCAGGCGTAGCAATGCAGAGGACCATTTTTCTGGGACTGTCACTGGTTCTTCTGGTCGTAACCCGTCCCATGGCAGTACGCTATATGCGCAGCGGCCATGTGAAGACCAATGCAGAAAGCCTGATCGGGCGGATGGCAGTTGTGACTGCGGATATCAATAACCTCGCTCAGAGCGGGGAGGTTATCATATCTGATGTAAGCTGGACTGCCCGAAGCAGAGAAGACGGTTGCGTAATACCGGCAGGAAGTAAGGTGAGGATCTGTGCCATAGAGGGTGTGAAGCTGATTGTAGAAGAAATGAAACAGGAACTGTAAATAAAACAGCATCAGAGCGGAAATGCTTCCAGAGAAAGAGGCATTTTTGGGCGGATGCGGAACTTTAATAGGAGGAGAAAAATGCCTGTATTAGTAGCTGTATTAGTATTAGTGATTTTGATCATTTTAGCATCATGCATCAAGATCGTGCCTCAGGCGACGGCACTCGTCATGGAGCGTCTGGGCGCTTACAACGGAACCTGGGGTGTGGGGATTCACTTTAAGGCCCCCTTTATCGACCGGGTGGCAAAAAGAGTCACCCTGAAGGAGCAGGTGGTGGATTTTGCACCGCAGCCGGTGATCACGAAGGATAATGTTACCATGAGAATTGATACGGTTGTATTTTTCCAGATCACAGATCCGAAGCTTTTTGCATATGGTGTGGAGAATCCGATTATGGCAATCGAGAATCTGACCGCAACGACACTGCGTAATATTATCGGAGATCTGGAGTTGGACCAGACCCTGACCTCCCGCGAGACGATCAACACCAAGATGCGTGCGTCGCTGGATGTGGCGACGGACCCCTGGGGAATCAAGGTAAACCGTGTAGAACTTAAGAATATCATCCCTCCGGCGGCGATTCAGGACGCCATGGAGAAGCAGATGAAGGCGGAGCGTGAGCGCCGCGAGGCCATCTTAAAGGCAGAGGGTGAAAAGAAATCCACGATTCTGGTGGCAGAGGGCCATAAAGAATCTGCGATTCTGGATGCAGAGGCTGAGAAGCAGGCGGCGATCCTGAGAGCGGAAGCGGAGAAGGAGAAGATGATCAAGGAGGCAGAAGGTCAGGCCGAGGCGATTCTGAAGGTGCAGCAGGCCAATGCAGACGGACTTCGTTTCCTGAAAGAAGTCGGTGTGGACGAAGCGGTGATTCAGCTTAAGAGTCTGGAAGCATTTATAAAGGCTGCAGACGGGCAGGCGACGAAGATCATTATTCCATCTGAGATTCAGAAGGTTGCAGGTCTGGTGACAGCAGCAGCAGAGCTTGCAAAGGACTGACAGATGGTATAAAATACAGAGTATCCGGGCTGACGTTTTCTGGCGCCAGCCCCATTTTTCATGGAGGAAGTATTCGATATGGATTTAAAAGGAAGAGATTTTTTAAAACTGCTCGATTTTACGCCAGAGGAGATCCGGTATCTTCTGGAACTGGCGGCGGAGCTGAAGGAGAAGAAGAAAAAAGGGATACCTGCAGATACGCTGCGGGGGAAAAATGTGGCGCTGATTTTTGAAAAGACAAGCACCCGGACCAGATGTTCCTTTGAGGTGGCGGCGCATGATCTGGGGATGGGATCGACTTATCTGGAACCCGGCGGTTCTCAGATCGGCAAAAAAGAAAGCATTGCAGACACTGCCCGGGTGCTTGCCGGCATGTATGAAGGAATTGAATACCGCGGCTTTGGACAGGAGATCGTGGAAGAGCTTGCAAAGCATGCCAAAGTCCCTGTCTGGAACGGACTGACCAACGAATTCCACCCGACTCAGATTCTGGCGGATCTTCTGACGATCCGGGAGCATTTTGGAACCTTGAAGGTGAAAGTGGTGTATATGGGAGATGCCCGTTACAATATGGGGAATTCCTGGATGGTAGGCTGTGCAAAGATGGGGATGGATTTTACCGCCTGCGCGCCGAAAAAGTACTGGCCTTCCGGGGAGCTGGTAAAGCAGTGTGAGGAGATTGCAGCCGCGACCGGAGCGAAAATCACACTGGAAGAGGATGTGAAAAAGGCAACGCAGGGCGCGGATGTCATCTATACGGACGTATGGGTATCCATGGGCGAACCGGATGCGATCTGGGAAGAACGGATCCGGGATCTGTTTCCTTATCAGGTAAACCGTGCCGTAATGGAAAATGCCGGCTCGCAGGCAGTCTTTATGCACTGTCTTCCTGCTTTCCATGATCGGAATACAAAGATCGGTAAAGAGATCAGTGAAAAATTCGGCATTGACGCCATGGAAGTGACCGATGAAGTATTTGAATCCGGACAGTCGGTGGTATTTGAAGAGGCGGAGAACCGCATGCATACCATCAAGGCAGTGATGGCAGCGACTCTGGGGGCATAGTGAAGGGCATACCATGAGATTTCTGGAAAAAAACTACAGGCTGTTTTCCATTTGGCTGAGCCTTCTGATTCTGACGCTTGCTTTTGTAACTGGCTCCGACAGGCCGGTCAGAGCAGTCTGCGTAACGGCCGCATTTTTTGCAGGGACGCTTCTGTATCTTCTGGGCGGTATCAGGGAGTGGATGAGAAACCGCGTGACAGCCGCGCTGATCGAGATGCTTCTGGCAGTCTGCATGCTGACCGGCGGGCTTCTGTCACTGCTGCGTCTGGGAGGTATTCTATGAAGAAGGATCTGCTGAAGATTTTAAGAGAGAGCAAAGATTATCTGTCGGGCCAGCAGCTCTGTGAGTATTTTGGTGTCTCCCGGACTGCCGTGTGGAAGGTGGTCCGTCAGCTGAAAGAGGACGGTTATGAGATCGAAGCAGTGAAGAATAAAGGGTACCGGATCCGGGAAGTTCCGGATATCATGACGGCTGCAGAGCTGGGAAGCAGGCTTCATACGAAGTGGATGGGAAGGAACTACATCTGTCTGGAGACGGTAGATTCCACAAATACGCATGCAAAGCGGCTGGCAGAGGAAGGCGCGCCTGCGGGAACTCTTGTGGCGGCGGAAGAGCAGACCGGAGGAAAGGGCAGACGGGGCCGGGGCTGGACTGCTTCCAGGGGTGTGAATATTATGATGACGCTGCTTTTGCGTCCCAGAATCAGGCCGGAGCATGCTTCCAGGCTGACGCTTCTGATGGCGATGGCAGTTGCAGAGGGGATCCGGAAGGTGACAGGCCTTTCTGCCGGAATCAAATGGCCGAATGATGTGGTGGTTCATGGAAAAAAAGTGTGCGGCATCCTGACGGAGATGAGTACGGAGATCGACTATATCAATCATGTGGTGGTCGGCGCAGGCATCAATGTCAATCAGGAGGAGTTTCCGGAAGAGATCCGGACCCTGGCAGGCTCACTCTGCGTGGAACTTGGGAGGAAAGTCTGCAGGGCAGAGCTTACGGCGGAGATTCTCGGAGAGCTGGAAGCGTTATATGAGATATTCCTGCTGACAGAGGACCTGTCAGTGCTGTATCAGAAGTATAATGAGCGCTGCGTGAACTGCGGTCATGAGATCCGGGTACTGGAGCCCGGGAATGAATATACAGGCACCACCGACGGAATCAGCGAAACAGGAGAGCTGATCGTCCGTAAGACGGACGGCAGCGTGGTCCGGGTCTATGCAGGAGAAGTATCGGTGCGTGGGCTGTACGGATATATATAAGAGGTGAGAGAGATGGTTCAGGAACGTGTGGTGCTCTGCGGCGCCAGCGCTTACGAACAGAAATATTACCTGAACGGGGCCTTTAAAAGCCTTCCGTCCGGTATTCAGGATGAACTGAAGATTCTGTGTGTGCTTTTTACAGAGGATGTGGGAGGCGTCCTGACTCTGGTATTTGATGAAGAGGGAACCCTTCTTCTGGAAGTGACGGCAAAAGAGAACGATTTTTTCTTTGATGATATCGGCAGCGAACTGAAGATTCGGCGGATACAGAGGGAAAAAGCGGAGCTTTTGCAGGCGCTGGAGATGTATTATCGTGTGTTTTTTCGGGGTGAGGAATAGTCCATGGTAAAAACGCTTAAGATCGGGAATGTAACCCTGGAAAACAACCTGATCCTGGCTCCGATGGCAGGCGTTACGGATCTGCCGTTTCGTCTGTTGTGCAAAGAACAGGGGGCAGGGCTTCTGTGTATGGAGATGGTGAGTGCTAAAGCGATTTACTATCGGAACAGGAATACAGAAGCGCTGCTGTCGATCGACGAAAGGGAGCTTCCGGTTTCCCTGCAGCTGTTTGGCTCGGATGCGGATATCATCAGTGAAATGGCAAAAAGGATCGAAGAAAGGCCCTTTTCCATACTGGACCTGAATATGGGCTGTCCGGTGCCGAAAGTGGCAGGCAACGGAGAAGGCTCGGCGCTTATGAAGAATCCTGCCCTTGTTGAAGAGATCGTGTCAAAGACGGTGAAAGCGATTAAAAAGCCTGTGACTGTGAAGATCCGGAAAGGGTTCGATGCAGCGCATGTCAATGCGGTGGAGATCGCAAGGATCGCGGAAGCATCCGGGGCGGCAGCGGTTGCAGTCCACGGACGGACCAGAGAACAGTATTATCAGGGAAAGGCGGACTGGGATATCATCCGTCAGGTAAAGGAGGCGGTGCGCATTCCGGTTATCGGAAACGGAGATGTGGTGTCGCCGGAATCCGCGGAGGCGATGCTGCGGGAGACCGGCTGCGACGGGATTATGATTGGCCGCGGGGCGCAGGGAAATCCGTGGCTGTTCGGACAGATTCTGCACTGGATGAAGACCGGGGAGAAAAAAGCGCCGCCGACGAAAGAAGAGTTAAAGCAGATGATTCTGTGTCATGCGCGTCTTCTGGTGGAACACAAGGGAAATTATACGGGGATCCGGGAGATGCGCAAACATGTGGCATGGTACACGGCGGGATATCCCCATTCTGCAAAACTTCGTGCCAGAATCAATGAAGTGGAGGATCTGGAAAAATTGGAGTATTTCATTCAGGCACTCTGACATATACTTAAGAAAAGAGCCTGTCAGAGGATGAACAGATGCGGTTTTTTCAGAAAATTTTCTCGTGGTTTCAAAAGAAAGAGAGTCGGTCGGAGCCTGAGACAGCGGAAGAACGCAGGACCTTTTTCATGTATATGAGGGAGACTCCAAAGATTGTGACTTATTTTCGCCGGGAGAAAGGAATCTCCAGAAAGGACATGGAACTGGTGCTGATCGATGACGAAGACCGGCCGGCGTATCAGATTGCGCAGATTGCGGAATACCTGATGAAGGATCTGAATATTTTCTATCTGGTCACGGACCGGGAGGATGCTTTTGAAGAACTGGCAGAAGAAGCCATGGAGGAATATGGGCTTTTGCTGGTATTTCTTTCCGGAGAGGATGGAACAGGTCCGGGGAATCTGGTGCTTGATGTCAGGGAGTGGGAAAAGCATCTTGACATTATTTCCGCGGTAAGTTATAATACTTTGACTATATAGGGAACTGCCGCAGGAGTGACATCTGGCGGCAGTCTCTTTAAGGATTGCCTGCTTTTGCGGGTGATCGAATGATGGATTGGAAGGTGTAGAGGATGGCAGAGAAAAAAAATATTCTGACTTATGAAGGACTGAAAAAGCTGGAGGATGAGCTTCAGGATCTGAAAGTGGTTCAGAGAAGAGAGATTGCGCAGAAGATCAAGGAAGCAAGGGAGCAGGGGGACCTGTCGGAGAATGCAGAATATGATGCGGCGAAGGATGAGCAGCGTGACATTGAGGCCAGGATTGAGCAGATCGAGAAAATTCTGAAGAATGCAGAGGTGGTTCTGGATGAGGAGATCGATCTGACCAGGATCAGTATTGGGTGCGTGGTCCGGGTTCTGGATATTGAATATGATGAAGAAGAGGAATATAAACTGGTTGGTTCTTCCGAGGCAAGCAGTCTCCAGAATAAAGTATCCAATGAGTCGCCGATCGGCAGGGCACTGCTCGGCGCGCAGGTGGGAGACGTAGTTGAGGTGGAAGCACCGGCAGGTGTTGTACAGTATAAAGTGCTCAGTATTCAGAGAGCAAGCTAAGGAGTGAAAAAAGTGGCAGGAGAAAAGAACGTTCAGGAGCAGGATTTAAATCAACTGCTGAAGATACGCCGGGAGAAGCTTTCTGAGCTTCAGGCAGCGGGAAAGGATCCGTTTCAGATTACAAAATATGACGTGACCCACCACAGTAGTGACATAAAAGAGAATTATGACACTATGGAAGGACAGATTGTCCGTGTGGCGGGCCGTGTGATGCAGAAACGTGTGATGGGAAAGGCATCTTTCTGCAATGTACAGGATCTGAAAGGGAATATCCAGTCTTATGTGGCAAGAGACAGCATTGGAGAAGAGCCCTATAAAGATTTTAAGAAATATGACATCGGCGATATCGTGGGTATTGAGGGAGAGGTGTTTAAGACAAAAACAGGGGAGATCTCGATCCACGCGGCTTCTGTGACTCTTCTGTCCAAAAGTCTCCAGATTCTTCCGGAGAAATATCATGGGCTGACCAATACGGATCTGAGATATCGTCAGAGATATACGGACCTGATCATGAACGAGGAGGTCAAAGATACCTTTGTGAAGCGCTCGAAAATCATCAGCGCAATCCGCCGCTATCTGGATGGACAGGGCTTTATGGAAGTGGAGACTCCCATGCTGGTGTCCAATGCAGGCGGTGCGGCGGCGCGTCCCTTCGAGACCCATTACAATGCACTGGATGAGGATGTGAAGCTTCGGATCTCTCTGGAGCTGTATCTGAAGCGGCTGATTGTGGGCGGCATGGAGCGGGTCTACGAGATCGGGCGTGTTTTCCGCAATGAGGGTGTGGATACCAGGCACAATCCGGAGTTTACGCTTATGGAACTGTACCAGGCTTATACGGATTATCACGGGATGATGGATCTGACGGAGAACATGTACCGTTATGTGGCGCAGGAAGTGCTGGGTACGACGGAAGTGCCTTATGGAGAACATGTTATCGATCTTGGAAAGCCTTTTGAGCGGCTGACCATGGTGGATGCGGTGAAAAAATATGCCGGTGTGGATTTTGATCAGGTGGCAGATACGGAAGCGGCGAAGAAGCTGGCGGACGAGCATCATATCGAGTATGAGGCGCGCCATACAAAGGGAGATATTTTAAGTCTGTTCTTTGAGGAATTTTGTGAGGAGAAGCTGATTCAGCCGACTTTTATCATGGATCATCCCATCGAGATCTCTCCGCTGACCAAGAAAAAGCCGGAAAAGCCGGATTATGTGGAGCGTTTTGAACTGTTCATCACCGGCAGGGAGATGGCGAATGCATACTCTGAGCTGAACGATCCCATCGATCAGCGGGAGCGGTTCAAAGCTCAGGAGGCGGCGCTGGCAGCAGGTGATGAGGAAGCCAATACGACAGATGAAGATTTCCTGAACGCTCTGGAGATCGGTATGCCTCCCACCGGAGGAATTGGCTACGGCATTGACCGGCTTGTTATGCTTTTAACAAACTCGCCGGCGATCCGGGATGTGCTGCTGTTCCCCACAATGCGAACAGTCGATTAAAAAGTCCAGTAAAATCAAGGGTTTGCGGTATTTGAAGTTGCGAACTACAACAAATTTACAACAATTTTACAACGCATAACGAAGAATAATAAGCGTTAATGAATAGTTGTACTCATAAATCCAATTCAATATTTTGTACGTTAAGGACATTTTTCTAAGAGAAATTTTAGGGAAGTGTCCTTTTTTGTTATGGTCAGCAAAGCAAAATAAGAAATGGAGGAAAAAAGAATGAGCAGTACAGCGTTAGGAGCAGAGAAAGCGGTTATTTTTATCAGCGAAGCACATGAGAAGTTCTACTATGAGAAATTGAAAGAGGTCAGGTATCAGGATGTGTATCACAAGGCGCTTGTCTATTGTCTTGGTATCAGCAATGACACAAGAAGGAACATTAAAAGCATTTATGATTTTAAGACAGGCTGTGTAAAAACAGAATGCCTGCATGAAGGCTGGCAGACCAGCGGAAGCGTAAAGGTGGTCAGAATGGCGTTCAACCTATACTGCAATGGTACGCCAAGCGTTCTTGATTACGATGATGCGGAGAAACAGGTGGACGAGTGCAGGAATTACACAGTGGAGGAACTGTTCTGCTGTGCCTACGCACCTTATTTTTGGCAGGCGGTACAGATACGGTATCCGGAGTACGCAACGTATAACCACAATCTGTATGCCATGTTTGGAGGACAGGATTAATGTTAAAAGTCAGGCTTATGGGAACAAAGAACGATATTAAGTGGTTTGGGAAGATTTTACAGAGAAATTCCAAAATCGAAGTGACGGAGTTTTCTGATTTGTTCCCGAACAAAGGGACAAAGAAATATTACAGGGCTTATGTGGAAGTCAAAAAAAGCAACATAAAAGAATCATAGCAGAAGCAAAGGAGAGTTTAATCATGTGTAAAATAATCGCAATCGCAAACCAGAAAGGCGGAGTGGGCAAGACCACCACAACAAGCAATTTAGGAATCGGACTGGCAAAACAGGGTAAAAAAGTCCTGCTGATAGACGCAGACGCACAGGGCAGTTTGACAGCGAGTTTAGGATATACAGAACCGGATACTTTGGAAGTCACGCTTGCAACCATTATGGGGGATTTAATCAATGACGAGGAAGTAGAGCCGACGGAGGGTATCCTGCACCATGAGGAAGGGATAGACCTTATGCCGGGGAATATCGAATTATCCGGTCTGGAGGTTTCCCTTGTGAATGTCATGAGCCGGGAAACAATACTGAGGTCATACATAGAGATAGTCAGGGAGAGTTACGACTATATCCTGATAGACTGTATGCCTTCACTCGGCATGATTACCATAAATGCCCTTGCCTGTGCCGACAGCATACTGATACCCGTACAGGCGGCATACCTGCCCGTCAAAGGCTTGCAGCAGCTCATTAAGACGGTTGGCAAGGTAAAGCGGCAGATTAACCCGAAGCTGGAGATTGAGGGCATATTGCTGACAATGGTGGACAGCCGGACGAACTATGCAAAGGACATCAGTGCCATGCTGAAGGAAGCCTATGGGGGCAGTGTAAGGATATTTACGAACAGTATCCCTATTTCGGTAAGGGCGGCGGAGATTTCTGCGGAAGGCGTCAGCATTTACAGGCATGATCCAAAAGGGAAGGCAGCGGCAGCTTATGATTCTCTGACAAAGGAGGTGCTTGGAAATGGGCAGTAATGCAAAAGCAGGAAGCGCATCAAAAGTTAAGATAGAGAAATTTGAGGATTTATTCGGCGGTTCTGCGGGGCAGGAAAGCTCCGTAGAACAGATTATCAATGCGCCGCTTGCAGACCTTCATACATTCAAAGACCACCCTTTCCGGGTGGTGGATGATGAGAAGATGGAGGAAACAACGGAGAGTATCCGCCAGTACGGTGTGCTGGTTCCGGGCATTGCAAGACCGAGGGCAGGCGGCGGCTATGAAATCATAGCCGGACACCGCAGGAAAAGGGGTTCAGAGCTTGCCGGAAAAACGGAGATGCCAGTGATTGTCCGCAATTACACCGATGATGAAGCGACAATTATCATGGTGGACTCCAATATTCAGAGGGAGGATATTTTACCAAGCGAAAAGGCGAGAGCCTACAAAATGAAGTATGAAGCCATGAAACATCAGGGAAAAAAGTCAGGGAAGAACACCCTTGATGAAGTCGGGGAAGCTGCCGGGGAGAATGCGAAAAAGGTTCAGCGGTATATATGGCTTTCACGCCTGTCGGAAGAACTTCTTATTATGGTGGACAGTAAAAAGCTCGGTTTTTCACAGGGCGTGGATATATCTTTTCTGACAGAGGAAGCACAGCAGTGGGTACAGGCTGTCATTGAAGAACAGGGATGCAGTGTCAGCATGGTGCAGTCCGGAAAACTTAAAGAATATGGCAAAAGCGGCGAACTTACCTTTGCAATGGTGCGTCTGATACTGACAGAGGAAAAGCCGAAGGAAAGAAAGATCACAATAAAATCAGACAAGATTGGCGAATACTTTTCAGACAGCTATTCCAATGAGGAGATTGAAAACATTATTATTTCGCTTCTTGATAAATGGAAAGAGGAAGGGGCTGTTTGATAATGGGATACTTAACAAGCGGAAACATAATTGTTGACGCAATGGGTTCCATAAATATTACCGGAAACATTATTCCCGCTGTCTGGTACAGGACAATCACAAAGGAGAATGGGAAACCATATCTCCTTGCGATTGTTATTCTGGCAGATATTGTTTACTGGTATCGCCCTTCTGAGGTGCGGGATCAGGGAACCGGACATATCCTCGGCTGGAAAAAGAAATTTTCTGAGGATATTCTAAGGCAGAGCTATCAGTATTATGCGGATTTATTTGGAGAATCTAAGAAAACAATTAAAACCGCAATGGATAAATTGGAAAAATTACAGGTAATCAGGAGGGAGTTCCGGACAGTCAGTTATGGAGATGGGCTTGTCTGTAATAATGTGATGTATGTGGAACTGAAACCGGATATGCTGTACCAACTGACATTTCCAGAGGAAATCCCTGCAATGGACGGATTGGACGATTCAGGTGCAGGTGCGTCTGATGATAAAACGGGAGGGAGACTCCCTACAAAATCGGATGCCCCTATGGAAATTTTGGGAGGGAGGGGTATCCGGAACGGGACACAGGTATCGACAAACTTGGATACAGGTCATGACGAAATGGGAAATACCCTCCTGCCGAAAACAGATACAGGTCTGCACCAAAACGGGGGGACAAATACAAATACTTCTGCAAATATTTCTGGCGGAGAATCCTATCCAATCAATCAATCTGCACAGGAGATAAAAGAAAAACAGGGCAAGCCGGATAATGATATGATTGATGTGATGGATGATGCCAACGCCTACATGGAAATCATCAAAGAAAATATTGAGTATGAGCATCACATGAAATATGGTGACTGGAGCGAAAAGGGGCTGTATGAGGAACTTTATGAGGTGATCTGCGAGATTGTGTGCGTGAAGCGAAGGACGGTAAAGGTTAATGGGGAGGATTACCCTTATGAGCTTGTGAAGTCAAAATTCCTGAAGCTGAACAGCTCCCATTTGGAGTATGTGATTGGCTGCATGAAGGAAACCACAACCAAGATAACTAACATCAGGGCGTACATGGTGACTGCCCTCTACAATGCGCCGAATACCATGAACCACTATTACCAGCAGTTGGTACAGTATGATATGTATGGTGGAGGGTGGCAGGAAAAGGGATTATTTAATCCCGAACCGGAAGGAGATAGATAAATGGAGTCAATGCGTGATGTTGACCGGGTAATGGAACGGGAGGCTGCAAAGGGAAGCTGCCCATTAAGGTTTGTGAAAATAGATTTCAGCGATTCCCCTTATCAGGAGATTGCATCAAGGGAAAAGCTGTTAGAGGTACTGTCCTACCTGTTGCGGACAGGCGATTATGGCAGGTTTGCCGGGAAAGGGACGGGGAATAATGTTTACATGGATATGAAAGGCAAAAAAGCAGCTTTCAAGCGTACCCGTTCTTTTATTGACCGGAATAACATATTTTCCGCAATCCGCAGGTATGGGAAGAAAATAAAGCCGGATTTTGACGGGCATACTTATCTGGAAACAGTGCGGTGCTGCTTTGAACTGCCGGAAGGGGAACAGGAAAAGTACCGGGTAACTTATGACGGGCAGGAAACATTCGCTTTCCCTATGTCAGATAAATATATCCTCGGACTTTACACGCACTGTATCTCGGCAAGGCGGGCAGTATCGGCGGATATGGATATTTCAGGCACAGACTTTTCAGATAAAGAACAGGGCATTGCCAGTCTGGAGGGAGTGCGTAACGTGCTGTTCCAGTGCCTTTTGTTTGACACGATAAAATGCGGGGAAGCTATGTTATATGCTGACCTCTGCACGATTTACTGTTTAAAATGAAATAGGTAACTTTTGGACTTTTTGTCCAGAAGTGGGAAGGAGCATATATGGCAGAAAAATATATTACGGAAGAACAACGGGCAAGATGCCGGACGGTTGCGGATGCGTTCGCAGAACTGTATGACCTGACCGATGTGGTGGTAGCGGATGCCGGACGGTTCGGGTTTGTCCGTCTGCAATGGTTCAGCGAGGGAGAAGGTTTTGATTCGGCAATGGTTTTTTCGGACGGTGGAGAACTGTTTGAGGAACTGTGGCGGATATGGTATGAACATGAAGTTTTAACACCTGTGTTGGGAACGCCGCTTGCGGAGCTTGACTATGACGAGATATTCCAGACGCTTTCCAAAGACAGGCAGGAGGAAATATCGGAGAAAAAGAAGTATTTCCTTGACCAATGCAAAGATGCTTTCGGTTAATCAGCAGATATGTTTCTCCCAAGTTGTGTTCCCGCTAAAAACAAGTTATAATGGTGCTGACAAATCGGGATTTGAGGAGGACAAAAATGGAATATACAAAGGATGATTTAATTGAAGCAAAAAGGCAAATTTTGGGAGGGGGAGAGAACATGGGAACAGAGGAAAGTAAAAAAATCTGGGAGAAAAACGCACAATTTTGGGATAATGCAATGGGTGACAAATCTAATGAATTTCACAGAGAGGTAGTACGTCCCAAAGTAACGGAACTTCTATCTCCTAATCCTGCGGATTACATTTTGGATATTGCGTGTGGCAATGGAAATTATTCTTCGTATCTTGCACAAAGAGGCGCTTCGATTGTCGCTTTTGATTACAGCAAAAAAATGATAGAATTGGCTAAAAGACGGCAATCACAATATGCAAAACAAATTGAATTTTGTGTAGCGGATGCGACCAATAGAGAAAGTATATTAGAATTAAAAAGAAATCGAGCCTTTACGAAAGCAGTTTCTAATATGGCAATTATGGATATTACGGATATTGAACCACTTCTTATGGCTGTTTATGAACTGTTGGAGGAAAGCGGAATTTTTGTCTTTGCAACGCAACACCCTTGTTTTATCACGTTGACTGAAAAATATATGACACCGCACAGTTACTATGGTATAGCGATTGAAGGGCAACCGGAGGAGCAGATTTATTATCATCGTTCCATACAAGATATTTTTAACCTTTGTTTTAGAGCTGGATTTGTCATTGATGGATTTTATGAAGAATGTTTCAAAAACAACAAAGAAATTCCTATGGTAATGATAGTAAGGCTTAAAAAGGTAAAACGTGATAGCTTAAAATAAATTTCAGTTTATAGAGTAATTAATGGGAACGCTTTTCCGAAAAGGGAGATATTTTACAATCCCAGAGCGTTTTCTGTTAAAATAGACCGTATCAGGATAAAGGCAGGAGTGGTGTATTTGGGAAACAGGAAGCGGCTGAAAAGGGTGGACAGGACATATAAAGATTTAAAGCAGAAACAGAAAGCAAAGATAGCGGACGGTATGTTTGAAAAGACCTGTGACTATTACAGGAAGCATGGCAAGATGCCGGAAGGAGAGGACTGTGAAAAAATTGCGGGACAAATCTACCAGAGGGTAAAGGGGTTAGCGGAAAAGGCTTCCTTTGATGAAATATACAGTCTGTATCTTTACCGATTGCCGCGTTATGAAACAAGGATAGCGGAGAATGGGCTTCCGGAAAAGGCAGAGGAAAAGAAAGACGATACAGACAAGCCAAAAGCCAAGAAAAAGAGTATGAGCAAAAAGGTATGCCCGAACTGCGGCAGGAAGATGAAACAACAGTTTATCGGTTTGCAGCACTGTAAATGCGGCATGAGCTGGAAGAAAGATATAGGATATTTTGAGCGTACCGGGGATATGGTCTTTGCTCTGGAACGCAGGAAAGTCGGGAAAAAGACGAAGCAGTGTCCGGTGATCCGGTAAGGTAAATTGAATATGGTAAACAGCGTAAGGGCAGTTATAGACCGGAAACAGTGGTTTGTAGCTGCCCTTTTTGTGTTTATGGAACTTTTGGACTTTTTGACCAGAAGTGGAAAGGAGAGTTTATGAAATATCTGCTTTACAGGCTGTATGTCCCACCCTGACAGGAGTACAGCAATAAAGAAGAAGGAGGGAAACCATGCAGGAGGAAGTGACACAGAAAACGATTGCCCTTGTGTTTAAATCTTCCCGGCTGACTGCCGATGTGCTGAAAAAAGCAATGAAGATGTATCTGGAACACCGGAAACAGGGAAAACAGGCATCACATGGAAAAATGTCAGTAAAAGATCTGGTTGGTCAGGGTATGGGTGCTTCGGGCATTGAAGTGACGGATAACAACATCAAGTCTTTTGAGAGAGTGGCGAGGAAATACAATGTAGACTTTGCTGTGAAGAAGGATAAGACGGTTGCACCGCCGAAGTACATGGTATTTTTCAAGGGCAAAGATGCCGATGTGATTACGCAGGCATTTAAGGAATTTGTAAAGGTTAATGAGAAAAAGCATAACCGCATCTCCGTAAAGGAGAAGCTGGCAGAGTTCCGGGAGCAGTTGGGAAAGGACAAAAACCGGGAGCGAGCAAGGGAACACCAGAAGGACAGGGGGCAGTCATTATGAGTAAAATCGTAGAAGGCATTGCCAAAGACCTAAAATCCATTCCCGAAAAGTTCAAGGCAAAGACGGGGAATGTTGATAAAAAGAAACTTCTCCTTATGAATCTTCCCTATGTGCTTGCCGGGTATTTCTGCGACAAAATAGCGTGGCTGTGGCGGGTATCGCCAGGGCAGGACGCTTCCGCAAAGATGATGGCGGTTATGGCGGGGATGGAGGACTTATTTTCTAACCCGTTACCAAGTTTTTACCCAAAAGATTTGTTGATAGGGGCAGGGTGCGGCATTGCGCTCCGCCTTGTGGTGTATTTCAAAGCCAAGAACGCCAAAAAGTTCCGGCATGGAATGGAGTACGGTTCTGCAAGGTGGGGGACTGCAAAGGATATTGAGCCTTATATTGATCCGGTTTTTGAGAATAATGTTCTGCTCACAGAAACGGAAAGGCTGATGATGTCGGGCAGACCGAGAGAGCCGAAGTATGCGAGGAATAAAAATATCCTTGTCATCGGCGGTTCAGGCTCCGGCAAGACGAGGTTTTTTGTAAAACCAAACCTTATGCAGATGCACAGCAGTTATGTGGTCACTGATCCAAAGGGAACAGTGCTGGTCGAGTGCGGAAAAATGCTTTTAAAGAACGGGTACAAGGTAAAAGTGCTGAACACCATTAACTTCAAAAAATCAATGCACTACAACCCTATCGCTTATATCCGGAGCGAGAAGGACATTCTGAAACTTGTAAACACAATTATATTAAACACCAAAGGGGAGGGGCAGCAATCCGGCGAGGATTTTTGGGTGAAAGCCGAAAAGCTCTACTACACCGCACTGATCGGCTATATCTGGTATGAGTGCGTGGAGGAAGAACAGAATTTTACCACCTTGCTTGACATGATAAATGCAAGTGAAGCGAGGGAGGATGATGAGGAATTTAAAAATCCTGTCGATTTGATGTTCGATGAGCTGGAGGAAAGAGAGCCGGAACACTTTGCAGTTAAGCAGTATAAAAAATATAAACTGGCGGCGGGCAAGACAGCAAAAAGCATTTTAATTAGCTGTGGCGCACGTTTAGCGCCTTTTGACATCAAGGAACTGCGTGACCTGACAAGTTATGACGAGTTAGGGCTTGATATGTTAGGGGATGAAAAGACAGCGCTATTTGTCATTATTTCCGATACCGATGATACATTTAACTTCATCGTATCAATCATGTACACGCAGCTTTTTAATCTGCTCTGTGACAGGGCGGATGATGTGTATCATGGCAGGTTGCCTGTCCATGTGCGCTGCTTACTCGATGAGTTTGCGAACATCGGGCAGATACCAAAGTTTGAGAAGCTGATCGCTACAATCCGAAGCCGGGAAATATCAGCTTCCATTATTTTGCAGTCAAAGTCGCAGCTTAAAGCGATTTATAAGGATAACGCCGACACCATTGAAGGGAATTGTGATACCACCTTATTCCTCGGAGGGAAGGAAAAGACCACTTTAAAAGAGATGGCGGAAATTTTGGGTAAAGAAACGATTGACCTTTACAATACCTCTGACACAAGGGGTACGTCGCAGTCCTACGGGCTTAATTACCAAAAGACCGGAAAAGAGCTTATGAGCCAAGATGAGATTGCAGTCATGGACGGAGGGAAGTGCATCATGCAGCTTAGAGGGGTAAGACCGTTCTTCTCCAATAAGTTTGACATTACCAAACATAAGCAGTACCGACTTTTATCCGACTATGACGAAAAGAATGCCTTTGACATCGAAAAATATGTGAAGAACCTGTGCAAAGCTAAAGTCAGGGACAATGACACCGTTGATGAGGTGGAGGATGCGGGCGTGATTGAAGCATAGCTTCAAAAACAATACAACTGAATATGGAACCTGTAAACAAGCAGCAGAACTTTTGGACAAAAAGTCCAGAAGTTAAAAAACGGAGTTTTGTATGTGCTTTGGAATGGGCAAAACAAGACACCCGGCACAGCCTATCGCCAAACAGAATGTACCGGATGCCCGCAGGGTTCACCCAAAGGATTTCCCTGCCCTTATTTTAACATACAGGGCAGGGAATTTACATATCAAAGCTCTTTCTTTATCAAAAAATCAAATTTCAGGAAAGAAAGAGGTAATCAAAATGGCATTTTTTACAACAGCAGTAACAGGATTAAAGACAGTCGTAACAGCAATCGGCGCAGGCGTGGGTGTATGGGGCGTCATCAATCTGCTTGAGGGATATGGAAATGATAATCCGGGCGCAAATGCTCATGTACGGTAAAGAAGCAAGTAACCGAAAACAAGAGATAGACAGCCAGCACCACACTATTCCGAACCAAAGAAACCAAAGACCAAAAGATAAGCACCGTGGAAATGTGTATAACTTGCTATTCCGTCATGGAAAAGTCCGTTCACAGCACATGGAAAAGCTAAAGTGCAGCTTTCCCACATTCTGCAAACAGACTTTCCCACAACTCCATAAGACAGCAAGTTATGCACATTCCCACAGTGCCTACGTCGGCGAAATCCTACGCATTACTTATAACATGTATAATCTTAATTTTTTTCAGATATACCATTGACATTAGATATACTGTGTGGTACGATATATAGCAAGGAGGTACAGTATATGAATATTGATGATTGGAAATCCCAAATCAAACGTGGGACACTTGATTTTTGTATTCTGTTAATGATAAGGCAGCGACCATCTTATGGATATGAAATTATCAGCACATTAGAAAAATATCCTATTTTAGCTGCAAAGGAGAATACAATTTATCCGCTACTCAGACGGCTAATGAAAGAAGAATATGTTTCGTCCTCATGGCAGGAAAGTGCCGAGGGTTTGCCGCCGAGAAAATATTATTCCATTACAGACAAAGGGCTTGAATATATTTCTGCTATGTCTCAAGAATGGAATAACTTGTTAAATGCAATCAATGAAATTAAAGGAGAATAAGACTATGGAAAAAATTTTAAATGACTATCTTGAAAAAATTGAAAAGTATCTGAAACCTTTGCCAATATCCGAACGTGTTGATATTGTGAAAGAAATCAAAAGTGAAATCCTTGAATTGCAAGGCGATGGAAAAACCGCAGAACAAATTACTGAACGGCTGGGCAATCCCAAAGAGTTGGCAAAAGCGTATCTGGGGGATTTGATTGCAAAAAGCAATTCTTTTAGTTGGAATAGAGTCCTTGCTATTTGCGCCTATTATAGTATTGCAAGTCTTTCCGGCTTGATTGTAATTCCAGTTCTTGCGATTTGCAGCCCTGTGTTCATCATTTGTGCAATAGCTACTCCTATTATGGGTTCTGTCAAATTGATTGATTCACTACTGAATTTAGGTATTCCCTATGCCAACTATATCGGTATTTCCGGGATTGAAAATCCGGTAGCTGTCTTTATCATCAGTATTGTCATGGGAGTAGTTCTGTATCTTATTGGGCGTGGGTGCTGGAAACTGTTAGTCTATTATATCAAAGGTGTCAGCAAAGCTAAACAGCATTTGGAAATCTAAGCAATATTGAATAGCAACTATAAACCATGCAACGCCCCATGTGGGAGAAAGGGGGAATTATTTATGCCTTGCACAGAAGCATATAGGGAACATATCATGTATACGTTCAACGGTTTTTGCAAGACCGTTATACGCTTTGCGGCACTCAACGCATGGCGTGACAGGAGCAGACGGCGGCAAAAAGAAATATCCCTTGAATACCTCACAGAAGAAAAATTTTACCCTTTAGGCACAACAGACAAATATTTTGAAGCACCTTATGAAGAATACCCCATAACGATATGCGGTCAGACAATTATCCTCACCAATGGGGAGCTTGCCGCCGCCCTGTTATCTCTGCCGGAGAGAAACCGGGAAATCATATTCTTTTACTTTTTCGGAGATTACACACAACAGGAAATCGGGGAAATGTACGGACGCTGCCGGAGTACGACCGGGTATCAAATCCGCAGGACGTTAAAACTCCTGCAAAGGAAAATGGAGGTGCTTTCACATGGGGAATCCGAACCTTTTGCCCTATGAAACGATTGTCCGGGCGACCAGCGGCGAGCCGGAAGCCGTGGACGAGGTTTTAAGGCATTACAGCAAGCGTATCCGAATCGCTGCCATTGAAAACGGGCATATCGACAGGGATACCGAGGACAACATAAAACAGCGGCTTGTCGCTGCCCTGTTCAAGTTCCGTTTTGATGAACAGACATACCGAAAAACTGAATAACCGCCGCTACATAAAACGGCACACCAAGACAGGAAATCAAAAAAGGTTTCCTGTTTTTTTGCGCCCATTTTTGGCATTTTCAGAAATCGCCAGTATTATGCCGTGCAAAGGGGGATAAAAAGAAATTTCTCAAAATTCCCGCCTATTCCGGCTTGTGCGGTTTTGTAAGGAATAGAGGAAAATTTCCGTAAATCTCCGTCATTTTTGCTTTACATGGTGTTGTAGGTAGTAGGGGGAGAAATATCGCCGCAGCTTTGGCGAAATTCCCGCTTGCGGCACTAAAGGTATTGACGGAAGCCCACACAGAGGAAGCCGCCACTTTTTAAGAGCAAGATTCTACCACAGTACCAAATTTCGCTAATCGCTCAATTTTGTCCTGCGGGAATCTTGTTGGGGTTGCCACC
>VSND01000054.1 GCA_009774145.1 Lachnospiraceae bacterium | reverse complement strand
CTTTATTATATATTATACATGATTTACTCCTGTTAAAAAAAGTGATTTGCGATATACAGATTTTTTCCCCGAAAGACAGATAAAAGACCGGGGAAGGATACCTGACAAACCTTTCCCGGTTCTTTACAGCCACACATATCAAACAACAGCTCCTGCCTCACGCCTGCCATACTCATACATTTTCAGAGAAACCAGCCTGGTAATCCTCTCCATGCCGTTCAGGATGGTCTCCACATCACTATCCTCGTCCTCTCCCAGCCGTTCACACAGGTTCCGCCCTGCCTGATATACACCTTCATACAAAAGGCAGCACTCTTTCCCCTCGGCAAATTCATCTTCAATTTCAATTCCCTCTGGCATGGAAGCCATCCCCTCTGCCAGAAATCCGTTCATCTTATCATAAATCAGTTCTTTTTGCATACCGCATCCTCCTTTTGTCTCACTTTTACAACCGATTTTAATATGTAATGCCATTAAAATCAATAGTGGTGGTGCAAAAAGTGAGACAAACTTCTCGACACATTTCGACAGATTGGAGGACAACTATGCCAAAACCAAGGACTACATCCGGCGAAAAGAACCTGATCAGCAGTCGCCTTATCGAGTTAAGGAAACAGCAGAACCTTTCCCAGCGTGACCTTGCCCATAAGCTGCAGCTTGCCGGATATGACATGGACAAGAACGTGATCACCCGCATTGAAACCAACAAGCGGTATGTCACGGATATTGAGCTGCGGGCCTTATCGGAGGTGCTGGGCGTCAGCTATGCGTTTCTGATTGATGGAGAGGATAAATAGCAAAAAGCAAGCGGCTAACACGCTCTCTAAATATGTTAATATTACTTAACAAAAAGGACATGGAAAGACTTTACTCCCATATCCTTTTCTACTTTATCGGCTTTTTGTAACTGCTGGTTTTTCTTTTCCGCTGGTGCGCTGGAATTATTTAATCTGAAATACCTTCTTCCACTTTATCAAGAATGTATGATGTGAATTTGCCCTCCACACTATCACTTGGGAAATCTTCTTCCAGCTCTACCTTTATACTTTCAAATTCTTGTTGCAGTTCTTCCTTTTCTCCTGCTGTCAAGTCGTCCCAGTTTTTATTATTAGCGTATGTGCAGCCGCTCAAGCTGATTACAATCATACCTAATACAGCCAAAGCAAGAAATTGTTTTTTGATATTTTTTATCAGTCTCATAACTATCTCCTTTTTACAAAATATATTTACTTAAAATTCACTCACATATTTTTTTACGAAACCCACAGAATCAAATTCAGGAAGCCAACGCCAGACATATCCTAACTTCAAACCATGCGTTTTCTTCAGATTGGCAAAGCAGTCTTCCACCCATGCCTTTCACAAGATACTCTGCGATGTACATACCCATTCCGGAGCCTTCCTTTTCTTTTGCATTCTGCCCCCTGAAATATTTCTGTGTAAGGAATATTTCCTCTTCCTTTTTTACGCCTTTCCCAAAGTCTTTTATGCAGACGCACAGAAATTCACCCTCAAAACCGCAACGGACTTCTATCTCCGTATCTGCATATTTGTAACTGTTAGAGATGATATTGTCCACTACCTGCAAAAACCGTACCCTGTCAGCCATAACAAGACACTCCGGTATCTCAAACTCCTTTACACGTTTCCTGAAATCTGCCTGCAGCAATGCTTCCTCTATGGCAGAACTTTCCGTTACTTCCGTTCTTATCTCAAGTCTTTCAAGCTCATTTAGCATAGTTGTGTGAAGATTGCCAATCATCCTGCTTATCTGGTTCGTTTTTCGGGCAATCGTCTCAAACTCCTGACGCAATTCCTCTGAATCTGTCGTCAGGGACTGGTACTCGGCAATCGCCTGAATGGAAGCCACCGGGTTTTTAATATCATGGCTGATAGAAACGATCACTTCACGCCGCTGCTTATCTGCCTCCTGCTCCCTCTTCCTCGCATAAAGCAGTTCCTCTCTCATAATGTCAAAGCTTTCTGAAAAAGCACCAAAAGCTGAACTGTCGATTCTGCTCACCGGAATGTCCAGATTCCCTTTTGCTATCTGGCCGGCAAAATCATTCATCTTTCTCACCGGTCCGAACACATGCTTCTTTAAATATAAAAACACAAGGACATCTTTCAAAAATAATACAACAAGAAACGATATCGCCCAAACTTCAACTTTTCTTTTTAAATCTTCCCCTTCGTTATTGATAAAGATAATCCTGCCCTGAATTTTACCATCCACCAGAATATCTACGCTGTAATCTTTATGGATGAAATCGTACACATAATCCGTATCCAGCCCCTGTCTGGATGCAGCTACCGGCCGGCCATCGGCATCGGTTACAAAATAGTCCGTTTCATACCCCTGCATCATACTGACTGCCTGCTCCGCATCCGGCCAGTATTCCCTGACAGTAAATATAATGTCATTTGCCTCAGTATTCTTTATTTTATTCTGCGGTCTGGCTGCCAAAATACAGCACAATGAAATGCAGGCTGCCAAATATAAACTGACGGTGATCACAATAAAGCGCTTCACTTAATTCTCCTTTGCCAGACGGAACATATAGCCTTTCCCATATTCTGTAATGATATAGACTGGGCTGGAAGGGTTATCCTCAACCTTTTCACGCAGCTTCCTTATGTGGACATTCAGTGTCCCGTCCCCCACATAAGCCTCCTGCCACACTTCCTTAAAAAGTTCCTCTTTCCCGACCAGACGGTTCCTGTTTCGGATAAGATAAAGCAATAGCTTCATCTCCATCCTTTTCAGCAGGACAGGCTCACCTTTTTTTAATAAAGTTTCTTCTTCCATGTTCACCTGACATTCCCCAAAAGAAATAATCCTGTCATCCCCGGCAGAATACCTCCGTAACACAGCCTTTACTTTCGCCAGAAGAATAGGCAGGGAATAGGGCTTGCAAATAAAATCATCGCCGCCCACATTCAAGCCTAACAGAATACTTTCTTCTTCCGTCTGGCAGCTTACAAAGATGATTGGAACCTGTGTCTCCTCCCGTATCTGCCTGCACAGGTTGTACCCGCACCCATCCCCCAGGTTAATGTCCAACAGAATCATACGGGCGGTATTTTCCCGTATAAATTCACGATATTCCTCCACACCCGATACCGCCGCCACCTTTATCCCCGAAAGGCTCAAATATTTACAGGTGTTTTCCGCCAATGGTGCCTCGTCTTCTATCATCAGACAATCATATACCAATTTATCCGCTTCCTTCCTTTTACCCACGCTACTCTGCCTTTATGAGAGTACAAGGGACAATCTTCCTGACTTTCCATGCTGAAATAAACGCTGTCAGGCATCCTGCCGCTTCCATGCACAAGATAAGCGCTGCAATCCACACTATGGGAAAACGGAAAGAAATCCGATAAACTCCCATTCCATGAAAAAGCCCTGTCATCACTGCATTAGAGCCAAAATACAGGAAGATGCTTCCCAGCAGGCTGCCCCCTGCGATATACAGCATAAATGTCACCACTGTCTGGGATATAATCTGTCCGTTGGAATACCCCAGCGCCTTCATTATCCCAAAATCCCTTTTGCGTGTCAATAAAATGGAATTTGTTACAAAATACCCCATAATGACAATGAGCAGGAACATGACAGCCATAATAAAGAACACCACGCCGGACACACTGTTTATGATTGGGGCAAGCTGGGAATAAAACACCTGTTCAAACTCCCCCACATAGGAAAGCCGGTCTGAAAAACAGTCTTTAAGGTTTCGGCAGTATTCCTCTGCGTCAATTCCCTCCTCCAGATAGACATGCACTGTCTGCCACTGTGCTGTAGAATCAATCAGATTCAGCCCTTCCATAGTAAGGTAGATATCCATCCCTCCTGTATAGGTGCCTTGCGTAAGGCCGACGATCAGGAATGTCCCTTCCCCTGCATCTTCCTGAAAGAGCTGGGACACTTCTACAGTATCACCGATATTCTTTCCGAGCGCCTGCGCCAGATTCCCTGAAATAGCAGTTTCATTTTCATGTTTCGGATATCGCCCTGCATATATCGAGGGATTTTCCAATACCTCATAATCACTATACACGCCTAACGCCGCATATACCCTATTATCACACAGAAGTCTTGAACTTCCCGGCTCAACAGCCATCATGACCTTACGGACGCCCTCTCCCTCCAGTTCCTTAGCTATCTCTGCTGCATCCTCCGGTCTGTCTGGCTGGACATTTACAGAATAAACTTCCGCACCCGTTACCTGCAGCAGCCCTCCCTTATCATTGACCAACCTTGCATACAGGATTACTGCAAACCCGGCAACACACATTAAAACAGATACGACAATGCCTGTCAGTATGCTCCTTGCCCTCTCAAAACTTATCATCTTAATTATAACGGACAGGTTTACCGGGAAAGGTGTTTTTTCTATGTCCATCCTGCTTTTTCTGCCAGGAACCACTTTTTCCCTTTCCTGAATGGCTTCCACAGGTCTTAACCTGAATATCCCTTTTGACAAAAACACTGTTACCGCCACAGTCGCCAGCAAAATAACCATAAGGTTCTTCCCTGCTTCAAACCCCAAAAATACAGCGTTCCATACAAAACCAATATCCGTCGCTATACTCTTTATCACCATCGGCATGATGCACTGTGAAATTCCCACACCAGCCATACCGCCAAGCGATCCAAGAAACAGGAACTGTAACGCATAGGACAATACAATCTGACCGCCCCTGTAACCCACTGCTTTCAATGTCCCAAGTTCCTTTAAGTCCTTATCCAAGATATTCCGCATATGGAACGCAATCACCATAAAGCAGGCTGCGATTCCCATAACGGAGGCTGCATTTATGACTGCCACATATATACTTAAGTTATTGCTCCGGCTGGCTTCGGCATATTCAATATCCGAAGTATTATAAAATATATCCCCGTCAGATTTTCCGGCTACAAATTCTGTAAACCGATTTGACAGCCCGCTTACATCCCCTTCCGTCTTCATCATCACTACTACCGCATCGCAGTCTGTCCCTGCCCTTTCCCCCAAAGAAAGGAACGCTTCTCTTGGCAGATCGAAAGCAATATTTGACCGGCTTCCAAAAAGCACATCCTCCGTAAAACCTGCAATGATATAAGAATCCTGCCATTCTTCGGATGAAATGCTAAACACATCACCAATCTCAAAACCAAAGAATGTCTTACACACATAAGGTACATAGATTCCATTTTCCGGCACCTGCTCCAAACGCTCCACTATTTTAAGGGAAGATAGATATCCCTGCCTGTCAGCATTCCTAAACATCCAGCTCCCATTTACCGGCTCCCCGGTTCCTGCCTGAATATCCATACTCCGAAGCAACACGGCATCCACCATTTCCATATCAATTATTTCTTCCTCTGCTTTCCGGAAGCCCTCAATCTCTTCCCCGTATTTTTCACAAAAACCACGGGGCAGGACCGCCGCAAAATCAGCACTGTTCGTCTCCGCTGCCTTTTCCTGATACAGCCGCCTAAATCCCTCCGTCATCTGGCTGCCGGTATAGGACAGAAGCATCGTTGCCATGAGCAAAAGGAAAAACGCAAATGACGTTTTACCACTCTTTTTTAAGTTTGATCTTATCAGCAAAAACATATCTACCACCCCATTTCTTCCAGAAAATGGAGCAGCTTTGCTTTTCTCTCTTCAAAGCCCGGTTCCTTTTCACCCTGATAAGCCCCTAAAGAGCATTCCCCGTTTATCCTCCCGTCCCGCAGATACAGGATACGGTTTCCACGCAATGCTGATTTCAGGTCATGGGTTACCATGATAGTCGTCTGCCCTTTCCGGTTAAACTCTGTCAGAAGATCCAGGACAGCTTTCCCGGAAGCAGAATCAAGCGCCCCCGTAGGTTCATCCGCAAATACGACTTCCGGATTGTTGATCAGCGCCCTTACGATGCCTGCCCTTCCCATCTGACCTCCCGAAATCTGCGAAGGATATTTCCCCCACTCCTTTTCAGTAAGCCCTACTTCTGCAAACAATTTTCTTCCCCGCTCCGCCACCTGCTTTTTGTTCTTCTCTACAAGCAGCCCGCTCACAAGCACATTGTCCATGAGACTCATACTGCCAATTAAGCAGACCTGCTGGAAAACAAATCCACAGTTTTTCTTCCTGAACTGTGCCAACTGCTTCTCTGAATATTTTGAGAAATTGGTATCCTTAAAATAAACTTCCCCCATGCTTGCCCTGTCCATTCCCGACAGGATATGGAGCAGTGTGGACTTTCCAGAACCGGAAGCCCCCATAAAAACAGTAAAATCTCTGTAATATATCTGGATATCCATGTTTTTGATCACATGCTGGGGAACTTCCCCATTCATATAGCTCTTACACAATTTATTTGTACTGATTACAGCATTTGCGTTCCTTTCCATATATTCTATCCTCCATATTGCTTTCAGCTGAAATACAAATTTATTATTTGCTATATCATATCACTCAGAATCTTAACTGTCTTTAACCGGAATCTTAACAATTCTTAACTGCTGGCATTCTTTATGGTCATTATACATGATTTACTTTTTTTAGAAAAAGAATTTCCTGATATACAGATTTTTTCCCCGAAAAACAGGAAAAAGACCAAAGAAGGAGTCCTGTAACTGAAAAGACTGGAGAACGCTGATTCCCCAGTCCAACCCTTTCTGACATTCAAAACCACTTCCTGTTACCTCAGCTCCATCTTCTCCGCCCATTTAAGCCCCTCATTCTCCTTCAGAAGCCCCATGTGGAACAGCACCTGTATGCAGTCTGCATATCCCTGCATATAGGCACGCTTCTCCTGGGCGGATGCAAAGTCCTCCAGGCACTCCTTCATTTCTTCCACCTTCTCCCGTTGTCCTTCCGGCAAGGTTTCCAGAAATGCCTCCCATCCCTGCTCTGTTTCCTTCCACGCCTCCAGTGCATTTTCATATTCCGGGGTACGCACATAGCTTTCCCTGTTTATATCCTCCCCGTTTAAGCTGCCCAGGAACCGGGCCATCTTTAACCATACATCACTCATTGTAAAAATCTCCTTTGCCATATCTTTCCCACATTCCAGTATTCCCCTTTTTCCTAAATATCTCTCCCCTGTTTCGCCTCACTTCATCTTTAGAAGTATATTATCACTCCATTTCGGTAAAATCAATTCATATACTTCATCTTTAGAAGGGAATTTATTTATGAAAATCTACTGGAACGGCACTTCCAAAAACATCATCGGCCCGAAGGTAAAGCAGCTCCGCACAGCACAGGGGCTTTCTCAGGCTGCCCTTGCAGGCAGGCTCCAGCTTTTGGGCATGGAGTGCAGCGACCTGACCATCCTGCGGATCGAACAGGGCAGCCGCTTCGTCCTGGACTATGAGGTGGCGATCCTCTCTGAATATTTTAACATATCCACGGACGAACTGCTTGGGAAAGGGGAGCCGGGACAATAAAAATATCCTGCAGGTTCCCCTCCTGATTTTACCCTTTGAATGCCTCCAGTGACGACATGATTCCGTTCAGGGCATCCTCGTCAAACCCAAAATCTGCTCCCGCCATTTCCTCTGCCGCATCCGGCCCGTCCGGTTCCTCCGCTTTCCCATTGTAAGGCGCCTCCTGCCTTTCATGCTCCCTGATTACCTGCAGCACAAACTGCCGTATCTTTTCATAGTCAACCGCCTGCCCCGCATAAGGCACATCCCCTGCCTGCGCCCCGTTCTGGTAAGCCAGCACCGCATTGACGATGTACTGGGCCTTCCCCCGCTCCATGCCGTTTAAGAACTCCGCCACCTGCACATGGGCGGGGTCATTTTTATTGAACCCTATGGTTGTGACAAATGCGTTCTTTTTCCCCATGGCAGTTACCTGCCTTTCCTCTGTATCTGGTAGAGCAGGCCGTAACCCTTTGCATTGGCACAGATGTCCTCCACAAAGATGCTGCGCCCAATCTTGTCCGAGCTTTCCAGATATTTCCTTAAAAGCAGCGCCCCGCCGCCGATGAACACCACGCAGCTGGTCTTTAGGTCAAGCCCGCGCTCCCTGAGCGTCCCCAGGATGTCATCCACAAAGGTTCTGGTCATGTCCCCCACGATACGAAGGACCTCTCCATCATAGTCCGTCTTTTCTCCCCGGATGATCCGGTCAATGTCCGTATCATCCAGCAGGATGTCCTTCTCGGAGTTGATGCGGGATGCCACGTCATTATACAGCTTGATGACTCCCTTCTCCAAAGAGTCGCATACCCCCAAATCCGGCCTGCCTCCCCGGATCAGCAGGTAATCCAGCGTAAAGCCCCCGATGTCCACCGTGATGACCTTGTTGAACTCTGAAATCCTCTGGTAGACGGTCATGGCGGCAGCATAATCCTGTGGGAAGGCGGCAGCGTCCAGGATCTCCACCTGATAGGGGATGCCCTTGTAGGTAAACTGCTGGATGCCCCTGCCCTTAAAATAACCCTCAAATTTCCGGTACAGTGCGCCGTAATGCTTCGGGGGCAGCCCCACCGGCAGCACTGCCTGGAGGATGGTATCCTGTGTGTCAAGCATCTGCTTTTCCGCCTCCATCGCCACTGCAAACAGCGTCAGGATGAAGAAACGGTCATCCACAGTCTTGTCCCGCATATAGGGTATCCGCTGCTCCGCAAGGGCATAGTAGCGCCCGCCAAAATGCAGGTATTCCCCCAGTGCGGGCCTGCAGTCGCCCTCCACAAATCCGGAAGTGAATATCTTATGCTCAGTCTTCATGTTCCTGTTCCCATGGTCTATGGGTACGATAATCTTCTGGTACATAGCTGTCATCTCCTTTATCCGGGAACTTCCCGTTCCCTGTTTACTTTTTTATACGCATGGTTTAAGTAAAAGCCAACAGCGGTATGTAAAAAACGGAAAGTTTTACATATTGTGTGCATAAAAAAACCGGGGCAGCACCATCTGGCACCGCTCCGGCAGTTTATTTCCCTATTTGGGGTTATTTTTCCGCTTCAGGTCATAAAGGTAGTCATCCACGCCCTTCACATGCTCCGCCCAGTCTCCGTCTTCATCCGTATCCCAGGTCAGCGCCTTTGCGGACAGATCCAGTTCCCGGCAGATTTCCGCCAGCTTCCTGCACCCCCGCTGGATGTTCTGGCGCTTCACGCATTTCTTCCCACAGGGAATGGCCTGCCCTCTCCAGTCCTTCCTGTAGTTTTCACAGTGGACGCACTTCTCGTTGTAATCCCCCCTGCAGACGGTCTTTAGCAGCTTGTCCATGTCATAGGCTTCATAGACGTTCTCCGTCCCCATCAGCTTCATTTCCTGCAGGAACGGCGGCAGGTTCGCATACTGGTTCGCCCCCGGCACGCACCCGAAGGTCCTGCCGGATAATGCATGGGCAAGGTCTCCCTTTAACGGCCCTTCTGTAATGAATACCGTCTTTTCTCCCGGACTGCCCGCCAGATGGACGGGGCTTCCGGATGAGGTACCCAGGAAAAAGCCTGCACTGGAGAGCCAGATGTACTTCCTGCCGTCATAGGGATGATCGAGGCGTATCTGCGCCCCCACAGTCAGCCCGTCCACATTGCGGACCGGCACTAAAAACCCGGAGGACTTGTTGGAGAAATGGATGGTCCACTCCCCGTCCTTATCCTGGTAAAATCCCGGCACGCCCTTTACGGTGCAGCCTGCCTCCAGCAGTTTCCCTGTCAGCTTCTTAAAGCCGAAGACCGGGGTGCTCTTATAGCCGTTCTCCTCGATCTGCCTGTCCGTGAACCCGCGCTTTAACAGGTTCTGCCTGTGGGTGTCCGCCAGTACCAGCATGGAAAAGAACATGCTGTATGTCTTATGCTTCACCGCATCCGGCGCTGGCGGGGATTCCGGTATCTCCGGCTCCTTTGGGGTGATCTCCCGTTTCCTTACCTGGTAGGAAGGCGCCTGTTCATTCTTCCCCAGGGCATCCTTGATCTCCCTGCAGGCGGTCTGGTTGTCCACCCCGTATATCTTCCCATACAGGGCGAGCATCCCCCCGCTTTCCCCGCACCGGTTGCACTTGAACACGTTCTTTTTTAAGTTCAGGTTGAGCTTCCCCCTGGACTCGCCGCAGAAAGGGCAGTCCGCATCCAGGCTCACCGCATTCTTATGCCGTATGCGCAGGTTTAAGAGGTATGCCACCTCCCTGATGGTAAAAGGAAAATCCTGGTACAAGGCTTTCCTCCTTTCCGCAGCCTGAAAACATGCTGCTCTCTTTCTAAAAAAGGCGGCCTGTGAAAAACCGCCCCATGTACTCCTTAACCGGGGCACAGCAGAAACTGCATCCCCTTATCCCCTGTTTCATCCTGCCTGTCTTAATGCCGCATCAATAAGGAACTTTGCCGCCGCACGCAGGAGGTTGTCAGGGCCGCCGTAAGAGTCCACATACCACTGCAGGTTTGCGGGCTTCTCAACGGCTACCTGCCCCAGCGTCTTCCCTTTGTTGAATCCCATGGGGATGACCACTGCGGCTGCACTGTCACGGCTTAACATGGAGTAAATCTGCTCCACGGGCATGTCCCTGCGGATCTCACCTGCCCCCTGTCCGTTTCCGCCTTTTCCTGCAGCTGCCTTTCCGGTTCCCGTCCCCTGCGCCGCTGCTGCGGGCCTGGTATTTCCGGGCGCTGTGCTGCCCTGTGCCGGGTTAGGTGCCGCCTGCCTGTTCTGCATGGCGGGCGTCACTCCCTGCGCGGGCTGTGGTGCCGGTGCGGGCTGCTGCGTCTGCCTGCCCTGTGCCTGGCTGGTTGTTGCCCCCTGTGCGGTCTGTCTTACAGCTGACGGGGCTGTCCCTGCCTGCTGCATGGCCGGCGTCATTCCCATGGCCTGCCCCACGTCTTCCGGCATGGGGATATATTCCTCGATCCCGTACTGTCCGGGGAAGATTTCCTCCTGGAGGATTTCACCGCCACCGGCTGCACCTTCCTGAAGGGCAGGGTCCATGCAGGTCCCTTCCGGCACCATGCCGCCCGTCCCCGCAAACATCTGCGCGTCAAAAGGCGCCTCCGTCACTTCCGGGTCAATGTCCCCTTCCCTGTCGGCAAACTGCAGGCCGAAACCGGCATCCGATAATGCCCTTCCCACTGCCGCTGTTTCCGCCAGTTCCACGAACTTGTTCCCGAACTGGTCATCCGCAGTCATGTATTTCTGCGCAAGCGCATTGGAGATGAAGTTGTCCTCATCGTCATTGCGGTTTAAGTACACCCTCGCCTCCACGATGGCCACCTGCTCCGTCAGCTTCAGGATCTTCTTTACGATCTTCCCCTCCGGGTATCTTAAGCGGAACCAGAGCTTGCGGTAGGCCACGTCAAGGTAGTATTTCCCCGCCTGCCCCTCTTTCTGGATAAGGCGCATGTACCTCCTGGGGTCAAAGCCCTCCACCCTGTTTAAGTTCCTGATCTCCTCCACTTCGTCATACATGCAGGCATTGTTCATTGTCATTCCATCCATTTGTTTTCTCTCCTTCCTTTTCATGGGGAGGGGTATATAAAATAAATACCCCGCTCCCCGCATTTACTTGAATTTTTTATGAAATTTTTTCAGATTTCCTCACACAAGGTAACGGCACATAAAATTGTCAAAGCTGTCATAATCGCTCCATCCCGCCTTTTCCGCTTCCTCCTCTGCCATGGTATCCCACAGGTCAAGCAGGCCGCTGTCATACCCGGATGTATCCACATCAAGCCTCTGGTGGAAGCAGTATGCCGTCCACAGGCAGCGGAGCTGGTCCCTGGCAAGTTCTTCATCAAACCAGCCCTTCCGGACAAACTCCTTCAGATATTCCATTTCAGCCTCCCGGCTGACTGTCCCCTGCATGGATTCGATGATCTGTGCGGCAGCATGGTAGCCGTCCCGCCGCAGTATATCCAGCTGGAATTTAACGTCTGTTCCATTCTTCATTTCCCGGCTCCTTTCTTCTGTGGCATTTTATGATGCCTGTTCCATGCACAGCATGAGCTGTCCGTTTTCTCCTTCCTTCAGTTCCACGTCCCAGTGCGGGCTGTCCGTAACATCTTCCGCGCTTTCTTTGCAGTCCGTCCCGGTCCCATCCGCTGGTTCCCGTTCTGCCTGCCCCGGCATGAAACGCCACTGGTTCAGGTAATAAAACGGGGTACGCCACACTTCATTGTCCGGGTGCGGGAACGGGGCTGCAAGGCTGTCCCCGATGGCTATGACAGCGGAACATCCCAGAAGGGAGAGCTGTATGTAGCACATCATGGCTGCTGTGCGGTCAATATCCTGCGCCACGAACAGCACATTCTTCTGGTAATTGATGCCACGCCTTTTTGCCGTGTTTGCAAATGCTATGAGCATGGCGCCTGCGCCGCAGGCCGGGTCGCTCACGCTGATATATCCTTTCTCCTTCAGCAGTTCCTCTTTTTCATCCCCGGCAAACTGCAGCTCGGACATGAAATGGCAGATATGGTAGGGCGTAAAGAACTGCCCTTTCTGCTCCTGCTGCAGATTAAGGTAATGGTACAGGCTGCCTAAGAAATCCTGTTCCGGGTTTTCCTCCAGCGCCAGCACCACAAACCCCAGCATCTGCGGGAAGACCTCCTGGTCCTCCTTCTGGTAGCTGTTAATGATGGAGAGGTACTGCTTCTCCCGCTCCTCCTTCTTAGGCCCCGGCATCACGTTTGCCAGGGATATTGCTGACAGGCTCAGGAAATCGTTCCATACCTGCCATCTGGAATGGCGGAATCGGAAACGGTCCATCAGGGCGCAGAATTCCTTTTTATAGTCTTTTTTCTCCATAGGCCGCCTGTCACCCTTCCAGCTGTTTCACGGAGATCTCAAAATCCATGTCCAGCCTGCTGTTCCTCACAATGATGCTGTCACCATCCCCGTCCATTACCTTCAGTCCGCCGCGTGCCACAGCCTCCTCAATATCGGAAAAGATCCTTTCCTTTTCCATGAACCCATCCTGGCAGCTGCAGCTCTCACACCCGCACTCTGACGATGTGCAGAGGTACTGCCTGCCGCTTTCCGGTGTGGCAACATACGGGTTGCACACGGCATATCCGTGTTCCTGCAGAGTGGAAACTGCGCTGTCAAATACTGTTCTGAGGATCTCGATGTTCCACGGGAATTTTTCTTCCGGGTCATCCTCCTCCAGCTCCAGCAGTTCTGCCAGATAGCGGTAGGTCGCATTGTCTATGGCATCCGCCCGCTCTGACATCCGCTGGGTGATCTCCAGTTCCCCTGTTTCTTCCATTTCTGTTTTTCCTGTGCTTTCTTTCCTGTTTTCCATATATCTGTTCCTCCTGTTTTCTATAAATTCATGACTTCCTGCCGGTATCCGGCATCTTTTTCCTGGTCTTTCTTTTCCTCCAGCAGCCGGTTATACTCCCTGATGACGCGCTCCCCAAGCCGGGTATTGCGCCTGTCGCACTCCGTATTGTGGATGGCGGTGCAGATGGCCTTTTTGCTCCCGATGATGGCGACCTGCGCCTTTGCCCTCGTTACGGCGGTGTAGAAGATATTCCGCCGCAGCATCTTGTAAAACATGGGCAGCCACGGCAGGATGACCATGGGGTACTCGCTTCCCTGGCTCTTGTGGACGGTTGTGGCATAGGCATGTTCCACCATCTCCAGCTCATCGCTGTTGTATTCCACACGCCGCCCGTCTGAGAATTCCAGTTCCGCCAGCTCCGTCCCTTCATCATCCACATAGATGTTCTTAATGCAGCCGATGTCACCGTTGCTGATCTGGTTCTTGTTCTTGTTATGGATGATACGGTCACCCAGCCGGAAGGTACGCTTCCCGGAACGGATCTCCGGCTTCCCTTCGGCTTTCGGGTTTACCATCTCCCACAGCCTTTCATTCAGTGCGTCCACGCTGGCATCCCCCTTCTTCCGGTAGGGGGTCAGCACCTGCACCTTGTCCTCGCCAAACGCGTCCACGCTGGCGCGGTACAGCTCCTGTGTCTTTTCTGCGGCCTCTGCCGCGCTCCCGGCAGGGATGAAGGTAAATCCCGCGCCATAATCCAGGGCGGCATCATTCTCCTGCATCCGCTTCGCATTTGCAGCGATCCGGCTGTCCTCTGCCTGGCGGAAAACCATGTCAAGCACTGTCACCGGGATCACGCCGCACTGTACTAGCTCCCGGAACACGTTTCCGGGGCCTACGCTGGGAAGCTGGTCCACATCCCCCACCAGCACCAGGCGGGTCCCCGCCCGGATATGGTCAAAAAAGATATAGGACAGCCTCATGTCGGACATGGTGAACTCGTCCACTATGATGAAGCCTGCCTCCAGCATGCCTTCCATTTCCTCATTGTCCTCATCGCTGGTAAGCCCAAGGGCACTGTGCATGGTCATGGCGTCCTGCCATCCTGTGCTTTCCGCCATTCTGCGGCTCGCCCTTCCCGTGGGCGCTGTCAGCAGCACGCTGCTCCCGCCCAGCTTTTCATTGATATACAGGAGCACCTTCTGCACCGTGGTCTTCCCTGTCCCGGGGCCTCCCGTGACAATGCTGACCAGATGGCTGAAAGCCTGCCGCACGCTCTCCTCCTGTTTCGGGGAAAGGCCGATGCCCAGCTCCCTCTGTGCTTCTGCCAGGAGGAACGTGATATCCGCCTGTGCCTCCTGTTTGGCAAGGAGCAGCGATGCCAGCTTCTTCGCCGCGCCGCATTCATACCCGTACATGTTCGCCGGGTAAAGGGCGCCGCTGTCATAATACATCTGCTTCTCCTTCACCAGCCGGTAAAGCACCTTGTAGACATCCACTTCCGTGACTGCCTCCCTGCCATACCCGGCGTTTAACTGCTCATAAACTTTTTTCTGGAACTGCTGCTTGTCCTGGTACAGGTGCCCCTCCTGCATTTCCTGTTCCATGCAGTAACGGACACAGCCTTCGATCCGCATGGGGTCATCCGGCTTCCCTTTGTTCGCCTTTGCGATCTCGTCCACGGTCAGGAAACCGAAGCCGTTTATCCTGCAGAGGGAAAAGGGCTGGTTCTTTACGGTATCCAGTGCGTCGTTCCCAAATTCCTCATAGATCTTCTGTATCTTTTTGGGCGTCACCTTAAAGGGCGTCAGGTATGCCGCAAGGTCGCGCAGGGCATGGCTCCCCTGGTAGGACAAGAGGATGGCATCCAGCTTTTTACGGGTGATCCCCTTGATCTCCAGCAGGCTGTCCGGGTAATGGTCCAGCACGTCAAATGTCCTTGTGCCGAACTTCTCCACAATCAGCTCCGCCGTCCTCGGCCCGATCCCCTTGATCATGCCGGATGACAGGTAGCCTTTGATCCCTTCCTCTGTCTGGGGCAGCATCTCCTCATAGCTTTCCACCTGGAGCTGCAGCCCGTATCTGCTCTTTATCCATTTTCCCTGAAAGTCGGCTTCCGTCTTGTCCGTCTCCGGCAGGCCGGTGCCTGTCGCCGTGAACCGGAACCCTTCCCCTTTATAGCGGGCATCCCTTGCCGCCTCCGGCACGCTGCCATCCTCCGTGTGGTACACGAAGATGCAGAAGCCGTTGTCCTTATTATGAAAAATTTCCTTTACAAACCTGCATCTCATCTGTTTTCTCCCTTCATTGTGCTTTCCTCATCCCAGTCATACAGTAAAAGGTCATGGCTGGAAGTACGGGTATCCCTTCCGCTTCTCCGGAACCGGTAATTCCGGAAAGCAAATCCTGTAGGTTTATGGGTATAGCGCACAGCAAGGACATGGTATTCAGTACCGAGCCAGGATGCGGTCCCTATGGTTTCTTCCGTCTCCTCACCAAAGTTCAGCGCATATAACCAGTTGTCGCTCAATCTGCGGGGATCAGCATATGCCTCCCCTCCCGGAAGGGAGATGAGCTTTTCCTTCATGGCATGATAATCCTTCAGTCCCGGATGTGCTGCCAGGGTATCAGCAGCCAGCGTCTTTTCAAACTCGCGGAACGGTATAAAAGGTTTCTTTCCCGGAAAGTCTCCGTTCCCGTCAAGGTGGCGGATCTCCCCGTTAGAAACAATCTCAAAAACAATATCCGCTCCCACAGTACAGTCATTCTCACAGTAATTTCCTGCAGGCGAAGCCGTATACCAGATCCCGTCTGCCGTGGACCGGTTAAAATAGCGCTCCGGCCCCTCTATGGTACGGAATGTGTCCCTGCAGAGGCCGGCTTCCTCCAGATAGAACGCCACTCTGATATGTTTCCATTTTTTCTCTGTTCCTTTCCAATCCGGAGTGGCCGGCCCGGGCATTTCTTTTATTTCTGCAAGCATGGCGCCGCCTTCGCTTTCCAGCAGGACATAGGCAGGGATATCCAGTTCCCCTGCCACTTTGATCTCACCCTGCATCCCGCTGCTGATCCGGCTGCCGCACACAATGATGGCTTTGCTCAGCTTCAGCACGGACAGTCCGAAGGCAAGCCCCGCTTCCCTCTCTTCCGGGATGTGGTCATCCAGATATTCGGGGAGGAAGCTGTGGGGCGCTATCGCCCTGCATCCGAAAATTTCAGATACAAGGCGTGCGTAGTGCTCTGCATTCTCCATGTTCTGCCACATACCCTCTTTTGTCGGTGCCGACAGCGGGGAACAGATATATACAAGGTCATTTTTCTTCATTAAGCTGCTCCTTTCATTTTGACGGAAAACCTCCTGCTTTCCGTAGTGTTCACATAGTCATCGTAGACATCCGGGTGCTGCACCTTTAAGCGCTCCAGCCCCTTCCTGTCGATCCCTGTACGGTAGGAGGGGTTATAGGAGAGGACATACTGCGTACCGCCGTCTGTAATGACTGCCGTGCAGCTTGTACCCATTGCCTCCACGATCTCCGCATAGGCTTCCTTCATCTTTTCCTCCAGCTTTTTCGCCTCGCCGTCATGCTGTGCCTTCAGCTCCTTTAATTCCATGTACTTCCGGATGCTGCCCAGGTATCTGCGTCCCAGTTTTACCTGTTCCGCGTCCTTGTCGGCAGGCCCGCAGTGCTTCCGGATGCTCTCCAGCACAAGGTCTGGCTTCTCCGTGTAATCCGGCTCAGCGCTTTTTTCCACGTTCTCTTTCCAGAAATATTCCTCCTCCGCGATCAGGTCCTCCTCAATATCCATGTCACGTTCCATGTAACGGATGAAGAATTCGTTCTCGTTGTTCCCATACAGGCAGGCAAAGTACATCCTGTCGATGTTCATGACCGCCATGTAGTGCCGCCCCTGGTACTCGTAATTGACCGGGGTGGAATCATTTGCCCATTTGTTCTGGCAGTTGTAGTTGGTGGTCTTGCACTCAAGGATGCCTTTCGTGCCGTCGGGGAAATCTATGAAGAAATCCACGTCTGCCAGCATGAAGGGATAGAGCGGGTGGCGGAACATCTTCCGGACGGGGTATACCTTAAGCCCTGTCTTTCTGGAGAAGATCTCCGCAACAAGGTCCTCCAGGCGGTGCCCCACTTCCTTTGCCACCCAGTTGTCTTCCTCCTCATCCACCACAGGCTGTATGCCCAGCTTGTCATAGTACAGGTCACGTTTCGTACAGAACGGCGACATCCCCATGATGGCTGCGGCGTCGCTGCCTCCGATCCCTTTGCGGCGGAAGGAAAGCCAGTCCTCCCTGCTTAAGTTTTCCGTGTCAACAAATACCTCTGCCTCATAATTCAGGTCCAGTCCCATATTTTTCCTCACTTTCTGCCGCCCGCTGCGGCTGCATCTTCCGGACAGAAAAAGAGAAGGCTGATACTCCTTCTCTCCCTGTCCTTATCATTATTCTGTTTTATTTTCTGTGGCAGGCTGCCCTGCGCCTGGCGGAAAGGACAAGGGCGTCCTCCCCGATCCCGGCATCTGCCTTCGGGGTCCTGGCTGCCCTTTTCCTGCACTTTTCAATGGCTGCATCACGGTCATAGCCGGCTTTCTCCTGCAGCCCCGCCGTGATCTTCCGGCACCTGTCACGCATACGCTCATACTGCATTACACCACAGAAGCCCAGACGCTCCCTGTCATTCTGCAGGAACTCGTCCAGCATGTCTGCGTAATCCGCAAGTACGTTGCATATCACGGTCAGGTCGCCTTCACAGCTTGTAATGGTTTCCTCCCGGCTGTGCGTCACGCTGTAATAGCGGATGGGCACCTTTCTGCGCTCATCTTCCTCAACATCCTCTGCAATCTGTATGGAATCCTCAACCATTGCAGCAGCCCTCCTTCCTACCATTTGTAAATACCCGGTATGTCATATTCCGTCCAGTTGACGGATAACGCCCTTGCTATGGTCTCTTCCATCCTGGCAATCCTGCCCCCTTCCTCGCCTTCGCAGGCAAGCATGTAAAGGATCTCGGAAATGCCGAAATAGATGTCATGCGCCGTACAGGGGTCTTCCCCGTACTGTGCCTTGAACAGGTCCACTGCTTCCGCTGCATACTTACGGGCAATGCCCAGTTTGTCCATGACGCCCTTCATACAGTTGACAGGGTTCATGACCTCGATCTTTAACAGCTTCACCAGGTTTCCTGCGGCAAGCTGGTACTTCCCGTACAGGAGCTTCAGCTGGTCATCGAACTCACTGAGCTTGGTGCCGTTCCTGTGTCCCAGCCTCAGTGGGCTGCCCAGGCTGATGGTGGTATTTTCCTTTCCGGATACCAGCATGGGGAAAATGTTCGCCCCGCCGGAGCCTGTGTCGGATGTGGTAATCCGTACCACGGGTTTCATCTCATCGGGCGTTTTCCCATGCAGTGCCAGCTCCTTACGGTAGGCATCCAACAGGGCATCTTCCCCGGAAAGCTCCCAGAGTGCGGATGCCATGTCATGCTCATAAAAACCGGCAAGGTAGCTGCAGCCCTTAAAGTTCGTTGTCAGGTAGTCCACGGAATGCAGGAACACCTGCTCCATGTCAAGCACCGCATAATCATGGCAGTCGCCTCCCAGCACAGCGGAGACCTTGCCTTCCGAAATGCGTAACAGCGCCTCTCCCTTTGCCACCTTCAGGCAGTCGTTCAGGATTCTCGCATACACGCTCTTTTCCACCCTTCTGAGTCCTGCGCCGGAAATCCCCGCGCGGTCAAGGATGCTCTTGATCGCACAGCTCCTTACCGGGTAATACTGGTTCCTTACCTTCAGAAGCAGCCCGGTGTTGATGATGGTGTCCGTGATGATGCCTTCATCCAGCCCCTCATCCGCATACTTCTCCTTCAGTTCCTCCTCCACCCTGCTCCCGCTGGTGATTGCCACCAGGCGCAGGTTCTTGGAATTTCTTCTTTCCCAGAAAGAATTTCTCCCGATGCTCTTTAAGCACTCAAGGAATTCCTCCTGCTTCTGGAATACGCCCCGGTATCCGTCAGCAAATACTCTTGTCTCATTCATTCTTCTTTCCACCTTTCTTTTTCTCTCCGTTTATGGAGGCTCTTTTATCCAGCCGCTCATGCGGTAAAGCCCTTGTGGGCATTTCTGGCAACAAAAAAGGAATGGCCCTTAAAGGTTTCCATTCCATACTGCGTGTGGTGATCCACAAATCTGTTTTTGTCCCTGACAGTCTTACACATCCTGCGGAAACAAAAAAAGTGCCAAAAGACTGCCATGTTTATACATGGTATCCTCTGACACTGCTTACAATCTTAAACAACGTATGCCCCGGTTCTCCCGTTGGGAGCCGGAACCTGCCGGTTGGCACGCGTCCTGCGGACATATCGGGTATGTCCTGCCTGTCCCCGTTCCCCGTATACAGGTGTCGCATAAAAATCAATTACGGGTTTATCTTAACACAATATCTTGTATCATGTCAACTTGATTATACTATATATCCCATATCTATTTGCCTTCCTTTCTCCTTCCGAAAAAAATTTTTTACTTTTTTCAATATTTTTTCAAGTTTTTCTTCCTTTCCGTATCTTTACTTTATAGATCAGCTTTTTATCGTGTCTGATCCTTTGTTCTTTGACAACTGAAGAACATACACCATCATGTATATGGGTTCTGGTGGGTGGCTCCCTGCCTGCAGTCTGGTCTGCCATCCGTCCGGATTAAATTGCGCACAGCGCAGCCACACAACGCGGCCGGGAAGGGCGCAGGAGACGGTGATGGAAGGTATGTGTAATTTTTTATGACACTTTTTACAAATTATTTATTATATTTTCTATATTGTGCAGCACCTTTTTCTACTGTATAATTGCCTTTAACAGAGAGCTATTTGCTGGATTCATGGCAGACTGCACAAGGAAAGGAGTCCTTTATGGCAGTCGGTGAGTATAAAATCCCTGAAGCGGGGCAATGTTACAGCCATGAAATCAAAGATAAGAAAACCTATTCTGTTCATGAAATTGCAGAAATTCTGCAGATCAGCAAAAGCAAGGCATATGAGCTTTGCCGGGAGCCGGAGTTCAAAGTAGTACGGCTCGGACGGACAATCAGGATCTCCAAAGCATCTTTCGACGACTGGCTTGACAACCTGTTGTAAGGGTAGAAGGAGATAAGAATGGCATCTATTATCAAGAGGAAAAGCAAATACTCAGTAGTTTATTATTATACGGACGAGAAAGGGGAGAAGCACCAGAAATGGGAAACCTGTCAGGATTATACTGAAGCAAAGCGGAGAAAGGCTGAGATTGAGAACCAGCAGGGCAACGGCACGTTTATCCCTCCACAGGAACTGACTGTGAAAGATTTCTTAAGGGATTTTGTCAAAATCTACGGTACTGCTCACTGGGCTTTATCTACATATGAGTCCAACTGTGCCTTGATTGCAAATTATATTAACCCTGCTATTGGTGATATGGCAGTTCAGGAAGTTACGCCAAAGTTTGTGGATGAGTTTTATGTTCGGTTGCAGAAAACAAAACCAATCGCACGAAAGAACAGGAAGCCGCAGACGGAATACCTGACGCCAGGCACTATCCACAGTATTCATAAAATTTTGCGTTGTGCCTTTGAGCAGGCGGTAAAATGGGAGATTGTCGCAAGAAATCCTTTTCCACACGCTAATAAACCGAAGACAAACTACAAAAAACGTGACATCTGGACGGCAGATATGATAAGGAAAGCTCTGGATGAATGTGACGACATGAAACTTTATGTTGCAATGAATCTGGCTTTTGCCTGCTCCATGAGATATGGGGAAATTTGCGGATTGACATGGGATAAGGTACATATTTCAGATGAGGACATTGCAAATGATGATTCACACCTTCTGATTGAACAGGAGCTTGCCCGCGTATCAAAGGAGGCAAGACAGCAGTTGGATGATAAGGACATCATGTTTATTTTTCCATCCATCATGTCAAACACCCACACAAACCTTGTCCTTAAAAAGCCGAAAACTGAGTCCAGTATTAGAAAAGTGTGGATTCCAAAAACGGTTGCTTATATTTTAAGAGAATGGAGGCAGATCCAAGATCAGTATAAGGAATATTTAGGTCAGGATTTTTTCGATTACAACCTTGTGCTGACACTTCCAAATGGGAGACCTGTTGAAAACCGCATTATGGAAAAGGAGTTCTCAAAGCTCAGGGAAAAGGCTGGACTGCCTTATGTTGTGTTCCATTCCCTGCGCCACTCCAGCACGACTTATAAGCTGAAGCTCAACCACGGTGATCTGAAAGCAACACAGGGCGATACAGGACATTCACAGATTGACATGATCACTGATGTGTATGCACATATTCTGGATGAGGACAGGAAAGTTAATGCACAGAAATTTGAAGCAACATTCTACGCACAAAATTCTGTCAATCCATTAAAAAATGTAAAGCCGCCTGAAGATTCGGATTCAGACCTGACAAAACTTATTTCAGCATTGGAACAATCACCGGAGTTGGTTGCCATGCTGACAAAAGCATTAAAAGGAAATGCTATTAGCAGCTAATTCCTGCTAATTCTGATATTAGCAGATTATTAGCAAGACCTTTGAAAGTGAAATAAAGTGTTCGATTCCCTATTAGCAGCATGACTGATAAAAAAATCCAATAAAAACGAGTCCTCTGATTTTCAATTTCCTCTTGAGGCAAAAAAAGAAAAGCATTGAAAAATCCAGTGTTTTCAATGCTTTCCAACGTCCCCGAGACGACTTGAACGTCCGACCCCACGCTTAGGAGGCGTGTGCTCTATCCAACTGAGCTACGAGGACTTATATGAAAAACCTGCTAATAAGCAAGTGATTCAGCTATGAAATTGTTAATTTTCCGTTGCTCCGGCAATCGAACACCTACCACTTAGGAGGCGGTCGCTCTATCCATCTGAGCTACGGAAACGTGTATAAAATTGTGTGTGACTTGCGGCTTCTGCTCCTCCAAAAAGTTTCTGCTGCAGGTTCTCTCAGGAGGCCCTTATTATATCCATTTAACTAAGAGAACCATCAGTCAGGCTTCTCACCTGACTGAACTATTTTACCACTTTTCTTCAAAATGCACAAGCCCCTGAAGCCAAATAATTCCACGAAATCTTCTTCCCGGCAGAGGCTCGCCCATAAGATCCTCCTGATTGATGCAGATATCCAGAACAATCTCATTTGTTTCTATGGTCAAAGCATAGATTTTTTCTTCTGTTTTATTATTTTCCAGAAGCCTGACCTCCAGAATTTCGCCCATAATATTATAATGATCGCATTCCACGCCGCAGGGCATAAAATGAGTGGTTACAATAGAAAATACATCTTCATCTGAAATGCGTCTGGATATCATGGAATACGTATCCATGTCTTCCAGTGTCAGATTTTCGATGGCATCTTCATCCCCGTCCCGGGCTGCCTGGAGCATTCGGTTTCTCTCCTGGCTGGCCCTGATCTCTGATACCACCGGCATTTTCTGATAAACCGGCATCAGAATCTTGCCTTCCACAGACAATCCGGATAATATCAGGGAAGCAGACACCTGATCGGTTCTTCCATAACGCACCCGATTCAGATATTCTGTTACATTCTGAAGATAAAAGATGAGTGAGACGCCCAGATTCATATCATCACAGACTCCGGCATAAGATTCCTTCTCCGCATGCCGTTCAATGACAATATCCTCATAAGATCTTTCTGATCTTCCGATAAAATACGGAACACAGTATTCGGAATGAAATTCATCCTTATCATCATACACTCCCCGGACCATCAGACCCATCTGATCTGCAAAAACTTTCCTGCGCTCAGAAAAGTCTTCTCCCTCTACAGTAGCCGCAGTTTCTTCTGTCTGATAACATTCAGAAGTAAAACGCACCAGTTCTTCATATTCTTCTCTCTTCTGAATCTTACTGAAACCAACTGCTCTCAGATATCGATGCAAACAGATACCTCCTATTTATAGTTCCGCATGGTAACATAAAATGTCCGTTGTCTGGAACGATTTTCTGCCGTCTGACATATGAAAACCGTTCCGGACATTGTATCTTTCCATGCCGTTTTTTATCTATATATCTGGTGTTTCATAATTGCTGGAAACGTGTGATAAACGGCGCATGAACCGATGCCCTGTGAGGACAGAAATTCAGTGCCGTTTATATCAGTTCTGTCATGCCTCCCATATACGGACGCAGAACTTCCGGAATACGGACACTTCCGTCAGACTGAAGATTATTCTCCAGAAATGCAATCAGCATGCGCGGCGGAGCAACGACCGTATTATTTAACGTATGTGCAAAATACTTTCCGTCAGCTCCATCCACACGGATCTTCAGCCTTCTCGCCTGGGCATCCCCAAGATTTGAACAGCTTCCGACTTCAAAATATTTCTTCTGTCTTGGAGACCATGCTTCCACATCCACAGATTTTACCTTCAGGTCAGCCAGATCGCCGGAACAGCACTCCAGCGTACGGACCGGGATATCCAGAGATCGGAACAGATCCACCGTATTCTGCCACAGTCTGTCAAACCACATGGGACTCTCTTCCGGCTTGCAGACCACGATCATCTCCTGCTTCTCAAACTGATGGATCCGGTATACGCCGCGCTCTTCGACTCCATGTGCTCCCTTTTCCTTCCGGAAACAGGGCGAATAGCTGGTCATTGTATAAGGAAGCTTTTCCTCCGGAATGATTGTATCAATAAATTTTCCAATCATGGAATGTTCGCTGGTTCCGATCAGGTACAGATCCTCGCCCTCGATCTTGTACATCATGGCATCCATTTCTGCAAAGCTCATGACACCGGTCACCACATTGCTCCGAATCATGAAAGGTGGTACACAGTAGGTAAATCCGCGTCCGATCATAAAATCTCTTGCATAGGAAATCACTGCTGAATGCAGCCTTGCAATATCTCCCATCAGATAATAAAATCCGTTTCCTGCCACTTTCCGGGCACTGTCCAGATCGATGCCGTTAAAGCGCTCCATAATCTCCGTATGATAGGGAATCTCAAAATCCGGAACAGCCGGCTCGCCGTATTTCTGAACCTCGACATTTTCACTGTCATTCTTTCCGATCGGAACACTCGGATCAATGATGTTCGGAATGGTCATCATGATCTTTGTTACCTTTTCGTCCAACTCCTTTTCCTTTGCAGAAAGATCTTCCAGATGTGCCGCATCTGCAGCGACCTGTTTTTTCACTTCTTCTGCTTCCTCTTTTTTGCCTTGTCCCATCAAAGCGCCGATCTGTTTGGAAAGTTTGTTTCTTCCTGCACGAAGCTGATCTGCTTCCTGCTGCGCAGCCCTTCTCTCTGCATCCAGACGGATCACCTCATCCACCAGAGGCAGCTTCTCATCCTGAAATTTATTTTTAATATTCTGCTTTACAAGATCGGGATTTTCCCTGACAAATTTTAAGTCTAACATGATATCCTCCTGTATTCTGATGAAAACCTCTAATTAAACAATTTTATGACAGTATTGACGATTTTGCAAGGGTTTTTCATATTATTCTGTAATTTTCTCTCCATTTACTGCTTTTTCCAGGGCTTCCTGCTCCTCCTCCGACAGATTGATCTTTGATTCTCCCATGATAACCTCTTTTGCATAGGAAAAACATCCATCTCTGCTGTACATGGAAGTGATGATCACACCGTTGTCATTCTGATCCAGAAGCGCCAGCGCATAGCTGAGCTTTCCGCTCATCTCCCGGAATGCATCGTATTTTACCAGTCCTGCCTTCTGATAGGATTTCTGCATCAGAATCTTCAGACTGTTGATCTCTTTTCTTTTCTCCCGGTCCGCCTCTTCCAGTACCTCGATCCGGTCAAACTGTTTCATCAGGACTTCCTCCATGGATTCCATATCTTTTCCTTTCATAAAACAGTTATAGGCTTTCCGCAGTTTTTTCATCTTCACAATACATACCAGATACAGAATGATCAGCAGGATCAACACTGCCGAAATCCCAATCATAATATATGCAGGATCTATCCCATATGACATCAGATATTCCAGTATAGGGCTGTTCATTTTATCTCCTCCGTATTCTTCTGTTTTTATCTTATGTCTACTTGATCAATATCTCCATCAGACGCTCCAGTTCTTCCATGGAGTAATACTCAATCTCAATCCTTCCTTTCTTATCATCCTTCCGATTGATGGAAACTTTCGTTCCCAGCGAAACCTTCATTTTTTCTTCCAGATCCTGAAATACTGCTTCCTGCTGGAAATTTTTCTCCTTTTTAGAAGACTTTTCTTTTCCGATATTTTTTACCAGCTTTTCGACTTCCCGAACACTTAATCTTTCATTATATATTTTATTAGCAGTCTGAAACTGAAGTTCCGGATCTTCGACAGCAAGCAACGCGCGGGCGTGCCCGGTAGACAGCATTTCATCCACCACCATCTGCTGAACCCGTTCATCCAGCTTTAAAAGGCGCATGGAATTTGTCACCGCTGTCCTGCTTTTTGCCACGCGTTCCGCAATTTCTTCCTGCGTCAGATGAAATTCCTCCAGAAGCCTTTTATATGCCGCCGCCTCTTCTATGGGATTCAGATTCTCTCTTTGAATGTTTTCAATCAGAGAGATCTCAACCATCTCCTGTTCTGACATTTTTCGAATCACAACCGGTATTTCTTTCAGACCGACAAGTTTTGCAGCCCTCCATCTCCGCTCTCCGGCAATGATTTCATAATATTTTTCCTTTTCCTGTACAATAAGAGGCTGAAGTATTCCAAACTGACGGATGGAATCTGCCAGTTCTTCCAGTGCCTGTTCATCAAATTTTTTTCTCGGCTGTTCTCTGTTTGGTTCAATCTGATTAATCTTAAGCTTCACTTCTGAAGGCTTTTCCACAATCTTTTCAATTACTTTTTCTACCACCTTTGTCTTTCGCCCGCTCTCCGGCACTTTTCCATTATCGGGTATCAGACTGTCCAGTCCTTTTCCAAGTCCTCCTCTTTTTACTCCCATTCTTCCTCTCCTTTATGAAGTACCTCCTGCGCCAGTAATCGGTAACTTTCAGCCCCTGCTGATTTCGTATCGTACAGATTGATCGGAAGTCCATGACTCGGCGCTTCGGCAAGACGCACATTTCGCGGAATTATCGTTTTATAGATATTCTGATGCAGATATCCCTTCACATTTTCCACCACCTGCAGGGAAAGGTTTGTTCTGGCATCATACATGGTAAATACGACGCCTTCAATCTCAAGTTCCGGATTTAAACGCTGCTGTACCAGTTCAATGGTACGAATCAGCTGACTTAAGCCTTCCAGCGCATAATACTCACATTGAATTGGTACGAGAACCGTATCCGCAGCCGTCAATGCATTTACTGTAAGCATATTTAAAGAAGGTGGACAATCTATGATCAAAAAATCATAATGATCTCTGATTTTCTTTATTTCTCTTTTTAATATGTATTCTTTCTCTTCTATTCCAATCAGTTCAATCTCTGCTCCCGCCAGATTGACATCGGATGGAAGCAGAGACTGATGTTCAATCTCTGTTTCCACAAGACATTCCTCTATCGTACAGTCACCAAGAATCATATCATAGACACTGTTTTCTACTTTGTTTTTATCTATTCCAAGTCCACTGGTTGTATTTCCCTGGGGATCGATATCAATTGTCAGCACCTTTTGTCCAATTTCTGACAGACATGCAGACAGATTAATTGCGGTTGTTGTCTTACCAACTCCACCTTTCTGATTTGCTATCGCAATAATTCTTCCCACGTATATCTCCTCTAAACTATAATGCGTTTCGCTGATATTCTTTTGTCAGCGTCTATTATATCACATGTATGTTTCACGTGAAACATTTTTTTATAGAATGGTCTGGAATTTATACCCACAAACGCAAATAATTGCCGTCTGCACAGTATAACGAGTGAACGCATCAGCAGTCCAGGGTTGAAAGCGGCAATTAAATGCATTCACGAGAATATATTTTTTTTAATTTTTCTCCTTGTGCGGTAATCTGAATGTTTCACGTGAAACATTCACTGATTTTCCTCTTTTCGAAAAAGTGTTCCTGAAGTTTTCAGGATATTTCCATTGGTGTAATAATAATCCCACCATTTCAGGACAAGTGGAAAATCGCTGTCTGCAAGTACCAATAACTTTTCCTGCTCAAAGACAGTACAAAATCCATGTTCACAGGACAATTTATTTGTTCCTCCAGAAAAAGTCATTCCCCAAAAAATCTTTTCGCCGCAGAAGGCCAAATCAACGGTTGGCAACCCAAGGCAGGGATGAATCTCTTCTTTTTCTGTAAAATCAATTCGAAAAAAATTGTCTGTTTCTTCTATCCAGACATCCCACTTCGGATTGTTTCTGTAAGCAGAAAACACACCTGCCAAAACCTGGCTGTATGCTTTCCTGTAATTCTTCTGAATAAAGGACAAAATCCCCGATAAACTTTCCAAACTGCATTCAGAATAGATTCTATAGTCCAAAGTGATCCGTCCGGTTCCATAAAGTATGGGGTCGCACTCTGTATCAAAACTTCCTGTATCAAAAAAATCTCCCACATCATAACTTTTATTGTCATCCATATTTATCCTCTTACCTCCGAAAAGCCCGTGGGTTGCTTTATTCAGTCTTCTGACAGACAGGAATTTATACCTGCGCAATGGTAAACGGAAGACAGGAATACAAAAATCTGACAAAACAGAAACGGAGATCAAAGACCGTAACCGATCTCTTCTGCCCAGACACTCCAGAATGTCCCGTCGTCCCGCAATGCAGTGGAATCAATTCGGCTGATCTTCTCACGGAAAACTGCTTCCTCCTCCTCACAGCGCTGCAATCCTTCTTCATCCCATGCATCCGGTGACTGATGAGTCTCAAGCACAGCCTGGTATATACTCATAATCTCCATAAACTGTGAAAAGCTGGCAGCGCAGTATTGAAACAGGCTCTGGTCAGCCAGGTCACCTTTATAGACAGAACCGTCCTCTGTCACGGCCAGAAACTGACCGCTTGAACCAGAGAGCCAACGGTCTTCTGCAACTGCCACAAACCTTTTCCCGCCGGATTCTCCTTCCCATACGGTATCCGGCATCAGGAACAGAAATTCTCCCAGATAAACAGTCTCTTTCGGCAGGCAGTTGGTAATGCACTTTCTGATGGTTTCTTTCATAAATAATCACTCCTTTGTGTCTTTTGATGTCAGCAGGTCTGTGCCGATTCTGTAAATGATAAACACCAATTTTATACTCCTGATTATAAAATATTTACCTGTTGCCTGCAATGTATATTTCTTATACTCACAAATGATGAAATTTGCTTTAATGACTGCAGCTTTTCTCTCTTGTGCGTCAGATTGCATGACAGGATTTTGTAACCGCTCGTATAAACCAATTTCAACAGCGGCCCAATTTTGAAAAAACTGTTTCTTTATCTGTTCGAGGTTATATATTTTCTTAACTCCAGTTTGTACGGCTAATCTCTTATATGTTTCACGTGAAACATTACAAAAGCAAAATTTCCGGAAGATCCATTAAAGATTACTGGATCTCAGGATATATATCTTACATCCTGGTATCCCTTCGTCCTTTCCTGCACGATAGAATCCCGGAAGGATAAATCACTCTGAGTATTTTTCGCCAAACACCACCAGAATTTGCAATAAGAAGAGACTTTCGCAATAAAATAATACCATTTTCAAAATTGTATACCTGTAAAAAATGTATTGATAAACAGGGATCTGGTATTTCATAACTCCCTTTTCGAAATTGTGTATTCACTGGAAATGAGGCAATAAATATGTATTGCAAATGGATGGCATATATTTTATAATCAAAAATATAAATTGGAATTGGTGGAGGGCAAACTATGGAATATAAGGACTATATTAAGCAGGGCTTGAATGGGAGCGCCCCATTAAAATTAATATTATGCGGAAATATACAGGATATGGAAAATGATAAAGCAGGTGTTGTATCAGTTGTGTATGCTACCAATGATAAAAACTTGGCAGAACAAAAAATGAATGATTTGATTGCCGGCAATCCTGATAATTATTACATGGTTTATAGTGTGCCACTAAATGTTGATTTGACGGAACTTTCTCATTATCCTTCAATAGCAATTTCTAAAGATGATTTGCAATAAAAACTATTCCAGTTTACAAGTAATACTCGTGAACGCAAATAATTGCCGTTTTCAACTCTGGATTACTGATGCGTTCATTCGTTATACTGTGCAGACGGCAATTATTCGTGTTTATGGTTATAAATCGATGGTTAAGGAGAAACCTGTTATGGAAATTATAAGTGTGGTTATTCAATGTTTTATTGGTCTTATGTTTGCGATATATGGCATTTGGTCGTTGCTTTCTAACAGAAAAAAGAGAGAACAGGCGAAAGAAAAATTTGTACTTTCGCTCGTCTGTATTTTGGCAGGCATATTTTTATTGGGATATGTAGCTTACCAGGTTTTATAACTTTCCCATTTTTCGGGAAGTTGAGAGAGCAAAAATCGGGATTTTGATGAGGGAATGGAATCGAATGATTGCGATTGATTTTGGAAATCTTTGTTTTAATGTTGGTGCTTCCGAACAGAATATTTTAGTTGTTGCAGCTCCCAAACATACATTTTCATCATTAGATGACTTTATAACAGCAGCTTTCAAATTTTTGGAATCAGACGAGAGATTTTATGATAATTGGACGGAGCTGTATAAAAACCGCACGAACCTGCCAGCTTCTGATGATGATCTGGCATGGATGAAATCACGATTGGAAGAGATGAACCGGCGCATCAACATTCTATGGGAACCAGCCATTCAGGCAGTAAATGTTATCCCTCCCAAATGGAACGATATCACTTTGGGATTAGAAACGATCAATGAATACATCTTATATTTATGGAGCACATCCGCATAGAATCTGAGTCGCAAACACAAAAAATATGGATATCTGTACTTCTGTCGCTTAATAGTCTCCGCAAACCCGGATTACACCGCTTAAGGATTCGCAGAGACTTGTTTATACGGATTACCATCGAATCACAGATTATTTCCAGATGAAATGTTTCACGTGAAACATCATTTTACTTTTCTAAAATATATCTTTCTACGACTTCAGCAATTGCATCCTGATCACAGGTTGCATTCAGTATCACATCACACAATGGTTTCATATCCGCGGCTGTATTATTTACACCAACTCCCAGGCCGGCAGCCCTGATCATGGAAAGATCATTAAAATTATCTCCAACAGCAATCGTTTCTTCCGGTCTGACACCTAAAAGATCTGCCAGAAATAAAAGACCGGAGCCTTTATTTACTCCCTTCTGGTTAAACTCAATATAACGATTGGAAGAATAGCTTACGTCCAAATCCTGTGTAATATCTTTCAGTTCTTCTTCTATCTGCCTTAAATAAGCATAATCTGTATTTACATACACCAGTTTACAACTTTTGAATATTTTTAAAGCCTGACAATATATAGCCCTCAATGATTTTGATTAGGGAGCAT
>VSND01000053.1 GCA_009774145.1 Lachnospiraceae bacterium | reverse complement strand
TTTCTGTTGCACTGGCCTTGGAGTCACCTCCACCGGACGTTATCCGGCATCCTGCCCTGTGAAGCCCGGACTTTCCTCGTCTGAACGAATGTCAGCCGCGATTGTCTGTCTTACTTGCTGTCATACTTATTGTAACCTGTTTTTCCCTTTTTGTCCATGTAATGGAAAATTTTTATTCATCTATTCAACCGTTTTCACATACTTTCTATGAATCTGCATGCCAAAATAAGAATATCTGCAATATCCGGCAGCCAGCAGTCCAAACAGCAAAAACGCTCCAAGCACATCCAGAACCGAATGCTGCTTCGTGAACATGGTGGACAGAATGATCGCCGCTGCCAGAATCCTTCCGGCCCATATCTTTCTCATGGCCAGTCTTCCTTTCTGTATCTCCAGTGTATACTGGAGCACCAGTGTTACATACACATGCATACTTGGAAATACGCTCGTTGGTGTGTCTACCGCCTGTACAAACTGCATCAGATATCCGCTGGGCACCGCCGTGTTGTATACGATCCCCTCCCGGAGATCCAGACCCGTGGGCCAGACATAAGAGATGAGCAGGAATACATTCATGCCTGCCGTCAGGAAAAAGACCGCCTTCCTGTAATCCTTGTCTTCCAGATTCCGAACCGCAGAATATGCACATACACAAATATACGGAAACCAGCTCAGATATGGATAGACAAATGCCTGCACATACGGAATCTTACGGTCCATCCCGCAGAAGATCAAATGCACGGACTCCGGCTCGCATACCTCCAGATACAGAAATAATGCCATATAAACAACAAACCATACCCCAAGAGGTATGAGATATCTTTCTTTTATAAATTTTTTCATAATACAAACTCCCGTCAGCTGTTCCCGGGGAACGCTTTTATCTCCCTTTCCATACACTTTCGCCCTGTTGGAATATTCTGCCGGAAAAAGGAACTTTCCTGTTCCTTTTTCCGGACAGATCTCTCCAGACCTTCAGACGCTGTCAAAGCTCTGCTGCCTGCATACGCAGACCTTACACATTAAAATAGGAGCCTCCGATAAATTCTCTCAGTATCGAATTATTGGGCACCAGATTACTGTCGATTCCCTGAAAATAATTCAGGAACTTCAAAAGTCTCTTTGCCTCTGTATATTCCGGTTCTCCCTGCCGGATTCCAAGCAGCAGAGGCTCTGCATACTGTTTCAGCACAGACAGTTCATAGATCAGCGCGGAATTAAACATCACATCCGCATCCCCCTGATACGGGAAGATATTCTCATCCTCTCCGCGGCGCACAGACGGCCACATGGAAATCGTCTTTTTCGCCCCGGCGCCTCTGGTCCTGGCGTCTCTTACCATGCGGCGGAGCAGACGGCCATCCGTCGTAGCAATCCGGTTATGCTCATCGATATTCAACTGCGTCAGCGCACTCAGATAAATCTTGAATTTGTTCTCCTTCGGCAGGGAATGGGACAGCGCGTCATTCAGACAGTGGATCCCCTCAATGACCAGGACATCCTCCGGTCCCAACTTCAGCGTATTTCCTTTATATTCCTTCTTTCCGGTCAGGAAATTGAAGGTCGGCATGGATACTTCCTCGCCTCTTAACAGGGCGTTCATCTGACTGTTAAACAGTTCAATATCCATGGCACCGAGACATTCAAAGTTATAATTTCCATCCTCGTCCTTCGGAGTATCCTCCCGCTCCACAAAATAATTGTCCACTCCGATCGGATGCGGCCGCAGTCCATGCGCCAGAAGCTGAATGGACAGTCTGTGAGAGAACGTTGTCTTTCCGGAAGAAGACGGCCCGGCAATCATGATCAGCTTTTTGTCCTGCCGGGATGCGATCTGTGCCGCTATATTTCCCAGCTGCTTTTCCATGATCGCTTCCTGCGCCAGTATGATATTGCCGATGTTTCCGCAGGTGATCTGTTCATTCAGCGCCCCGATCGTCGCCACTTCCAGTACCTCGCTCCACTTCGTGGAATTTTTAAGGGTCAGGAACAGCTTCTGCTCCGGCTTAAAGGGAGCGAAAGTCTCCGGCGTCCTGGCCGGCGGGAATTCCAGCACAAAGCCTTCGTCGTACGGAATCAGTTTAAAATATTTCAGATAACCGGTATCCGGGACCATATATCCATAATAATAATCTTCAAAACCGTCCAGATCATAGATATTTACGCTGGAACTTCTCCGGTACCAGAACAGTTTCGCCTTATCCTTCATTCCGCGGCGGGAAAAGTTTTCAATTGCCTCCTCCACCGGAACCGTCTTTTTCCGAATGGGGATCGACTGAGCTGCCAGTTCCTCCATACGAGCCTGAACCTGATCAAGAAAAGCAGCATCCGGCTTAAGATATTTACTTGTACAGTAATATCCCTGGCTTACGGAAAAGTGAATCTTAATCCCCGTAACCGCTTCCTTTCCCGCCACATCAAAGATCGCTTTTAAAAGAAGCAGCGTGGCGCTGCGCTTATATGTCTTGTGCCCGTCCGTATGCCCGGTGGTCAAAAACGTCACCACACTGTCATTTTTCACCCTGCGGAACAGCTCCCGCATCTTGCCGTTTTCCAGCACCAGCACAATATCATGCAGATAATCCTTCTGATATTCTTTCGCAAGTTCCAGATAAGTCATGCCGTCCGGCACTTCTCTTTTCTTTCCTTCTACAACGATCTGTCTCATATGTACGCCCCCCTTTTTGCTTTCATTCTGATCCGCCAGAACCCTCTGTACCTGTTTCGGGCCTGCACGGTTTTTAGACAACGGTAAATGGATGCTTCACAGGTACGCACTCCATACGCACCCCTGTCAGTACCTTTTCCAGGTAGTCCCTGATATCTTTCATAAAGATATGCTCAATTCCATAGTGCCCCGCATCAATGATGCACAGTCCCTGGTCCACCGCATCAATCCCGGTATGATGGTCGATGTCCCCTGTGATGTATACATCACAGCCGAAACGCAGCGCCTCCTTCACGGTACTCTTCCCGGCTCCCGGACAGACGGCAGCCAGACGGACTTGTGCATCCGGCGGACCAAACAGCCTCACATTCGGGATATCATATACTTCTTTTACCAGGCCGGCGCATTCCTCAAGCGTCATACGTCCGGGCAGAACACCAACTCTTCCGATCCCCTCCCCGTCTCTGACCTCTTCCAGAACGGTGCATTCATCGAGCTTTAAAAGCCCTGCCGCCAGATCCGCCATCCCTCTGGTATCGTAATTGGTATGCATGGCATAATAAGAAATATCATGCTGTATCAGGGTAATCAGCCGTCTCCCGATCAGATCCTCATCCGTAACCCGCCTGACCGGTGAAAAGATCAAGGGATGGTGTGTGATCAGAAGATCCGCCTCCTTCTCCACCGCCATACGTACGGTCTCATCCGTCGCATCCAGCGCCAGCAGGATCTTCTTCACTTCTTTATCCCGTCTGCCTGCCAGCAGCCCCACATTGTCCCAGTCACAGGCATATTCCGGCGAATACTCCTGTTCGATCAGGGCGCATATCTCACTGCATTTCATCTGGAAACATCCTCCTGTTCATAATCTGTTGTCCGGCTGACTGCTCCGATGTCGGACAATGTACCGTCTCTTTACAGCAGCTGCTGATCCGTCTGATGCTTTCCGCCACTTCCGCCGCCCGCCGGGTTCCTTCCTGCCCGTTCTGCCGCAGAATCTCCAGAAGCCTCCGGCTTCTGGAAAGCTCCGCCTGAAGACAGGAATGCAGCACCTCCGGCGCTCTTTGAATCTCTCCCTTTCCATAGTACAGTTCCGTCTGCGAAAGCTTCCGCTCCTGCCCATGAACCGCCCGCATCATGGGATAATATTTCCCGTCTTCCTCCACCATATCCTCCGCTGTGATCTGATACCCGTTCTCACACAGCCACTCCCTTACTCTGTGAATATCTGACTGCGGCTGCAGAACCAGCTCTTTCACTGTATGCAGGCAGTGCCCGCCTTCCTTCAGAATCCTCCGGGTCAGCATTCCGCCCATCCCGGCAATCAATACGGTATCCACCTCTTCTGGTCCAAGCTTCGCAAGTCCGTCGGACAGGCGGGTCTCTATATATGTAGAAAGCCCGGATTCCCGGATATGTTTCCCGGCACGGGCAAGCGGTCCCCGGTTCACATCCATCGCGATGGCGGAAGGAATCCTTTTGTCCCTCACCAGAGCGATCGGGACATAGCCATGATCCGTTCCCACATCCGCCAGCCGGTTCCCTTCCGTGATCAGGAAAGTCAGATGCTGCATCCTCTTAGACAACTGCATGTCCTTCTCCTAATCCAGAAAATCCTTCAGCTTCCGGCTCCTGCTTGGATGGCGGAGCTTTCTGAGCGCCTTCGCCTCAATCTGGCGGATTCTCTCACGGGTTACATTAAATTCCTTTCCTACCTCTTCCAGTGTGCGTGCCCGCCCGTCGTCCAGTCCAAAACGCAGGCGCAGTACCTTCTGCTCTCTCTCCGTCAGAGTTCCAAGTACCTCCACCAGCTGCTCCTTCAAAAGCGTAAAGGCGGCCGCTTCTGCCGGAACCGGCACATTGTCATCCTGGATGAAATCCCCCAGATGGCTGTCCTCCTCTTCGCCAATCGGAGTCTCCAGAGACACCGGCTCCTGAGAGATCTTCAGAATCTCACGGACACGCTCCACCGGCATGTTCATCTCCTCTGCAATCTCTTCCGGCTGAGGCTCTCTTCCCAGCTCCTGAAGAAGCTGTCTGGATACCCGAATCAGCTTGTTAATGGTCTCCACCATATGCACCGGAATACGGATCGTCCTTGCTTGGTCTGCGATCGCCCTTGTGATCGCCTGACGGATCCACCAGGTTGCATAGGTACTGAATTTATAGCCTTTCCGATAATCGAACTTTTCCACGGCCTTAATCAGCCCCAGATTGCCTTCCTGAATCAGATCGAGAAACAGCATCCCTCTGCCCACATAGCGCTTTGCAATGCTGACTACCAGACGAAGATTGGCTTCTGCCAGACGCTTTTTCGCCTCCTCATCTCCAAGCTCCATCCGTTTTGCCAGGTCGATCTCTTCTTCAGCGCTCAGGAGCGGAACCTTTCCAATCTCTTTTAAATACATGCGGACCGGATCCTCAATGCTGACTCCGTCCGGAACGGACAGGTCGATCTGCTCTACATCCACATCATCTTCGTCGCTTAAGATAATATTGTCGTCGTCATCATCCGTGATGCGAAGCACATCGATATTGTTCTGTTCCAGAAAATCAAGGATCTTCTCAAACTTTTCCGCATCCAGCTCCATATCATTGAAAAAATCGCTGATCTCCTGATACTCCAGAACATTCTTCTTTTTCTTTGCAGTCGCCAGCAGCTCTTTCAATTTTTCACTGAATTTCACCATATTTTCTTCCATACTGGTTCTTCCTTCCATAATTGTTCATATTTTATCCTTAATCCAAAGAAATATGCAATTTCTCAATTTCCCGGCGTTTCTGTATGATTTTCTGCATCGTTTCCACGTCATTCGGGTCCATATGCTCCGTCTGCCAGGCGATACTGCTCTGTTTTACCCGAAGAATCGTCTCCTGCAGAGCCTTCTCCTCCTCCTTCGGCGACAGGACCGGAATGCTGCCCTGAAGCATGGCGGACACCTTCTGCTGCTCCTCTTCCTCTGTAAAATGCTGAAACAAAGACGCAGGATTCAGTTTTCCCGACGCCCACTGCTCTGTAAGAAGCTCCGCCACTCTCCGGCAGAGAGGGTCTGTAAATTCCTCCGGCTTCACATATTTTCTGATATTTCGGAACATCCGGTCTCCCGAACTCATCCAGGTGATCAGAAGACACTGGGAGCGAAGGCTTCCATCCTCTGCTTTTTTCCTCCTGCGTCCGGAAGGCTCTGCCGGCGCAGGCGCTCTTGTAAGCCCGCCCAGCTTCACTCCGGTCTGATTTACCATATGAAGAAGCTGTTCATACGTCAGATGATATTTTTCTGCTGCCGCCTCTATGTAAGTGTTCCTTTCAATTCCCTGTTCAAATTCCAGAAGCTTTTCGGACAGTGCACGGTAGAATGCGGTCTTGCTCTCCGGCTCCCTGAAATCATACTGTCTCTCCAGCATCCGGATTTCAAAAAAGAAACTACTCTCAGCCTCGTCGATCCGCTTCTGAAAGCGCTCTGTTCCCTCCGCCTTGATACATTCATCCGGATCCTTGTATGGCTCCATGTTGATGATCTTCGCCGTCAGACCTGCATCCTTCAGAATCGGAATTGCCCGAAGCGCCGCTCTTACCCCCGCCTCATCGCTGTCATAGGTGAGAAGCACCTCACTGGTATACCGCTTCAGTATGACTGACTGCTGCTGCGTAAACGCTGTGCCGAGGGATGCAACCGCTTGGTGAAAGCCCGCCTGATGCATGGCGATCACATCCATATAGCCTTCACACAGAATGATATTCGGTTTCCGGCTCATTCGTGCCAGATTCAGCCCGTAAAGGTTGCGGCTCTTATCAAAGACCCTTGTCTCCGGTGAATTCAGATATTTGGGCTTTCCATCCCCCATCACTCTCCCGCCGAAACCAATGACCCGGTTATGCGTATCCATGATCGGAAAAATAACCCGGTTCCAGAACTTGTCGTACATACCGCGCTTTTCATCCACCTGCATAAGTCCGGATTCTTTCAGAAGCGAATCGGAATATCCCCTGCTTTTCAGATACTGGTACAGGCTGCTGCTGTATTTATCCGCATAGCCCAGTCCGAACTTCTGGATCGTCTCTCTGGTAAGCTGCCTTCCCAGCAGATAGTCAAGCCCCTGCTTTCCTGCCGGCTGCCGCAGTGTATAGTAATAATATTTCGCGGCCAGTTTGTTCAGTTCCATGATCTGTGCTTTCAGATCCGCCTGCTGCCTCGCCTCTCTGGAAGTATCCTGCTCCGGAAGCGTAATACCGGCGCGGTCCGCCAGCACCTTCATTGCCTCCGGGAACGTCAGGTTCTCATATTCCATCACAAATTTAAACACGTCCCCGCCTGCCCCGCAGCTGAAGCAGTGATAGATCTGCCTTGGCTGATTGACGGACATGGAAGGATTCCTGTCGTTATGGAAGGGACATACACCCACATAATTGCTGCCCTTCCGCTGCAGTTTTATATAACCGGAGATCACGTCCACAATATCGCTTCCGGAACGGACCTCCTCCACAAGCTCCTGCGAATAAAAACTCATATCACACCTGATTCCTGTTAAACTCTCCAGGAATCCGGAAGAAAGAATTCCTGAAATTTGGATATGGCATACTGGTCTGTCATACCTGCGATGTAGTCGCAGACGCTCCGCTCCTGCGTCTCGCCGGAGTACCACATCCGCTCCACATACTCATTGGGCAGAAACTCCGGATGTTCCATATAATATTGAAACAGTTCCTTCACGATATTCTCTGCCTTCTGTTCCTCGCCTTTTGCCTTGGGGTTTGTATATACATTGTCAAACATGAACTTCCGCATTCCCATAAATGCATACTGGATATCCTCCGACATCAGAATGTCCGGCTTGTCCTGACTCTGTTCCACAATGTCATGGATCATGATATTCAGCCGTTCTCTGGTGGAATGTCCCAGAATGTCCGTATAGGCCCTCGGAAGATCCCGCTCCCGGATCACGCCTCCCCGGATCGCGTCGTCCACATCATGGTTTATGTATGCGATCTTATCTGAATAACGGACGATCCTTCCCTCCAGCGTTTCCGCTCTTCCCGTCATCTGATGGTTGAGGATCCCGTCTCTGACCTCCCAGGTCAGGTTCAGGCCCCTTCCGCCCTTTTCCAGACTCTCAACGATCCGCACACTCTGTCTGTGGTGGGCAAATCCTTCGCTGCAGATCTCATTCAGCGCCCGTTCTCCGGCATGTCCAAAGGGCGTATGCCCAAGATCGTGTCCCAGTGCGATTGCCTCTGTCAGATCCTCATTCAGCCTGAGCGCCCTGGCGATGGTTCTGGCATTCTGCGCCACCTCCAGCGTATGGGTCAGCCGGGTCCGGTAATGGTCCCCCCTGGGAGTTAAAAACACCTGGGTCTTATGTTTCAGCCGGCGGAAGGATTTGCAGTGCAGGATGCGGTCCCTGTCCCTCTGATAGACCGGACGGATATCGCAGGGCGGCTCCTCTTTGTCTCTGCCTCTGGAATTTCTGCTCCGCGCCGCATAATCGCTCAGGCGCTCTTCCTCCCATATCTCTGTCTTTTCCCGGATCGTCACAGCCTCTCCCCCTTTTCAATGAAACAGAATGATCTTTTACAAATACCCTATATAAATAATATACTGCGCAAAATCCGAAAATCCTTCTTCTTTTTTCAGATTTTTTTATTTTTTTTGATTTTCGGATAATTTTTCTTCCCTACCATATACTTTTTCATGTATGCAAACGTCTTTTCCTCACCTTTTTCGTCCAGCATATGCAGAATATACTCCAGAAGTTCCCTTGTTTCCTCGTGAATCAGATAACTTCCTTTCCCCTGCTCATAATAAGCAAGCGGCGAATGCCTGGTATATTTTTTCCCTTCATATACTTTCGACGCTGCAATCCGGTCCATAACCATCTCATTGACATATTTTAAAGGCATCTTCATACCCGCCATGCATTTCACGGGCTTCAGACTGTAATCGATCCAGTATTCGTAGTGATGCTTATTGCGTCCCTTATGATGCAGCCATGCGGCAGAATATCCTTTCTCCTCGCGCTCTGCATTGTTCGGACTCTGAAAGCCCTGATAATACCTGCAGCCCTGCCAGAATTCCGCCGGCGTATACTTGGACAGGTCGTGGGTAATCCCCTGCCAGTACATCCCCACCTTGAAACAGTGCCGGGCAACCACCATTTTATGCTCTGTAATCGTATAAAAATGTCTCCATATATTAATCAGTCTCATCTTTTTTTACCTGCCAGTATCAAAATCGTCCTTGGCGGAACCGTCACCACCTTCTGCTCCTTCAGAACCGGCTCTTCCCCCGGACTGTAAAATGCATGTTCTTCTCTTCCGGTATCCGCTGCCACATGCCACCTCTCTCCTTTGGGAAGGATGGGCAGCGCCAGCTCCTGATCTGCCGTATGCATATTGTACACCACATAACAGGTCTCCCCTCCCGTATAGCACCCGGCATAGAGGATTCCCATCTGACGGCTGCAGGTCTCAAATTCTCCGTACCATGCCCGTTTCCCGTGATAGGACAGATCCGGCATTCCCTTTGCCAGATGATCTTTCATGGTATATTCCTTCGAACGCCCAAAAGCTCCGGAACGCTTCCGGAACTGAATCGCATCTTTTACAAATTCCCGCAGGCGGCGGTCCGCTTTTTTCCTGCTCCACTGGATCCATGCAGTCTCATTGTCCTGGCACCATGCGTTATTATTCCCGCCCTGAGAATTCCCCATCTCGTCTCCGCCATAGATCGCCGGAACTCCCTGGGAGAGCAGCATCAGAAGAAACGCATTGCGGACCTGACGCTCTCTTAACTGTTTTAATTTTCTGGAAGCGGTTGGACCTTCTTCCCCATAATTACAGCTGCAGTTATAACTGCTTCCGTCCCGGTTCTCTTCCCCGTTGTCTTCGTTGTGTTTGACATCATAGGATACCACATCCGCCAGTGTAAAACCGTTATGGCATGCCACATAATTGACGACTGCCTGCTGTCCTGGATTCCGGCGCATGCTCCAGGCAATCTGCCCGAGCATGTCCTCGTCTCCTTTCAGAAACCGCCTGGATTTCTGAAGGAAATCATCGTTGTACTCTGCAAGCCTCCGACAGGCCGGCTCATAACCCGGTTCATAATATTCCTCCAGCGTAAAACTCTCACTCATGATCTTTGTACAGGACAGCTGCGGATCAAAGACCAGGCTTCCCAGCGGAGTCCCCTGACTGTTTACATGCACTCCGTCAATATGATATTCCGCCACCCAGCAACGGATGCAGTCCAGAATCATATGTGGATTTGTCCTGACCGGAAAATAGAATTCCAGGATCAGCTCAATCCCGTTTTTATGTAATTCCCGCACCAGTTCCTTCAATTCCCTTACCGGATTCCCGGACGCACTGTAGGAAGCTTTGGGTGCAAAATAATACGCGTCTGCGTACCCCCAGTAGTTGATCTGTTCCGCGGCGCTTCGGCTTACCGGCATGTGCTTTTTCGACGGTCTCTTCTGCTCATATTCCGCAAATTCATACACCGGCATCAGCTCCAGCTGATTGATTCCCATACTTTTCAGGTATGGAATCTTCTCTTTGATACCCGCAAAGGTGCCGGGATGACGGGATCTGGAGGACGGATCCATGGTAAATCCCCGGACATGGGTCACATACAGGATGCATTCCTCATAAGGCAGCATCAACGGCCTGTCTCCCTGCCAGAAGAACCGCTCTGCCTGCATGCCGGAGCGCAGGGCGTGCACGCCTTCCGGGCGGGTTCCCCATTTCTCCCTCCCGCAGATCACCCTGGCATAGGGATCCGGGGTCACTTCCCCGTCTATCAGATAATTATATTCATATTCATTTACCGGAAGCCGCCGGATCTGCATGGTGCAGATATCTCCAAACCTCATCTCCTCTGTAAATGAAAGCTTTGCTGCAATCTCTTCGGTTCCTTTTTTATACAAAAGCAGACAACAGTCTTTCCTGTCACGTACCACTACTGCAAAATTAATATCTTTCCCATTCCTGGTCACTCCCAGACGGGCCGGATTCCCGGCTTCGACGCGATAATCAAACATAGTATTTTCCTTTTCCCTTCAGTAGTCGACACTTTACCCAATTATAATAAAGTATAGCATCCGGGAAGAATTTTTGCAAATACTATCGTAAAACGCCCCATAAACTGCCCGCAGGCCCTGTTTATGGGACGTCTTTGCTCATTTCTGATCCTTTTTCTCCTCTGTCGCTTCCGGAACTGCCTTTTTCCTCCTGAAAATCCGGAATCCTTTCTCTTTATAGACCACTTTGCGGATCACCAGCACAAACACGGCGATCACAAGAATCCATACCGCCAGTACCGGCAGAGAGCCCACCAGCACGATCACAAATTCTCTCACGCCAAAACCAACCATATACAGGCTGTCGCCGAACCGCTCTGCAATCTCCTCAAAAAAGGTCTTCCTGCCGGTCTCGGTGATCCGCTCCACTTCTGTAACCGTCAGATATACCGTGCTGTAATCAATCTGATTATCCAGACAGCGCTTCTGGCTTCCGTAATTCTCCAGCTCATAACGCACTTCTGAGAGTCTGCTCTCAATGGCCAGAAGGTCTTCCAGATTCTCTGCCTGCTCCATAAGCTCCAAAAGCCGCTCCTGTTCGGTCTCCAGCGCCTTTTTGCGGCTTTCAACATCCACATACTGAAGCGTCACATCCTCTATGCTCTCATTTTTATATGTAATATTTCCAAGTCCGCCCACCACATCGATAAACTCATTCAGCCGGTCTGACGGGACCCGCACCGTATACTCGGAACTTCTGGTGTCGCTGTTGTAATAGCTGTTCCCCCACATGGCGGAACTTTCAATATAACCGTCCATCTCCTGAACCTTTTTCACAAGTCCGTCCGTAAGCGCGTCGAATTCCTTTGTCTGCATTTCCAGACGTACGGTCTTGATCAGCTTTCTTCCGTTCTGTATGACCGGATCAATGCCGCTCTCAGACGTAATCGCACCTCCGGCATCCATGTCCTGTGCGGCATATTCCATCTGGGGCGCCGCCGCGTCCATGGCTTCTTCTGCAACTGCATAACTTTCACTTACAGCTCCTGCGGACGTGTTGCTGACCGCCGCGCCGCCGCAGCCCGTTGCCGCCAGCAGCAAAAGCCCGGTTATCCATAATACCGCTCCTCTGTACCCGCTCTTTTTCTGTTTTCTTTCCATAACTTCCTCCATGCTCCTTGTGCATCTGTCCTCAGATTTCCCTTTTTTGCTCTGAAGACGGTCTCAATCCTCCAGTTCCTCCATCGTCTTTCTGAACACTTCTCCGAAGGTGAATTCCACTCCAAGAGGACCATCTCCGGTATAAGTAACCAGGCGGTACTGGCTTGCATCATAATCAATCTGGTATTCAGACAGATCGACCGCCTTGTCCACCGCCATGCCTGCCTCCAGCGTAAGCCATTCCCCCTTCCATTCACCCTCCGACGGAATCTGGTACCATGTATCCTCCAGCCGCACTTCCAGTTCATAATGATCCAGGTAGCGCACATCCTCCTCTCCTGTATTGCCAATGGTCAGCATCAGGACCGGATTATCCTCATCCAGGACCGGACAGTTCACCCGTGTGGTCACCGTTTCCAGCTGCTCCGGTACCTCCTGATCCCGGGCCGGATAGACGATCTGATCACAGTAGTCTTTCCCTTCCGGTTCTCCGACTGCCTCTGAAGCTCCCGTTTCCAGCCCACGCTCTTCTGGCTCTGCATTTTCCTGACCGTCTGTTATACAGTTCCCTGCTCCGGAATCCGGATCCTCCATGACAGACTCTTCTGCAGGAGCCTCTGCCGTATCCGCGATTTCCTCCATGCCCGAGCTGCCGGTCAGGCCGCCCACACGGCAGTACAGCAGCCATCCGCACACGCAGAATACCAGGATGCATGCCGCCCACTGTCCATACCTGGGGGAAAAATGTCTCCGCGCTTCTTTTTTTCGAAGTTCTTCCAGAATCTCATCCTGAATGCTCTGCATTGCCTGTTCAAATTCCTCTGAAAACCGGTGTTTTCTGGAAATCTCTCTTTCCGGCGGTACAAAACTCAGATCTTCTTCCAGACACTCCTCCAGAACCTGTGCCAGCAGTTCTTCTTCTTTGGAAAGTTTCTCATGCTTTTGCAAACCGGTCAACCTCCTCCTGAATCATTTTCTGCAGTTTCTTCCTCGCCCGGAAGTAACGTACATTCACATTTTTGGCAGAAATCCCGAGAATATCCCCGATCTGGGCATCTCCCATCTGATATATGTATTTATATTCAAATACCACGCGATAGCTGTCGTCCAGCTCCAGAATGCAGGATATGAGCTGATTGTAATATTCCCTTGTCAGATACTGCTCCAGAATATCCTCCCCGGTCTGCTGATTCGTCAGATATTCATCCAGTTCCTCCTCCGGCTTTGATCTTCTCAGAATATCAACCGCCTTGCTTCTGACGATCGTTGCCAGGAATTTCTTCGTCCGCGGGCTGTGTACATCCTCGATCTGGTCAAGGTGCCTGGCCAGCGCCAGAAATGCCTCCTGCACCGCATCCTCGGCAAGGTGTGCATCCTGCAGCTTCTGATTCGCCACATACCACATGAAATGCCGGTACTGTTCGTAAACCTCCGTGAATTTCTCCTGTTCCTCCGGACTGTCCAGAAGCGCCAGAAACAGCAACATATTTTATCCTCCTGGTAAATGCATCTACATCCATATAAACGCAGTTTTTCTCTATTTTACTACAACCTTCAGAGAAAATCTTCTTAATTCTTCTTAAAACTTCCTGAACATCCGAAAAACCGGCAAAGCCACCTGTCTTTGCCGGTACCGTCTTCTGTGCTGTATGCCTGTCATTCCATGACAAATTCCACGCACCCCATATAGCCGGGCGCCACTTCATATTCGTTAAAGCAGATGACCACCTTTCCGTCTTTGTTTACATAAAAGTCCTGATCCTCCGCAATGGATTCAAAATTCCACTCCGGCACGTCCTCATAATCGATCCAGTAGGTCACATTCTCATCCTCCGCCATCCGCTTACGCATCTGTGCCCTGACTTCTTCGCTGATTGTCTCCACATAATCTTCTCCAAAGAAATCCGAAAGCTCTGCCCGCCTGCCGGTGGTCTTGTCGATGGTATAGTGGCGGTGGCGCTCATAGCCGCTGCCTGCGCCCTGATAGAGCACCAGATCCAGAGAAAACCATTTCTCATCGTCCGTCAGCACCTCGCTGTCCACGATGATATCTCCGTAACCGTCTTCAAATTCTTCCATGGTGCTCTTAAACTCCTCGATCAGTTCCTCTGTCGCCTGCCGGATATCAAAGTTAATGGCGTCTGTCGTCTCTTTTGTCTGCTGCGCAGTCTCCTCTGACATGCCGTCCATATGCTCCGGCACCACCTCCGGCACCTTCACATCCGCCTGATAACGCTCTTCATCCACCTGATATTCCCGGATCGTCACCACTTGAAAGAAATTTCCCAGTACCGGGATCTGCTGCATGGCTGCCGCCGCCGTCCGGCTGGTATTGGGGAGAATCAGCAGAATGGCAAACACTGCTGCCGCGCTTCCGACAGAACGGATTCTCCTTTTTCTTTGGATTCTCTCTTTCTTTTCCTTCGCTCTCATAACTGCCTCCTCCATCTTCTCTTTTCCCTTTTCCGGCGCCGCGATTCTGTCATACTCCTTCTTCCATTTTTCCATATTCTGTCCCTCCTGTCTCCATATATTTTCTCAGCTTCTCCACCGCACGGTACAGGCGGCTCTTCACCGTATTCACCTTCAGACCCATGACTCCTGCAATGGTCTGGAGCTTTTCCTCTTCAAAATACCGGAGCACCACAATCCTGCGTTCCTCTTCGCTCAATTTCGCAAGAGCCTGCTTCAGATCCAGATCTTCGGTATCATCTTCTTTTCCTTTCTCCGGCACCTCCTCCATGGAAGCTGTGCGCCCTCTGTATTTTTCCAGAAAACGGACCGCTTCATTCATCATGATCCTGCAGATCCACGTGTCCGCATACTCCGGATTTTTCAGAGAATCGCTTTTCAGGATCGCACGGTATGCGCCTTCCTGTACAATATCCATGGCGTCCTGCTCCTGAAACGTATAGCTGTATGCAATCCGGTAATATTTTTCATAATGCTCCATGAGACATTCCTGAACCAGAGCCTCTTTCTCAGCACTTTTCATGATCCTTTCCTCCTTCCTTACTCTGTCTGACTGTTAGACCTTCCATCCTGCCAAAAAGTTTCATCCATATCCTGATTTTTTCCGCATGTCCGGCGCAGAAAACTGCTGTAAAATACGATTCTGGCTGCTGCATCTGCATGAAACGGGCATCTGGACAGGCAAAAACAGGCTCCGCCGTTCTCAGACGGACTTCCAATGTCCGAATGAGACTGACAGAACCTGTTTTCGATCCGGTTCCTTCCATATATGAATGAAAACACAGAGACATCAGGGGTGTGATCCAATCCCCAGAGCTTTCCCGACCATTCGAAATTCCTCTTCATAGATACAGTTGGGAAGGGAATTTTCCTGTATCATGCGCAGGCATTTTCCATAATCCATCCACAGGACTTCTTCCACCTCCGATTCCTGCAGCCGCAGATTCCGAAGCTCCACCGGTTTCCGGTACAGATAGACATGACTCCATTCATAGTCTTTAAATGCTCTTCCATAAAACACATCCTCTGTCCATCCTTTATGGATACCGACTGCTTCCAGCTCCTCCGGGCAGGCCATGATGCCAAGCTCCTCCTGAAGCTCTCTCTTCGCCGACTCCAGAACATCCTCCCCCGCCGTCACATGCCCTGCCGCCGAGATATCATAGCAGCCCGGATAAGAATCCTTTCGGGCACTCCGCTTCTGCAGCAGCACATCATAAGCTCCCTGTTCCCGTTCCCTTACGATCCAGATATGTACCGTAGGATGCAGGCTTCCTTCCCAGTGCGTCACGCCCCGCTCCCTTACGATCCCGCTTTTGCTGCCGTCTTCCTTTAGAATATCAAAAAGTTCCATGGGCTTTCCGTTCAGGGCTGCGCTCACCAGCCTGCCGTGCCCGTCATATACCAGCTTCAGAGAAAAAAACGGAATCTTCTCATCCAGCAGGCGGAAAAAGATCTTGTCGCCTTCCCATAGATGAAGTCCCCAGACCTTTTCTTTCGGCACCCATTCCAGTTCTCCCTCATCACAGGGAATCTCTTCCCCCGTAAACTGGTCTGCCGTGAACAAAGACATATATTCTGTCACACCGTCTCCGGAGATAAAAGTAACCAGCCCCCGGTACTGATAAGAGGTAAGCGTATAGCCTGTCTCCTCTTTCACTTCCCGAAGCACGCATTCTTCCGGACTTTCTCCCTCTTCAAAATGGCCTCCGACTCCGATCCATTTATCCTTGTTGACATCGTGTTTTTTGACCGTCCGGTGAAGCATCAGGTATCTGCCGTCTTTTTCAATATAGCATAATGTACTCATATGTTCCATGATTCCTGCTCCTTTCAGCAGTTCCCTGCGTACACGTACGGCAGATATCTCTCAGCCGTCTCTTTCAGTTCATAGATACGCCGCACATCCGTTGCCTCCCGGTCCATCATACGATATCTGGGGAAAAAACGGGTAAGATGAAGCGGAATGTCCCTGTTGACAGAAGCGATCCATTCTGCCTCTTCTTCCATCTCCTGCAGACCGTCATTTTCTCCCGGTACAATCAGAGTCGTCAGCTCCACATGGCAGTCCTTTGCCGCCCGGGCAATAAATGCCTTTACGGTATCCAGATCCCCTCCAAGCCTCCGGTAATACGCCCTCCCAAAACCTTTCAGATCGATGTTCATGGCATCCACACAGGGAAGAAGTTCTTCCAGTACCAAAAGGGAAGCGCTTCCATTCGTAACCAGTACCGTTTTCATGCCGCATGCATGTACCAGTTTTGCCGTATCCCTCACATATTCCCAGCCAATCAGCGGTTCATTATAGGTAAATGCAACCCCGATATTTCCAACCGGCCGGTATTTCTGCGCCCTCTCTGTCAGTTCCTGCGGAGAAATGCAGCAGGATTCTGCCCCGTCTTTGTCCGCCATGGAAATCTCATGATTCTGGCAGAAAGGGCACCGCAGATTACACCCGTAGCTCCCCACAGACAGAATCAGGCTCCCCGGATAAAACATGTGCAGGGGCTTTTTCTCTATGGGATCCAGATTCAGCGAAGTCACCTGTCCATAATTTTCGCACCGGATCTTCCCGTCTTCATTTTTCCTTGCCCGGCAGATTCCCAGCTGCCCCGGCTTCAGGCGGCAGTGATGCATACACACCTGACAGACTGTCTCCATCCGTCCACCTCTTCTCTCTACGTCTCTGCGTCAAAAATGCCTGACAACCTCAAACCGTTCCAGTTCCACTTCTTCAGTCCCGCCGATGCCCGCCTTCTGCCTGGCAATGGCAATCTGCTCCTCCACCGTATCCACTCCTTCCAGATTCGGAAGGAGCAGCCCCCGCCGGTATCCACTGGTCACAATCACGCCGTAACGTTTTACATCCAGCTCTTCCGGAGAATCGATCCGCTCCGTATCTCCCAGCACATCCACATGGATGGTGAGATGTTCCAGCTCTTCCTGGCTGACCGGCTCAAACCTTGGGTCTTTCGAGCACGCACTGACTGCATTATATATAATTTCTTCTGCCAGCGAAGCCTGCACCGCCTGTATGGTCCCGATGCATCCTCTGAGCCTTCCGTCTTTTTTCAGGGAAACAAATACGCCTGCCCGGCGCTTCCTCATCTCTTCCGGAAGCGTCCCGGGACAGCGGAGCACTTCTTTGCTGCGCACATACTGTTCGATCGTCTCCCGGGCCAGACGCACAAAGGCATCTTCCTGTTCCCTTTGTCTGTGCAGCCGGGCAAGCGACCGCTCCTGATATGCCTTCAAAAACCTCCGCCCGGCATCCGGACCGCATACTTCATAGGTACAGATGCCGTATCCTACTCCAAAAGGCCCTTCGTAGGACAGGCGCTCACTCTTTATCTTCTGCCCATCCAGCGCTCCTGCCATTATGACAAAAGAACGATGTCCGCATTCTGCAGCTTTTTCACAAAAATCCTCCGAAAATTCCAGAAGTTCTCCAAAGGCGCCCCGTTCCATGACATCCATGATGCGCCTGTCATACTCCGGCCCTTCCTTCTGATATCCATAAGGGCCGTCCGCCTTCAGCCTGTGGGACAGATCCCCGCTGCCGATCAGCACGGTCTTCCGTTCCAGGGCATCTGCAGCGCTCTGAATATACTGTCCCAGCCTGTAATGCTCCGTAAGAGGCAGTCCGGACAGTCCAATCCGGACCAGACGGTATCCGGTCCAGTACCGGTTCACAAAATACAGCGGTACCATCGTCCCGTGATCCAGCCTGCGGTCCTTCTCTCCAGCCGTTCCGGCCGACAGCTTCTCTCCGAATGCATACTGACAAAGCAGGCTCACAAATTCCGTATCATAAGCAGCCTCCAGTCTCACCTGCCCTGCCCCAAACGGTCCAAAATCTCCGGCTGCTCCTGCTCCCGGCGAGATATGGAAATAATCTGCATACATGGTCTGATGCGGCGAGATCAGGACGATCGTATCCGGCTTCAGCCTTCCGATCCTTCCTGCCACCTCATCATATGCGTCAATCGTATTCCGAATCTTTTTCTCTTCTCCTCTTCCGATCTCCGGCACGATCAACGGCGGATGCGGAACCATATATGCGGATATTGTTCCCATAAACACACTCTCCTTATTTTCCAAAGATTTCGCTGACCTTCAGCCCTGTTCTTCCAAGTTCCCGATACCTCATCTGTTCTCCTCCACTTCTCATATCTGATACCTGCCATTATACCAGATGGAGTCAACTCCAGATCAAGAACTGTTTATGCCTTCTCCGCCTTGCGAAACAGTACATATCCCGCAAGAAACAGAATGGACAAAAGGCCGATTCCGGTCCGCGACGTTCCGCTCAGCTGCGTCGCCGCTCCAAGCATCAAAGTCCCCATGAATGCCGCACCTTTTCCGAAGATATCATAAAAGCCAAAATATTCTGCCGCCTGATCCTTCGGAATAATCCTTGTAAAATATGACCTGGACAGCGCCTGGATCCCTCCCTGAAAGACCGCCACGCACACGGCAAGAAGCCAGAATTCCCATGCATGGCTCATCCGGACTGCAAACAGCACAATAACCAGATATCCAAGTATGGACAGCCGGATCAGTCGTCCGCCCTCCAGCTTCTTCGCCAGGCTGCCGAACAGAATGGAACACGGAAATGCAACCATCTGCATCAGCAGAAGCGCCAGCATCAGATCCGCATCGGAAATCCCCACATCCTTGCCGTAAGAAGTTGCCATGTCAATAATCGTATAGACTCCGTCAATGTAGAAGAAAAAAGCGGCAAGAAACCAGAAGATCCGCCTGTTGTTCCACACGTCCTTCATGACCCCAAAAAGCCGCTCAAAGCTCTCCCTGACCGGATGTTCCTTTTTCTCCACATAACAGATCTGCTCAAAACTCCTCAGAAGAGGAAGCGTGAGCACAAACCACCACACTGCATTGAAGGCAAAGACCAGCGCCGCCGCCTTCGTACTCCCAAGTCCCAGAGGCTCTGCATACAGGATCAGAAGAATGCTGATGACAAAAGGAATGCAGCTCCCGATATAACCCCAGGCATACCCATGAGCAGATACCTGATCCACCCTGTCATCCGTCGTCACATCCGTCAGCATGGAATCATAGAACGTCAGGCTCCCCTGATACCCCACCTTGGCGATCACATAGATCCCGAGGAACAGAAGCCACCCTGCCGGTATTCCAAGCATTGCGCAGCCCAGCACCCCAATTCCCATGAAGCAGGCAAACACTGGCTTTTTAAAACCTTTCATATCTGCTACGGCTCCGAGAACCGGCCCCAGGACTGCCGCGATCACCGTTACCAGTGAGCTGGCATAGCTGAAATATGCCGTGGAATCCGCAGCAGACATTCCCGTTCCTTCTGCAACATTTTTAAAACAGATCGGAATGACTGTGGCAGTCAGCATGACAAAGGCAGAATTCCCCACATCATACAGCACCCAGTCCCGTTCTTTTCCAGTCAGATGCATCATATCGACTCCTCATAGTTCTGATACAGCCGTTCTGACAAAAGTCCTCCCACCTCCAGGACCCGACAGTACTTCTGTATCTCGTCTACCGCTGTCAGGACCGCATGCTCCATGCGCTCCTTCAAAAAGCGGTCGCTTCCGACACAGATCGGATGAACTCTGCCATCCATGATCAGGCCGCCGATATTCTTATCCTGCCCGGTTACTCTGGAAATTATTTTCAATGCCAGTCTTTTTATGGGATTCCGGCACACAAACAGCGAGATGACCCAGCGAAACTGCCGGATGCACACCTGCAGCTGCTCCGGTGTCACATCTTCAAACAGCCTGGAAATCTGCTCTCTGGTATGTCTCCTGCTGATCAGATGATGTACGGGGACAAAGTTCAGCGGCTCATATCCGTCCTCCGACATCAGATACCGGTCAAATTCCGTCTCTATGGTCAGATGACCCAGTTCCTTTTCCTCCATAAAATAATTGACAAAAGGATGACACTCGTGATCCAGAATAAAATGGCATAAAAACCCGTACAGATAGGCCCGAAGCAGCGGATCCGGATCCTTCCGGTAGCAGATCCTTCCCCGGTCAAAAAAATCTGCTGCCATCTCTTTATGCATCCACACCCCGTACTGGTTGATCCGGTTTTTATGAAACGGATGATAATAAAACAGCAGATCCGGACCATGAAGTCCCAGAAGAAAAGCATCCTTTCCCTGACGGACCTCCTGTTTGAGTTTCTCCGGTAATTTATGAAATACCTTTTTACCAAATATATAATGCGCATAGGTTGCCGGCATGGTCATTTCCTCCTGATTACAGTTCTGCAGCTCTGCACAGAAATTTTCGGTGCAGTTTTGTCCTTTTTTGTTTTAGTATAGCACAATTGGGCGTTTCTGCATATGATGAAGTGTAAATAGTTTTTGGAGGTTATCTTCATGGGTGACTTAAGTAGAAACGGTTGCGGCTGCGGCTGCGACAACAACTGCGGATGCAGCTGCGGCTGCGGCAATAACAGTGTGGGATTTGGCGGAAGCGGATGCGGATGCCTGATTCTGATCCTTCTCCTGTTCTCCTGCTGCGGCAGCGGATTCGGCGGAAACGGATGCGGATGCGACAGCGGATTCGGCGGCGACAGCTGCTGGTGGATCATCCTGCTCCTGCTCTTCTGCGGCAATGGATTCGGCGGCAGCAACAATTCCGGATGCGGCTGCAACTGCGGATGCAGCAGCAACTGTGGATGCAGCAGCAACTGTGGATGCAGCAGCAACTGCGGATGCTGCTAAACCGCATCGGAAGGGTGTCATGGTCTGTGGCGCCCTTCCTGCCTTTGGGAGACACTGTAAGATTCCGGTTCCGGAAATCGCATGATTTCTGACAACCGTTCATATATTGAAGAAAGACGCAGGGAGTAATCTGCCATGACATTCGATGAAGCAATTCTTCCAAAAGAGCTGCAGATGATGAAAGCCTTCCTGCCCTTTCTTCCTGCCAGTATGCAGAAAATGCTGGCGATCTATATCAAATGGACGGAGCTGCAGAAGACCATCGAATATTTTAACCGGAATGCCCCCGTCCAGCAGTCCCCGGACATGGGAAACCTCATGAAATGCATGAAGGGGCTTCTTCCCCCGGAAGAACAGTCCCAGATCGAACAGTTTGCAGACATGTTTGAAAACATGGATATGTATCGGGAGATGTTTGAAGGCTTTTCTTCTGCCTTCCCATCCGAACAGAAGGAATAAAACGGCCGCAGCCCGTCCAAAGGGCGGAAGCGGAACTATCATTTTCAGGAGGATCACACATGAACGCACCAGAATGGTTCCAGGATCCACGCATCAGGAACATCTCTCCTGCCAAGCTTAATTTTCTCTTAAAGCTTGCAGAACAGATCGAAGGAAAGAATCAGAAACAGGCCATGCCCATCCTGTTTGGAGCCGTAGCTTCAGCAGGCAGGCAGAATCTGCAGTTTACCCCTGAGGAATTCCAGCTGATCTTCGAGATCATGAAAGAAGGAAAGAGCGAAGAAGAAAAGGCAAAGATGGACGATACGCTAAAGAAGGCGCAGAAAATGATGCGGAAGGGAACCTGAGATTCCCTTCCGCTGCCCAGTGCTGCTTCTTCTCCCTGCTGCATCATTCACCATCGGAAGTCCCGGGGCGCTCTCCCTGCCCATTCCACAGAACAAACCCCAGAAGGAAAAAACCAGTCGAGAACTTAAGCAGTATATTCATCCATATCCAGAGTACCGCACTCTGCCAGAATTCCGGAAGAAAATAAGGGATTGCAGAAAAATCAGAAACCCTTGTCATCTGCCAGCTTACATACAGACGCATCACACAGTACGGAATGGTCAAAATCAGATAGATGCCCAACAGAATAACTGTCCCCTGGTACACAGCCACAAAAATCCTTCCGGACTGTCTGTTGATCCTCCACAAAAGAGAGATCCCCTGCATGACCGTCCAGCCGCCCATCAAATACAGAGCCGGGCGAAAAAGCAGATGCAGGGCAAACATCAAACCAAGGTCAAATCTGTCCCTTCTCCAAACCGTTTCCCAGGAAGAAAGTCTCATAAAAAGAAATACAAAAGCCATAAGAAAGACAGCCGCAATTCCCAGTTTTATATACTCCCGCTTCCGCGACAGAGGAACTGGAAATCCGAAGATCAGAATATTCACATCCGTCTGAAGCACTTCTGCAATTTTCACCAGCATATCGATATCCGGATTGGATCTTCCGGTCTCATAATTGGACACTGTCTGGCGGCTCACATACAAAAGCTCCGCCAGTGTATCCTGGGTCATGTTTTTCTGTTTTCTGATCAGCCGGATATTTTTTCCCACGTTTGCCATATGATCACCTCACACATATGGTAGCCGAATCTCCCGGAAAAGTCACGCAAAGATTCTTAGCATCCTGTTTTTTACCCGCCTGCATCCCATTTTCTGCACTTTTCCACAAAATCCACACGCATCGGATCTTCCGCATCCTGAAAAAAACAGTCCAGCAGATCCCGAAACAGTTGTTGATGTTCACAGAGCCTGATCTTTCGATTATCTGCACTTCCATGTTCAAGATAATATCGGATCAGTATCTCTGTCATTTTGGGGCGATATACATCAAACCCCCAGGCTTCCACATAATTCACGTAAACAGTAAAAACCGGTACTTTTTCCGAAGACCGATACACGATGATTTTGATCACGTCTGCAGATACTTTAACAGAATAGATATACTTTACCTGATCCACCACCAGCGAAGCCATCTTATCTCTCATCCCGACTCCTCACTGTCCCATCACCTCTCTCATACTCACGCAGGTTATCCATCGTTCATCAATGAATCTTTATCATTTGTTAACGAAAGTGTTTCTGAAACGCTCCGATACAAGCTCCCGCCGCAGAACGGTCCAGCACCGCAAAAATTACCGTCTGGAACACGCCTGCAAAGTCCCCTTCCAGAAGCTCCTTCCACCATCCGGCGATTTTCTCCGGATCGTTGCGGAAGACACCGCAGCCGTAGGCCCCCAGAATCAGGTGCCCGCATCCCTGCTCCGCAAAAACAGCAAGGGACAGCCCCATGCGCCGTCTCATCACCTTTTCCGCCTCTGCCTCATCCTCTCCCTTGAGCAGCACCTGCCCCATATTGACCGCCGGAAGGGTCAGCACAGACGCGGTCACCGGTTTTTCCATCAGACGGAAACGTCCGTCGCGGAAAAACACCACATCCGGGGACCAGATGGCATGGTCCGTATACACCATGGACCGAAATGCACGGTTTTTCACATAGTATTCCTCATGGGCAAGCTGTGTCTTATACAGGCAGCCGGACGCCGCCAGACTCTCCTCCTGCGCCATGGCTCCATTGATAAATCCGCCGCCCGGATTTTTTGCGCTGGCAAAATTCAGGACTGCCGCAGACTTTCCTTCTGAAGTCAGACGAAGGATCGCATCCACTGCCGAACAGTTCAGCGTCGTAAGAACCGCTGCTTTTTTCTCCGTCTTTGAACCGGTTTCCCATTTTTTAAGAATCTGTTCCCCCTGTTCCGGAGTCAGCAGAAAACTCCTCTTTACCGAATCTTCCTGCTGCTCCCTGATATCTACACGTGTCCCATTTACTTCATAATAACCTCTGTCCATAATCGCCAGCGTCTCTCTGGCTGTTGCTTTTCTGTCCATAAAGCGGTTCCTCCTTCCATGTTTTGCGACTCATAAATCCTTCCAGTATATCTTTTCCTCTCCTCCGGCTTTATCCTGACGCTTCTCCTCATACTTCAGATCTTTCCACCATACATGCCGACAGAGCGGATTCCGGCAAAGATAATACTCATCCTCCACATTGATGTCCAGTCTGCGTTTCGCAAGCAGAGACTGGAAGTCCAGCAGAATATATTCACCCAGGCTCAGTTCCGAAATCTTTTTAATATCCTCATACCCGCACCTGGGACATTTTATAAAATTCCCTTCTGCATCTTTGCAGCCTGGTAAATATTTTATAACACGTTCCCTGACAATTTCTTTCTCTGCCAGTTGATAATAACCTCCACATTTCCTGCACTGCTTCACTTTCACTCCATTGATCTGGACGATTTGATACTCATCCTTCTGGCAGTTCGGGCATACTATGTCCTTCACAGCATCCTCCTTATCCGTTACTCTTTCGTATATGTATTGATAAACTTCAGCTTCGTCTTGGAATACAGAATCTTCTGGCTGTGGTACAGTCCATAGTATCCCGACTCCAGATAAGCGATGCTCACAGACAGCAGAAAGAAAGGCATGCATTCAAATCCAAACAGTTCAAAGCTCAGAAGCAGCGAGGAAACGGGGCAGTTCGTCACTCCGCAGAATACGGAAGCCATGCCGCAGGCGGCTGCCAGAGAAGGCGACAGTCCGGTTACCTGTCCGAACAGACAGCCAAACGTTGCGCCGACGAACAGGGTAGGTACGATCTCCCCGCCCCGGAATCCGCTGCCAAGAGACACCGCTGTAAAGACCATCTTCACCAGGAAAGCCGCAGCGATCACCTTCCCCTCCATGGCAAGTTCGATCACATCCATCCCGGCTCCCAGATAATCCGTCGTGCCCAGAAGCTTTGTCATCAGTATGACCAGGCATCCTCCTGCCGTAATGCGCAGCCACTCATCCGGAATCCATTTTTTATACAGATGTTCTGTACAGTGAAGAACCACGCAGAACAGGATACTGACTGCCGCACAGCAAAGTGCCAGCAGAACCGTCAGACCTGCGCTTCTCCAGTCAAAAGCAGTCACTGCCGGAAGTGCGAAATGTTCTCCGTGAGCTCCCAGAAACTCCGCAAATCCTTTTGCGGTCAGCGCCGCCACACTGCAGGGAACCAGCGCCGCATACTGCATGATTCCCACGCTGACCACCTCCATGGCAAACACCGTAGCCGTCAGAGGCGTCCCGAACAGTGCGGAAAACCCCGCACTCATGCCGCACATAATCAGGATCTTATGGTCATAATCATCCATTTTCAGCCATTTTCCAATGGTACCTCCAATACTTCCTCCCAGCTGAAGCGCCGCACCCTCCCGTCCGGCAGAAGCGCCGAACGCATGCGTAATCACCGTAGATGCCGCGATCAGGGGCGCTGTCCGCAGCGGAATATATGTATTCGACTGAATTCCCTCCAGCACCCGATTTGTTCCCGTTTTATACGGATCCAGCCGATACATGGCAACGATTCCGAGTCCGGCCAGAGGCAGCAGATACAGCATCCATGGATGATTCCCCCTGAATACCGTCACTGCAGTAATGCTTCTGCCGAACAGTCCGCCGAGTATCCCCAGGACTGCCCCTGTTATCCCTGCAAGAACCAGCCACCGAACCAGCAGCCACACCCTGCCGGCGCAGATTTCCACAAATTTTTTCACAACTGATCACTCCCTGTTTTGCTTTCCTTTTCATTATCCCCTTCCATCTTCTTCATGTCAAGTGCGTCTTAACGTTTCCTGAACGGCAAAAAGGACTGCCGCGGCTGCAGCAGTCCCTCTTTCCTTCTTCTATGCTTCTGCAGCTCTCGCTGCCACTTCCTTTTCCTGTACATCTGACGGAGCCTGTTCATAGCGGGCAAACTCATAGGAATATACGCCGCTTCCGCCGGTCATGGAACGAAGGTCCGTATTATAACCGAAGAGTTCCATCATCGGCACATCAGCGACCACTTCCGTCTTGCCTGTGCCTGCCGGATTCATGCCGAGCACACGGCCTCTTCTCTTGTTCAGGTCACCCATGACATCGCCGGTATATTTTTCCGGAACCAGAACCGTTATGGTCACAATGGGCTCCAGAAGAACCGGAGATGCCTCCATAAATCCCTTCTTGAACGCCTGGATCGCAGCGGTCTTAAACGCCATCTCGGAAGAATCCACCGGATGATACGATCCGTCATAGAGCACGGCCTTCACGCCGACCACCGGATATCCGGCCAGAGGTCCTTTGGTGACAGAATCCTGAATCCCCTTTTCCACTGCCGGGAAATAGTTCTTGGGAACCGCACCGCCTACGACGATCTGATCAAATACATACGGACTCTCCAGATCTCCGGAGGGCTCAAAAGTCATCTTTACATGGCCATACTGTCCGTGTCCGCCGGACTGCTTCTTATACTTGTATTCCACATCGGATTTCTTCCGGAGCGTCTCGCGGAATGCCACCTTCGGCTTATCCAGTTCCACTTCTACTTTGTATTTTTCAGCAAGGGTACTGACGATGACGGACAGGTGCTGGTCTCCCATGCCATAGAGCAGCGTCTGACGGTTCTCGGAATCATTGACCGCCTTGATGGTCAGATCCTCATCCATCATCTTCGCCAGCGCCTGAGAAATCTTATCCTCGTCTCCCTTTTTCTTTGCCTTGTATGCCATATAGGTATACGGTCTGGAGATCTCCGTCTTGCCGAACAGTATCGGAGTTGCCTTTGTGGACAGTGTATCGCCGGTCTTGCAGTTTGCCTTTCCGATGGCGCCGATATCGCCTGCGTGAAGTTCGGTTACTTCGATGGGCTTGTTGCCTCTCATGACATAGAGCTTGTTCAGCTTCTCTTCGGACTCTGTGGAAGAATTATAAAGTATGTCATCCGATTTGATAACGCCGGAGCATACCTTGATCAGAGAATATTTTCCAATGAACGGATCGGCAATGGTTTTAAAAACATATGCAGATTTCGCCTTCGAGAAATTATAATCTGCCTGGAAGATCTCATTGGTCTTTGTGTTGATGCCTGCACACTCCTTCTTAACCGGAGACGGAAGCAGTTCAACCATATCATTTAACATATTGTGAATGTTCCGAAGCTCTATACTCGATCCCATGGATACCGGAATGATGCTTCCGTCATCCACGTTCATCTTCATGGCAGCGCGGATCTCGCCTACCGAAAACTCCTCGCCTGCGAAATAACGCTCCATGAACTCTTCGCTGGTCTCCGCCACTGCGTCCATCATGGCCTCTCTGTAAATATCCAGATTCGGTTTACAGTAATCCGGAATCTCACAGTCTTCTCTCTCACCGATGCCGGTAAAACGGCGTCCTGCCATCTTCATGACATTGATATAGCCGACAAACTTCTCATTCTCACGAATGGGCTGATAGAACGGTGCAATCTTCTTGCCGTACATCTCCGTCAGCGTCTCCACAACTTCACGGAAGGAAGCATTGTCCACATCCATATCCGATACGAAAAACATACGGGGCAGCTTGTATTTCTCACAGAGCTCCCATGCCTTCTCCGTCCCGACTTCCACTCCTGCCTTGCCGGATACCACGATCACTGCCGCATCAGCCGCTGCTACTGCTTCTTCCACTTCGCCTACGAAATCAAAAAATCCCGGCGTATCCAGAATATTGATTTTTGTATCTTTCCAGATGATTGGTACGACAGAAGTATTGATAGAAAACTTGCGCTTAATCTCTTCCTTATCATAATCACTGATGGTCGTTCCGTCTGTAACCTTTCCGATACGGCTGGTCAGTCCGGATACATATGCCATCGCCTCAACCAGGCTGGTCTTGCCGCTCCCGCCATGTCCCAGAAGAACTACGTTGCGGATACTGTCTGTTGTGTAAACGTTCATTAGCAATCTCCTCCAATACATTTTGTCATCCTGCGGTCAGCAACCACAGCACGTTTACAAAGGGAAGAAACTCAGGTCCCAACCCCTCATGTTAGAATTATACTAAAATGCAGAGGAAATAGCAAGGATTTTAGGAAAGCTAACCAAGGATTTTAAAAATCGCCCCGGCCGGCATTCCCTTTTTCACTGAGCAGGTATTTTTTCAGCCTGAAGGATACCGGCAGCAGCACCGCGCAGGCCCGTCCATAGAACGGATGCTGTTGATGACGCTGCATCAGCTGTTTTAAGGTCTTCATAAAAACGTTCGATTTTATGCCTGTTTCGAGGCTATGCAGGAAAGTGGCATAAAATACCTGCAGGCGGGGACAGAGGAAGTTTGTAAGGATAACGGACATTGTATCTACCGCCATTGTTTATTTTGCAGCCCTTATGTTTTATCAAAACAGGGTGTCAGGGAGGTATCTTTATGAAGACCCAAAACACCTCACAGCATCCAGTTTAAATCTCCATTGCATCCTTACTCTGTCTCAAAATTTTCTAATTCTTTGCACAAACTGACAAAATCATCATAAATCGTAATCGACTGTAAATAACGAAAATCAAGAATCAAGCCCGAATCTTTGTGTTTTAAAAAATCGGCATCCCACAAAGGGACAGTTAGAAATCCTTTTCGATAATCATATTTCAGAGGTTCATATTTTTCAATATTTCTGCGAAAATAATTTACTTTTGCCATGCACAGCTTATTGATACGAAACAAAAGACCTATAAGATCCGCACGCTCAAAGAAAGCATCTTTAAAAATGAGGTGTTTATGGGAATTTTCCTTTTCCGAATACCACGCATTGTTTTCATGTTTCAGATTATATTTTTCCACAAGACGCATCTTATCTTCTTTTCTATGCTCCATACGATTTCCTCCGTCCATACCTTTCAAATGATGCATAGAGTCTCCAAACTCAGCGGAACTGTTTCATCAAGACACATTTGCTTCTGCTTCCGCATCAAAGGAGAATCAACATTTTTGACTGTGCAGCAAAAAAGAACTAATACAACACTGCCATTTGTTTATATTCAAAATCTGGTCTGCCAGTCAAAAAGAGATCCCGTTCCGGCTTTTTTCCCAGATAATGCAGCAGGTTCGTGACATGTAATTGATAGTGCCATTCTCCCGTATCGTCTATCCTGCGCTCATTCCAGATTACCCGCCCATACTGTCCTCGTCTCAGGGAAAAGACAGTTTCATTTAAAATATCATGCCGATACAATAAGGAATCTACATTGTGATAATCTTTGTTATGTCCCTGTCTGACGGGTCGGCCACTGCGGCGTTCGTCATAAAAAAATGTCACTTCATAACTTTCTGTATCCGACCGGACAGATAAATTGGCCAGATTTAAGTCCTGAACAGAAGGATAAAACTGAAAACGGTACGCATCACTTACGCATAAAGTTTGGAATATGGCTCCTCTTTGATAAAAATTTAAATGATGTACAATCACATCTCCATGAAATGTATCGGGAAATTTATCAGGAAATTTATCCAATGAGCAGGCTATAGGAAATTCCGCACGCTTTTTCGCATAAGCAGAAACTCTTTCTTTTTTCCCCCAGGTAAGACAAATATCTTGAATAAAAAGCAAATGACACACCTCCCTGCTTCTTTTTTCACAAAATCAGTGCTGTAAAATTATGGAACCGGTTTTGGCCAAAACGAAGAAGTCGATCAGGCACATCCATGGCAGAATATGCCTGATCGATCATATTTCCTCTTTATTTCACCACAAAATTTACCACGCGGTTCGGCACATAGATCTCTTTTACAAAGGTTTTCCCTTCTGTCAGAGAGGCAATTCTGGAATCCGCCTTTGCAATGGCAAATACTTCCTCTTTCTCTGCGCCGGTCGGAATGACGACGGTTCCCCGGAGCTTGCCATTGATCTGCACGCCGATCTCCGTCTGTGCGTCAATCGTCTTGCTCTCCTCATACTGCGGCCACGGCTGCAGAGAAAGGAATCCTTCCCCTCCCGTCATTTCCCAGATCTCCTCGCATACATGGGGCGCGATGGGGCACAGAAGTTTTGCGAAGATCTGCACCTGCTCTCTGCTGACCTTTCCAAGATCATAGATCTCGTTGGTCAGCGTCATCAGCGCTGCAATGGCTGTATTAAACTTCATGTCCTCCAGATCCGAAGACACCTTCTTGATCGTCTTGTGGAACGGCGTCTCCAGCTTCTGTGTCTCCGGATTCTCGGTAATCATGTCCATAAAACCGCATACACGCTCCAGAAAACGCTTGCAGCCCTTCACCGAATTGTCATTCCACGGAGTCGCCGCACTGTAATCGCCCATAAACAGAACGTATGTTCTAAGTGTATCAGCACCATAGTCATTGACGATATCCAGAGGATCCACCACGTTTCCTTTGGACTTGCTCATCTTGTCTCCGTCGGGTCCAAGGATCAGTCCCTGAATGGAACGCTTCGCATAGGGTTCCGGTGTATTGACCACACCGATATCATAGAGGAAATGATGCCAGAAACGGGAATAGATCACATGTCTGGTCACATGCTCCATACCGCCGTTGTACCAGTCCACCGGCATCCAGTATTTTAATTTCTCCGGATCCGCCAGTGCATTTTCATTGTGCGGATCGATATACCTCAAAAAATACCAGGACGATCCTGCCCACTGAGGCATGGTATCCGTCTCCCGCCTCGCCTTCTTTCCGCATTTCGGACAGGTGCAGTTTACAAAAGACTCAATCTTCGCCAGCGGAGACTCGCCTTCTGCTCCCGGCTCGAAATTCTCCACCTTTGGCAGACGAAGCGGCAGCTCTTCATAAGGAACCGGAACGACGCCGCAGTCATCGCAGTGGATGATCGGAATCGGCTCTCCCCAGTACCTCTGGCGGTTGAACGCCCAGTCCTTCATTTTGAACTGAACGCCTGCATGTCCAACACCCATTTTCTCGATCTCTGTGAGCATCCGCGCGATGGATTCCTTCTTATTGGTATAGCCGTTCAGAAAACCGGAATTTACCATCTCTCCGTCGCCGCTGTAGGCTTCCACAGAAATATCGCCGCCTTTGATGACCTCGATGATTTCCGCCCCGAATTTCTTCGCAAACTCATAGTCACGCTGGTCGTGTGCAGGCACGCCCATGATGGCGCCGGTGCCGTAGCCCATCATGACATAGTCTGCGATAAAGACCGGAATCTTTCCCCCGGTAATGGGATTCACCGCCTCGATACCTTCAATCTTCACGCCGGTCTTGTCCTTTACCAGCTGGGTCCGCTCGAACTCGGTCTTCTTCGCGCACTCCGTCCGGTAATGTTCAATGGCATCCATATTGCCGATGCGGTCCGCATATTTGTCGATCAGCGGATGCTCCGGCGCGATAACCATAAAAGTCACGCCGAACAGGGTATCCGGTCTGGTGGTGTAGATCTCCATCTCCTCCTC
>VSND01000052.1 GCA_009774145.1 Lachnospiraceae bacterium | reverse complement strand
CAATATATATTTAATATTTTTCAATATATATTGAAAATATGCTTCAAGCGATGGCTTCTTTGGGCCCGCATGCACAAAGAAGCCAAAAGGATTATTTTTTATAATAACCTGCCACACTAACTTTTGCACTATTCGGATTCTCTACAAACACCATATAATTGCCGCTTTGATCTAACGAAAATTTATAGTGTATGGTATCAGAACCAGTAATGTATCTCCTTCCTCCATCCGGCTCCACAATTCCAACGTTTACCTTCAAGTCCGTCGGCTCCACTGATACACTGACTGTAATATATCCGCCGGAAGGCATCTCAAAGGATGGGGTTCTCTTTGACGCATTCGCTCCCACTGTCCATTCGAAAGGCACTGTCGAAGAACGTCCGTTATCCATCACTTCCCCTTCTTCCGCCACCCAGCTGTCATCCGGTTCTTCCCGATATTCTATATACTGGTCCTCTATTGCCTGCTCCTCAACTTCCACCACCGTCGCCTGATACAGCGCCTCATACCCTTCGATTACGCCGGCGCCGGCTGCATATACGGTCGTGCTTCCCATGAGCAGACAGGCTATAGTCCATACAGCCGCCATGGTACGGGTCATATTCTTTTTATTATGTAAACTCTTCATATTTTCTATCCTCCTTAAAACATCGCACCTGTTTTCTGCGGCCGTCGCCTGCGTCAGATGCATCTTTTCCGCACCCTGCAAAGCCGTTTTCAGCAGGGTCCGTATATACTGGTTCATATCTTCCTCCCGGCAGACCTCCTCATCCACATAATCTTCACTGAGTCTTCGGTATTCCTCGCTGATCTTCCCGCATGTGAACCACGGGCAGAACCAGCAGAAAATCCGAAGCAGGAGCAGCAGCCTCCGCATCCATATATCTCCATGCCTGTAATGATACAGTTCATGGCGGAAGATCATCCGCAGTTCTTCCTCTTCCATGGATTCCGTCCCCAGATACAGTCTGGTGCGGAAAAATCCTCCGATGGCCGGCGTCAGCCGCTCTCCCCGGCAGACCGGAATCCGCCGCCGGATCCCCATGGTTTTGCCAAGCTGCCGGAGGACCCGGACCTCTCTCTGATCTTCCAAAACGACCACGCCCTTTACCGGGCGCTCCCGGTATAATTCCCTTCCGCAGCGGGTCGCAGATACAAGGATGCCCAGGAGCCAGACGGCGGCGGTTCCGAAAGCCGCTTTCATGAGGAACCCGGTGCCGTTCATAAAATTACCGTTCCAGGAACCGTCAAGATCTCTGAAATGCAGATACGCCAGCATATAAGCGGCCGGCACGCAGAAACAGAGCATCACCCCCTGCAGTCCCCGGTGCAGATACCGGACCGAACAGCGGCCTTTCCACAACCGGACGGTCAGACGCCAGAACAGATATGCAGCGGCACCCGTCAAAAAATTAAAAAGCAGCAGGATATCCAGCCGGATCCAAATCTCATTCATCCATATATTCATCCAGAAGCTCCTTCATTTTCTTTACATCTTCTTTTGTAAGGTCAGAGGTTTCCACAAGGGAAGCCAGCATGCCGACGCCGGAACCCCGGTACCACTGCTTCCGAAAACTGTGAAGCTTCTGATCCCGGTAAGCATCCATGTCGATCTCCGGATGCCACTGATGGGAATGGTGCTTTTTATAACGGCTGACCAGCCCTCTGTTCAGCAGATTTTTCATGAATGTGGCAACGGCGTTATTGGCGTAATCCTTTCCATAATGCTCCCTCAGACGCTCTGTGATCTCATAGACCGTCAGATCCTCCCCGGATTCCCACAGACACTGCATGATAACTTCTTCCGCCGGCGTCATCTGTTTTTCCATATCATCCACCTCCGTTTTTGTTTCAATAGTTTTTTATATTTTTTCAATATTCATTTACTTTTTAAATATAGCAAAAAGCAGGATCGCTGTCAAGCAGACGCGCCGATGCCCCGGTCATTTACACGTTCGTCGATACCGGCCCTGCCGTGGGTGTGAACAGCAGCGCCGTCAGTGCCTCTGCTCCATATTGTCATAAGTCTCGCAAAACCTGTCCGCAAAGGACGGTACGGGACGCGAACCGCTCTCCTTCCTTTCCAGTATTCGGATAAGCCCGCTGAAGTTCTTCGGAATCATTGGCAAGTGTCAAAGCGCCGTACTGTCGACCTGTACTGTACGTTTCCATTCCGAAAAATTTCCGCCCAGATACTGCACGGCAATCCGGTTTTCCGGCTGTGTATCAAAAAGATACAGCGCAATTACAAAAAAATATTCCAGCGGCTTCATGATAAAATATACAAGGTCCGCCATCCAGCGGCTTCGGATATGCCGGGCAATGGGGTAACCGTACGTATCATAGAAATGACGCAGCTGTCTGTGGACCCCGGGAAGCCGCTCTGCCAGCAGATCCTCGAATGCGTTAGCCACCAGAAGCTGCCGGTTCACCACGATCCGATGCCCATGGCGCACTCCCGTCCGAAGGGGCCTGACCACCTTCGGGTGTCCTCCTGCGGCCACCGTACACAGGTAATGCTCATCATAAAGTACATTGGGCGGCGCCTTCTGAAGCGACAGCGTCCAGTCGCTGGTCTGCGTCCACGCCTGAATCAGGCTGTCCGGCTTCTGACCGAACAGGATCAGGATCGCGGTCAGCACACCCAGCAGCGGCCACATGAGCAGAAATGCAAGTCCGGAAAAACGGCGGGCCCGCTCCTGCTGCATGCATACCTGCCGCACAGTCTTTCCGAATACCAGAAGCAGATTGAAAGGATAGACCGCCAGCAGAAACTCACCCCCTGCCAGCTGAACAGTGAACAGAACGCAAAGCCCGATCCCCAGATACATGGCGGACATGGCGAGAACACTGAAAAGCGGCGGCAGCTTCCTGATCGGAATCAAACGCAGAATCAGGTAACCCACAAATGCCACGGTCCCGATGGCGGCAACCGTGGGAATCGTCCATGTGGCAATGGGGGTATGAACCTGGGAATTGACCAGCGTCTCCGTCCAGTCTTCCATACGGACATCCGAAATCATCAGATAGCAGGCGACGCAGACCGCACCCCAGAGAATCGTAACGGCATCCGTAATCCTTGCCGTATTAAGCGCCTCCATCTGATAACGCAGCCGGCACAGCTGCCACAGATTCCAGAAAGTAAGCGCAGCCGGATAAAACAGAAATGCGCCGATCAGAATTCCGACCAGAAGGGCAGAAGACAGATCCGCCCCGTCCTTTCCACCGTATACAACAAGCCATGCGCCGGGAAACATCACTGCGGTCCCCGCCAGCAGCGAACCTGCGGCAATATACAGATTTGGTCTTTTTCTGAAACGATTCTGAATTTTCTGAAACATGTAAGCCTCCTGTTTTGGTTAATGACTGTAAATCCTGAAAATTTTTCCTTCTTTCTATATAAACGGCACGAAATTCTTGCCCTTATAGAGTCTTGTCCTGTGTACCGTTTATCCTGTTTTCCGGCAATATATAATCACAAGATATATCATATAATAAATCCGGCAGAAAACGCAATAAAATTATGAAAGGATTTATTTATTTTCCGACCATGAAAAGAGCGTGGCCGTTTTCACCGGTCACGCTCTTTTCAGCATATCTGTAATCTGTTCCTTCGGACGGTAACCGACTGCCAGTTCCGCCACTTTTCCTTCTTTCATGACAACCATGGTGGGAATATTTTCCACCCTGAACATGGCGGCCAGCTCCGGCTCTTCATCCACATTGACTTTTCCGACCTTTGCCCTGCCTTCGTACTCCCCTGCAATCTCCTCGATAACAGGGGAAAGCATCCTGCAGGGCGGACACCAGGTCGCCCAGAAATCCAAAAGCACCGGCACTTCGGACCGGAGCACCTCTGATTCAAAATTGCTCTTTGTGATTTTCAGCTCAGCCATCGTTATACTTCCTCCTTTGCCTTGTAATAAAGCATGCAGTGACAGTAACCTTCAAATCCCGGGTCCTCGATCTGCTCCCGGAATTCCCGGCACATACATTTATAATCTTCTTTTTTCTCCGTCCGGCAGGGACAGTAGCCGCCGGTTCTGCGCAGGCCTTCCTTTACCACCTTTACAATCTCCGCATCCGGATTTAATGTGATCTTCATTTGACGCTACCTCCTGAAAACTGATTCCTGCTGTATCATGATCCCATTTTACCAGAAGCCGGAGGCGCTGACTGTGACCGGGTCACATTGTTCGAAATATTGTGCCGTCCTGCGTCAAATCTGCCTGAGCCCGTCTATATCCAGAAGCGTAATCACGCCGCGGCTCACCTCCACCAGATGTTCCGTCATAAAGCGCCGCAGCATTCTCGCCACAGCTTCACGGGCGGAATTGATCTGCCTGGCGATCTGTTCCTGCGTGATCCTGATCCTGGGGTCTTTGGTCCTGTCGTATTCCTGAACCAGAAACCCTGCAAGACGGCGGTCCAGCCCCGCAAAAAGAATCTGCTGCATCGTCCACATCACGCTGGAAAAACGTTCTGTCATCAGTTCATACACAAAACATTTCACATGGATATTTTCCTCCGTCAGCTGCCGGAATGCCGCCGCGGGAATGACCAGAAGATCACAGTCCTGCTCCGCTTCCATATAGGTGTCAAAGGTAATCTGGCTGATGACGCAGGCGGCGGACAACACGCAGGGATCTCCCTTTTCCAGGCGGAACAGCGTGATCTCCCGCCCCTCTTCCGAGAGCAGGTATACCCGGACGCTGCCCTTCTGCACGCATGCCATGCCCAGACAGAGGCTCCCGCTGCTGTAGATCATGCTGCCCTTTCCATAGTGCCGGAACACGGCATGATCTTCTGCGTACCTTTTCTGCGCATATTCCAGATGCTCCCAGAACGGGAGACCGGAAAGCATATCCGCCGCCTGGCTTTCCCTGTATCCTGTATCTTTCATACTCGTACCTCCGGACCTGAAAATGATGTTTCTGTTGTAATTATTTGTGAAAGCGCCTTTTCTTATCTGACGGTGATCATCGATACCCTGCCGCAGTCAGCAGCTCACGGTCTTTTGCGTCTCAGCCATCAGCAGCGAAAACACCCGGTAAAGGGGACGGTACAAGGCTGCACAAAGCAGCACATTTCCGGCACAGTGAAGCAGGTCAAAGTAAAGCCCGGCTCCCCAGTACGCCACCCCCGCTCCCGGACCGCCTGTTACAAAATAAGGGATTGCACACAGAAAACCAAAGCACAGTCCGAAGATCCCGGAGATCATGCTCCACAAAATGACAGAATCGCTTCTGATCAGCAGCACGACCAGAGCGAAAATACTCCATATATACAGATAACTGACCCACCAGATGCCAAATCCGTAAAAAAGGCCTTCCAGCATGACAAAAGCATAGATGACGGCAAATACCCGTTTTCCAAAGGTCCGCGTATACAATATGATCAAAAGCGTAACGATCTCAATATTCGGCAGAAACTGCATCCCCACCTGACCGGCGAACAGGAGTGCCGTCAGCATGGACGATATTACCAGCATTTTTGTATTCATCCGCATGTCTCTCTCAATACCCCTCGGTGAGCGTCAGCTCAAACGCATCTCCATCTGCAATCGGCGTCTGTGTGGCGGAAGTGTTCACGGTCTCGCCGCCTTTTGTCAGACACCACCACTGCTGCCTGGATTCTTCCGCGGTCTCGCCGTCCACAGAAATAATGTAAAGACCGTAAGGTCCTTCTTCGCCTTCTGCCAGACCCTCCGCTTCCAACACCGCTCCTAAAAACTCCTCATCCGTCTGGTAAGTGAATTCCTTTTCACCGGCGTCGGCATGAACTACCTTTACCGTGATCTCCTTTTCTCCCGCCACACCCCTGGGGGCAAACTTCTGGTATCCCAATACTGCCCCAAGGCAAAGCACTAAAAGAAGCGCTGCAGTAATTAAAATTGCTTTCTTATCCTTGTTCATTTTCGTCCTCTCCATCCGGTTAATCAGTTACACGTTTTCTCACCGGTCCCCCCGCAGAATCTTCCGATTCTTTACCCAAACAGGCAGGTAAAGACCAGCTTCCCATACGCACCGCTCGGGGTGCATGCTGCCAGGCAGCAGATTCCTTCACTCGCACCTGCACATAAAAGAAGCAGGCCTGCCTTACGTCAGACCTGCACCTGTTGCGCTTGTGTGGAATGCATGGCCCTGCAAGGAAGCTTCATTCCGCCTGTCTTTGGCAACCTGGCTCGCAGAAGACATCGTATGCTCTGCTTACAGTGACCGCATCGCTCAGGCTTCGCACCTGATTCCCCTTGGACAGACTTATATGATGTTGTCATCTTAGCATCGGAATCAGATTTTGTCAAATTTTTATTTTGTGATAGTTCCCACAGAATGCATGGCCTTTATCCATCACTCCCCCTGCGGAAAATTCCCGCCTGCCTGATAGATCGTGTTTCTTGCGTTCCCGGCTTTTTTAATCACGTCCCTCTGTAATATCCAACATTCTCTTCAATTTTTTTCGAAAGAAAACAGCTCGGAATCCATCACCAAATTCATCAATGACCGGTTCTTTCAGTCCATACTCCCTGCAGCTGTTCCGTATTCTTCCCGGCCCGATTCCCCAGGCCTCAATGAGTTTCATGTAGTGAAACGCCTCCGAAATCGCTGCATTCCGACATTTTGATTTTCCCTCCAGCGCCGCCTCCGGATCCAGTTCCTGAAGCATCCGCATATCATTCTGTCCTCTGCCACTTTCTGCATGCTGCTCTTTGTATTCGTATAATCCAGATATTCTTTGGAGATCTTCAGCAGATTCTCCTGGTTCCCTGTAACCGCAAGGATAATGTCTTTTACCTGCTCCGGATTATCAGTGCCAGTGCATGCATGTACACAGGAGTCTCCCCAGTTATATTCCTGCGGCGGATTGGTAACTCCCCAGACGCCGTCCTCGCCGTCCCAGTTCTTCTTCAAAATAAAATCTATGCCCCAGGCCGGGAGTTTGGAACGACTGCGCGGAAATCCGCCGTCTGGAGCCTTATTGTTACGGCCAGTTCACAGAAGAACGGGCAAGCATCCATCTTGGGCGTTCCCACGTCCACTGGCTGACCGGAACGGCCTCTACCATAATGGCAGGTTGTGTGGAAGGCATCCCTGGCCTTCGCCCCGACCTGAGATCCGAAAGGATTTCCGGGGAAAATACCTTCACATCGTAATCGAGAATCCGGACAGAAAAGAATGCGGATGCGAAAGGCTCATCCTGAATGGCAGAGAGCTGGACTACAATCATATCCCTGCCGATCTCCTTGAGGATGAGAATGAAATCTGCCTGATTCTTTGATTTGTTAGATCATTTTTTCCCAATCAAATGAGGGAGCGCTGCGTTTTACGGCACTCCCTCGTTTCCGGACTTATCCTCCTTCGTCTCCGTCACAATATCCCACTGAATCATATGATTTAAATCCCGGTACTTCTTCGGCGTCATCCCCACATATTCCCGGAACTGCTGGATAAAATGACTTTGTGAAGAAAATGACAGTCGGTTCGCAATGTCGACCATGCAAAATGAATAGACTAAAAGGGAGTGATTCCCTATAAACTTTCAACAGGTAAACTTGTTTTCTTTTGCCGGAGAGATGTCCCCCTGAGAGACAAAAGCGGCACGGCGATGTTTTTCTGTCACCGTACCGCTTCCTCGGTTCTTACTGGTTTTTTCGGTGGAAATGCCGTTGACGTTGACGATCAACAGTATACCCTGGCTCCCCTCGGACAGACCTGTAAGATGTTGTTCACAAGTCAGCCAGCGTCCTCTTCACTCCCTGTAGATCCTCATCCAGATGTCGATACATAGTGACATAGTATGGATAAAGCTTCTCATACCTCTTTACCCATTCCTGATTCGGCTGGATCGTCTCTTTTATTCGGACCGTTTTCATGGCAGCTTTTGTCAGATCCTCAAAAATCCCAATGCTGTGCCCTGCGAGCAGCGCATCTCCCACCGGTACATCTCCGGAATCCCCATCCAGTACATATACCGGCAGATTCAGTACCGACGCTTTCATCTGGTTCCATGCAGCGCTTTTCGCCCCACCCCCACATATACGCAACGATTCCACTCTCGCTCCGGAAGCTCGTACCGTTTCTATCACGTGTCTTAGCGCATAAGAAGTTCCCTCAAATACGGACCGGATCAAATCGCAGCGTTTCATATTCATATGCAATCCTATGAACATCCCTCTTGCATGATCATTCCACAATGGAGCCCGTTCCCCTGAAAGATATGGGAAGAAATACAATCCCCCGCATCCTGGCTCCGCCTCCAGTGCCAATTCATTCAAACAGGAATAAATATCTTTTCCCGCCGCCTTTGCTTTCTCACATTCTTCCAGAGCAAATCTGGAGATAAACCACTCCAGTGCTGCTCCTGTCGCAGTGATTGGTGCGTCAAAGATCCACGGTATTCCCTCTATCGTACAGGGTCTTGTCACCACCGGAGCATCCGGAAGACTTTTCTTCAGGCTTCCTGCAAAAAGCAGAGAGGATGTCCCGCAAGATTCTCCTGCCTCTCCCAATCTGCTCATGCCTGTAGCATACATAGATGCCATGGCGTCGCTGCAGCCGGCGATCACCGGAATTCCTGCTTTCAGTCCGGTGACAGCTGCCGCCTCTTCTGTAATATTTCCAATCACATCATCTACCTTAAACAGCGGCGGAAGCATTTTTTCCAGATCCACGCCGACCGCATTTCCAATCTCGGCAGACCACTTTCCGCTGGAAATGTCCAGACACTGAGTTCTTGTCGCCTGATCCGTATCTGAAGAAAGCACGCCCGTCAGCTTATAATTCAGATAGGAGCTCGCCTGCAGAAAACAGGAAGTTCTTGCAAATAGCTCCGGTTCATGTCTCTTAAACCACAATATTTTATTGGGAAGAAACGCCACGGAAGGCTGGCCGCCAACAATTGATACAAATCTTTTCCTTCCAACCTTCTGTACGATCTCTTCCAATTCCCCGGAAGAACGAATGTCACTATAAAGAATCGCATTCCTCAGCGGACGCCCTGACCGATCTACCGGCAGCATGCTCACAGTATGAGAACTGATGGACAGTCCCCGGATCTTCCCGATCACATCTTGTCCGGCCTTTTTTGACAGTTCCTGGAAGACATCGACCGCGTCCTCCCACCAGTTGTCCGCATTCTGCTCCTGTCCGCCGCTAAAAGGAATGATCGTACTGCTTGTCCGTCCGGCCTTTGCAATCACCGCTCCATCTTCCGACAAAATGACCGCTTTTATATTCGTCGTTCCGCAGTCCATTCCCAGCAGATAATTTCTCTCTTTGTTCATAGCATCATACCCGTTACACTGCCTGATCCGCAGCAATCAGTTCCTTCATCTTCCGCTCGGCTTCTTCCGGCATCGGTTCATACACTCCAAGAAGTTTGGCATAATAGACCGTTTTTGCCATCTCTTCCACATAAACCGTCGCATGCATGGCAGCCTTCATATCCCGGCCGCAGGTAAACATTCCATGATTTTTGATGAGACATGCTTTTTTAAAATCTCCCAGAGTCTCCACCACCCGGTCCGCCACATCATTGCTCCCAGGCATTGTGAAAGGAACAATACCAACCGGTGTAAATTCGCATTGCGGAGGTGTGACAGGTTTTAACTCTGTTTTCTCTCCCATAGCCATAATCGTGGCAAACATACTGTGCGTATGTACGGTTGCCCTGACATCAGGTCTTGCCCGCATAACCGCTGTATGCATTGGCACTTCGGAGGATGGTTTAAAGGGGCCCTCCAGCCACTTCCCGTTCAGGTCAACAATGGCGATCTCTTCCGGCTTCATATTTCGATAGGAGATTCCGCTGGGTGTGATCGCAGCCACATCCTCTTCTTCATCCCGCAGCGCGATATTCCCCGAAGTTCCGTGGATCAGTCCCTGATCCACGGCCTCCAAAATTGCATCCAATACCTGTATTCTGATCTTTTCATACCTCATGATTCGATTCCTTCCTTTAAATACAAACTTGCCCGTGCAATCCTTCCTACAGCCTCATCGCTGTATAGTAGCCCTGCTCCACAGCCTGACAGATCTGACCAACCTTACTGCAGTCGCCAATAATATAGGATTCATCTACTATGCTGCAGAGCTCGTCTACTTTATCATACGGAGCCCGGAAGCCGAGCGCACATACCACCATATCCGCTTCTATCATAAATTCTTCGCCGCCGCGCTCGCAGAGGACTCCTTCCGGCGTAATTTCCCGGACCCTCGTATGTACATAGCAGGCGGCTACCTTCTCCACTTCCGGCATAAGCCCTCCCCGATAAAAGGAATTTACCTCTTCTGCGATCGCGTCCTTCATCTCAATGATCGCAACCTCTTTTCCTTCCCGCGCAAAAGAGACTGCCGCTTCACTCCCCACAAGACCTCCGCCCATGATCGCAACTTTTCTCCCCAGCTTTTCCGGATGAAGCTCCGCGTCAATCGCCATAATCACATTGGGAAGTTCCATCCCTTTGATTGGAGGCCGAAATTCTCTGGACCCAATCGCCGCAATCAGCACATCCGGCGCGAAAGCTTTCACATATTCCGGTGTTACTTCTGTATCCAGCAGAACTTTCACGCCTGATCTCTCCACACGCTTTGTCAGAACCTGACAAAATTTTCTGATATCCTCTTTAAAATAAGGCATACCGGCAGGATGAAGATTTCCGCCCAGCTTTCCGCTTTTTTCTACCAACGTGACTTCATGGCCTCTGAAAGCCGCCGTAATCGCCGCTTCCATTCCCGCCGGTCCGCCTCCCGCGATCAGAATCTTTTTCCTGTATGCCGGCGCCTCTTTTGTATATCTTTCAGAAAGCTGCTGCCCCATGGTCGGATTCACTGTACATTTAACAGTCTCGCTTTTCACAGTTTCGCCAAAGCATTCGTAGCACCTCAGACATGGTGTGATATCATCTGTCTCGCCTCGGAATGCTTTCTCCGGCAGATACGGGTCCGCAAGCAATGCCCGCCCGATCTCGACCAGATCTGCCTGTCCGTCTAAGAGAATCTGTTCCATCTGTGCCGGATCGTTTAAAGAGCCTACACAGGCTACCGGCTTTTTCACATACTTTTTCATCTCTGCCGCCAGGTATACATTCACTCCCCTCGGAAAAAATGCGGAAGGATGGGTTCGGCAGAACAGCTTTGGATCTTCATGATTCCCACAGGATACATTATAAAGATCAACTTTCGATTCCACCATTCTGGCAACTTTGATACATTCATCCAAATTCAGTCCGTTTTCTGTCAGATCATCCCCGGATATACGGATTTCTATAGGAAATGCTGCGCCGACTCCCTCTCTCACCGCATCCAGTGCCATCAGGAGAAATCTCGCACGATTTTCCAAAGATCCGCCAAATTCATCGGTGCGTTTGTTTAACATGGGCGAAAGAAACTGAGAAAACAGCCACCCATGCGCAGCGTGTACCTGAACCATGTCAAACCCACAGTCTCTGCACAGTCTGGCCGCCTTTTTGTAAGACCCTATAATCTCCAAAATCATCTCTCTGGACATCTCCTCCACTTCACCATCCGGCATATGGAGACGGCTTGGACCGTATGCAGTATCCGGCCTGTCCTGATCGCCTCCGACACTTATCAGTCCACCGTACATTCCTCCATGAGAAAGCTGAATATTCGCATATGCTCCTGCATGATGTATCGCCTTAACCGCCTGTGCCAACCCCTGTCTTACCCCGAAGGAATCCAATTGCAGCTGTTTGTTATGAGACTTTCCCGTAGCGGAATGTACAATCGCTTCCCCATAAGTCACCACACTGGCGCCGCCTTTTGCCTTTTCCTCCAGATAAGCGATCATTTCCGGAGTAAAATGTCCCTCTGTCGTGATCATACTTGGACTGGTTGGCGCTGCGATGATCCGGTTCTTCAGGCGGATATTCCCGATACGGATCGGTTCAAAAAGATGCGGATATTTCTCTCTTCCTTTACAACATCCTGCTCCCATAATTCTTCTCCTTTCTGCTAATTTCTGCTCTTCCAGATGTATTTTCCCGGTTCGCCGCTGAGATAAGACAGAATCTCATCTCCCATCATCTTTCCAGACCAGTGATCCACATCACTGGTAAGTCCTGCCATATGAGGCGTACATACTACGTTTCTCATCTTAAGCAGCGGATGGTTCGCCGGAACTGGCTCCTCCCAATATACGTCCACGGCTGCTCCTGCGATCTGCTTCTTCTCCAACGCTTCTATAAAATCCTTCTGATCGATGACTGCAGCTCTTGCAGTATTCACCACAAAAGCTGTAGATTTCATTTTCGAAAACCAGTCTTTATTTACCATCCCCCTTGTAGAAGGCAGAACCGGCAAATGAATACTGATGATGTCGCTCGTACTCAGCATGATATCCAAATCAACCGCTTTCACTCCGTCCGCTTCGACCCTGTCCGCCGATATATACGGGTCATATACCAGCACATCCATCCCAAAAGCCTTCGCACGCACGGCCACTTCCTTTCCGATTGCGCCGTAGCCCGCGATCCCAAGCTTCTTTCCATATAATTCAAATCCAATCCCATAATCCATAAACGGATGGTTTGCATCCAGCGGACCAAAGGTAACGTTTTTCACGTCCGGAACATCATAGATGTCCTCCTTTTCAGACCCCACATGTTCTCCGTTTTTCAATCCTGCCGCTCCAAGGGTCAGATTCCTTGCCACCGCTATCATCAGCCCCATGTTGAATTCCGCTACAGCCACGCGATTCCTTCCCGGAGTGTACGAAAGCTCCAGACCAGCCGCAGCAACCGCATCGCAATCTACGGTAGCGGGCGTGCCTTTTGCAACTCCCATGAACTTCATGCCAGCCTCTGTCCAGGCTTTGATCGTCTCCGTTCCTGCATATTCGTCTCCCAGCACGATCAGTTCATGCCCCATGCACTCCGCACGGGTCATCTCTTCTGTAACATTTCCCTTGCCATGCTTTAACTCTCCGCAGATCGTGATCTCACACATATTTCGAATCTGCTCCATCTGCGCTTCCGGAATCGGCGTGCATAATGCCAGTTTTCTTTTCATGATCCTCTCACCTCATTTATTCATACTTTTCTTATCTTTATTTTCTCTCTTCCACAGAACCGCCCCGGCAGCAGCGGCGGCCATCCCTGCAGTGGCAATGATATAGACATTCTTCGTATTTACCTCATGCAACAGCAATTCTGCCGCTTTATTCAATATGACCGGCGAGGCAAGCTGTCCCATACACATGGCGCAGGTAAAGCATGCGGAACCCATGGCCGCCGCAGCCGGTCTGACCGAATCCGCCACCTCCACCATGGCAGTCGGTATAAAAACCCCCTGAGAAAAACCGCAGAAGACAGCGCCTGCTATCAGCATCGCCAGATTCTCCGGAAAGAGAATCATTAAGATCCCTCCTGCGCAGAAGCTCAGCATGGCCGTCGGCAGAGTATATTTTCCGGTCTTTTTGGTAAGATATGCAAGAACCAGTCCGATCAGAATCTGAGCGCCTGAAAAAATACCAGTAAGTATCCCGGATACCTGACTGTTTCCAGCCAGCCCGCCGGATATATGCATGGCGATATTCGTCGTAAACGTGATCAGAAAGAAAAACTCCAGAAAACCAAAGGCTGACACCTGAAAGACTTTTTTATTCAAAGTGATTTTTTCTGTTCCTCCCGTCTGCACACTTCCGGTATCCGGAAGACACACGGCAATCAGAATCATGGAAATAAAACCGATCACATTGATAAAATAAGCATGCGTGAAATCGCCTGCGCCCAGCATGCCTCCGACCGTGGTCACGACGACCATACCGGCTCCCACGCTGGCCGCCTGAAATCCCATCGCAGATACTCTTTCATCTCCTTCAAAAAAATCTGCTACCACAGCCGTATTCAGCGCGGTCGCCAGCCCCAACGGAATCCCATACAGTGTACGGGAGAGCAGCAACAACCGGAAATCATCCGCCAGCAACGGGACAAATCCCAAAACCCCTGCCAAAAAACCGGCAACCACCAGCATCTTTTTCTTACTTACTTTTACGACCAGCCATCCGGAAATGACAGCCACAGCCATGGCCAGCAGCGCCGGAGCTGTGATCAGCATCTGGACCAGACTCACAGCAGTATCCGGAAAGTGCTGCCGGATCTGTTCCAAAACCGGCGCTACGCAGTATTGCAGGCCCTGGATAAAAGAAATGCCGGCAACCGCTGTCAGAATCTTTCTTCTTTTTTGTTCCATCATCAAAATGCCTTTCTCAGAATCGCCAGTACGTCTTCTTCGGTGATCTCCTGACGCGGATTAAAAGCAAGAACCGGTTCTTCCATCACATCCTTTGCCAACATTTCCAGATCCTTCTCCTGAATTCCCTGCTCTGACAAAGTCTGAATTCCGACGATTCTAGTAAGCTTCCGAAGTGCTTCCGAAAACTGTTTCTTATCTTTATCCGGATCGCCGCACGGCGTCAGACCAATCGCTTCCGCCAGCTTTGCTGTTTTCTTCGGACAACTTTCCGCGTTGTACTCTACAACATAAGGCAGGACCGCTGCATTTGCCATGCCGTGTGCCAGCCCAAAATGAGCGCTCAGCGTATGAGCAATTCCATGGACCAGACCAAGATTCGCATTGGAAAAACTAAAACCGGTAATGATACATCCCAGCATCATCTGTTCCCGCGCTTTCATGTCATTCCCATCCTTTACTGCCGCCGGAAGATTTTTGTATAAGATCTCTAATCCCTTCAGCGCATGATATTCTGTCAGGGGACTTGCCATGTTGGAAACATAGCTTTCGATTGCATGTGTAATCGCATCCATGCCGGTTGCCGCCGTCACTCCGGCCGGCATGGTTCTGGTAAACTCAGGATCAGCAATTACCGACGACGGCGTCAGATTCGCGTCGATCACCACATATTTCCGAACCTTCTCTGTATCAATCAGGGCACAGACATTTGTAATCTCGCTGGAAGTACCGGCTGTCGTCGGAATCGCAATCAGCGGAAGGCATGATTTTTTCACCATATTGATCCCAGCATAATCGCCGATCGTTCCCGGATTCGTCATCAGAACATTTACTGCTTTAGCCAGATCGATGCTGCTGCCTCCCCCTGTTGCTATAAAACCATCCACTCCCGCCGTCTTTGCAGCCGCAGTCGCTTTTTCTACGATTTCATTCGTAGGATTAGAGATCACCTCATCAAAGATCACATAAGCTGCCTGTGACTTTTCCACCTGCTCCATGATTTTTTCCGAAATCCCAGCGGCTTTTACTCCAAGATCGTAAATCAACATGACTTTTTTCAGACCGTATCCCTGTATCAACTCCGGCAGCTTATCCGCAGAACCGCATCCAAAAATAAGATTACTTTTTACTGAAAATTCAAAGCTCATCCATTTATCCTCCTTCTTATTCCTGTCTGAGCAAACCGGTTTGCGATCACACTTCTGTCCAGGAGGAATCCATACTGCCGCTGTCAATCACTGCCTTTACAAAGCGTACGCCCTGTATCCCGTCATGAATATTCGGATAGTCCCGATCTTCCTTCTCCAGCGCTTCCCCATTAATCGTTTTGCACACCGCACTCATAAAGCTGTGGTAAATATTGGCAAACGCATAAGTCAGACCCTCCGGATGTCCGGACGGAATATGATTTGTCTCGCTGGCTCTCCCAGACACATACCCGGTTCCTCGGCAGTAGATCTGTTGCGCCTCTCCTTTCTTTGTCACCAACAGCCGATCCGGTGCCTCCTGTACCCATTCGATTGCACCTTTGCTTCCGAAAATACGGATCACAAGACCGTTTAAATGCCCTGCACATACCTGGGAACAACTGTATACGCCATGGGCGCCGTTTTCATATTCCACCAGAATATTGGCATTCAGCTCCAGCTCCATGCCGTAATTGTCAAGGACCGCAGCAACCCTTCGGGGATGCATGCCGGTCATATAGGCAACCGTATCTTCAATATGAGTTCCGATGTCTCCCACACAGTTGGAAATGCCCGACTTCTCCGGGTCCGTCCTCCATACAGACAGCTTGGTTGTCGTCTGAGCTCCGCCGCCGATCTCATCAATCAGCCATTCCTGCAGATACTCTGCATTTACGTTGACGATCTCCCCGATCTCTCCCTTTTCTATCAATTCTCTGGCCAGTTTTACCATACTGTAGCCTGTATATGTATAAGTCACTGCAAAGAGCAGACCATTTTTCTCTGCCAGTTTCTCAAGCTCCAGGCCCTGTTCTATGGTAAAGCATAACGGTTTCTCACATGCCACATGAATGCCGGCCTCCAGAAATGCTTTTGCCACCTCATAATGCGTATGATTCGGAGTCACAATGCTGACAAAATCGATACCGTCTTCTCTGGCCGCCTCTTTCTGCGCCATCTCCGCATAGCTGCTGTAGATCCGGTCTTCTGCCACGCCGTAAAACCTGCCGGTCTCTTTGTTGACTTCTTCCCGCGAACTGAAGCAGCCTGCCGTCAGCTCCGCTGTCTCTTCCAATGCAATCGCTCTTCGGTGCACCGCTCCGATAAAAGCTCCTTTTCCGCCCCCTACCATACCATAACGCAGTCTGTTTCTCATTTTTTTCTCCTTTCCCTGTTTCCCGGCCGCTTTTCAGTTTTCCGACCGTATCTCATCCAGCTTAAGCATCTCCTTTTCGTCCCGAAGAAATGCTTTTTTCTTCGCATAAGCTGTCAGCACGCACATCAGGATCATCATGACGCCCTCGATCAACTGATACAAGCCGCCGCTGATGCCTGACACCGACAGTCCGTTTTCAAGAACGATCACTGTCAGAGCGCCGATTATTACCTTGAACATTTTTGAGTCCATGCCTCCCACCACCGGAACGCTTCCCAAAAACAGAGCCATGATCACCCGGAGTTCAAAGCCTTTCCCCAGCATATTGCTGGCTCCTCCCGTACGCGTCATCATCAGAACTCCGGCAATCCCTGCTATAGCGCCGCAGATCACAAAGTCGCAGATCTTGACTCTGGTCACGTTGACTCCTGATATTTTGCTGCATAATTCATTTTCACCGATTGCCTTTGAATATTTGCCAAGTCTCGTGTATTCAAAAACATACCACATCAGCACCATCAGCCCGATAACAAAAGGAACCTTCACCTGTATTTTGTCAAAAGTCTGAAGCTCCGGTGAGATCAGCAGAATACCGCTGGTGGTCGAGAGATAATTCGCGATCCCCCTGAGTCCCGTCTGAAGGGCGACGGTTACCATAAAAGAAGGCACTTTAAATCTGGCGGCGATGATCCCCGTAATTCCGCCGCTGGCGACTCCTGTCAGAATCGCCGCCAGAAATACCGGAACGATCCCATAGGGCATCGCATAGATTGCCGCCATAAAGGAAGCGAGGCAAGCCAGAGAGCCAATGGCCAGGTCGATCCCACCATGGCAGAGGACGAAGATCATTCCCATCCCGCCTACCATAACCGTCAGCGACTGATCGATAACCGAGCTCAGATTATTCGGCGCAAGAATTTTACCGCGGCTCAATACCGAAAAAAACAATACGACCAGGCACAACGTATATGCCGGAAGCATATTGATCAAAGAAAGTCTTCTCTGTTTCATCAGATCATCACCTCCACTACTTTACTTTCTGTCGGATGCTCCGAACGCTTCATGACCGTTACCAGTTTTCCTTCTTTCATGACCGCAATACGATCGGACATACCCAGTACCTCTGTCAGCTCATCCGAAATCAGGATCATGGAAAGCCCTTTCTGTTTCATTTCTTTCATCAACTGGTAGATATACGCCTTTACCCCCACATCCACACCGCGCGTCGGACAGTCCAGCACAAGGATATCCAGATCTTTCACCAGCCAACGTCCAAGATTTACCTTCTGTTTGTTGCCCCCGCTAAGTGCACTGACGATCTGTTTGACATTGGTACATTTGATATTCAGCTTCTGCCTTGCTTCCTCAGCAAGTGCCGTACATTTGGACGGACTGATGAAAAATCCTTTTCCCTCGATCTCCTGAAGAGATGGCATATAAATATTGTCCCTGATGGAAGCCTCCATCAGAAGCGCCTCGCTGTCCCGATCCTTCGGAACATAAGCGATCTTATTTCTGGTAGCGTCCAACGGCTGTCTCAATACTCGGCCGCTGCGGTTTACGATCACCTTCCCCTGTCTGGGTGGCTGCAGCGCAAATACCGCTTTCCCGATCTCATGAATCCCAGCATCGCTTAATCCGCAGAAGCCCAGGATCTCGCCTTTGTGCAGTTCAAAAGATACGTCCTGATAAAACGGTCCATCGCTGATATGTTCCGCCCGGAGAAGGACTTCATCATCGTAAATACACTCCCAGTCTGTCCGATAGTAATTTCCTTCGATCGCACGTCCCACCATGAGCTGGCGTACCCGGTCCACACTGATCTCAGGCTTCTCCAGCGTCACAATGCTCTTTCCGTCCCGCAAAACCGTGATCTGATCTGCCAGTTCGCACATTTCATCCAGATCATGCGTGACCATCAGGACAGCTGTCCCTTCCTTTTTCATCTCCTCAATGATCTCATACAGACGGTTTTTTGTATCATGAGAAAGCGCCTGCGTTGTCTCATCCAAAATCAGAATCTTCGGGTTGGTGGACAGTGCTTTTGTAATTTCGATGATCTTACGTTTTTCGATCGAAAGATTCACCGCTTTTGTATGCATCGGAACCTCTTTAAAATTCCATCTCTGCAGTTCCCGTCTGGCCGCCTCCCGCATCTTTTTTATGGAAATCATGCCTCTGGAAGTAAAAGGACCCACATTTCCCACAAACATATTCATTGCCGCGTCAAAATCATCGATCAGTCCCAGCTCCTGCACCACAAAGCCGATCCCCTGCTCCCTGGCGTCAATAGGAGACACGGGCGTATACGGTTTCCCGGCCAGTTCCATTTCACCGGAATCCGGTGTCTGAATTCCCACGATCTGGGAGATCAGCGTAGATTTTCCGGAACCATTCTCCCCTGCCAAAGCATGTACCTTCCCCGGCTCCAGTTTCAGAGAAACATCGTCATTTGCCTTCGTGATCCCAAATGTCTTGCATAAACCGCTGACCTTCAGTATACATTCTCCCATTATTTCACGACCTCCTTCGTACCGGCAAAGGACAACATACCAAATACCAGAATAAAGACCGCATTGGCGACATCCTGCCAGGTCCCGGACGGAATATCCATTCGTGTCATTACATTAAACAAAAATGCGGTGAAAAACGCTCCCAGCAAAATACAGACCGGCTTGCTCAGCCGCTTTTCCATGGCTCCCGCCAGCAGCCAGGTGGCCAGTGCCTTTCCGATCACCGCCACGCTTCCCAGACCGGTATAGGTATCCACTTTGGCATTGGAACTGATCGTCAGCGCCACGGCAATCCCTACAGATACAGCCCCCACTGCCGCCGCAATATACTCCGTCCGATTTCTCGATATTCCCATATAGCCTGCCACCCGCGCATTGCTGGACACCGCACGGTAATCGATCCCTATCTTCGTTCTGGAGAAAACCAGATACATGATCACCGCTCCTGCAATCAGGAAAAGCAGCGGAATCGGATGGGTGCCCAAGGCGCGGCACTGGTCCGCACCCAGAGTGATATTGGTAAGGCCTCTGGCCGATCTGGAAGAAGTATAGACAGAGCCTGCCGCTTCATAGATCATCAGCATACCCAACCCGCTGACCCACGTGGGCAGTTTGCATTTCAGCCTCACAAACGTAGAGACAAGCTGCAGAATAACTGTTACCGCAATTGAGAAAAAGAAAATTCCAATATAGCCCATCCCCCATTCTACAACAGAGGCCGCCGCCACATTTGCCGCAATCACAAAAGCGCCTGCAATGGAAAAATCAGGTCCGCCTGAAAAAATAAACACCAGTCCCCATCCGATAAACGCCTGAATCGTCGTATGCGAGATCAGAGTCAAAAATGCATTTAGATTCAGCAGTACACTACCGCCCAGGATCAGATCAAAAATAACATATATAACCGCAAGTCCCACTGGAAATATACACGCATCCACAATCCTTTTCATATTGGATTCCGGCGAATACCAGTCCATACCTGTCCTTTTCTTCATTTTCACTCTCCTTTAAAATTCCGTCACTCCATATAAGCGCTGACGTCCACGCCTGCTTCTTTCAATTCCTCTTCCGTTACTTTTCCTGCCCTCAGCTTCGCCGCCATACGTTCTTCAAAGGAAAATGCCTGCACCACCTCTTCCAGATCCGCCAGTTCCACATCCGGATTATGGCTGTACAGCAAAGCTTCGATCTCCTCCTTCTCATATGGATTTTCATTAACAAAAAATCTCTCATACAATTCTGAACAGGAACCGGGAACCGAGATGAATTTCGCATCTTCTATAATTGCCGGAAGTCCGTCTTCCGCCAGCATCTTCTTTCCATCCAGTGCATTTTCCAGCATGATGCCCGCATAGAGACTGTTGGTCCAGTTGGCGCCACAGCAGGCGGAAAGCGCTCCACTTTCCATATACTCCAAAAGCATCGGACCCATATCTGTGCCATATACCCGGATACTGCCCGCCTCCTGCTTCGCCGCGACATTCAAAGCCGCCAGTGTATAGTCCTGACCGGATCCATACATACAGTCCGCATCCGGATAGGCTGCGATCATATTGTCACATGCCTGCTGGGGACCGTTTGCTTCTCCGCTGGATACACGGGTAACCGACAACACCTTGCCTCCCGCATTCTCAAAAGTCTCCGTAAATCCTGCCATACGGGCGTCTGTATTGGGATCTCCGATCTCCGCGCCGGCCAGAAGCGCCTTTGTACAGCCGTCACTGATCGCTGCTTCCGCCATGGACGCCCCGGCTTCATAATTGTCGCAGGTAACTCCTCCTGCAAAATATTCCATTTCTCTGGTCCTCTGTTTCACTTCCTCATTTGTGGAGATCTTGTCATACAGAGCAAACGGAATTTTTGCATTCTCGGCGATGGACGGACCGACGGCCAGGCTGTTTTCAAACATTCCCATCCACATGATCCCGTCGACTCCGGATGAAACCATATTTTCCAGATTGGAGATCAGCTTCTCCGCATTCGCCTCATCATTATATTCCTGACAGGTATCGCCATTGGTCTCTGCCGCATAGCTGGCATTGTTCACCAGAATGTCCAGCGCATACACTCCTGTATACCAGTTGTTGATCCCTATGATCCTTCCTCCGACGCTTCTGGATGTTTCCGTATTCTCAGCCGCTGACGCAGGCTGCTCTGCCACTGTTTCCATATCGTCTGCCGACGATGCGGACTGTTCTGCCGGAGCGCTTTCCGTCTGTCCGCAGGCTGTTCCTGCCGCTGCGATTACCGCTGCCAGTCCGATCGCGATCAGTTTCTCTTTCCTTTTTTTCATTCCCTGTTCCTCCTTAGATTTGTTGGACTTCTTTTTTTAAAGCATCGCATTTGTACTCGATGGGCAGATTTAACAATCTCTCTTTTTATTTTGTACATATTGTTTATTACATTTGATGATTGCTGTCCTCTCCTCGTCGATATGACCACTATACATGCTATTTTTCTTTTTGTCAATATTTTTTTATTACTTTTTTAAATATTTTAAAAATGTTATTGACAAACTCGTTTCTTTGCGTTATGTTAGCTGTAGATGAAAAAACAGACCGGTCTTTAAACAGACCGTCCGTCATTTTTCACAATAAAGAATCATATTTCAAATAAAAGAAAATGGAGGTAAAAAATGTCAAGACCAATCACGCTATGCACCGCACAATGGGCAGATCTTTCTCTGAAAGAGGTCTGCAAACTCGCCGAACAGATGGGATATGAGGGACTGGAGATGGCCATATGGGGAACCTTTGACGTCCGCAAAGCGGTAAATGATCCGTCCTACATACATTATGTAAAGGAAACCCTGAAAAAATACCATCTTACATCCGTTGCTCTGGCAACACATGTTCCCAGTCAGTGTGTCTGTGATCTGTACGATCCCCGGCTGGACGGATTCGCACCATCAAATCTTGCAGGAAAACCCGATGAGATCCGCGCATGGGCCAAAGAAGAAATGATCTACTGCGCCAGAGCAGCGAAACTTATGGATATCCATATCGTAACCGGCTTCATGGGTTCTCCGATCTTTAAGTATTTTTATTCTTTCCCGCAGACCAGCGAGGAAATGATCGACGCAGGCTATAAAGAAATCGTCGATGTTTGGTCTCCGATCTTTGATGAATTTGACCGAAACGACGTCCGGTTCGCTCTGGAAGTACATCCCGGCGAAATCGCCTTCGACTATTATTCTTATAAAAGACTTCTGAAGGAATTCAATTACCGGAAGACTCTGGGTTGCAACTTTGATCCGTCCCATCTGCTGTGGCAGGGAATTGACCCGGCAACCTTCCTGCATGACTTTATCGACCGGGTCTATCATGTACATGCCAAAGACGTGAAGATGAATCTGAATGGAAGAACCGGTGTTCTTGGTTCCCATCTTACCTTCGGAGATGTGGAACGGGGATGGAATTTTGTCTCACCGGGACACGGAGACGTTGATTTTGACGCCATCTGCAGAGTTCTCAATCAAGGAAATTACTCCGGCCCCATCTCAGTAGAATGGGAAGATTCCGGTATGGACCGGGTCTATGGAGCGACTGAAGCCTGCGAATACATCAAAAAATACAACTTTGACGCTTCCGACATTGCTTTTGACAGCGCAATCCAGACAGAAAACTGATAGCTTAAGACCTGCAAAGGAGGTTTGATCCATATGAAAACCGTAATCAGCTTTAACACGATAAACCGCAGCACCAGCGGTCCTGGCGCATTTATGCGGGCCGCAAAGTGGTATTGGGATGAAGTGACCGATATGGCGGCCGCAGCCGGCTTTGATTCTATCGCACTTTCCATGGTACCCGACACACCCAATGACGCCCGTAACGGCGCTCCGGTCTGCACCGGAGCCCTGAACTCACAGTATGGAAGCGTACCGCAGTATCGGGATTTTCTGAAAGAGCACGGGATCTCATCCGTTTCTTCCATGATGATCTCCGGCCAGAGCATGATGGATACCATGTTTGAAAACGGCACTTCTATGAACGAATTTTTTCAACTGTTCTACGACTATGCAAAAGATGTTTGTGAAGCTCTGAAGACTCTGGGCGGAACCTTTCTGATCGTTTCGCCGACTCCGGCCATCGGCCCTCTGATTCAGGCCACAGGAGCAGATGACCGGAAGCTGGAGCAGTTTTTCAGAGAAGCTGCCGACTGCGTAAATCAAATCGGCCGCATGAGTTCCGACACCGGAATCCGCACCTGTGTAAAGAATGATTTCTGGACTTTGCTCAGAGGCCGCAACATCCAAAATTTTATGGAGCTTACGGATCGGGATAACGTATACTTCGTACCAGACACCGCCCAGATTCAGATCGCCGAAGCAGACTGCTGTGCTCTGATCGACGCTCTCACCGACCGGATTTCCTGCGTCATCTTCTCTGATACCAGATATGTAGATACCACAGATAATTATCGGAGTATCTCCCCGGAATATCCGCAGTCCGGCCCGATGCAGCGCTGTTATCACGATGTCGGTTATGGCAGCGTGGACTTCTCCCGTATCTATACCCGTCTTCAGCAGCATCATTTTGACGGTACCGTCATTCTGGAATCCCGTTACTCTCTCGACGTCCCCAGGGCCATCCTGAGAATGCGCACCTTCTGGAATCGCCTGAATAAATGAAAGGAGATCTACCATGCGAAATATCAATTATACATATATGACAAATCTCTGGGGGAACATCAACTATAAGCAAGTGACAAATTTCGACGAATGGTTCATGGGAGATTTTAACACTTCTTATTATTATCAGGACTGGGATAAAATCCTTCGCTATTATGCAGGCGCCGGATTCAAGGGAATCGAGCTGATGATCTTCAGTGTTCCCAGCATTATCAATGCCTTTGGAAGTATGAAAAATTTCAAAGAATATGCCAAAGAACGGGGTATCGAACGAATCACCGGTATGTTCTCGCACCATGTCGGCTCCGAGGATAGACGTAATCATGAGGCAATCTATGCCTTCGAACAAAAAGCCATCGACGCGCTTGCAGAATGTGACGGCATCAATCTTATTGTTCAGCCGGCAGGTCAGTATTACGGCGCCGGCCCTTTAACGGAAGAAGGTCTGAAAAACGCCGCAGAATGTATGAACACTGTAGGGCGCATGGCCGCCGAAAAAGGACTCTGTGTCTCTATCCACAACGAATTCTGGTGCGCCGTCAATTTGTACGACCATGAGCGTTTTCTGGAAATGACCGATCCGCAGTATGTATACTATTGTCTTGATACCGCACAGGTCGCTATCATGGGAGTTGACATACTGAAATTTTATGAGACATACCACGACAGGATCCAGTATTTTCACGTAAAGGATACTACTTGTCCGGCTGCGCCTGATGAGAAACGTTTTGGACCCGGAGCAGAATTTGATCCTACCGGCGCAAGATGGTTCTGGGAACCTGGAGGGGGAAATGTCGATTTTCCTGCGCTTTGGCGGCTTATGAAAAAATACCAGCATAAAGGGTGGATCGGTATCGAATCCGACGGCACGCCGGATCCCCTTGCCACAATTCTACTCACCAAAAATTATATTGATACGGTGCTTGATCCCATATATCAATAACCCATACATTCCGTTCAAGGAGGCGACAAATGCAAAAAACAGGTGTAGGCATCATAGGATGTGGCAATATTAGTCATATTTATCTGGAAAATATGACTAAGCTTTATTCCAATTTGGAAGTCATTGCCTGTGCGGATATTTTTCCGGAAAAAGCAATAGAAGCAAAAAATAAATATGGATTGAAAAAAGCATACTCTGTTGAAGAGCTTCTGAAAGATCCTGACATTCGGATCGTAGTGAATCTGACGATTCCACCTGTACATTATTCCGTCAATAAGCAGATTCTGGAAGCTGGAAAACATGCCTATTGCGAAAAACCCATGGCATTATCCGTTCAGGAAGCAGAGGAAATCGTACAACTGGCCAAAGAAAAAAATCTGTATATCTGTAATGCTCCGGATACCTTCATGGGCCCGGGAATCCAAACCGTACGCAGACTCATCGATGATGGTGAGATCGGTGAAGTCATCGGTTTTACGGCGAACCTGATGACGCCTGGACATGACTGCTGGCATCCTCAGCCTGATTTTTATTACAAAACAGGCGGAGGCCCAATATTGGATATGGGACCATACTATCTCGCTGCTCTTGTAAGCCTGCTGGGACCCATAGAAAAGATCTCCTGTTATGGAAAGACATCTTTCCCTGAGAGAACCGCTTTCGCAGATGGGCACAAAATAACCGTTGATATACTGACACACTATACTGGACTGGTAAAATTAAAAAACGGTGCGGCCGGAAATATCAATATGAGCTTTGATGTATGGCACAGTGCGCTGCCCTGCATAGAAATCTATGGTACAGAAGGAATGATCTGTGTACCGGACCCCAATACCTTCGGCGGTCCGGTGAAGATGATCAAAGCCAGGGATATTGTAGACCAGCTGAATGCGTGCCCGCATATTGAAGCAAAGCTTGAGACACTTTATGGCGGCGGACTGGACTGCCTTGTGAAAGAAATGGAACTGTCCTATACTCCTGAAGTCCCGGCAACACGCAACTTAAGAGGTCTCGGTGTTTCTGAAATGGCAGATGCAATCCGTCAGGGCCGTACGCCCTGCGCAAACAGCGATTTTGCCTGCCATGTGACAGAGGCTTTATGTGCCTTTCCATTGGCAGCCATGGAAGGAACCCCCTACATCATGCACACCACATGCAGACGTCCAGCAGCATATTCCGGTTGGTCGGACAGTCTCGTATAGAATCTGAAGAAAACAGTAAAGAGAGGATAAATACTATGAACACACAATTTTCTAAATTTTTGCAGATCGGTATTATCGTGGAGGATCTGGACGCAGCTGTCCGGCATTATTCTGAAGATTACGGAATCGGCCCCTGGCGCGTAGGCGAGATTGATTCAGAAAAACTCCCTGCTTTCACCATAAATGGAAAACCCGGTAAGCTTCTGAACAAATGCGCTTTCTGCGATATCTACGGCTTTGAACTCGAACTGATCCAGCCAATCTCGGAAAGCCCCTACAAGACATGGTTTGACGAACACGGTGCCGGAATCCATCACATCGCCGTCATCACCCGCGATCCTTTCAACAAGGTGATCAAAGAACATAAAAAGCTGACCGGAAAAGATCCCTGGCTCTGGTGTAAAGACGAGACCATCGGTATGGAATTCGCATATCTGGATCTGGTAAAAGAATTGGGGTTATTCCTGGAGATCTACAATGAAGAAAAAACCGGAGGCCTGAAAGCCTGAATCCATCCACTCTGCCAACCGCCTGCTCTAAGGGCAGGCGGTGCAGCCGCATCATCAGTATTTACTATCACATTCTCAGGAGGTAATTATAATGGAATATGTATCTATCCCACATCTTAACAAGCAGGCAAGCCGTTTTGTCATGGGCACTTTTGGCATGTTTCCCGACGAAAACATGGAAAAGCATCTGACCGTACTGGACGCCGCTTTTGATCTTGGCATCAATACGATCGACACCGCCCGCGCCTATGATTCTGAACCCACTGTCGGACACTGGATACAGGAACGAGGCAATCGTGAAAAGATTGTTCTGATTTCCAAAGGCGCTCATCCAAGTCCGGTGCGTGAACGCGTCACTCCCTATGATATCGATTCCGATCTTTTTGAAAGCCTTGCGACTCTTGGTACCGATTATCTGGATATCTATATGCTTCATCGCGATGATACCAGTCTGCCGGTCGGCCCCATCGTGGAAAAACTCAATGAGCATCATGCAGCCGGACGCATCCGCTGTTTCGGAGGTTCCAACTGGACAGACGAACGACTGGCAGAAGCAAACGAATATGCCTATGCTCATAATTTAGTTCCCATGGAAGTATCCAGCCCCAACTACAGCCTGGCTGAACAGGTGGAAAATCCTTGGGCGCCCGGGTGTGTAACCATCTCCGGTCCTCAAAACGAAAAAGCCAGAGCATGGTACCAGAAAAACCAGATGCCGGTATTCGCCTACTCCTCTCTGGCGCGCGGACTTTTCTCCGGCCGCGTCAACCGGGCCATTTTCCAGAAAACACCAGAAGCAATCAATGAATTCTGTCGGAAAGGTTACTGCTATGAATGCAACTTTGTTCGTCTGGACCGTTGCGAAGAAATTGCTGCTCAAAAAAATGCCACGATTCCCCAGGTCGCCATGGCATTTGTACTGGACAGTCCTCTAAATGTATTTCCAATCATTGGCGCTGCCAACCGCAGTGAGATCGAGTCTTCTCTTGGCGCTTTAAAGTTGAAACTGACACCTGATGAGATCGCATATCTGGATCTTAAATCTGACAGCAGGCATTCGTAACCATATTGCTCATCTTTCCAGATGAGTAATATGACACACAAAATATTCCTAATTTTTAAACTGCCACTAAATGGAATGTCCTACCGAAATTCTTCTGGTCTTGACAATTTATTTAATGGCAGTTTTTCGATCAACAAAATACTTTTTTTACTAGATTTTTAAAGTAAAATATGATAAACTTGATATAAAATCAGAAAATTCAAAAACAGGTAAAATAATGAGAAAAACAAATTTAATGGATGTAAGACTGCAAAACGCCAACACGATTCTTCATGAGCTGGAACTTCATGAAGGAACAACCAATACGGAGATTGCTCTTACTTACCGGTTCAGTATCCCAACCGTTACGAAGATCGTGAATGTATTAAAGCAAAACGACATGGTACAGTATCTGGGCGCCAATCAGTCCTCCGGCGGCCGACGCGCCAAAAGAATCGGACTGAATCCGGACTATCGTAATTTTATTGGGCTTTTCATCTCAAAGCATATCGTATACCTTGCGGTCATTGATTTTACAGGCAAAGTCATCAAAAACAGTTCTGTTTACTGTCAATTTGAAGATACGCCGTCTTACTGGGAATCTATCCGTCAGCTGATCGAGGATATTCTGCAGTTTACGACCGCACCCTGCACCTGCGGTCTTGCGGTTCCCGGTATCTGCGACTATGAACATGATCAGATCATCCGCCTGGACAGCCTCGGAATCTCTTCTCTTTCCATCTCTGCTGTTCGGAAACATATGCAGTGTGATATCTGGATCAATAATTCAGAAAAAATATCCGGACTGGCTCAGCTTTATGGCAAAGAACAATATACAAATGCCGTCTTTGTCACGCTGAACCGCCATATTTCCGGCGTCCTGATCCTGAATAACGAAATTTTCACATTCAGTTCTTTTGACTGTGCTTTCGGAGACATGATCATATCCAGAGAAAGCAAACATGTTTCCTGCGGTCCGGCCGGAACTTTTAACTCTCTGTGCTCCTCCAGCTTTATCATTGACCTTTTAAGAAAAGAAGGGATTGAAGACCTCTACGACAGTTTTTTTCAGGCGTTGAATAATGGAAATGAACATTACCTTCAGCTTTGGAATGAATATCTGGATCATTTGGCTGTGGGAATCCATAATATCCATGCCGTCTTTGGCATCAATGTAGTGGTAGGGGGCGAGATGGCCAACTATCTGCCCCCTTATTTTGAGGAACTTTGTTGCCGGATCGATCGTCTGTCCGCGCTGGTCCCTGCAAAAGACTACCTGTTGTTCAGCGAATATGGACGATTTGACTCTGCCATCGGAGCTGCCCTTGACGCCCGAAAAGAATATATCCGCACGAATCTGCCCATACTGCTGCAAAAACAGGAAGAAGCATAAATCTTTATCTCCATGCCCCTCTGCCTGCACGGGCATGCGGATGTTTGCGATCATTCCTATTTTCCAAACACCGCCTTCAGCTTCTCCTCCATCTCCTTTACGGACACCATATTCCGGATGCCGATGGCCTTTCCCGCCTTTTTTGCGTTTTCCTTCGTTCCGTAAAATCCTTCCGGGACTGCTTTCAGGCAGATGCTGTTTTTTGTTTAAATTTATTAGTCTTACAGTACCATCATTTTCCCCTGCCAATGGTGTAGTTGTAGATGATCGGCAGAAGGAAAAGGATCATCACGATGATCATTATGGTATTGCCTGTGACCACTTTGATCAGATTGCCGAACACGATACCCACCAGCGTAAAATCCGTATCGGAGAAGGTCGTGTTGGCAAAGCCCAAAGCTCCCAGGATCGGATACAGCCCCGCCGCCGGAAAGGTGGTCACAATACCATGGACAAAAGCCCCGATCACACAGCCTTTCAGTCCTCCGGTGGCATTTCCGCAGACGCCCGCCGTCGCCCACAGAAGAAGTGAAGCAATGCACTGAGCAGAATTGATGGCAACCGCGATCCCGGCCTGGCCCATAAGCGCCAGCACGGCCAAAGCGACAATACTGCCCACGAAAGAACAGAAGAATCCGATCAGCACCGTGTTGGTCGCAAAGGAAAATACCGTCGGACAGTCCAGCGCCGGTTTTGCATTAGGCACCAGCTTTTCGGAAATTCCCTTAAAGGCGGTAACCACTTCGTTGATCAGCATACGCACGCCGGAAAGCACGATATAGATTCCTGCGGAAAAGGTGATGGACTTAATGATGGAATACAAAACCCAGTTATCACCGGCGAAAATCTCCACGGCTGCCTCCGGGCTGGTAAATACAGCTACGCCGGAAACGACAATATAGCACAAAAACATCGCCAGCGCAATGGATATGGTATTTTCACGAAGGAAGGACAGTCCTTGGGGAAATGAATATCCTCCACTGTCGTCGTCTTTTCATCATACCCGAACAACTTGGCGATCTGGGCACTCAGCCAATAGCAGCCGCTTCCAAAATGCCCGAGAGGCAAGGAATCGTCCTCAACGACTTTGCGCATGGTCGACTGCATCATCGTTGGGAAGACTGCCATGACAAGCCCCCCTGTGAAGATCAGCGCCGGTCCCTGAAGCCCCGCAATGGGCATAAGGATCGCCACCAGGCAGGACATATACAAACCGGGCAAGGGTTCGGAATTTTCCATTATGCTGCCTGCAAAACATTATGATGCAGCCTGGCTGGACATAGAGGAAAATGACATTGAACCCCTGAAAGGGCTGCCGGAGTTTGAGCGCGCAGGTGGCTACAATATGCTCGGTGAGGAACTGTCGGAACAGGGCTATCTACAGAGTTACGGACAGCTTCGGACGATTGATGCGACGTCAAAACAAATCAAGCGGATTGTAAAGCGGGAGGGATTTCCCCGATTGAAGCTGTGTCGTTACCGCCTAATGAACACGTTTCGTCCACCACGTCACTCTCACATGAACACAAACTCAATTCTGCGTCCACTTCCATAATTACAGTCTTATCAACAACTTCTGCCAGCCCGTTCTTCATCTTATGACACCCTCTTTTCTTCCTTTGACTTCTTTGCCTTTTCCTTAAACTGCTCCTTAGCATGTGGCACCGTTCCTGCCTGATTGCCTTTTAACACAAAAGTCAGCTTATAAGGATCGGGTGTACCGTCTTCCTCATATCCTCCGACAATTACCCTGTCGATGATACTCTCAAAAACCACCCTGTCAAATTCATCAAGAACCTTTTCTTTTTCAAGTGTGTCACGTAGTTCCGACATCCGCCGATTTATATCTTTCTGTGTGCAGATGCTGTCCTCAATAAGCGCCTTTCTCTCAGACAGCTTATGAAGCTTTCTGGTAAAATCCACCATTTTTTCTTCATACACCTCTTTGAATATTGTACCATCGATCAGCATGTCTGTCATCCGTAATTTCTTTGATTCCAACGAAGAAATATCCTTATCAATCTGCTGTTTTTTCCGTACACTTTCATCGTTGTCAGCCGATTCCGCCACATATGACAATACCACATCCAGCACATCATCAAGTTTCCATATCTTGAAAATCTTGTATTAGAACATGAAAAAACACATACCTTGGATAATGGAGTCTGCCAGATGATGTATGGTGCGATTGCGCTTTCCGAAGGCAATGCTAAAGAAGCTGAACTTCATCTCTTATCTGCCGAGAATATTATTTCGGAAGTCATGGGAACCGATAACGATTATGCCAAAACGGTTTATTTGTACCTGAATAATCTGTATGCCAGATGGCAGAAACCGGAACAGGCTTTGGCATATAAAAACAAATATATTGAATGTTCCCATCAACGCCAATAGTAATTCGGGGCACCATGAAAGTTAGCGAAAGTTAAAACTTTATCCAAATCATAAAAACAATGTCAAAAACCGCATAAAATAAAGGTTTTTGACATTGTATATGCTGTTGTGAAACATAAATTTGCCTCTTAGTGAAAGTTAGCAAAAGTTAAATTATGCCCTCAAATGTCGTACTATTCAAATCATTCGGTTCACCCAAATATTCAATCAGCACCTTGCCC
>VSND01000051.1 GCA_009774145.1 Lachnospiraceae bacterium | reverse complement strand
CATATAAAATGGATGAAATTGATCCAGACGAAGCAACAACTATTTAAACTATCAACTATTTAATATTCGTTATACTATGTATATGGGGAAATGGACTGTGAATAGACTTTATATACTGGATGTGACACAGGATCGGAGATCGACGCTCTGGTTTTATGACTTGAATTTTTCCTGACAAAACAGGCAGAATGAAAAAAGATTATATATTATCCATAAATTTGGAAAATCTCATAGGAAGAACTGAGCCGCAGAAGCGGAGTCAGCCATGGTTCCATCAAAAGACAAGGAGAATCGAAAGATGTGGAAATGTCCAAAGTGCGGGCGCGCTTTTAAAAAGCAGGGTCAGAGCCATTACTGCGGGAAAGCGCCGGAAACGATCGAAGAATACATTGCGGCGCAGCCGGAGGAAGTACAGCCGTATTTGACGGAACTTCGGAATGCACTGCATGCGGCGCTTCCGGAGGCGGAAGAACGAATCTCATGGAGCATGCCGACTTATTGGAAAACGCATCATATTATCCAGTTTGCCGGATTTAAAAACCATGTGGGTCTGTATCCGGGACCGGAGGCGGTCCTGGAATTTTCCGAACGACTGAAGGAATACAGAACCAATAAAGGGACGATACAGCTTCCATATAATAAACCGGTTCCGGCAGAGCTGATCGCGGATATTGCAAGATGGTGTTATGAGACGGAGCAGGCGAAAACTGTTTTGCGCTGAGATTTGCATGCGGAAACCTGCTGCAGTATAATGAGTTCAGCTGCTGATCAAATGGAACCGTATGAAAGACTGACATAACAGGAAGGGAAGAATTATGGGATTTGAGGCGATTCCAAAGATTCCTGCAGGGCTGAATATCTATCTGTCACTGGTACCTTCTGGTGAGGAAAGCTGGCTGGAGATAAACTGCAATGGTGAATGGCTGGCGCTTTTTTACTGGTCTCAGGACGGGCAGGATAATTATTTTTCCTATAACTCTGCTTTTGCTGATACTCTGGATCGGATTATAGAGGGGGATTTTTCTGATAAAGATATGTTATCTCCGCTGATAAGCGGCGGTCAGTCCCCGGTTCCCAAGGTACAGGCTATTACAGATATCGAATCAGGCGTGAAAGCGGTTGAGTATTTCATTCGGACCGGGGAGTTTTATCCGGGAATCGCCTGGATGCACGAGTTTGTGTTTTGACGTGTCTGTACAAAATGAAGAAATTGTAGAAATTGCCTTTAAGGAGAGGGAAGCAGTTTATGCGTGCATACATCCACGCATTTCAGGGCAAACCCTGGAATGAAGAATGTCAGGCGGCCTGTGACGGTTTTACCCGTCTTGGCATAGAATGTGTTCTGTTTACAACAAATGAAGAGCTGGACCAAAGATCAGGAGAGGATATTGTCGTCGGCGGGATGCTCATGATGCATCACAGTCTTGCGGAACTGGGGATACAGCCTCCTGATTACAATTATCCGGAAGAACTTCATGAATATCTGGGAAGAAATATCCGAAAAGTCAGACTGAGGGATTTGCAGCAGGAAAGGCTTCCTGTATTTATCAAGCCCCTGGAAGAGAAAACGGCAAAAGGTATCATTGTAAACAGCCGGGAAGATCTTCTGGAATACCGGCATCTGGATTCGGATGCAGAGATACTTTGCAGTGATGTTGTTCATTTTCAATCGGAGTGGAGATGTTTTGTCCGATATGGACAGTTATTGGGAATACAGCATTATGCAGGTGATCCGCAAAAGACGCCGGATCAGGAGCGGATCCGGTCTGCGCTGCAGAAATATAGAGAGATACCGGCAGGATGTGCGCTGGATTTTGGCGTTGCAGATGATGGAAGGACTTTGCTGGTCGAGATGAATGATGGTTTTGCCATTGGATGCTATCGGCTGGATCCTGTGCTGTACGCAAAAATGCTGTATGCCAGATGGGCAGAACTGGTCGGGGCAGAGGACTGTTTTCTGTAGAGGAACCGCGGATGAACTGATCCGTCTGGAGGCGGCCGATTACATAACGGACAGATGCGAATATAGAAAATGCTTTACATCATAAAGAAAGCTTGAACCAGCCGGGATATCGAATGGTTATATGTAAAATACATGTTGCTGTGTACAGGCAGATGGATATGGTAATATATATTTATCATATTGCGGATACACAGACAGATGATACGAAGCTGTTCTTTTAGAAAAGCCTGTATGTTTCAGGATTGCATGGAGGGAGCTGTTCTGTGGCTCTCTTTTATGCTGTACCAAAAAGATCCTGGAAGCGTGGGTTCAGACACTTCCAGGATTGACCAGGTTATTGGCAGATGACATCAGATTTTGGCCTGTCTTCACACAACGACAGAAATCTCCGCCTCTGCGGGCAGTTCCTGATTGTATACCTCCCCTGCGCTGTTATAGACCACAGGCGGCATTTCCTGGGTCCCTGCGCTGGAAGCGGCATCGGCGGAACCGGCAGTTTCCGTTCCTGCGGTCTCTGCAGAAACAGGTTTTCCATCTCCGCTGATCTCGACGGTATCGCCGTCCGGATTTCTGCTCTGCTCGATCCGGGCTTCCAGTTCCTTCTGATCTTCTTTTCGCTTTTCGATGATCTTTTCCTGATCGGCTTTTGCTTTCTCCTTCTGTTCTTTGGCGTCCGCCTTCATTCCTTCTTCGGCTTTCGTCTCATATGCTTCCGCCTGGTCTACCATATCGCCGGCGTATCCAAGCGCCCGTTCTGCGGTAGCGGTATCCCCTTTCTGAGCGGCCTGCCGATAGACGCCCATTGCGGTGTCGGACAGATTGATATTGGATCTGGCGCCCACCAGTCCTTCTACGGTTTTCATATTCATAGACATGACCTCCTGTTCTGTATTTCGGCTCAGTTTCAGCCCTTACTGTCATTTTCGGCAGTTATGCGGGCTGCTTCAGACTTCTGTCGTAAAAAGCCGTTTTCCTGTCATGTGCGGGAGGGAGGTGCCATCGGAAGCAGCAGTGAGGCAACAAAAAGATCATCCTGCAGATGCAGGTGCAGGGCGCCGTTGTATTTGCAGAGTACGTCCTGAACGTTCAGCAGACCGATTCCGCGGCCGCCAGCTGGATGCTTTCTGCGGGACCGGATCTCTTCTGTATTTTTCAGGTCTGTGCGGTTTTTTATTTCCAGAAGAAAGCATTTTTTCACCGGTCTTGCCTGGATGCAGATCAGCCGGTCTTCCTTTGGAGAAAGCTTTTCACAGGCTTCCAGCGCATTATCCAGCAGATTGCCGAAGAGCACGCACAGGTCAAATTCAGGGATGCAGCATGCCGGAGGTATCTGTACGTCGCATTCCCAGCGGATGCTGTTTTTTTCTGCCAGCATGCGTTTCTGGTACAGAAGGGCATCCACAGCGCTGCTTCCGGTGGCTTCCTCTCCGGCGCCCAGGGCGGCGCACTGTTCCATATTTTTCAGGTACTCTGTGCTTTTTTCCCATTCTCTGCGTTCCAGCAGGCCGGACAGGGCAATGATGTGGTTTTTCAGATCATGACGCAGACGTTCAGACTGGCGGTACTGCTGTTCCAGCATCCGGAAGGCGGCAATCTGTGCATGATACCGGCTGTTTTTCTGCTGTTCCGTGCAGATCGTTTCCATTCCAAAGAGATAACAGCCTGCCGCAAACATGGAAAGGGCAGTCAGAACGCACAGTTCGCCGTGGCTGAAAAGCTGGTCATAATAGATGCCGAGATCGGCGCGGCTTCTGACCAGAATGCCGTTGGAGGCGCTCCAGTTGGCGATATCGATCACTGCCGTGATCCCCAGAAGCGGAGCTGCCAGTATCCCGTGCCATTTCCTGCTTTTGTCAGAAAACAGGACATCGGGGTCAAAACGGATATGGAGCCGGGAGAGCACAAGAAGCACCGCAGCGGTGCAGGTCCAGAGGATCAGGACGAACGCCTTCTGCCCAAGGACTGGCGTTTGGACATGCCAGATCGTATGCAGGGCGAAGAGCGCAAGGCATGACAGAAAAGATTCGCAGAAATTGTCCGTCAGTGTGGTGGCGGCAATCAGTACGGAAGCAGTCAGCAGTTTTTTTGCGGCATGTGCCTGAAAAAACAGGAAGACGGATCCCAGAAAGAGAAGATGCTTCAGCAGAATCAGCAGGATGTAGGAAATCCGGGCGATTCCGGCAGATTCCCGCAGAAGATGAGGAACCGTCTGAATGATGAAGAGGCAGACCGGAAAACCCCATCGGCTGTTTTTTCCGGGGGTCAGATGTTTTCGGCAGAGCCGGTCAACGGCCCATATACAGGCCGTAAGGCAGGGCAGCTGAAACAAGAATTCTTTTTGTATATCAAGCAGGTTCACAGGATCCCTCCGTTTTTTTTCATGCAGGCAAGCAGTTCTCTGCAAAAATCATCGTATCTTCTTTTGGCGATGGGGATGCGTTCTTTGGTGTCAAGAAGCAGCTCCTGTCGGCTGTAGGAATCCACGCAGTTCAGATTGACAAGAAAGCTTTTGTGACAGCGGAAGAAGCCTTTGCCCTGCAGCCGGTCCTCCAGAATCCGGATCTGTTCATAATAGGTAAGGCAGCCGTCCGCTCCGTGCAGATCAATCATGCGGCCGCGGATCTCAAAATAACGGATATCGTCCAGAAAAACCTTCTGCTGCTGGCGTTCCCGGCGTATGAGCAGGTATTCCCGCGGATGGGTCAGAGCTTTCTGAACAGCTCTGTGCAGAATGGATTTTAATTTCCGGCCGTCCAGGGGCTTCAGAAGATAATGAAAAGCCTCCACATCGTAGGCATTCCATACATAGTCCCGGCTGGAGGAAATGAAGATCAGAATCTGGTCGGAGGATTTCTGCCGGAGGCGCCGGGCAGTCTCCATTCCGTCAGGCTCCTGCATCAGTATATCCAGAAAAAGAATGTCGAAGTTCCCGGCTTCCTGAAGGAGTGCGGTTCCGTTGTAAAACTGGCGGATGGTACAGGGTATTTTCAGTTCATCCAGAATTTCCCGGATCATTTTTGAAAGCATGCAGCACGGAAGCATCTCATCATCGCATACGGCGATGGACAGCATAAGAATCACCTGCCTTTTGAAACAGTTTGATAAATATATATCGGCGGAAACAGGTCCGGAGTTTCGAATCTGTCATGAACGGGCGGATTTTTGCAGGAAACGGACAGTAAAAAACGCGGATGCCTTATTGTCTGAAAATATGGCCTGTGATATTCTGTACAGAGACAGAGGAACAGGAGCTGACAATATGACGAAGAAGGCATTTAAGGAAGCCATGAAGCGGGGACTTGGCCGCTGTATTCTGGAGCTGCAAAAGGCAGAGGACCCGCAGCGGTACCGCGAGGCCGTGCTGTGGGGATGTACACACAATCTTTCCTATGATACCCAGTGTGAGGGGACGCGCGCCTGGTATATGCGGGAGCTGATCCGTTTTTTTCCGGATGAAGAGCCGTTTCTGGAGGCAGTTATCCGGAAGTTACGGAAACGGCGGTTTCGGGATCGGTGGGAATTCTGCCACTACGAGGAACTGGTGTCCTGCTTTGCCCGCGGGAGAAATCAGAGGGCGATGGACGCGCTTCTGGAAACTTACAGGGAGCTTTACTGCTTTTTAGAGCGGCAGACGGCCCGCAAAGGGGAAGCGGAACTTCCGGAATGGGAGAATCTGGAAACGCTGTGTATTGATCTGGTCGACAGCCTGCCGCACCCGTTTGCGGTCTATGGGAGGATTGCAGAGGATATCGGACGGCTGCTTCAAAAGAGCGGGCATCCCTCCGGCTGGCATTTTGACTGGCTTTTTGCGCACTGTGAACAGCGTTATGGGAAAGAGCGGATTCGGAACATGCTGGAGAAGAAAGCAGCCGGTTCTTCAGCCGCTGCCTGTTATCTCACCGGGATGCAGGAACGGGCATGGGAGACAAAGTCCCCAAAAAAGCGCACCGCATATCCGGAAACAACGGAAGCGCTGCTTCGGGCTTTTGACTGGAAAGAGGAATCCGTGATCCGGATGAGTGTATGGCTCAAACGGTCCGGAAATGCAGAGGCGGCGCGGATATTTGCAGAACGCTATATTAATGAAACAGACAGGGAAAAGAGAATCCGGCTGCTGGAGCTTTTCCGTATTTCACCGTTTCCGCTGCCGCCGGAGGCAGTGATCAAAGACGCGGAGTCGGGAGATGAAAGACTTTGCAGGGCGGCAATGCAGACGCTGTATGTTACCCGTCATGAGACGGTGCGCCGGTATGCGCGGATACTGGCAGAGAGAGGTCAGAACATAAGCGATGCAGCGGTACTGCTGGCGGAGAATTATCAGCCGGAGGACCGGGAGCTTCTGGTCCGGCTGGTAAAAAAGATTCCGGTTACTTATGAGGATGCGGAAAACTGGCATGGCGTCTATTCCTCTGTGCGCCGCCTTCTGGAAAGAAAAGGAGTCCGTAATGCTCCCACAGAACTGCTTTTCCATATGTATGAGAATACCCTCTGTTCCTGCTGCCGGGAATATATTGTGGCGGAAATGGGACGGCGGCGTCAGATGACGGAGCAGCTATGGCAGGAATGCCTGTGGGACAGCAGCCAGGAGATCCGGGCACGTGCCGGACGCCGTCTGGCTGTCCGGATTAGGCGTTCTGCCGGTACAGAGCACAGAAAACGGTAATGGATTGTTATTTTTTTAACAGATTTCGGTATTCCCGATACTGCATCGGAAAGAGGAGGATGGACAAAGCGGTATACAGGATCAGAAGCAGGGGAACCGCTCCATACATGCGTCCGCCGATGGGATACAGATAAAAGTAGCCCAGGGTGGCGCCCACATCCAGTAGCCGGTCCGGCAGCAGGGCCAGGATGTGATTCATCAGCGGATGTTCAATGGCAGACAGAAAAGAGGGCAGGAAGACGGCTCCAAAAGGAATCATCACGGCCACGACGGCAGACCGGGTCTTTGCCGATACCAGCATGGTCAGGCCGGAGAGAAACAGGCATCCGACGTAGCCTCCGGTCAGGACCAGCAGATAAGCCTGTCCCATGGTCAGATGATAAAAGCATTTCCAGCCGCTCATATCCGCCTGTACCGGACAGGAGGCGCCGTCTGCGCCGAAGAAGGTCAGCACAAAGGCGGTGTAGAACCCGGCGAGGATCCAGTAGATGCCGGTTACCGTCAGAAAACCTGCCGTTACCTTGGCGGACACGGCCCGGTTCCGTCCATAGACGCTGGTGAAGAAGACGGCGTCCGCTTTCCACTGAAACTCACTGGAAAAAATTCCCGCTGCAAGATATCCCAGGATTATGGCCGTCAGCATGACCAGTGTGGGGAAATATTCCATGGCGCGCCGCCATCCCTTTACATAGTCATAGTAGAAGGGCGTATCCAGCTCTTCATACTGCCGGATCAGCCAGGCTTTTTCCGCTTCTGTGAACTGGTCCCGGGCATCGGTTTCCAGCCAGTCCCGGAGCAGCCGGATCCGGTTCTGGTAAAAATCCGCGGCATTTACGGAGGTCAGACGGTCCGCCAGATAATAATCGTAGGACCGGAATCCCTCCGCGCAGGAAAGATTGATTAGATTTCGGATCTCATAGATGCTCTGAATCCGGCTGAAAGAAATCTCAAGGTCCTTCGGATTTTCCGACTGAGCTTCCGGAGAATGCCGGATCCGGAGGTTTTCCCGAAGGGCTGCCTGGAGCCGTTCCTGGTCCAGAATTCCGGCCCATTCCTTCTGCGCCGCCCTTAATTTCTGTACAGCAAAATAACCGTATTCTTTGACGCCGTCTCCGTTTACATAATATACATGGGCTGCAAGAAAACAGGAGACTGCGAGCGTGCACAGGAGCAGTCCAAGTGCGATCCTGCCGCCGGTTCTGGCAAATATTTTTCTGATTTCATACAGAATCATGGTCAGCGCCCTCCTTTTCTCCGAAATGATACAAAAATACGTCCTCCAGCGATGCCTGTTCCGGAACCGCTCCCTCGGCGGGGCAGGATGGGGACAGGATGCGAAGCTCGGCTCCGTCAGGAGTGTTCCGGATATTGGATACCTGATAGTACTGCAGATAATGCGCCAGCCGGTCTCGCGGAACCGTACAGCGCCATACCTGTTCGGGTACGGAGGCAGTCAGTTCCTGTGCGGTGCCGGTGAGCATCAGTTTTCCGTTTTTCATCAAAAGAATCTCTCCGGCGATGTATTCGATGTCCGAGACAATGTGAGTGGACAGAAGAACCAGGCGGCGGTCTGCAATTTCGCTGATCAGGTTACGGAAGCGGATGCGTTCGCCGGGGTCCAGTCCTGCGGTGGGTTCGTCCAGAATCAGGATCTGCGGGTCATTCAGCATGGCCTGTGCGATTCCTGCACGGCGCTTCATACCGCCGGAGAGTTTTTTCATCTTCTTTTTTCGGACGTCCCAGAGTCCCATCTGATGCAGTAACAGTTCCGCGCGCTTTCTGGCGTATGCGGGGCGGAGTCCTTTGATGGAAGCGATATACAGAAGATAATCCTGTATGGTAAAATCCGGGTAAAAGCCAAAGTCCTGAGGAAGATACCCAAGAAGCCTCCGGTATGCCCCGTCCATGGAAAAGATATTCGTTCCTTCCAGGCAGATCGATCCGGAGGTGGGGAGCAGCAGGGTGCAGAGCATGCGCATAAATGTGGTCTTGCCTGCTCCATTGACGCCCAGAAGGCCGTAGACTCCGTTTCCCAGTGTGCAGGAAATATGGTCCACCGCGGCGGCGTCTTTGAATGTTCTGGTGAGATCGGTTATTTCTAACTGCATGATAAGACTCCTTTCATCATAATCTTTAGTATCCGGTCTGTGAGACGGCAGTTGTTCCGTCTGCTGTATGTGGTTCTGATAAGATAGACGCAGATGAAAATGAAAAAGATAGCCGGAAGGGAGAAAAATCGGCACGAAGACCTGGAAATTCATGTGTATGGCAGCATCCGGCAGTTTTTCCATACCTTGCGGATGCAGCCATACAACCAGAATACGGATCCTGCCAGAAGGAGTCCCCAGACCGGAAGGGTGATGAGTTCGTAGATGCGGTCCGTCAGGATGATTCTGGTCCAGAAGGTGATCCAGAGCATACACAGAAAGAGCGCAACAGGTTCCGAACGCCTCTGCCGGCTGTACAGGCTTTGAAAACAGATGCAGCAGGTCACGTTGAAGGGAAGGAAGAACTGGATGATCAGTTCGGTTGTCTGTATCTGCATGGTGACAGAGACCATGGTCAGAAAGGCCGTGATCAGGAACAGGTCCACCAGCGCAAAGAGGAACATGCGGGCAGCATACATCTGCCGCAGGGAATAGAGGGTGGTGCATTCGATCTCCACGGCATCGGCCATCCGGTCTTTCCAGAGTTCCGGCATGATCAAAAGTGCGAAAAAAGGCACCAGGATCCCCATGCAGCGCTGTATATGCGGACCGCTTCCTGTGTATTTCATATATATCCAGAGAAGGAGCAGGAGCAGCCCCTGCAGAAACCACCATCGTTTGCGGATATATCGGCCCTGGGTATATAAGAACTCGGAAGCGGACAGAAGATGTTCCGCTTCGTGCTCGCAGAAAGCCTGGGCAGACCGCCGGATCGTCTTCTGGATGTGTTCTTCCCGGCAGGGAGGTGCAGAATACTGTTTTACATAAGTATGAATTTTTCTCAAATGCTGTTTCATGATTGTCTCCATTCCGCCGCCAGGCCGGCGGCGCGGGCAGTGTGAAAGGTTTCTGCTGTCATCATCGGTCCGTTCGTATTTTGACTGACGGAACAAATCATAAGGAAACTCTCCGCTATATCAGATCTCTCAGTTTTTCCCGGATCTTCCGGATCCGGTATTTCACCAGCGGCAGTCCGATGCCCAGGATCCGGGCAATCTCCTTCTGTTTTCTTTCCTGTAAAAAGAACAGGATCGCAACTTCTCTGAATTCCGGAGAAAGTGTCCGAAGGGCAGCCCTTAGATCCATCCACTGTTCCAGATGTTCCATCCGGCGATCTTCCGGTTCCGGAAGCGTCTCTGTCAAAAGCTCGTCCTTTTTTCTGCGGTAGTAGTCCCGGCAGTTGTTGGCGGCGATGGCATAGAGATAATTTGCCGGTTTTCCATAGGGCTGATACTGTCGGAGAGACCGGAAAAAGCGCTCAAAGGTCTCCTGGGTCAGATCCTCCGCATGTCCGGGATCGTGAATATGGAGACGGCAGTACTGCAGGATCTGGGGGTAATATTTCCGCACGAAGCGTTCGATGGCAGTGTCGTCGCCGCTTTTCATCCGCTGTATGAGCAGGATATCCAGATCCATGCCGCGCCTCCTTTCCTTCCGGTCGAACAGATCGAAAAATGTCTTTCATAATATTATAGACGCAGATGGAGTGAAAAAGGACAGACAGAAATGTAATTTTCCCGAAGTTATTTATGAAACATTTTGCGCCCTTAGTACCGCTGTTGCCTTTCATTAAGCGCAGGCGGGATTTGCGATGAGAGAGGGGACCCACGCAGTGGGGAAAGTCCTGATCGCCTGTCTGGAAGGAACAGATATCCATGACAGGCGTCCGGGGAAGCCATAGTGTGAACAGCACTGACGGCTTCATGCATTCAGAGGAATTTGTTTGTGTTCTCCTTGACACAGGAATTTCTCTGCCATATACTGGTACAGGAATTGAAAAAGAGCTGTGAAAGACAGATACAGGATGATAAAACAGCATCTGCCGAACCGTGCCGGAGGGCTTTCGGGACGCAGATGTCATATAATAACAGGAGGAACGATCGTGACAGATATCAGAAAAGAGATAGAGAAGAGACGGACTTTTGCGATCATCTCTCACCCGGATGCGGGTAAGACGACTTTGACGGAAAAGTTCTTATTATATGGAGGAGCCATCAATCTGGCCGGTTCGGTAAAGGGAAAGGCGACGGCCAGGCATGCGGTGTCGGACTGGATGGAGATCGAGAAGGAGAGAGGTATCTCGGTGACTTCCTCGGTGCTCCAGTTTCATTATGACAATTACTGCATCAATATTCTGGACACGCCGGGGCATCAGGATTTCTCAGAGGATACTTATCGGACTTTGATGGCGGCGGATTCTGCCGTTATGGTCATCGACGGCTCCAAGGGTGTGGAGGCCCAGACCCGGAAGCTCTTTAAGGTATGCGTCATGCGTCATATTCCGATCTTTACGTTCATTAACAAGATGGACCGGGATGCCATGGACACCTTTGAGCTTCTGGACGACATCGAGAAGGAACTTGGCATTGCCACCTGTCCCGTCAACTGGCCCATCGGTTCCGGCAAAGAATTCAAGGGCGTCTACGACCGCGCCGGCCGGCAGATCCATGTATTTTCCGATACGGAAAAAGGAACGAAGGAAGGCGAGGACCGGGTATTGTCCATGGAGGAAGCGGACGGAGTGCTTCTGGAAGGCCAGAAAGAGACGCTTCTGGATGAGATCGACCTTCTGGACGGCGCCAGTGCGGAATTTGACCAGAGTCTGGTGGACAAAGGAGAGCTCTCGCCGGTATTTTTCGGTTCTGCTCTGACGAATTTCGGCGTGGAGATTTTTCTGAAGCATTTTCTGAAGATGACCACCTCGCCATTGCCCAGAAAAGCGGATACAGGCCTTGTCGACCCCATGGAGGAAGGATTTTCCGGTTTCATCTTCAAGATTCAGGCAAACATGAACCGGGCTCATCGGGACCGGATCGCATTTATGCGCATCTGTTCCGGAAAATTCGACGCAGGCATGGAAGTCATGCATGTGCAGGAAAATAAAAAGATCCGCCTGTCGCAGCCTCAGCAGATGATGGCGCAGGACCGGAAGATTGTGGAAGAGGCTTATGCCGGCGACATCATCGGTCTTTTTGATCCAGGCATTTTCTCCATTGGCGACACGGTCTGCATGCCGGGGAGAAAGCTTCAGTATGAAGGCATTCCGACCTTTGCGCCGGAGCATTTTGCAAGAGTGCGCCAGATGGATACCATGAAGCGCAAGCAGTTTGTCAAGGGAATCGAGCAGATCGCACAGGAGGGCGCGATTCAGATCTTTCAGGAATACAATACCGGCATGGAGGAGATCATTGTGGGAGTCGTCGGCGTCCTGCAGTTTGATGTGCTGAAATATCGCCTGAATCACGAGTATAATGTGGAGATCGGACTGGAAAACTTACCATATGAGCATATCCGCTGGATCGAGAATGAGGAGATCGATATGGATCAGATCAGCGGAACTTCTGATATGAAGAAGATCCGCGACCTGAAGGGCCGTCCGCTGCTTCTGTGGATCAACAGCTGGAGCATCGGCATGACCCTGGACCGGAACGAAGGGCTCAAACTCAGTGAATTCGGGCGGTAAATTCCCCCTTTTCAAAAGCAGGAAGGTTTGTTATACTATAAGCAATATTGATTCAGAAATAATGAACCGTGGCCGGAACCTCCGGATGCATTAGCGCCGGGAAAACGTTCCAAAGTCAGGAGTACGGTTCAGACAGGTGCGGAACTTAAGGAGGTATTGGGAATGGAAAAACTGGACAGAGCGACACATGAGATCCGGGTTGACGGTGATCTGGGAGAAGTGCAGATTGCGGATGAGGTAGTGGCGATCATCGCCGGCATGGCAGCGACGGAAGTAAAGGGTGTCGCATCCATGGCCGGGAATATCAAGAACGAGCTGGTGGCGAAGATGGGCATGAAGAACCTGTCCAAAGGCGTCAAAGTGGAAGTGACCGATACAGATGTAAAAGTAGATCTGGCGCTGAATCTGGTCTTTGAAGCGAATATTCTGGAGGTATCCGGAAGAGTGCAGGAGAAAGTGAAATCAGCGATTGAAAGCATGACAGGCATGAAGGTGTCCGTGGTAAACGTACGCGTGGCCGGTGTAGTACTGGAATAACTGCTGCCTGTACAAATGAAGGAGGGCTGCCGGGGGACGCAGCTCCCGGTGTGCCGGGAGCCACAGGTCGCGGCAGCTTTTTTGTATCAGGTTCATGGAGGAAGATGAATGAAGAGAAGAGAACAGAGAGAGTGCATCTTTCAGCTCCTTTTCCGTGTGGAATTCAACCGGCAGGAGGAGATGCCGGAACAGGCAGACCTGTATCTGGATGACATCCGGGAGGAACAGACCGTAAAGGAGAAGGATGAGGCTTATATTCTGGAAAAATACAGCAGGATCGTGGAGGAACTGCCGAAGATCGACGCCATGCTGGATGAAGCGTCCAAAGGCTGGAAGATATCCCGTATGGGCAAGGTGGAGCTGACGGTCTTAAGACTGGCGGTCTATGAGATGAAATTTGATGAAGATATTCCGGAGAAGGTGGCGATCAATGAAGCAGTCGAGCTTGCCAGAAAGTTTGGAGGCGATGACGCTCCGGCGTTTATCAACGGAGTATTGGCGAAGCTGGCGGTGAAGCAGGAAAGATGACAAAGAACGTATATTCGGTCCGGCAGGTCAATTCTTATATTAAAAACATGTTTGTGCAGGATTTCATGCTGAAACGGATCTATGTAAAGGGAGAGATCTCGAACTGCAAGTACCATACGGCAGGGCATATCTATTTTTCTCTGAAGGATGAGTCCGGAGCAATCGCCTGTGTGATGTTCGCAGGAGACCGCAGAGGGCTTGCCTTTCGGATGCAGGAGGGGCAGAAGGTCATTGTCCTGGGCAGCATCAGCGTCTATGAACGGGACGGGAAATACCAGCTCTACGCAAAAGAGGTTGTGCTGGACGGCGAAGGAGTGCTGTACCAGAGGTATGTGCAGCTGAAGCGGGAGCTGGAAGAGATGGGGATGTTTTCCGCTCAGTACAAACAGCCGATTCCGGTATACAGCCGGACGGTCGGGATTGTCACGGCTCCGACCGGGGCGGCGATCCGGGACATCATGAATATCGCCAGACGGAGAAATCCCTGTGTGCAGCTGATCCTGTATCCGGCGCTGGTGCAGGGAGAGCAGGCGGCTCCTGGTATTGTCCGGGGAATTCGGATGCTGGATGCATATGGCGTGGATGTGATCATCGTGGGGCGGGGCGGCGGCTCCATAGAGGATCTGTGGGCATTTAATGAAGAGATGGTGGCAAGGGCGATCTTCGAATGCCGCACGCCCGTGATCTCCGCAGTCGGGCATGAGACGGATACCACGATCGCAGATTATGTGGCGGATCTTCGGGCGCCGACTCCGTCGGCGGCAGCAGAGCTGGCGGTTGCGGATTACCGGCAGCTTCTTGGCGGTGTGGAGCTGTTTAAAAATCAGCTGACGGACCGTCTGGAACAGAAGATCGGGCTGTACCGCCAGCGCATGGAGCGCTACGGGCTTCTCTTGCAGCACGTCAGTCCGCAGAACCGGCTGAATGAGAAAAAACAGTATGCAGCGGATCTGATGGAACGGATGCGGCAGGAGATGCAGCAGAAGATCACGGAATGCAGACACCGGATGCAGCTTCACGCAGGAAGTCTGGAGGGCTTTTCGCCTTTGAAAAAACTGCAGCAGGGATATTCCTATACAGAGCTTTCAGACGGAAAAGCGCTTCGGAGCATTTCACAGATACAGCAGGGAGACCTGGTCAGGATTCATGTGACAGACGGGACAATTCTGGCAAGAACTGAGAAGACAGAGCCAGTGGAAAGGAACGGGCAGTAATGGCAGAAGAGTTAAAAGAGAAAAAAGAAGAGCCGGGTCTGGAAGAGGCCTTTGAGAAGATCGAAAGGCTTCTGGAAAAGCTGGGGGACCGGGACGTGTCTTTGGAGGATTCTTTCCGGTATTATCAGGAAGGTATGGAGCTTCTGAAGCTTTGCAATGCCCGGATCGATCATGTGGAGAAGCAGATGCTCCAGATCGATGAGGAGGGACAGGTCCATGAATTTTTCTGAAGAACTGAGAGAACGGACAGAGCAGGCGGAATCCATCGTCTGCAGGCGGCTTCCGGGGCATATGGGACAGCAGCAGACGATCGTGGAGGCCATGTGCTACAGCGTGACGGCGGGCGGCAAGAGGTTAAGACCCCTTCTCATGTTTGAGACCTTCCGGATGTTCGGCGGGGAGACCGATGCGATTGAACCGTTCATGGCTGCCATTGAGATGATCCATACCTATTCGCTGGTGCACGATGACCTGCCGGCCATGGACAATGACGAGTACCGAAGAGGCAGGCTGACCACCCATGCAAAGTACGGACATGCCATGGGGATCCTGGCAGGCGACGGGCTGTTAAACTGGGCATTTGAGACGGCAGCCGCAGCTTTTGACGGTGAGGAGGATGCAGAAGGGCTGAAACGGGTGGCGAAAGCGCTTCAGATATTGGGAACAAAGGCGGGTGTCTGTGGGATGATCGGCGGTCAGGTGGTGGACGTGCAGTCCACGGGACAGACAATTGATGAAGAAAAGCTTCTGTTCATCTATGAACTGAAGACCGGCGCGCTTCTGGAAGCGTCCATGATGATCGGCGCCGTGCTGGCCGGGGCATCGGAAGAGGAAGTAAAGGCCATGGAGCAGATTGCGTCCGATGTGGGAAAGGCATTCCAGATTCGGGATGATATTCTGGATGTGACCAGTACGCTGGAGGTGCTGGGAAAGCCTGTAAACAGCGATGACCGGAATGAAAAGACGACCTATGTGACACTGAAGGGACTGGATCAGGCATCCAGGGAAGTGGAGACCATATCGAAGCGTGCGCTTCAGAGGCTGAAATCTCTTCCCTGTGAAAATGAATTTCTGACGGAACTGATAAAATCCTTGATATACAGAGAAAAGTAGAGGGCATGGATCATGGCACTGGAAAAGATCAATCAGGTCAATGACATCAAACAGATACCGCCGGAAGAATACGAAGTGCTTGCCGCAGAGATCCGGGAATTTCTGATTGAGAAGATCAGCAGTACCGGCGGCCATCTGGCATCGAATCTGGGTGTGGTGGAGCTTACGATGGCGCTGCATCTGAGCTTTGATTTCCCAAAGGACAAGGTCATATGGGATGTGGGCCATCAGGCATATACCCATAAGCTGCTGACCGGAAGAAAAGCAGGTTTTGACGGTCTGCGCAAATACGGCGGCATGAGCGGCTTTCCGAAGAGGAAAGAGAGTGAATGCGACTGCTTTGATACCGGGCACAGTTCCACCTCCATCTCAGCGGGGATCGGTCTGGTGGCGGCGAGAGACCTTCTTGGAGGAGATGAACACATCATCTCGGTCATCGGTGACGGTGCGCTGACCGGAGGTATGGCGTACGAAGCGCTCAACAATGCTTCCCGGCTTAAGAAGAATTTTATCATCGTCCTGAATGACAACCATATGTCGATTGCGGAAAATGTAGGAGGCATGTCGGAGTATCTGAACGGCCTTCGGACCAATGAAGTGTACACAAGCTTTAAGAGCGGTGTGGAGCAGTCGCTGAACCGGATCCCGGGCGGCGTCCATCTGGCCAATCAGCTGAAGAAGACCAAGAGCGGCATCAAGCAGCTTCTGATCCCCGGGATGCTTTTTGAAGATATGGGCATTACTTATCTGGGACCGGTGGACGGGCACGATATCACGAAGCTTCTGGATGTATTCCGCAAGGCGAGGAGGGTCAAAGGGGCTGTTCTGGTCCATGTGCTGACGAAAAAGGGGAAGGGATATGAACCGGCAGAGCGGCACCCGGCAAGGTTCCACGGTGCTGAACCGTTTGACATTGAGACAGGCCTGCCGAAGAACAGAAGAAAAAAGGCCAATTATCAGGATGTTTTTTCTACCTGTATGGTAAAGCTTGGACAGCGCCATGAACATGTAGTGGCGATCACGGCAGCGATGCCGGACGGGACCGGGCTGAAGCGCTTCAGAAATATGTATCCGGACCGGTTTTTTGATGTGGGGATCGCGGAAGAACATGCGGTGACCTTTGCAGCAGGGCTGGCAGCAGGCGGCATCCGGCCGATCTTTGCGGTCTATTCTTCTTTTCTGCAAAGAGCCTATGATCAGGTGCTGCACGATGTCTGCATCCAGAATCTGCCGGTTATCTTTGCCATCGACCGGGCGGGACTGGTCGGAAGCGACGGGGAGACCCATCAGGGAATCTTTGACCTGTCTTATCTGTCCAGCATTCCGAACATGCATATCATGGCTCCGAAGAATAAGTGGGAACTGTCCGATATGCTGAAGTTTGCAGTTGGATTCGACGGCCCGCTGGCGCTTCGCTATCCGAGAGGAGAAGCCTATGACGGTCTGAAGGAGTTCCGCAGTCCGATTGCATACGGAAAGAGCGAGCTCCTTTATGAAGAGGAGGATATCGCCATTCTGGCAGTGGGCAGCATGGTAAAGACGGCGGAGCAGGTGCGCAGGAGGCTGAAAGAGATCGGCTACAGCTGTACGCTGGTCAATGCCCGGTTTGTAAAGCCTGTGGATACGGATATGATTACAGAGCTTTCCAAGGATCACCGGCTTCTGGTGACCATGGAGGAAAATGTGCAGAGCGGCGGTTATGGAGAGAAGGTTCAGGACTGGATCGTGCAGAAGAAGCTGCCGACGGCAGTGCTGAATATCTCCATTCCGGATGAATACGTGGAACATGGAAATGTCGATATACTCTATGAAGAGGTAGGCATTGATGCAGAATCCGTAACGAAACGGATCATAGAGAAATATATTGTGCAGGGATAGAGACAGTATGAAGACGAGATTGGATGTTTTGATGGTGCAGCGGGGGCTTGCAGAGTCCAGAGAGAAGGCGAAGGCAGTCATCATGTCCGGGAACGTATTTGTGGACGGGCAGAGGGAGGACAAGGCAGGCGCTTCCTTCGGGGAGAAAGCCGTGATCGAAGTGAAAGGAAATCCTCTGAAATATGTGAGCAGAGGCGGACTGAAGCTGGAAAAGGCGGTGGAGTGCTTCGAAGTGTCCCTGACGGACCGGATCTGTATGGATGTTGGCTCTTCCACAGGCGGCTTTACCGACTGTATGCTGCAAAACGGCGCACGGAAGGTCTATGCAGTGGATGTGGGGACCAACCAGCTGGCATGGAAGCTTCGGCAGGATGAGCGGGTGACCGTCATGGAACGGACCAACATCCGATATGTGACAAAGGAGCAGATTCCGGAACCGGTGGAGTTTGCTTCGATCGACGTGGCATTCATCTCTCTGACCAAAGTGCTTCAGCCGGTAAAAGACCTTCTGGTACCGGACGGCGAGATCGTGGCGCTCATCAAACCGCAGTTTGAGGCGGGGAGGGAACAGGTGGGTAAAAAAGGTGTGGTGAGAGACAGAAACGTCCATCTGGAAGTGATCGAACGGGTGCTTGCGTATGCAGAAAGCATCGGTTTTGCAGTCCGGAATCTGGAATATTCGCCGATTAAGGGACCGGAGGGAAATATTGAATATCTGGCGCATCTTAAGAATCAGGAAGAAGGGACGGTCCGGGAGCAGGAGGCAAAAGATCCTGCTGCTGTGGTAGAGCAGGCCCATCAGGCTTTGCAGGGATACATATGAGAACATTTTATATTATTGCAAATACAGACAAGGATGTGAATCTGAAGCTGTCCCATGAGATTGCGGATTATCTGATCGCCCGGGGAAAGCACTGTGTGGTCCGCAGACAGGAACAGGAGGAATCGACGCTGCACAGCCAGCTTTCCACGGAAGATGTGGAAGGGATTCTCGTACTGGGCGGAGACGGGACGCTGCTTCGGGCGGCGCGGGAGCTGGCAGACCGCAGGATCCCGTTTCTGGGGATCAACATGGGGCACCTGGGATACCTGGCAGAGATTGAAGAACAGAATGTACAGGCGGCGCTGGAGCGTCTGATTGCAGACGACTATACCATAGAAGAGCGGATGATGCTGTCGGGAAGCGTTCATGTGAACGGGGAAAGAGCGGAACAGGACGTGGCGCTGAATGATATCGTCCTGAACCGGTTCGGCAATCTCCGGGTGGTGGATTATGAGGTCTTTGTCAACGGCCAGTATCTGAATTCTTTTACGGCTGACGGGATCATCGTATCGACGCCCACAGGCTCCACCGGATACAGCCTGTCGGCAGGCGGTCCGATCATCTCGCCGACGGCTACCATGCTGATGCTGACCCCCATCTGTCCGCATACACTGAATTCCAGAAGCATTGTATTTTCCGGAAACGATCAGATCCGGATCCGGATTGGAGAAGGGCGAAGAGGCGGAAAGGATGAAGCATGTGTGACCTTTGACGGGGATACCTGTGTGCAGATGAAGACCGGGGACTATGTGGAGATCAGGAAGTCTGACAGGGTGACCCGGATTATGAAGATCAATCAGGTCAGCTTTCTGGAGGTGCTCCGCAATAAGCTGAGCCGGAGCTGACAGGGAAAGCATATCGGATACAAAGATCTGGACAACCGCACAGGTGGTCGGTAACAGGAGGTTTTCATGCAAAGCAAAAGACATGAAAAGATCATTGAACTGATCGAGAAATATGATATAGAGACACAGGATGAACTGGCAGACCGTCTGGTCCTGGAAGGATACCAGGTGACGCAGGCAACGGTCTCCCGGGATATTCGGAAACTGAAGCTTTCCAAGGTGCCTGGAAAAGGGGGACGTCAGAAGTACGCGCTTCTGAACCGGGAGGAGCATCAGATGGCCGACAAATATGTGGGAATCCTGAGGGAAGCGTTTGTGTCCATGGACTGCGCCCAGAACATTCTGGTCATCAAGACTGTCTCCGGGATGGCCATGGCAGTGGGAGCGGCACTGGACAATATCGGCTGGAAGGAGATCGTAGGATGCATCGCCGGGGACGATACCGTCATGTGCGCGATCCGCACGGCAGAGGATACGGCAAACGTAATGAAGGAACTGGAAAAGATCGTAAAAAGACAGAGGTGAAGAAATGCTGCTTCATTTACATGTAAAAAACCTTGCCCTGATCCGGGAAACAGAGATTGATTTTTCCGAAGGGCTGAACATACTGACCGGAGAAACCGGCGCGGGAAAATCCATCCTGATCGGTTCCATGACCATGGCTCTCGGCGGGAAAGTGCCGAAGGAAATGCTCAGGGAGGACGGCGGTCCGGCTCTCGTGGAGCTGGTGTTTTCGGCAGACTGTCCCGGGCTTTTAAAAAAGCTTCAGGAGCTGGGGATTCCAATGGATGACAAGGAACTGATCCTGTCCCGGAAGATTACCGGGAACCGCAGTATCTGCAGGCTGAACGGAGAGACCGTCAGCACATCTGTTCTGAAGGAAGTATCTTCCTGGCTCATAGACATTCATGGTCAGCATGAGCATCAGTCCCTGTTAAATAAAAAGAAACATCTGGAGATTCTGGATGCCTATGCGCATGAAGAACTGCTGCCGGTCCTTCATGATCTGTCAAAGCGCTTTCAGATCTGCCAGAACCTGAACAGGGAACTGGAGCAGATGTCCGGGGATACCGGTACGAGGGAGAGGGAGCAGTCGCTTCTTGAATTTGAGATACAGGAGATTGAAGAGGCAGAACTGAAGGATACAGAGGACGAGCTTCTGGAACAGTCCTACCGCAGAATGGTCAACAGCAGGAAGATTCTGGAGGCGCTGAGCGCGGTACGGGGGCTGTGCGGAGGGGAGGAGATGTCCGCTTCGGAACAGACCGGCAGGGCATGCAGGGAGCTGTCGGGAGTTCTGCAGTACGATGAGGGACTGGAAAATTTTAACGACCAGCTTCAGGAGATCGACAGCCAGCTTCAGGATTTTGTCAGAGAACTTTCCGATTATATGGAAGGTTTTGAATTTTCCGAGCAGGAATTTCGGGATACGGAGGAACGGCTGAATCTGATCAATCATCTGAAGGCCAAATACGGCCCGTCCATTCCGGAGGTTCGGATGCATCTGGAAGAAAAGCAGAAACGTCTGGACATGCTCGTCCATTATGACCAGCATCGGAAACAGCTTCAGGAGGAATATGAAAAAGCTTCGAAGGAGCTTATGGACTGCTGCCAGGAAGCGCACGGCATTCGGGTGAAGGCGGCAGAAAAGCTGACGGTACTGATGAAGGAGCAGCTGGGAGAGCTGAATTTTCTGGACGTGCAGTTTGAGATCTCGGTAAAGGATACGGGAACCCCCTCTGCAGCCGGTTTTGATGATGTGGAGTTTCTCATTTCCACCAATCCGGGAGAGCCCATGAAACCTCTGGGGAAAATTGCTTCCGGCGGAGAACTTTCAAGAGTCATGCTTGCCATCAAAACCGTGATGGCAGACCAGGATGAGATCGATACGGTGATCTTTGATGAGATCGACACAGGAATCAGCGGACGTACGGCACAGAAGGTATCGGAAAAGCTGGCGCTCATCGGACAGAGCAGGCAGGTGATCTGTATCACGCATCTGGCCCAGCTTGCGTCCATGGCAGACGGACATTACTGCATTGAAAAGCAGGCGCTGGACGGCAGTACGCAGACGCAGATACGCAGGCTGTCCGGAGAAGAGATCACGGAAGAGCTGGCCCGTATCCTGGGCGGCGCGAGGATTACGGATGCAGTTCGCTGGAATGCCATGGAGATGAGACGTCTGGCGCTTGAATTTAAAAAGAAAAAAGGAAAAACCTGACAGTAATTTTAGACGGTTTTATGCAGACACTAAAGAAAAAAGTTCGAAAGGTGTGGCTGCATGAACCGTCTGAAAATATATCGCGCATGCCTTTTCCTGTCCCTTGCACTGTCCGTTCTTCTGATGTTTTTCTATGTCAGATGGTATCTGCGGACACAGATACCGGATGTGGTCCGGGTGGGGGTCGGAGATGAGCAGACGCTGGATCTGGGGCTGAAGGAAGTGTCAGTCCGTGTTGTGGAGAGAAAACGGGTAATTCCGGGCGGGATTCCCATCGGCATCTATCTGGAGACAGAAGGAGTCTATGTCGTAGGGACCGGAGAGGTGGAAGCCGCCGACGGGCTGAATTATGAACCGGCTTATCAGATCGTACAGACAGGAGATTATATTCTTGCAGTCAATGGAAAGAAGATCCACGACAAGGATGAACTGATCGGCTGTGTGCAGGCAAACCGGACGGATATTATGATTCTGAAGCTGCTTCGGAACGCACAGGTGATTCAGGTCCGCGTCCATGCAGTAGAGACAAAGGAAGAGGATTATAAGATCGGCGTATGGGTAAAGGATGATATCCAGGGGATCGGTACGCTGACCTATATGACCGAGAATATGCAATTCGGTGCTCTGGGGCATGGAATTACGGATACGGATACCGGGGAACTGCTGGAAGCTTCCGGCGGTTCGCTTTATGATACGAACATTCTGGAGATCATCAAGGGAGAGCGGGGGACTCCGGGTGAGATCAGCGGTATGATTACGTATTCCGAGCGGCATGTGAGAGGAACGATTAACCGGAACACTTCAGCAGGTATCTTTGGAATCACAAATCAGAAAACACGCAGCGAGCTGGCGGCAGAGCCTGTGGAAGTGGCATTTAAACAGGAGATTTCCAAAGGGACCGCATATATCCGCAGTGCCGTATCCGGAGAACTGAAGAATTACCAGGTGCAGATTCAGGAGATCCGGCTTAATGAGGACGATGTGAACAAGGGCATGATCTTTCAGGTGACGGATCCGGAGCTTCTGGAACTGACCGGGGGCGTCATTCAGGGTATGAGCGGCTCTCCGATTTTACAGGACGGAAAGCTGATTGGAGCCGTGACGCATGTATTTGTGAATGATCCGACAAAGGGATACGGGATTTTTGCGGAGACGATGATCAGCGCAGGAGAATAGGATTCTCCTGCGCTGATGCAGTTTTTGACAATCTGACCGCATCGTATTATAATGAAACGGTTTTTGTAAAATGCAGGAAGCAGAGGTGTTATACAGATTATGAAATTATTTATGACAAGCAGCCCGGGAGGAAGCGCCTGTACAGACGGCAGATGGACGGCTGCTCCTTTTGACTGCGCAAACGGTTTTCTGAATGGATTCCGAAAGGCATGCAGGGGAGAGACGGACTGTCTGATTTTAAGCTCAGACCCGTCCAATATAAAAATGGGGGATGAGATGCAGTCTTTTTTTAAGGAAGCATTTTTTCACAGCGGGATGTCCATTGCACGGGTGGATGTGTGCGACAGAAGGGACATGAAGGCGGCAGACCGGCTTTGCTGCTATGGGCTGCTGATTCTGGCGGGAGGACATGTGCCCACGCAGAATGCGTTTTTTCAGGAGATCAGACTTCAGGAAAAAATTCGCCGGTATGCAGGCGTGGTGCTTGGAATCAGTGCCGGTACCATGAACTGTGCCGAAATCGTCTATGCCCAGCCGGAAGAGCCGGGAGAGGCAGTAAACCCTTATTACGTGCGGTATATGCAGGGACTTGGACTGACACATGTGAATGTACTGCCTCATTTTCAGAACGTAAAGGGAGCGCGGCTGGACGGACTGCGTGTTCTGGAAGATATCTCCCTTCCGGACAGCAGAGTGCGTCCGTTCTATGGTCTGCCGGATGGTTCCTGGCTGTATCGGGAAGACGGACATACCACACTCCATGGAGAAGCCTGGCTTCTGGAGGCGGGAACCTGTATCAGGATCTGCGGGGACGGAGAATCCCGGGAGGTGGAAGATGAACAATAAACAGGATTTTACACAGGGCAGTATCCCTGTAAAAAACCGGCTGATGTTTGGAATACGCAATCCTGTTTGCTGTTTCCGGACAAGTATGATATGATGGCAGGGTAAGAAGCAGGACAGGAGGGGTTTTTATGAAGTATGACGTTATTATCATCGGGGCAGGGCCGGCGGGAATCTTTACGGCGCTGGAACTGATCCGGAAAAATGCCGGGAAGAAGATCCTGATGATCGAAAAGGGAAAGCCGGTGGATCAAAGGCATTGTCCGAAGGCAGAGACCGGAAAATGCATGAACTGTAAGCCGAACTGTATGATTACAACGGGTTTTTCCGGTGCAGGCGCTTTTTCGGACGGAAAGCTGAGCCTTTCCTGTGAAGTGGGCGGAGAGCTTCCGGCGCTGATCGGGGAAGAGTTTGCACAGGAGCTGATCGACTACACAGACAGAATCTATCTGGAGTTCGGGGCAGATGAGCATGTGGAAGGCATCTATGAAGGAGAGGAGATCAACGAGATCCGCAGGCGTGCCATCCGGACAGGGCTGCGTCTGGTCAACTGTCCGATCCGCCATCTGGGAACAGAGAAGGCGCAGAAACTCTATCTGAACATTCAGAATGATCTGGCAGACAAAGGTGTTGAGATGCTGTTCGGAACAGAGTGTGAGAATATCATTCTGGAATCTGTCCATTCTGGTCAGCCATAATTTTACCGAACCGTTCAACCAGCCCATTGCCTATGCGCAGAAGGTCGGCGAGCTGACGAACATGCTGGGCGCGGGGCATATCATGGTGCAGCGGTACGGAGATATCCTGGACGGTAAGAGAACCTGGCCCAAAGAACTTTTGCACTCGAATGTAAAGCCGACGCTGAAGGATGCAGTGGCAGGGGATATTACGGCGGCCATGCCGTACCGTGCCATGACCAATATCATCGAATTTATCCGGATGATGGATGAAGTGGTTTTGGGCTTTGCCAGCGATGAGACGCTGTTATACAGTCCGGAACTGAAGTTTTATTCCAATAAGGTAAAGATGGATGAAGACCTGAATACAAATATCAGAGGGCTTCACTGTCTTGGGGATTCCTCAGGGTGGACCAGAGGACTTATGATGGCGTCTGCCATGGGCGTACTGATGGGACGTAAACTGATGGAAAAACCATAAAAACAGGAAAGTGGAGGAGAGGACCATGAGAAAAATCATTACGATCGGCAGGGAGTTCGGCGCAGGCGGCGGAGAGATTGGAAAGCGTGTGGCAAATGAACTGGGGATTCCTTATTATGACAAGGATATCATTCTGAAGACGGCGATGGCCAACCGGAAGCTGAATCCGGAACAGGTTCTCAAGTGGGATGAGAAAGTGCCCGGCAGCTTCGGGTTTGCTCAGAGCCTGTTTGATTTCTATAACAAGCCGCTGGACGAAGAACTCTGGAAGGCCCAGAAGGAGGCGATCCGCGGGCTGGCGAACAGGGAGAGCTGCGTCATTGTCGGAAGAAACGGAGACTATATTCTGAGAGAGTTTGACCACTGTCTGAACGTGTTCATCCACGCAGGTTTTCAGTGGCGTGTCCGCAGGATGTCCGGGATGATGCCGGATACGCCCAGGGAACAGGTGGCGGCGGACGTCAAGGCGGCAGACAAGGCGAGAAAAAAGTACTGTGCGTATTATACCGGCAAGACTTATGGAGATTCCAGAAATTTTGACCTGACGCTGAATACGGAGAAGATCGGGATCGACCGGGCCGTGCAGCTGGTGCTGGCGGCAGCGGAAGAGATTTGAAGATCTTGTTACTGTTCACTTCTGTTTTGGCCCAGACGCCTGCCATGGGCATATGTTTCTTCCAGCCCCCGCTTGCGCTTAGTGAAGGGCAGCAGCGGTACTAAGGCGCGAAAAGACCGCGCCTAAGGACCGGCGCCCTTCAATGGGGCTTTCAGGAACATATGCCCATAACAGGCTGAACGCCGGCATTTGAACAGTAACAAGAACTTAGATACGTGTATACAATAATACAGTTTTTTCTTGACAAGAGGGGAAGAAAAATTTATACTTATGCATAAGCATCAAAGGCGGTGTAGGAACATACATCGCCTTTGTGCTTAAAAACACCGGCATACAGGGCCGGGAAAAAAGGAGAGTACATATTTATGAAAAAGTTACTTGTGATGTCTATGATCGCATGCATGGCATTTTCAGCAGCTGCATGCGGAGCAAAAGAAGAGGCGCCGGCACCGGCAGACGGGGCAGAAGCGCCGGCAGAGACAGAAGCTTTGGAGGACGCGGCAGATGAGGCGGCTCCGGCAGAGGCTTCCGGCGACAAGACCTGGATCATTGCGATGGATACGGTGTTCCGTCCGTTTGAGTTTACCGATGAGACGGGTGAATTTGTCGGCATTGATGTGGATGTCATGAAAGCAATTGCAGAAGATCAGGGGTTCAGTTATGAGATCCAGAGTCTTGGATGGGACGCTGCAGTGGCTGCCGTACAGGCAGGCCAGGCAGACGGACTGATCGCAGGCGCTTCCATTACAGATGAGAGAAAGGCATCCGGCTGGATCTTCTCTGACGGATATTATAATGCGACTCAGACCTTCGTAGTTCCGGAGGGCAGCGATATTACGAGTTTCGAAGATCTCAGAGGCAAGAACGTGGCAGTGAAGAACGGTACTGCAGGGGCTGATTTTGCAGAGAGCCTGAAGGAAGAATACGGCTTTACGACAACTGTATTTGAGGATTCACCGACCATGTATCAGGATGTGATTCTCGGCAACAGCGCGGCATGTGTAGAGGATACCCCGATCATGGCAGACTCCATCAAGGTAGGCGGACTGGCGCTTCAGATTCCGGAAGGCATGGAGAGCGACGGCGCACCTTATGGTTTTGCCATCATGAATGAAGCAAATCAGGAGCTTCTGGACATGTTCAATGCAGGACTTGCAAATATCAGAGAAAACGGAACTTACGATGAGATCATCTCGAAGTACCTTGGAGAATAGTTGTTTTAAGATACGGCTTTAAAGTAAGGAGAACCTGATCTATGATTTCTATCGTTCAAGTATATGGCAGCATGCTGCTTACGGCGCTTGGAAGGACGCTTCTGATGACTGTGCTTTCCCTGGTATTTGCCATGGTGATCGGTATGGTTTTCGGACTTATGAATGTGGGGAATAACCGGATGTTCAACTGCATCGGCACCGTTTATGTGGATGCGGTCCGGGGAGTTCCGCTGATCGTACTGGCATATTTTATCTACTTTGGAGTGCCTGCGGGGGTGCAGGGGATCGGTTTTGCCGGTTTTCGCCTGAGCGGGTTTCAGGCAGGCTTTATTGCCCTTTCCATGAACTGCGGCGCATATATGGCGGAGATCATAAGAGCAGGTATTGAAAGTGTGGACCGGGGACAGATGGAGGCGGGCAGAAGCCTGGGGCTTTCCTATGGTGCCTGCATGGCCCTGATCGTCGTTCCTCAGGCTGTCCGCACCATGATTCCATCCATTATCAATCAGTTTATTATCACGCTGAAGGATACGTCCATCCTGTCGGTCATCGGTTTCCCGGAGCTTACCAATGTGGGTAAGACCATCATGGGGAATACCTTTAAGAACCTGCAGACCTGGGCGATCATCGGCATCATGTACATGATCGTGATCACGATTCTGAGCAAGATTGCAAAACGGATTGAGAGGAGGGTGAACCATGACAGATAGACTGCATCATTGGATGCTGAACGCTGACTCCTGTAAGATCCATGTGACAAATCTGAAGAAAAATTTCGGAAAGCTGGAGGTTTTGAAGGACATCAATCTGGACGTGGCAGAAGGCGAGGTGGTCGTGCTTCTCGGACCTTCCGGGAGCGGGAAATCCACGCTGCTGCGCTGTCTGAACCAGCTGGAGACGGCCACAGGCGGACGGATCATCATCGATGGGCATGATGTGACGGACCGGCATACGGACATCAATAAGGTCCGTGAAAATATTGGTATGGTATTCCAGCATTTTAATCTGTTCAATCATCTGACTGTCATGGATAACATGACGCTGGCGCCGGTGCATTTGAAACTGGCGGCAAAGGAGGAGGCAAGACAGAGGGCGCAGCAGCTGCTGTGCAGAGTGGGACTGGAGGACAAGGCGCAGGCCTATCCAAGCCAGCTCTCGGGCGGGCAGAAGCAGCGCGTGGCAATTGCGCGTGCGCTTGCCATGAAGCCGGATATCATGCTTTTTGATGAACCTACCAGTGCGCTGGATCCGGAGATGGTCGGAGAGGTTCTGGCGGTCATGAAGGAGCTGGCAGGAGAGGGGATGACCATGGTGGTCGTTACCCATGAGATCGGATTTGCCCGTGAGGTTGCGGACCGCGTGATCTTTATGGAAGGCGGATATATTGTGGAACAGGGCACTCCCGAGGAGCTGATCCTGCACCCGAAGGAACGGCGTACGGTTGATTTTTTAAGCAAAGTCTTATAGAACAGTACAGGTCAGAGAGACTGCTGCAGAACCATGCGGCAGTCTCTTTTGGCGCGAAGACGCGCCGGCGTTATTTTCTGACCGGACCGTGCTGATTCTGCTGTTTCGGTTACGATTCGGAAAACTTACCGGAAATTCTGCTAAAAATGCATATGTCATGAGTTTTTAAGTTATCTTATCACAGAGGTGTGAGATACGTGTACAGACATATAAGAGATTTGCGGGAAGACCATGATTTAAAACAGTGGCAGATGGCGGCATATCTGGGCTGCAGCCAGCGGTCATACAGCGATTATGAAAACGGAAAGACGCGGGTTCCTCCGGATGTTCTGATTGAGCTTTCCAGATTTTACGGAACAAGTGTGGATTATCTTCTGGATTTGACGGATGAAAAGACACCCTATCCAAGAACTGGAGAAAAATAGAGGCGTTCACAGGTGTGTGGGCGTCTTTTTTGCATGGATTAACCGGCTGTGCTGTTTCCGACTTTGTCTGAAAAGAGAGAAATTGTTGACTTTTTTGCTTTAAAGCGATATAATCGAAAAAGCTATTGATGAATAGCAAATTTTTAGATACAGGAAAATGGAGGAAAAGACATGAAAAAGATGTTGGCGATTGCCATGGCGATGACCATGGGTCTTGGCCTGGTGGCATGCGGAGGCGGTGACAGCTCTGCAGATTCAACGGCGGAAGCGCCTGCTCAGGATGGGGCAGAGGCAGATGATACAGGAGACGCTGCAGAAGCAGAGGCTCCGGAAGAGACTCCTTCAGCAGGAGGAGAGAGCTATACCGTAGGGATCTGCCAGCTGGTGCAGCATGAGGCGCTGGATGCGGCCACTCAGGGCTTTAAAGATGCGCTGGTTGAGGAATTCGGCAATGCGGTTATCTTTGATGAGCAGAATGCGCAGAACGATTCCAATACCTGTTCCACGATTATTAACGGGTTTGTGTCCGGCGATGTGGACCTGATTCTTGCCAATGCAACACCGGCGCTTCAGGCTGCACAGGCAGGAACCAATGAGATTCCGATTCTCGGCACATCCGTAACCGAGTACGGCGTGGCTCTTGGCATTGACGGATTTGACGGAACCGTAGGCGGCAATATCTCCGGTACCTCTGATCTGGCTCCTCTTGACGAGCAGGCGGCGATGCTGAAGGAACTGTTCCCGGATGCGACGAATGTCGGACTGATCTACTGTACGGCAGAGGCGAACTCTCAGTATCAGGTGGACGAGGTTCAGAAGGCTCTTGAGGGGCTTGGTTATACCTGCAAGCAGTACGGATTTTCGGATTCCAACGATCTGTCGTCCGTAGCAACGACTGCAGTGTCCGAGAACGAGGTTCTTTATGTTCCTACCGATAATACAGTGGCATCCAATGCAGAGCTTCTGAACAATATTGCGCAGCCGGCAAAGGTTCCGGTAATTGCCGGTGAGGAAGGCATCTGTGCAGGATGCGGCGTTGCGACTTTGTCTATCAGCTACTACGATCTGGGCGTTGGAACCGGTAAAATGGCAGCGAAGATCCTGACCGGTGAGTCAGACATCTCCACCATGCCGATTGAGTATGCTCCGCAGTTTACGAAAAAGTACAATGCAGAGCTCTGTGAAGCGCTTGGAATCACGATTCCGGAGGACTATGTTGCAATCGGTGAATAAGCCGAAAGCTGCAGGATAAAATAATCGGATAACGGCAGCGAGACTGGAAGATTCCTCTCTCGCTGTTGTCATTCCATATACATGGATGATTTTGCTGAGGTGATGAGAATATGAATCTTATGAATTTGATCAATGCCCTGCCAGGAGCCATGGCACAGGGACTCATCTGGGGAATAATGGCGATCGGTGTCTACATCACCTTTCGTATCCTGGATATTGCGGATCTGACCGTAGACGGTACACTCTGCACAGGAGGCGCGGTCTGTATCATGATGATGCAGAGCGGACAGAATGTGTGGGTATCCATGGCAGTCGCCCTGATCGCAGGCATGCTTGCCGGTATGGTTACCGGTCTGTTACATACATTTATGGGAATTCCGGCGATTCTTGCCGGTATACTGACACAGCTGGGGCTGTACTCTGTAAATCTGAAAATAATGGGAAAGGCAAATCAGGCCATTAATGTGGACAAATTTGATCTGCTGGTTTCTCTTCGCTATATTAAAGGAGTTCCTTTCTACAAAAATACTATTCTGATTGTGGCACTGATGATTCTGGTTCTGATCGTGTTTCTGTACTGGTTCTTCGGGACGGAGCTTGGATGTTCCCTTCGTGCGACCGGCTGCAATGACAGGATGGCAAGAGCGCAGGGCATCAATACGGATTTTAACCGGGTGCTTGGCCTGATGATCTCCAATGGCCTGGTGGCGCTTTCCGGCGCTCTGCTTGGACAGTATCAGGGATTTGCGGATGTGAATATGGGACGCGGCGCCATTGTCATAGGGCTTGCGGCAGTCATCATCGGTGAAGCAGTGTTTGGAAAGCTTTTCCGTAACTTCGGCTTACGGCTGCTTGCCGTTGCCCTTGGATCCATTATCTATTATTTTGTACTGCAGATTGTGATCTGGCTGGGAATTGACACCGATCTTCTGAAACTGCTCTCCGCAGCGGTGGTGGCAGTCTTCCTGGCGATTCCGACCTGGAAAAGCAGATATTTTTCAAAAGTGGTCAACAGGGGGGGAGCATAAGATGCTGGAGATAAAAAACATATCGAAAACATTCAATCCGGGAACGGTAAATGAGAAACGGGCGCTCAAAAATGTGAGCCTGACGCTGGAAGACGGGGACTTTGTTACCGTGATCGGCGGCAACGGCGCCGGAAAATCCACGATGCTCAATGCCATTGCAGGAGTATGGCCGGTCGACCAGGGCCATATCCTCATAGACGGACAGGATGTAACGAAGCTGCCGGAATATAAGCGCGCGGCATTTCTCGGACGCGTGTTCCAGGATCCCATGAACGGGACTGCAGCAACCATGGGGATTGAGGAAAATCTGGCGCTGGCGCTTCGCCGCGGCCAGAGCAGAACTTTAAGAGCCGGCATCAAAAACAATGAAAGGGAAGCATACAAAAGGCTTCTTGCGACGCTGGGGCTCGGCTTGGAGGATCGGCTGACCTCCAAGGTCGGCCTGCTTTCCGGAGGGCAGAGACAGGCGCTGACGCTTCTGATGGCGACGCTGAAAAAACCCAAACTCCTGCTTCTGGATGAGCATACGGCGGCTCTGGACCCGAAGACAGCGGCCAAGGTGCTGGAGACGACCGACCTGATCGTCAACCGGGACCGGCTGACTACCTTAATGATTACCCATAACATGAAGGATGCCATTGTACATGGAAACCGTCTGATCATGATGATGGAAGGCAATATTATTCTGGATATCCGGGGAGAGGAGAAGAAGAATCTGACAGTGGAGGATCTGCTTCACAAGTTTGAAGAAGTCAGCGGAGAAGCGTTTGCCAGTGACAAGGCGATTCTGGGCTAGAAACGGATTTTGAGATGATAAAAATCTCCGGCTTTTGTCGGGGATTTTTTCATTTCTGTTTATGAAAAATATTTCACACCCCAAATTCCGTAGTTCCCGCCATATCTGTTATGAAAAGGAAAAAAACAGCTGTTTAAAGCCTGCAAGCGACAGTTCCGTGGTAATCAATCCGGATTTGCTGGCAAAAGCGGCAGGCAATGAAAAAACGGCGGAGTGGTTAGAGTATAATTTGGGTTTAATTTCCAAGCCTTAGGTTAAATCCACCGCCTTTCAGGCGGTAGAGCTTTAGCGTCACTTTCTTTTTGCAGCAT
>VSND01000050.1 GCA_009774145.1 Lachnospiraceae bacterium | reverse complement strand
TTGTAGAGATGTTTTATATATTTACATATATATACTATATACATATTACTATATAATTATATACTACAGAGTACATATCGGACAAAAGATGTGTAAAATGAAAGGATGTCACAAATTATGCCATTTGTACAAGTTCATATTGCTAATGAGATTGAAAGAGAAAAAGAAAAATCACCGGAATTTGAAAAAGCCTGGGATGAAAGCCGGGAAGAATACAGATTAATTGGCGAAATGATCCATATACGAAAACAAAAAAAAATGACACAAAGTAAATTGGCAGAAATCACGGGGAATAAGCAACAAGTGATTTCTCGCATTGAGAAGAAAGAGAACAATCCTTCTTTGAGGATGTTTTGTAATATACTGAATGCATTGGGATATGAGTTACATATCGTAAAGAAAACGAATGGATGATTGTTTCTTGTTTAAAGTGAGTTATGTAAAAGCATTTGGAGAATAAATATCCAGATGCTTTTATTTTGTGAGAAATTTGAAAATTATGATCTGATAGCCACCAGAGAAGAATCTGGTGGCTTTTCTGATGAGAAAAGAGAAGAAGGATGAATGGCAATGGGAAATAATACATACACACTGGTAACTAAATTTAATTGTTGCGGGAAAACTATGGCAACTGTTATAATTAAAGGCAAGGCAGCCTGTGTCATGCCAGAATTGGAATATAACAGGATTATGGAGGCTCAGCGTAAAACAGGAAAGGCAGGTTGAATATGGTGTAAAAATTTGGAGGTTATGATAGTGAAAGATACAGCTGTAGAAATGGCAAAAGGATAGTATATGGAAAAGTGCTAAATAAGAACAATTCCAGTGCAGAACGGGGGTACATCATGGGAGCCTGAGATGCCGCATACGGGAATTATTATGGAATCAATTAATGACATGGAACAGATAGAGGATATTGAATTAAGAGCACGGAAGTATTTTTGTTATATTGCACGGACTCAAATGTTTATTGACGGAAATAAACGAGTAGAACAGTTAATGGCTAACGAATTATAAGCCTGAATTGATATCCATGGCCATGGCGGCTTCATTCAGCCATCTGGGAATGCTTAACGTCTGGAAGACAGGAACCGATACAGAGATGGAGGATGATTTGATGGATTTATCAAAACGAGTCGGTCAGCAGAATAAAAAATAATAATGTACGCGTGGAGAACACGGTGGATATCCATGAATTTATGAAAATGATCCATAAGGAAAATGTTCTTTTCGCAGTTATTGATTACCTGTACGGTCTTGAAAATGTGGGAAACGGGCTGAATGCTGTGGACGTCAGGACGATCGGACGGGATGTCTTCTTAAAACTCCGGGAGGAAGATAAAGAAATCCCGGTGTATATTCTGGACGGAAGCCGCGGACATGTCTACACGGAAAAAGAAAAAAACACCCTTATGAAAAGAGGGGTCGGAGGATTTATCGAGAGTAAATATTTTAAAAGCCAGCTGGAGGAAACCTACAGGAACGTATGCTGTCAGGTGGTAATGGAGACATTGACAGCACGGCATCAGATTCTGACGTATGAAACCAGAAAAGAATTTGATGAGAAGACCAGTGTGGGAAGTATCATTTTCTGCGATTTCAGGCTCGAAACGGCAGTGGAGTCCGAGGATAAGCCGGTATTTGTCATGGCAGCCACGAACCTTGGAAACAAAATTGACTTTGCTCTCCAGCGCCGTTTTGACAGGTCGTTCGAGATGGACTGTCTGGATAGAAAAGGAAGAAGGTGGGTACTGGAAAAACTCATCAAAAAGCAGGGCGATATGTTTGAGGTGTCTGATGAAGAGATCGAAAGCATTGTCGACAGATCTGCGAGAATGAGTCCGGCAGTTCTTGAACGGGTAGTCGAGGCGGCTTTGCGGGAGGGAATCCGGTCAGAGCGCATGATCGACAACGATCTGTTTGATGAAATATTTGAAAAATGCACTCTGGGCGCGGAAAGGGTCGGCAGATCCTTGGAGAAGACAGAGCATACTGCATATCACGAGGCAGGGCATGCCCTGATGGATCTGTACTATGGCAGACCGCCCGCTTATATGAGCATTGTGGCAAGAGGGAATCATGGCGGATATATGCTGCCTGCAGCGGAGAGAGGGGATTCGACCAGAGAATATTATCTGGAGAAAATCTGTTCTGCATTAGGCGGCAGAGCAGCGGAAACGGTATTTGAATACGGTCTGACAGCCGGCGCGGCCGGCGATCTGGAAATGGCTACAGAGATTGCTGCGGTTATGGTGTGTAAGTACGGAATGTACGAAAAAGAAATCGGGCTGGCCGTGATTGGAGAGAAAGAGCTTCCATATAACGAACAGGCAAAAGAGCTCGTCAACCGGATTTTATCAGAGCAGATGAAAGAGGCAGTAAGGATCATTGAGGCGAATCAGGATGCAATGAAGCGTCTGGTGAATGCGGTCATGAAGAACGGGAAGAAGTATCTGACCGAAAAAGAAATCCTTGAGGCCGCCGGCGAACTGAACAGATTGCAAAAAACTGCTTGACATTCCTGTATATGGTATGTATAATATACAGAGTGTGAATGATTCGGGCTGCTTCTGTGCAGTTTCGATGAATGACGAACTGACTCGAGAAAGCATAGAGGAGGTGTAACCTGTGTCTATTTGTCCAAAGAATAAATCTTCCAAAGGAAGAAGAGATAAGAGAAGAGCAAACTGGAAGATGACTGCTCCGAACTTGGTAAAATGCAGCAAATGCGGTGCTCTTATGATGCCTCATAGAGTATGCAAGGCTTGTGGCTCTTATAACAAAAAAGAGATCATCGCGGTTGATTAATTTAGAAAGTCAGTAGATACAGGGATTTGACGGACATTGTTGAATCCCTGTATTTTTTTGTCCGCCGGTATGTATTTGCAGAAGAAGCGGGCAGAGAAGGATTTCACTGTTCTGACGCCCGGTATTCGGACGGCGTCATACCATAGTAACGCTTGAACAGACGGCTGAAATAGAGCTGGTCTTCAAAACCTACGGAGATTGCCACCTCTTTGATATAGCTGTTGCTGTCTTTCAGCAGTTTTCCCGCTTTGGTCATCCGAAGATTGTTAATGCAGGCATTGATACTGCCGCCGGTCTCTTCCTTGAAGATGCGGCACAGATAGCCGGAGCTCAGGCCGATGTGTTCGGATACGGAAGCCAGGCTGATCTTATGCTGATAGTTGTTTTTGATATAGGCAAGAGCCTGGGTCACTTCCGGACTGTAATTTTCCGAGGAATGCTTTACGCCCGGTTCCGGCGCAAAAAGGGCGGTCAGCGCATTTGTCAGATTTTTCTCCAGTTCTTCTCTGGTCAGAGAATTTCTCATGAATTCCGCACTGTCGGCAATCTGATCATGGGAAACGGAACTGATATCCTCCGTATGGTATTCCAGTTCGCCTAAAAGACGCACACAGTACTGAATGATTCTGGAAGGCAGCACATGCTGCTCCTGACAGGTATCCAGAAGCCTGTGAAACCGCTGCGAGGCATATTCCAGGCGGCTTATGTCGGATATGGACAGGATCTCGGCCGCCAGAACCTTGTAGGACAGGTCAGGTACGGCAGAAGAGACAGACAGAGAGCAGGCTTCCACCTGGCCCAGAGGCCCGTAAAAGCTCAGTTCCAGCAGGTCCTGAAAATTGTGATAGATTCTGCGGGCCTTCAGAAGATCCGGGATCCCGTTCTGATACAGGATGGCAGGGGACAGGGACATATAATACTGGAACAGCTGCGCAATCCGGGCGGCAAGACCGGCAAGGGTGCTCTGATGGAGCAGGAGTTCGGATTCCGGGATGAGCAGCAGGGTATTGCTGGTGCTGAACAGGATGATCCGTCTCCGGTCAAAATGTTCCAGAGCGTTTTTCAGAGTGCTCTGAATCAGATCAATCGAAGGCAGCGGCTCCAGATTCTGGGTATACCAGTCAAAAGAGATCTGGCAGAGTGCAAAGGACTCCAGTTCCTTCGGGGAAAAATTTGTGACGCTGCACAGGGTTTCCAGCTTATAATGTCTGTCTGTGAAAAATTCCCGCCAGGCAGCGTGACGCTCCTGATGGCGGACCAGTTCCTGGCTGGACGAAAAGTTTTTTTCGTCCTCAGCCGCCTTCTGTTCCAGCTTTTTCCTGAGCTTCTGAAGCTGCGCCGTCAGCTCTTCCGGGCTGATGCTGACTTTCAGGATGTAATCCGCAGCGCCGAGAACCAGAGCCGTTCGTACATAATCAAAATCTTCATAATTGCTGATGACAAGAAATTCACAGGAGATTTCTTTTTTCTGCACCTCCCGGATCAGTTCGATTCCGTCCATGACCGGCATCTTCAGGTCACAGATAATCAGATCCGGCTGAAAACGGCACGCCATATCCAGCGCCTCCTCTCCGTCAGAAGCGGTTGCGCAGATATGAAAGCCAAGCGCGTTCCAGTCGATCATGGAACGCAGGGCGATCTTTACAATAGGTTCATCATCAACGATCAGTACCTGGTACATGAATACCTCCTTGCATGGTTTGAATCATACTGTCGGAATCCAGAGCGGGAATCCGTATGGTACAGCAGGTGCCCTTGCCGGGGCTGCTGGTAATGGTCAGTCCATAGTGATCAGAAAAATACAGGTGGATCCGGTCGTTTACGTTCCGGTTGCCGATTCCGCCGAGTCCTTTGGGATGGGTGCTTCGGTCTTCCATATCAAATCCTTTGCCTTCATCCCGTATTACCAGAAGAATATCGTCTCTGTCCCGTTGGCAGGAGACATGGATCTCCATGACGGTTCCGTCATTGTAGGTGCCGTGCAGGACGGAATTTTCTGCCAGCGGCTGGAGGATCAGCTTTGGCAGCAGATAGCCGGACAGTTCTTCTTCGATCTCATAACTGACATGAAAGCTTCCGGCATACCGGATGGCCTGAATGGAAAAATAATGCCGCAGATTATCGATTTCTTCCTGAATGGTAATAAATTCCCGATCGTTCAGCAATGTATTTTTTAACAGCTCGCTCAGAGAACAGATGCCTTCCGATACAATTTTATCCTGATTCATCTGTGCGACCAGACGCAGAGTGTTCAGTGTGTTGAAGAGAAAATGCGGATTGATCTGGTACTGCAGCATCCGAAGCTCCAGCTCCCGTTTTTTGGCCTCGCCTGCCTGTTGCTGCTCCAGCAGAAGCTGGATCTCGGTGACCATTCCGTCGATGTTGTCTGACAGGTAGGACAGTTCATCATTTGCCTGGTCCTGAATCCGCATCTCCAGATCGCCGTCCGATATGGCCTGACAGATCCGGATCATATGGTCAATGGGATGGGAGATGCTCATATAGGTATAGAGCGTCATGGTCAGAGCTACGCCCATCATCAGAAGCGCCATGACAAGAATCTGTCCGGTCTGCCCGGAGCTTCCGTACAGGGAAAAGGTATACAGACAGATGAATAAAAGCGGGAGGATCGTGGAGATCAGGCAGGAAATGACCAGCCGGTTTTTGATCTTCAGATTGCGAAGCCCCACCAGGGAAAATCTCTCAAGAGGGCGGAAACTGTTATTTTCAGGAGGCATACGAACTCCTTTCCTGACAGATGTAAAATATGGAAACCTCCTGTCCAGTATACAGGATTTTTTTGTCTTATGTACATTTTAACTGGAAACGGAAAAATAATCCATAGAAAACGCAAAATAATCCATACACTATTTTCATAAACAGTTTATTAAATTTATATTTATTTAAGAGTTGAAGATAATCCATACAAAGGATAAGATTATATCTATATTTTTTTGTGCATTTTATATAAAATACTGCTTAACAGAAAGACCTGAGTACAAAAAAGGAGGTAAAGCAGGTATGATGAAATATTTACAGAAACTTGGCAAATCCCTGATGCTTCCGGTGGCATGTCTTCCGGTATGCGGCATTTTGATGGGAATTGGATATGCACTGTGCAAGCAGACCATGCAGGGCGGTGAGATCACGGGGGTGATTCCGATCATCGGCTTCTTTCTGGTAAAAGCAGGAGGCGCGCTGATCGACAACATGTCCTGGCTGTTTGCCATCGGTGTGGCAGTCGGCATGTCGGATGACAACGAAGGGACCGCAGGCCTGGCGGGTCTGGTATCCTGGCTGATGATTACAAATCTTCTGTCATCCGCCACGGTGGGCGTACTGGTAGGCGGCGAGGCAGATCCGGCCTTCGGCAAAATTCAGAACCAGTTTATCGGTATTGTTGCAGGCCTCATCGGCGCTACCTGTTATAACCGGTTTAAAAATACGAGACTTCCGGATGCACTGTCCTTCTTCTCAGGGAAGCGGTGTGTAGCGATTGTGACCGCAGTTTTTTCCATTCTGGCGGCGGCAGTCCTGTTCTTCATATGGCCGGTCGTCTATGGCGTTCTGGTAGCGCTGGGCGCGAGCGTTGTCGGACTGGGGGCAGTTGGCGTCGGAATCTATACCTTCCTCAACCGTCTGCTGATTCCGTTCGGACTGCATCATGCGCTGAATTCGGTATTCTGGTTTGATGCAGCAGGGATCAACGACCTTGGAACCTACTGGGCAGGAGAACTTCTGAACGGAGCCGGAGGCAGTGCAGGCATGTATATGGCAGGTTTCTTCCCGTCCATGATGTTCGGCCTTCCGGCAGCGGCTATGGCAATCATCCACTGTGCAAAGCCGCAGAGACGAAAAGAAGCGGCTTCCCTTCTGGGCGCAGCGGCAATCTGTGCATTTATCTGCGGCGTTACGGAACCGTTTGAGTTCGCATTCATGTTCCTGGCTCCGGTACTGTACCTGATCTATGCAGTACTCTATGGTGTTGTTGCAGCAGTCTCCGTGGCGCTTGGCTTCCGGGCAGGCTTTTCGTTCTCCGCGGGACTTACGGACCTGGTATTCAGTGCAACCCTTCCGGCAGCAGCCAAAACGTTCCTGATTCTTCCGCTTGGCATCGGAGCGGCAGTTGTATTCTATCTTGTGTTCCGCATTGCCATTCCGGCGCTCGATCTGAAGACGCCGGGCCGTGAAGACGAGGATGAGGATGAGACGAAGATCGAACTGGCAAACAATGATTTTACCGCAATGGCGTCCATCATTCTGGAGGGGCTTGGCGGAAAGGAGAATGTGACCAGTGTAGATAACTGTATTACGAGACTTCGTCTGGAGATCAGGGATTATACGGCGGTTGATGAAAAGAAGATCAAGTCCGCAGGCGTCAGCGGGGTTATCCGTCCAAGCAAGACTTCCGTACAGGTTGTTATCGGACCCAAGGTACAGTTTGTGGCAGACGAATTTAAAAAACTGATGTAAGCCAATCCACTATCCAAAACATATATCCAGAGAGAGTTCCGGGAAACCGGGCTCTCTCTGTGTTTCTCATTCATTGACAGAGCATGTCGGATTTGCTATGATGATTGCATAAAGAAACTTTGCGTTAACAGATTTTGCGGGGAGTGCAAAGGATATGAAATACGCATATCGCCTTGGAAAAGCGATGATGCTTCCGGTAGCATGTCTTCCGGTGGCGGGGCTTCTGATGGGCATCGGATACTGGATGGATCCGAATGGATATGGAGCAGACTGTCTGCCGGCTGCGATACTGATGCAGGCAGGTTCTGTCATGCTCAATCACATGAGCATTTTGTTTGCCGCAGGGGTGGCAACCGGGCTGGCGGATGAACAGGACGGAACGGCGGCTCTGGCAGGAATGGCCGCCTGGCTTCTGATCCAGAATATTCTCACGCCGGCGCATGTGACGATTCTGACCGGCGGAAGGACCGACCCGACCTCTTTTTGGGATATTGATAATCAGATGGTGGGGATATTCTGCGGGGTTATGGGGGCATACTGCAGCAACCGTTACCGGAACGTGCAGTTTTCTACCTGGCTCCAGGTATTTTCCGGACGCAGGATGGCCATTATAGCGGCCATCGGGTATGCGGTTGTTTTTTCCCTGATTCTTTTAGGCGTATGGCCTTATTTTTATGAGCTTTCTGTCTATATGGGGAAGTCCCTTCTGGGAACCGGTCCCATTGGAGCGGGAATCTATATGTTTTTAAACCGTCTGATGATTCCAACCGGGCTTCACCATGCGCTGAATTCGGTGTTCTGGTTTGATCTGGCAGGAATCTCGGATCTGAGAAATTTCTGGAACGGGACAGGAGTCTATGGACAGACCGGACAGTATATGACCGGATTTTTCCCGGTGATGATCTTTGGGCTGCCGGGAGCCGCCCTGGCCATGTACCAGACTGCCCGGAAGGAAAAGAAAAAGATGACAGGCGGGCTTTTGATGACGGCATCCGTCTGCTGCATCCTGACCGGAGTGACAGAACCCATGGAATTTTCTTTTATGTTTCTTGCTCCGGGACTTTTTTTCCTGCATGCGTTTTTGACCGGTATCTCCGGTTTTCTCTGCGCGGCGCTGCCGTTTCGGATCGGATTTAATTTCAGTGCGGGGCTTATGGACTATTTTATGGCGCTGAGATCACCCATGGCGGAGCATCCATGGCTGCTCTGGCCGGTCGGGATGATCTTTGGGGTTCTGTATTATGCAGTGTTTCGTTTCTGCATATTGAAATTCCGGCTCAGAACCCCGGGAAGAGAAGAATAAAAAACAGCATCAGTCCGAAAATGCCCGGAAGGATTTCCGGACACGGATGTGAACGGAAGTCCTTCCAGCCAAAGGGGCATTTTCAGAACAGATGCGGAACTTGAATAGGAGGAATGAAGGATGTTTGGTATTTTTAAGAAGAAACAGCAGGAGTACAGGATGACGGCGGCAGCAGATGGAGCCGTGGTGTCGATGACAGAGGCACAGGATCCGGTCTTTTCTTCCTGCGCACTTGGAAACGGTGTGGTCATCCGTCCGTCAGGCGGTGTGGTCGTGGCGCCGGCAGACGGTAAAGTGACGGCGACGATGGAAGGAAGCAACCATGCAGTCGGCATGGAGCTGGAGGGCGGTATTGAGATACTGATTCATATTGGCGTGGACACGGTGAATCTGAAAGGAGAAGGATTTACAGCGCTGGTGAAGTCGGGAGACAGGGTAAAAGCCGGAACCGAACTGATCCGGTTTGACCGGGAAGCGCTGGAGGCAAAGGGATATTGTATGGAAGTGATGCAGATCGTGATGGACGGTGAAACGGCTTCCAGAGTCCAGTATATGACAGGAATGCCTGCAAAAGCAGGGGAAACAGAAGTGGCACACTGGCTGTCTTCATAAAAACCGTCATAATTCCGTTTGTTTTTCTGAGGAAAGTATTGACTTCAGGAACGTGTTTTCGTATTATGATATAGAAAACGAGGAGGAAAGAGGATGCAGGAACTGGTAAAGGTTGCAGTAGACGCCATGGGCGGAGACCATGCGCCGCTGGAGATCGTAAAAGGCGCCGTGGAAGCGGTGAATAAAAAAGACAATGTAAAAGTATTTCTGGTGGGACAGGAGAAAGCAGTCAGGGCAGAGCTGCAGAAGTATCAGTATGACTCTTCCAGAGTGGAAGTTGTGAACGCCACAGAAGTGATCGATATGGCAGAGCCTCCGGTCCAGGCGATCCGTACGAAGAAGGATTCTTCCATTGTAACAGCCATGAAGATGGTGAAGAATGGAGAAGCCGATGCATTTGTCGGCGCAGGAAGTACGGGTGCGGTTCTGGTAGGCGGCCAGCTGATCGTAGGAAGGCTCAAAGGAGTAGAAAGACCTCCGCTTGCACCCCTGATCCCAACTGAAAAAGGAGCTTCTCTGCTGATCGACTGCGGAGCCAATGTGGATGCCAGACCCTCCCACCTGGTTCAGTTTGCGAAGATGGGTTCTATTTATATGGAGAATATCATGGGAATAAAGAGTCCGAGAGTCGCGATCGTGAACATTGGTGCGGAAGAAGAAAAAGGCAACGCACTGGTTAAGGAGACATTTCCGCTTCTGAAGGAATGCAAAGAGATCAATTTTGTTGGAAGCATTGAAGCACGCGATATCCCGTCCGGGTATGCAGATGTGATTGTCTGCGAAGCCTTTGCGGGAAACATCATTCTGAAGCTGTATGAAGGAGTAGGCTCCACGCTGATATCCATGGTGAAAAAAGGGATGCTGAGCAGCCTTCGGAGTAAGATCGGCGCCCTTCTGGTGAAGCCTGCGCTGAAAGAGACGCTGAAGCGTTTTGACACAAGCCAGTACGGGGGCGCGCCGCTTCTGGGGCTGAGAGGCCTGGTGGTCAAGACTCACGGCAGTTCCGGATCAACGGAAGTGTGCAATTCCATCCTGCAGTGTGCGGCATTTACAGAACAGCAGATGAATGAAAAAATCAGGGCCGGTATTCAGGCAAAAGAAAATCAGGAAGGGAATGGAAGTCATGGAGTTTGAAAAATTACAGGAAATCATTGCGGAAGTACTGAATGTAGATGCAGATGAGATCACGATGGAGACGACATTTGTAGATGATCTGGGAGCAGATTCCCTGGATGTGTTTCAGATTATTATGGGCATCGAGGAAGAATTTGATATTGAGATTGCCAATGAAGATGCAGAAAAGATCGTGTCGGTTGGAGATGCCGTAGAGCAGATTAAGAATGCGATCAACTAATAAGGTATGAGTACATGCGGGCTGGGGCGAGATGCAGTTTCTGACGTAATCTGACTGACGGCAGAAACGATATTTCGCAACAGCCCCTTATGATTTATGACAGGGGTAGATTTTATATGGAAAAAGGATCCCGACTGAAGGAGCTGGAGGAGAAGATCGGTTATCATTTTCAGAATCCGGAATTGTTAAAAACGGCCATGTGCCACAGTTCCTATGCCAATGAGCGGCATATGGGAAGGCTTAACTGCAACGAGAGACTGGAATTTCTGGGGGATGCGGTACTGGAACTGGCGACCAGCGAGTTTTTGTACGAGAGATATCCGCAGATGCCGGAGGGAGATGCGACAAAGACAAGGGCGAGCATCGTCTGTGAACAGAGTCTTGCATTTTGCGCCCGCAGTCTGTCTCTTGGAACGTATATCCTGCTTGGAAGAGGAGAGGCGGTCAGCGGGGGAAGAGAACGGCCCTCCATTACCTCGGATGCTTTTGAGGCGCTGATCGGAGCGATCTATCTGGATGGTGGTTTTACTAATGCAAAAGAGTTTATACAGAGATTTGTTCTGGATGATCTGGAACATAAACAGCTCTTTTTTGATAGTAAGACCATTTTACAGGAACGAATACAGGCACACTGCGAAGAAGCGCTGCATTATGAGTTGATCCATGAGGAAGGTCCGGACCATCAGAAAATATTTATCGTACAGGCAATGTTGGGCGATAAAATAATAGGGAAAGGACAGGGCAGAACGAAAAAAGCGGCGGAACAGGAAGCAGCATACCATGCGCTGACAGGAAAAGATACATGTATTTAAAATGCATAGAGGTACAGGGGTTTAAATCCTTTGCGAACAAGATCGTATTTGATTTTCACAACGGGATCACGGGGATTGTGGGTCCGAACGGTTCGGGAAAGAGCAATGTGGCGGATGCGGTGCGCTGGGTGCTGGGGGAACAGAGAGTAAAACAGCTGCGGGGCGGCACCATGCAGGATGTCATTTTCTCCGGCACGGAGAACCGGAAGCCTTTGAGCTACGCTTATGTGGCGATTACGCTGGATAACGGCGACCATCAGCTTCCGGTTGCGTATGAGGAGGTTACTGTCGCCAGGAGGTTATATCGTTCGGGGGAGAGTGAATATCTTTTAAACGGGACAGTCTGCCGGCTGAAAGATGTGCAGGAGCTGTTTTACGATACGGGTATCGGCAAAGAAGGCTATTCCATCATCGGACAGGGACAGATCGACCGGATCCTGAGCACGAAGCCGGAGGAGGCAAGAGAGCTTTTTGATGAGGCTACCGGCATCGTCAAATTTAAAAAGAGGAAGAAGACAGCAGAGAAAAAACTGGAGGATGAGAAGCAGAACCTTCTTCGCGTCAACGATATCCTGTCGGAGCTGGAAAAGCAGTTGGGGCCTCTGGAGCGTCAGGCGGAAAAGGCGAAGGAATACCTGAAGAAGAGGGAGACGCTGAAGGAATATGAGATCCATGTCTTTCTGATGGAGATGGAGGAGATCCGGGAACAGGTTGAGAAGCTTAAGAAAAACCGGAAGATCGCAGAAGACGACATGGAAGAGACCACCCGGGCTTTCGAAAATACGAAGCTGGAATATGAACGCATTGAGAAAGAACTGGAAGGGATCGAACAGCAGATCGATGCAGCCAGAGAAGGGGAATCCTCCGGACGTCTGAAAAAGCAGCAGCTGAAAGGACAGATTGCGGTCCTGAAGGAGCAGGCGCGTTCTGCGCAGGCCAGCAGCCGTCATTATCAGGAACGGATGGAGAGCATCGAGGGCGAGCGGAAGGAACGGGAGGAAGAAAAACGGTCGGTCCTTGAGGAAAAATCGGAGCTGGATATCCAGCTGTCGCAGGCCAGGAAGGTGCAGGAGGAAGCGCAGGAAGCGCTGGACCAGATTCAGCAGAGCATCCAGGACAGCCAGACCAATATGGAGAACAGCAAGAACGAGATCATCTCTCTGCTGAACCAGCGGTCTTCCATCAAAGGCAAGATCCAGCGTTATGACGCCATGACGGAACAGATCCAGATCCGTAAGGCGGAAGTAAATCAGAAGCTGATCCAGATGAAGAGCGCAGAGCTTGGACAGGATGAACTTCTGAAGGAGCAGGAAGAGGAACTTCTGAGAATCCAGACAGAGCTTCAGGAAAAAAACGCAGAACGGGAGGCGACGGAAAGCCGAATCCAGGAACTTCAGCAGCAGATCACGATCTGCAGGAAGCGTCTGGAGGATGGACAGACGGCTTACCACAGAGAAGCTTCCAGGCTGGAATCTCTTCGGAATCTGGCGGAACGGTATGACGGATATGGAAACAGCATCCGCCGGGTGATGGAGCAGAGGGAACGGCAGAAAGGAATCTGCGGCGTGGTTGCAGATCTGATCCAGACCGAAAAGAAATACGAGACGGCCATTGAGACGGCTCTTGGAGGCAGCATTCAGAATGTGGTGACAGAAGATGAGGAGACGGCAAAAAGGCTGATTTCCTATCTGAAGCAGAACCGTTTCGGGCGCGTCACCTTCCTGCCGCTGACGGCAGTCAAAAATCCCCAGCAGTTTCGTCAGGAGCAGGCGCTGAAAGAGGAGGGGGTCGTCGGACTTGCGCATACGCTGGTGGAAACAGAGGAGCGGTACCGGAATATCATGGAGCAGCTTCTGGGGCGGACGCTGGTGGTGGATCATATCGATCATGCCATCGCGCTTCAGCGGAAATACCGCTACAGTCTGCGGATTGTGACGCTGGAGGGGGAATCCATGAATCCCGGCGGTTCCATGACCGGCGGCGCTTTCAAGAACAGCAGCAGCCTTCTGAGCAGAAACCGGGAAATCGACGAACTGACAGTACGGGTGGAACAGCAGAAGCAGGAGATGGAAAAGATCCAGAAAAAACTGGTGGAGATACAGAACGAGCGGAGCAGATGCTATCTGGAGCTGGACGCAGGCGCGGCAGCTCTGCAGGAGATTCGGGTCTTCGAGAATACCGCGAGGATCAACGTGGAGCAGCTTCGGGAACAGAAACGTTCTGCAGATGAGAGTTTCCGTCAGTTTGGAAAAGAAAGCACGGAACTGGACCGCCAGGCTTCGGAGATTCAGGAGATGAAAAGGGAGAGCCAACAGGAACTCAGGGATTCGGAAGCGATGGAGAAAGCGCATACATATGCGGTGGAGACATACCAGTCACGTCTGGAAGAGGAGCGCCTGAAAGAGACCGAAGCACAGAAGCGCCTGGAGGAATACCATCTGGATACTGCATCTATTCTTCAGAAAGCGGAATTCATGGCATCCAGTCTGAACCGGGTGGAGGGAGAACTGAAAAAACTCCAGAATGAACAGGAGGAACTGTTAAGGAGCAGAAGCCAGGCAGACGAGGATACCAGAAGCCGGGAAGCCGGGATCGAATCTCTTCAGGCTGAACTGGATCAGACGGATCAGACGATTCAGGAGACCGCGGAAAAGGTACAGACGCTTCAGAAACAGAAAGAGGAGCAGTCCGCTTCTCATAAAAATTTTTTTGGCAGGAGAGAGGAACTGTCTTCCCGCAGAAACGAGCTGGATAAAGAACTTTTCCGTCTGGACAGCCAGAAAGAAAAACTGGATGAAACTTCAGAAAATCTCATGAACCATATGTGGACAGAATATGAACTGACCTATAATGCAGCGGTTCCGCTTCGAAAAGAGGAATATACGGATCTTCCGGAACTGAAGAAAAACTGCAGTATGGTGAAGGAAGAAATACGGAATCTGGGAAATGTCAATGTCAATGCCATTGAAGATTATAAAGAGGTTTCGGAACGTTATACATTTATGGATGGACAGCGCAGGGATCTTCTGGAAGCGGAGGAGGCGCTGAAGCAGGTTATCTCAGAACTGGACAGCGGGATGCAGAAACAGTTCCGGGAGCAGTTTGCACTGATCCAGAAGGAATTTGACAAAGCGTTTAAAGAACTGTTTGGCGGAGGAAGAGGCACACTGGAGCTGATTGATGAAGAGGATGTGCTGGAGACAGGAGTCCGTATCATCTCTCAGCCGCCCGGCAAGAAGCTTCAGAATATGATGCAGCTTTCCGGCGGAGAAAAGGCACTGACCGCGATTGCGCTTCTGTTCGCCATACAGAACTTAAAGCCGTCTCCATTCTGTCTGCTGGATGAGATCGAGGCGGCGCTGGACGATTCCAATGTAGTCCGTTTTGCAAAATATCTTCATAAACTGACAAAATATACACAGTTCATCGTGATCACCCATCGAAGGGGAACGATGAACGCAGCCGACCGGCTGTATGGTATTACCATGCAGGAGAAGGGCGTGTCAACGCTTGTGTCGGTGAATCTGATCGAAAATGATCTTGACAAGTAATCAGCATGTGCCCATAGAATGCCGGAAGACGTTCCAGACACCATGGCATTGTGTGGGCATATGCGGAACTCTAAGTTAACAGCATGTGCCCATAGAATGCCCGGAAGGTTTTCCGGACGCCGGTGCGGCCGGAAAAACTTCCAGACACCAGGGCATTGTATGGGCATATGCGGAACTCTAAGTTAACAGCATGTGCCCATAGAATGCCCGGAAGTTTTTCCGGACGCCGGTGTGGCCGGAAAAACTTCCAGACACCATGGCATTGTGTGGGCATATGCGGAACTCTAATAGGAGGTGCCGATGATGGCAGAGGAGAAAAAAGGATTTTTCAGACGCCTGGCGGAGGGATTATCCAAAACCAGAGATAATATCGTATCCGGTATGGACGCCATATTCAACGGATTTTCAGATATTGATGAAGATTTTTATGATGAAATCGAAGAGATTCTGATTATGGGAGATATCGGGATCAATGCGACGACCAGTATTATTGAGAACCTGAAGAAAAAGGTTAAGGAGCAGCACATCCGGAAACCGGAGGAGTGCAAGGAACTTCTGATCAACAGCATTAAAGAACAGATGCGGGTGGGTGAGACCGCATATGAGTTTGAAAAGCAGACATCGGTCGTGCTGGTAATCGGCGTCAACGGGGTCGGCAAGACGACTTCTGTAGGCAAGCTTGCCGGAAAGCTGAAGGATCAGGGGCGGCGTGTCATCCTGGCTGCAGCGGATACCTTCCGTGCAGCGGCCGGAGAACAGCTGACGGAATGGGCCAACCGCGCCGGTGTGGAGATTATTGGCGGCGGCGAGGGAGCGGATCCGGCTTCCGTGGTCTATGATGCCGTGTGTGCGGCGAAGGCCAGGAAGGCAGACGTGCTTCTGATTGATACGGCGGGCAGGCTTCACAACAAAAGAAACCTGATGGAGGAGCTTCGGAAGATCAACCGCATCATTGGGCGGGAATATCCGGATGCCTATCGGGAGACGCTGGTCGTACTGGACGGCACCACCGGGCAGAATGCCATGGAACAGGCGAGACAGTTCGGAGAAGCTGCAGATCTGACCGGCATTATTCTTACAAAGCTGGACGGAACCGCAAAGGGCGGCATCGCAGTGGCGATTCAGTCAGAGCTGAATGTTCCGGTGAAATACATCGGTGTCGGAGAACATATTGATGATCTGCAGAAATTTGATGCGGATACATTTGTAAATGCGCTGTTCCTGTCCGAGCCGGGAAGGTAGCAGGAGAAAGAGGAGATACGAAAAGATGATGACCTTGGAAAAATTTGAAGAGGCCTGCGAGATTGTAGGCAGGGTGACAACAGAGACACGGCTGATGCACAGCCAGTATTTCAGTGAAATGTCCGGCAACAGGGTATATCTGAAGCCGGAAAATATGCAGAAGACAGGAGCTTTTAAAATCCGCGGGGCATATTATAAAATCAGCACTTTATCAGAGGAAGAACGCAGTCAGGGACTGATTACGGCGTCTGCCGGAAATCATGCCCAGGGCGTGGCCTATGCGGCAAAGGAGTATGGCTGCAAAGCAGTGATTGTGATGCCTACGACGACGCCTCTGATTAAGGTGAACCATACCAAAGAATACGGCGCAGAAGTCGTGCTCGCCGGAAATGATTACGATGAGGCGTGCGCACATGCTTATGAACTGGCAAATGCGCATGGTTATACCTTTATCCATCCTTTTGATGACCTGCAGGTGGCGACCGGGCAGGGAACAATCTCCATGGAGATCTTCAAGGAGCTTCCGCTGGTAGACTGCATTCTGGTTCCCATCGGCGGCGGCGGGCTGGCAGCCGGCGTGGCGACGCTGGCAAAACAGCTGAATCCGAAGATTCGGGTCATCGGCGTGGAGCCGGAGGGCGCCAACTGTATGGAACAGTCCGTGGCGAAGGGAGAGGTCATCTGCCTTGCCGGCAGCAATACAATCGCAGACGGTACGGCGGTAAGGGAGCCGGGGAAGGCAATCTTTCCATATATCCAGGAAAATGTGGATCAGATTATCTCCGTACCGGACGACGAGCTGATCGTGGCATTTCTGGATATGGTGGAAAATCATAAGATGATCGTGGAAAATTCCGGGCTCCTGAGCGTTGCAGCGCTGCGCCATCTGGATGTAAAAAATAAAAAAGTTGTATGTATTTTAAGCGGCGGCAACATGGATATCATCACCATGTCATCGGTCGTCCAGCACGGACTGATCCAGAGAGACCGGATCTTTACGGTATCTGTACTCCTCCCGGATAAACCGGGCGAGCTGGTGCATGTGGCTTCGATCATTGCAGAGCTGCAGGGCAATGTGATCCGTCTGGATCACAATCAGTTTGTGAGCACCAACCGAAATGCGGCGGTGGAACTGAAAATTACGATGGAAGCATTCGGAACGGAACACAAGGAACGGATCATCAAAGGGCTTGCGGACAACGGGTATCGTCCGAAGCCGATCCGTGCGAATATATAAACCATGAGAAAGAACAAGGAGGTACAGGAATGAAAAGCAGAGTAGAGGAAGCAGCAGGCAGACACGCAAAAGGATATAACTGTTCTCAGGCAGTGGTATGTACGTACTGCGATCTTCTGGGCGTTGAGGAAAAGACGGCATTTCGCATGAGCGAGGGATTTGGAGCCGGTATGGGCGATATGGAACGCACCTGCGGCGCTCTGTCGGGCGCAGTGATGCTGGCAGGTCTTAAGCGCAGTGACGGAGATCTGGAGGCGCCGAAGACAAAAGGAAAGACCTATCAGCTTTCCAAAGAGATTACAAAACTTTTTGCGGAAAAATGCGGTTCTGCCGTCTGCAAGGAGATCAAGGGGATCGAGAGCGGGCAGCCGAAATATGGGTGCCGGGACTGCGTCCGGGCAGCATCAGCGATCGCAGAAGAGGTATTGTTTGGAGAGGAAGGATGAGCAGATATAAAACAATCAGGGCGGCGCTGCTCGGAGCAGGAACCGTGGGCGGCGGAGTGTATAAACTGCTGCAGATGAGAAAAGAGGATATGCCGTCCAAAGTTCAGGCGGAGCTTGAGATCTGCAAAGTGCTGGTGAGAGATACATCAAAAAAGAGGGAAGGGATCCCGAAGGATGTTCTGACCGATGACTGGAACGGTATCCTGAAAGATCCGGACATTCAGATTGTCATCGAACTGATGGGCGGCATTGAGCCGGCCCGCACGTATATTCTTCAGGCACTGGAAGCGGGCAAGCATGTGGTCACTGCCAATAAGGATCTGATGGCGGAACATGGAAGGGAACTGATGGATGCGGCAAAGCACAGTCACTGTGACCTGCAGTTTGAGGCCGCGGTGGGCGGCGGCATTCCGATTATCCGGCCGTTAAAGGAATGCCTGGCGGGCAATGAGATAACAGAGGTTATGGGCATTGTCAACGGGACGACCAACTATATCCTGACCCGCATGACAGAGGACGGCATGGATTTTGCAGAGGCACTGAAAAAAGCGCAGGAACTTGGTTTTGCAGAGGCGGATCCGACTTCGGATATTGAAGGTCTGGACGCAGGACGCAAGATGGCGATTCTGGCATCGATTGCGTTTCATTCCCGCGTGACCTTTTCCGATGTGGATGTGAAAGGAATCACAGGGATCACGGCGAAGGATATTCAGTATGCAAAGGAATTTGGATATACACTGAAGCTTCTCGGCGTGGCGCGCAATACGGACGGAGAGATGGAAGTGGGCGTATTTCCCATGATGATTCCGTCCACCCATCCGCTGGCTCATGTAAAGGATGCGTTCAACGCAGTGTTTGTTCACGGCGATGCGGTGGATGACGCCATGTTTCAGGGAAAAGGCGCCGGAGAACTGCCCACTGCCAGCGCAGTTATGGGCGACCTGATTGCGGTCGCAAGGAACATGCAGTATGCATGCTGCGGCAGAATCGGCTGCAGCTGCTACAGGGATCTGCCCATGAAAGCATCCGGAGAATCCAGGCACCGGTATTTTCTGCGTCTGATCGTGGAAGATCGCACCGGAATTCTGGCCGGCGTCGCGGGCGTACTCGGAAACAACAATGTCAGTATTAACCAGGTGATTCAGAAACCGGCCGTGGACGGCGTGGCGGAGCTTGTGGTCATTACTGATAAGGTGGAGAACCGTCATCTGAAGGATGCACTGGTGATCTTTGGAGAGATGTCCATGATCCGGGAAGTGGCCTCTGTGATCCGGGTGTATTCCGGGAGGTAACAAACCGGCGCAGTTCGCTCTGACCTGCCGGTTTGTGCCGGACAACTGCGTTTGAAACCGGAACATATGAAAAAATTACCATGACCAGAGAAAGGCGGATTTAAAATGGGTGCCTGATATTTCCTGTGAGTCTGTCACACAGATGGGCACACTGATAGTGTGTAACTCAGAAAGGAGAGCGCCAATGGAGATCAAAAAGATTACCGGAGACAATTTTCAGACTGAAGTGACAGAGGCCGGCGGTCCGGTTCTGGTGGATTTTTATACAGACTGGTGCGGTCCCTGCAAGACACAGCATCCGGTTCTCATGCAGGCGGCGGAGGAAGCATGTGATGTAAAATTCTGCAAGGTCAACATTGATGATGACCCGCAGCTTGCCGATCGGTTCGGTGTGACGCATGTTCCGACAATGCTGGTCATAAACGGAGAAACGATATATAAGACAATTGAAGGGTTTCATCCGCTGGAGGAAATACTGGAGTATCTGGAGCAGTAGCCGAAGGCGGATGAAGAAAGCAGCCGCATAAGCGGCCATGCAGAAGGACTGCCGCAGATACGGCGGTCCTTTTTCTGAATCGGAAGTTTCTGAACTGGAAATTCTCTTTTGTAAAGCGGTCAGTAGAAATGTCAGGAGGTTTATGGTAAAATGGAAGTACAGAAAATCACGGAGAGGATGGATACCTATGGGATGGCTGCCTTCGATAGACTGCGTTCTGCAATGCAGCAGAACACCGGAAGAGATCCGCAGGATCCTGGAATTTGTAACCGTACAGCAGAACAGAAAATTTTTCGGGCAAAACGACGGTGAGTTTACCGGGACGGTATCAGATTCCGGATTCGAGCTTGTACCGAGGCTTCCTTACCGCAATTCCTTTGTGCCGATAATAAGGGGATGGGTTGAGACGGATGGAGAGAGATCGAAGATCTGGATTAAGATGAGGCTGCATCCGGCTGTTGCCGTATTCTGCAGGATCTGGTTCGGTTTTATGTTCTTCGGCCTTTTGTGCGGGCTGCCTGCTGTATTTACGGAGGGGATACTTTCAGCGCTGCCGCTGATCTTCCCGGAGCTGGCGATGGCAGGATTGGGACTGCTTCTGGTGCGGTGCGGTTTCCAGAGGCCTGCGAATCGGTCTCTGGAAAGACTGAAGGAACTGGTGGGCGGAGCCGGGGAGTGATGTTCCTGTTCTGCCCCGGAAGCCTGAAGATCACATTTACATCTGAGGGTATTTGTGATATAATGTGGACATCTGATAACAAACGGCAGGACAGCTGCCGTTGAACTGAAAGCGAAGGACATGGCCGGGAGGAAGTATATGAAAACATTTCAGTATACAATCAGGGAAGAACTGGGAATGCATGCCCGTGCGGCGGGGCTGGTTCTGCAGCTTGCCAAAGAGTTTAAAAGCAGCATCGTGATTTCCAATAAAGGGAAGAGCGGAGACTTAAAGAAGCTGCTGTCCGTTATAGATCTGGACATCCAGTATCAGGACACGGTGACCGTCACCGTGACAGGTCCGGACGAAGATGTGGCAGCGGAAGAGATGCAGGCATTTTTTGAAGAAAATCTTTAATCTGCAGGCAGGAAGCGACAGGAACAAAAGGACTGGTCCTTTGGGACGAGTCCTTTTTGCGGGCAGGATGTGGACAGACGGCCGGCAGATCTGGTACAATATCTGAAATTATGATAGAAAGACAGGATGAATTTTATGAGTGGAACACGTAGATCCGGAAGCAGAAAAAGCGCTGCTCCTGCAAAAAAGAATACGGCAAAGAAGCCTGTAACGGTACAGGACGGTGGTATCTGGGCAGAGGTACGTCTGGTGCTGATACTGATTGTGTCGGTGATCCTTTTCTGCAGCAATTTCGGATTTGGAGGAAAAGTGGGAGGCGCCATGAGCAGTTTCCTTTTTGGCTGTGTGGGACTGTTTGCATATGTATTTCCGGTGGCAGTCCTATTTGTGGTTCTGTTCTCGCTGGCCAACAGAAATAACCTGATCGCTACGATCAAGATTGTGGGAATGGTTCTTGGCTGTGTGGCGGCGGGGGCCCTGCTCCACCTGCTTACGATGGCAAAGGCTGACGCATACGGCTGGAAGGAGATCTATGCCTACTGTTCGGAACACCGGACCGGAGGCGGTCTGATCGGAGGGCTCATCTCCGGGCTGCTTCGCGATGCCTTTGGAACAATCGGCGCATATATGGTCCTTTTGGGGATTCTGGTTATCTGTCTCGTGATCGTTACAGAACGTTCCTTTGTGCGGGGAATGTCCAGAGGCAGCCAGAAAGTATATGAGACTGCAAGACAGGATATGGAACGCAGAAGAGAAGAAGCGGGAGTCCGCAGAGAGCGGAAAAGGGAGCAGAAGAAAGAACAGCGTATGGAACGGAAGGTCAGTGGTGTGGCGGCTGATCTGACCATACCAAGGAAAACGGACGCCGGGCTTCTGGAAATTACGGCGGAGGAAAGTTCAAAGCCTGTCATGGAAGAGCCGGAGCCGCTGGCTGATCCGGAAAAAGCAATTCTGTTCAGCGAAGACGACCTGCTGAAGAATGCACTGGGACGAAGAGAAGCAGAGCAGATCCGCGAAAAACCGGAGAAATCTCCGTCCAGAGCCGTTCCGCTACCTTCCTTTGAAGAGGAAGAGGAGGATGAGGAACCGGAACGTATGCCGGAGATGCCAAAAGAGCCTGCGCAGCCGGTCAGGAAGCAGGCGGATGCATCAGAAGAGCAGTCGCAGGAATATGAATATCCCTCCATTTCGCTTCTGAAGGCGCCGCCCAGACAGGGCAGAAAAAAAGACGCATCGGCGCAGCTTCAGGAGACTGCACGGCATCTGCAGCAGATCATGGAAGACTTTGGAGTGAATGCAGCGGTAACAGATGTCAGTCAGGGTCCTTCCGTAACCAGATTCGAAGTTCAGCCGGCTCACGGAGTGAAGGTAAGCAAGATTCTTTCACTTACTGACGATATCAAACTGAATCTTGCAGTTCCGGATGTCCGGATCGAAGCGCCCATACCGGGAAAGGCGGCCGTAGGGATTGAAGTGCCGAATAAGGAAAATTCGGTTGTTATGCTCCGGGAGCTTCTGGAAGCGAAAGAATTCAGGGACCATGCATCAAAGATCGCTTTTGCAGTCGGGAAAGATATCGGCGGCAACATCATGGTTACCGATATAGCCAAAATGCCCCATCTGCTGATCGCAGGTGCGACTGGTTCCGGTAAATCCGTATGTATCAATACCCTCATCATGAGCATTCTGTATAAAGCCCGTCCGGATGAGGTGAAGCTGATCATGATCGATCCCAAGGTGGTGGAGCTCAGTACATATAACGGGATTCCGCACCTTCTGATTCCGGTCGTAACGGACCCGAAGAAAGCGGCCGGCGCGCTGAACTGGGCGGTGACGGAGATGATGGGCAGGTACAACCGGTTTGCGGAGCTGAATGTAAGAAATATTGAAGGTTATAACAATAAAATTGATTCGATTGCAGAGATAGAAGGCAATGACAAACCGGAGAAAATGCCGCAGATCGTCATTATTGTGGACGAGCTGGCGGACCTGATGATGGTTTCTCCCGGAGAGGTGGAGGATGCGATCTGCCGTCTGGCACAGCTGGCCCGCGCGGCGGGGATTCATCTGATCATAGCAACGCAGAGGCCCTCTGTCAATGTCATTACCGGACTGATCAAAGCCAATATGCCTTCCAGAATCGCATTTGCCGTATCCTCCGGTGTGGATTCCCGAACCATTCTGGATATGAACGGAGCAGAAAAGCTTCTTGGGAAAGGCGACATGCTGTTTTCTCCGTACGGACTGCCCAAGCCCTTACGTGTACAGGGAGCTTTTGTGTCTGACGCAGAGGTCAGCGCAGTTGTGGAATTTTTAAGCAGCCAGAGCAGACATGCAGGTGCGGAAGCAGAGCAGATCATTGCAGAGCAGATGAAGCAGGTGCAGGCGGCAGTGGAAAGCGCGTCTGTTCCGGATGCGGGAAATGCCAGTGACAAGGATGTGCTTTTTGCAGAGGCAGGAAAATTCATCATAGACAAGGAAAAGGCGTCCATCGGAATGCTTCAGCGCTGGTTTAAGATCGGGTTTAACCGTGCGGCGCGCATCATGGACCAGCTTGCAGATGCAGGAGTGGTCGGTGAAGAGGAAGGTACCAAGCCGAGGAAGGTGCTGATGTCCATGGAGGAATTTGAACAGTACCTGGAGGAATCTGTGTAACATACTGATATGGTTTTCCTGACACGAAGATGGAAAGGAAATATGTCCGGATATGAGATGCCAGAAATGTGGAGCTGATATACCAGAAGGAAAGATCTATTGTGAAAGATGCGGAAATGCGATTCAGATGGTTCCGGATTACAATCCGGATGAGGATTTTACAGTAGGAGCGGAGGAAAGGGAAAAGCAGAGTGTCTCGAAGGAGACTTTGCCGGCGTCTGTCCCATGGTGGCGCAGGCGGAAATACAGACTGGCAGGAATCTGCCTGCTGGTGACAGGAATTCTGGCATACCAGATTTCCTTTCGGTTTGTGTTTCGTCCGGAAGAGACGGTGACAGAACCGGCGGAGGTGGATTTGCCGGCGAAGCCGGAGTTTGGAATCCGGCCGGGAACCTACAGCTATTCTCCTCATCTGACAATTTCACATGAGGAAATAAATAATGGTGAGATCTATTATACGACAGACGGAACAACACCGGATGAACAGAGCACTTTGTACCGGTCTCCCATCTTTGTGGGAGAAGGAACCACTGTCGTCAGGGCTGTCTTTGTCCGGAATGACGGAGTGCAGAGCGAGGAGGCGGCAGGGACTTACCAGGTTGAATTCCAGTATCCGGAAGAGCCTGTGTTCAGCATGCCGGCCGGCAGCTACAGCAGCAGTTTTTCGGTGACCATAACCGCAGAGGAAGGCTGCAAGATATATTACACCACCAATGGAGAAGAGCCGGGATATCAGTCCAGAGTGTATCGGGGACCTGTTTATATTCCGGAAGGACTTACTGTGCTGCAGGCGGTTTCCGCGGATGAGGATGGGGGAATGAGCGGCATTGTAGAAGCCATATACGATGTGTCGGGGAGCCGTGAAGTCCCGGAGACGGAGACTGGTAATGATTCGTCATAAGAGCAGAAGGCACCGTATTTTTATGTTGAAATATCAGTACTTTTGCATTATGATAGAAAGAGATGATTTTCAGTCATTGGATAAAATCACTGCAAAATATGTTAGGAGGAAGGATATGTTTAAGATTTTGGAAGCAGAGAAGCTCTCTGCAGCAGTCTACAAGCAGGTCATTTATGCACCGCGTGTAGCCAGGTCCTGTGAGCCGGGGCAGTTCATCATTGTAAGGGTTGATGAGACAGCGGAGCGTATTCCGCTTACGATCTGTGATTATGACAGGGAGGCAGGAACCATCACACTGGCATTCCAGCCGATCGGCGTCTCGACCCACAAGCTGGTTGCGCTGAAGGCCGGGGACGAGATCGCTGATTTTGTAGGGCCGCTCGGACGTCCGTCGGAACTGGTAACGGATGACTTTGAAGAAGTGAAAAAGAAAAAAGTCGTGTTTATTGCCGGCGGAGTCGGTACGGCTCCCGTGTATCCTCAGGCAAAATGGCTGCATGATCATGGAATTGAATGTGATATTATCGTAGGTGCAAGAACGAAAGAACTGCTGATTCTGGAAGAAGAGATGAGCAAAGTCGGCAATCTGTATCTGTGTACGGATGACGGAAGCTATGGCTTCCATGGAGTCGGCACGGCGATGCTGGAGAAACTGGTGAGCGAAGGGCATCACTATGATCTGTGCGTGGCCATCGGACCGATGATTATGATGAAATTTGCATGTCTGACCACAAAGAAGCTGGGGATCCCGACCATTGTCAGCATGAATCCGATCATGGTGGACGGAACCGGCATGTGCGGCGCCTGCCGCGTGCTCGTGGGCGACGAAGTAAAGTTTGCCTGTGTGGACGGACCGGAGTTTGACGGACATAAGATTGATTTCGAGCAGGCTATGAAGAGAGCAGCCATGTATAAGACAGAAGAGGGAAGGCGCCTTCTGAAGTTCCAGGAGGGCGACACCCATCATGGCGGATGCGGAAATTGCGGAGGTGACAAATAATGGCAGATGTATTAAAGAAGGTACCGGTCAGAGAGCAGGATGCCAGAGTTCGTGCAGCGAATTTTGAAGAAGTATGCTACGGCTATAACAAAGAAGAGGCGGTGGAAGAGTCCCAGCGCTGTATTACCTGCAAAAATGCAAAATGTGTAGAGGGATGTCCGGTATCCATTGATATTCCGTCTTTCATTGCAGCAGTGAAAGAGGAGAAGTTTGAGGAGGCATTCCAGATTATCAGCAAATCTTCCGCTCTGCCGGCAGTCTGCGGACGTGTGTGCCCGCAGGAGAGCCAGTGCGAAGGAAAATGTATCCGCGGCAAAAAGGGTGATCCGATCTCCATCGGCAAGCTGGAGCGTTTCGTGGCGGACTGGGCCCGTGAGAACGGAATCAAGCCTGCGCCACCTGCAGAGAAGAACGGGAGAAAGGTGGCCGTCATCGGTTCCGGTCCTTCCGGACTGACCTGTGCAGGCGATCTTGCGAAGCTTGGCTATGACGTGACCATTTTTGAAGCATTACATAAAGCAGGCGGCGTTCTGGTCTATGGTATTCCGGAGTTCCGTCTTCCGAAAGACCGTGTGGTGGGACCGGAGGTGGAGAATGTCAAAGCGCTCGGCGTGAAGATTGAGACGGACGTGATCGTTGGCAGAACAGTAAAGCTGGACGATCTGATCGAGGATGAAGGATTTGACGCCGTATTCATCGGATCCGGCGCAGGACTTCCGAAGTTCATGGGCATCCCGGGCGAGACTGCCTGCGGCGTCCTTTCCGCCAATGAATATCTGACCAGGAATAACCTGATGAAAGCATTTAACGAGGATTATGATACGCCGATTGTGCGCGGCAAAAAGGTGGTCGTTGTCGGCGGCGGCAATGTGGCAATGGATGCGGCCCGTACGGCACTCCGTCTCGGTGCAGAGACCCATATTGTATACCGCAGAAGCGAAGAAGAGCTTCCGGCCCGTGTGGAAGAAGTGCACCATGCGAAAGAAGAAGGCATTATCTTTGACCTTCTGACGAACCCGGTGGAGATTCTTGCCAACGAAAATGACTGGGTAACCGGTATCAAATGTATCCGCATGGAGTTGGGTGAGCCAGATGCTTCCGGAAGACGCCGTCCGGTGGAGGTTCCGGGATCCGAGTTTACGATCGAATGCGATACGGTCATCATGTCTCTTGGAACTTCCCCGAATCCGCTGATCTCTTCCACGACCAAAGGACTGGAGATCAACCGGAGACAGTGTATCGTTGCTACCGAGGACACCGGCGCAACGTCCAAAGAGGGCGTATATGCGGGCGGCGACGCAGTCACCGGCGCGGCTACGGTCATTCTTGCCATGGGAGCAGGAAAAGCGGCAGCGAAGGGAATTCATGAGTACCTGAGCGCAAAATAAGGATAACCGGATTCGAGGGCGTTATGCCAGAATGAAGGGAAATATGGAAAAGGTGTAAAGTTTTTGGAATACGGAAAACTTTACACCTTTTATTGTGCGGATGAAATATTTATTGAAAAAGTTCGTTATAAAATGTCTCCGCCAGTTCTTCCGCATAGGCATCGTCTACTTCGGGAAAAGCGGGCATCAGCCGTTCGCGGATCGCTTCCGATATGATAAAATATCTCATCTCTTCCGGAGTGTCTTCTTCGATTCCGGCAGTCAGGCTTTCGGCAGTCAGGTGGTCGGCCGCCCATGTCCGGATCCGGCTTTCCAGATCGTCTTCCCTGGCAATATCATCCAGCATCTTCATGGCACGTTTAAAAGAGATACCGGCAACAATCAGGAAGATCAGAAACATTCCTTCCATGATCGCCAGAGAAAAAGCGTTGAAGGGAAGGACAAGCACACCTGCAAGAGCAAGGGTAATCACAAGAAAACCGGCGCCGCCCACCACAAGAAAGGTCCATGCAGAGGATTTTGTCTCAGAATGGCGGTCTCTGGCAGAGACATGCGTATTCATCCGGCTGGCGGATGCTGCGCGGGCAGCAATGTCTGCCAGCTCCTCCGGCGTCGGATCAGGAGCCGGTGTTTCTTCCGGTTCTTCGCTCAGCTCTTCCACAAGGTCTGCGTCGCAGTCTGGACAGCGGGTCTTTCCTTCGATATATTCGTTCCTGCATATGGGGCACCAGGGCATGACAGTTCTCCTTTCAGGTCTGTGCGTTTTTATTTTTATGGTATTATATCATATTCGAAATGTAAAGTCTATTCAGCTGCCATAAAGCTTTTGGAAGCGGTCTGTGATCCGTTTGGTTTTCGGACTGTCGGGAAATGTTGACAGTGGACGATAATTATATTATTTTTAAGAATATACTGGAATACAGTCAAAGGAGACAATGATGAAGATTGCGATATGTGATGATTGCCCTGCGGACAGGAAAAAACTGAAAAGTCTTATTCTGGAAAGCACAAAACATCCGGAAGAGATAGGTTTTGATGAATTTCCGGATGGAAAGGCTTTGCTGGAGCAGGATCAAAGATATAACATTATTTTTCTGGATATTCTGATAGGCGGAGAGAAGGAAGGTGTCCGTACAGCTGCATACATACGGCAAAGAGACGAAAATGCCCTGCTTGTCTTTTATACGGCTTATGATTATCCTGCCAGTTCTATCGTAGAAGTGCGCCCTTTTCAATATCTGATCAAGGATAAGGGAACGGAAAAATTAAAGGCCGGCATTCAAAAGGTGATGAAGGAGGCGGAGAGAAGAAAACGCGTATCGGATATTCTGGCGTTCGATAAAGAAAAACAGTATGTACTGAAGACGGAAGATATCCTGTATATTGCAATCAGGGATAAAGGAACGGACATTTATCTGACAGAAGAAAAGGCGTCCGAAATCTTCGGCCTGGAACATGCGCCAAAAGAGCGAAAGGAGTTTTACCTGAGAAGCGCGATGAAGCTGAATGAACATTATGCGAAGCTGGAAGCGTACGGCTTTGCATATGGAAAGAAGAGTTATATTATCAATATCCATCATATTACAGCCGTAACGAAAGATACCGTTCAGCTGAAGGATGGAACGATACTGAATATTGCACGGAGCAGGAAGAAGGAATTTGACAGCCGGTGCAGCAGATACTGGAGGGGATAGGGAATAAAAATGGAAGTGTTTATCTGTGAATGCGTCAGGTATCTGAGCTGTGTGTTTGAGATCTGTCTGCTTTATTATTTTCTGAAAAACATATTTTCTGCTTATGAGGAACGGACATATGTTCGCCTGATGTTTACAGCAGGGTGTGCGGCTGTTTTATATGCAGTGAACAGCTTTCAGATTCCGGGCGTGAATATGATCTGTGCGCTGTGCGTTTGTGAGCTGTATATCTGGCTGGTTTTCAGGGCCGGATGGAAGGATACTGTTTCCTATCTCATATTTTTTGTAGTACTTATGTCGATCATAGAGTTTATTTTTCTGTTTTTGTATGGTGTGTTGGGGATAGACACCCGGACAACGGAAGTACGAAGAGTCAGCGTGCTTCTGATGGAAAAGCTGGTCGAATTCATGGTGGTACAGGTTCTTCAAAAGAAGAGACATTATTTGTCCGAGCATGTTGGAGGATCAAAGGTGAAGAGTCTGTTTGTTCAGCCGGTATCGATTCTGCTTCTGCTGAACGGGTTCCTGATTCTGGGGCAGCAACAGCCATTTGATCAGATCTGTATCTTTCTGGGCGGGATTTTGAGCGTGCTCAGCAGCATTGTAGATTTTTCTCTGATTGACCGGCTGCTGGAAGCGGAACATTCTTTGAAAGAGAAGGAGCTGGTACAGTTAAAAACGGCGCTGGAACACAGCCATTATCTGAAGATGGAAGAGCTGAATCGGGAATATGCGGATTATCTTCACGAGGCGCGCCATATTGTACAGACGATCAGGCAGTTCTCAGAAACTGAAACTACAGGCGCGTTGAAAGAACTGTCTGTAGAAGCTTCCCGGTTTCTGGACAGGAAGAACAGGCTGGATACAGAAATCTATCTGAGCGATCCCATTGTAAATGCGATCCTGATGGAGCGTGCGGAAAGGGCAAAGAAAAAAGGAATCCGGTATGAGGTAATGATACAGCCGGGCGTAGAACTGGAATTTCTGCGGGAAACAGACAAGATCCGCATCTTTGGAAATCTGATCGACAATGCGCTGGAGGCTTCGGAAACCTGTGAAAACGGATATGTTTTGATTGATCTGCGCATGGAGAATGCAACCATACTGATCATTAAGATCACAAACAGCTGTCCCCGGCGGACGGTGAAGAAACGAACGGTTTTCCAGACTACAAAGACGGATCAGAGAAAGCATGGCTTTGGACTGAAAAATGTGAGCGAGCTGGCAGAGCAGTATCAGGGACTGCTTGACATTACAGAAGAAGAAAACGAGTTTCTTGTCCTGCTTGTACTGTCCAACATGCAAAAAAAATAAATAACAGAAAAAGCATTGCAAAAATTTATATGATGCGTTAGAATAACTACAAATATAATTAAACTATAAAAATAGTTATAATTATTACGAGAGAGGAGGAAATGAGATGAATGACTGGCTGACAGACAGTGAGCTCCTTGTGATGAAGACGGTCTGGGAGAGCAAAGAACCACTGTCAGTACAGGAGATCATGCTGCGGACCAACCAGAAATACGATAAAAAATGGAAAGTGCAGACAATCTCCACATTCCTGGGGAGAATAGTGAAAAAAGGATATCTGGATATGGAGCGGAAGGGCAGAGTTTTTTATTATTATCCGCTGGTTATGGAGGATGTCTACCGAAAAATGGAATTGGACCGACAGATTGCTTTCTGGGGAGACGGGAGTCTGGACGGGCTGGTTGCCTCTTTCGCAAAGGTGACCCGCCTGACGGAAGAAGAAAAAGAACGGATCAGGAGGCTTCTGGATGCTATGGATTAGACTGTTTTTATCCTGCCTGCTGTTTGAGAGCGTCACAGGGAGTCTGGCCTGGGCGGCGATTGAGTGCAGGAAAAGACTCCAGGGAGAAAAAGATTATTTTTTTGCGCTGGCGGTTCGGAAGGCGGCGCTTCTTCTGTATGCGGTTCCGGTTACGTTCCTGTATGCGTATTTGTCCAGAATCGGATTCCGTCCGCTGCGGGGCTACTATGTGATAAAAGGAGAATTCGTTTCAGGGATGGTTCCGGGGATGTATCCCTTTTTCGGAGTGCTGGGGATTCTGTGGGCAGGAGGCGTGCTGGCGGCCCTGTATCGGAATCTCAGGAAAAGTACAACGCTGGCCAGGAGACTGAAGAAAAACAGGGAGGTCCGCTGCAAAGACAGCCGGAAGGTTTTCCGGGAATATCAGGAGCGTTTTCCCAAAGCGCGGATTTTCCTGTATGAGAACCGGACGCTCTGTTCGCCGGTTTCCGTCCGTAGAGGCAGAAAATATATGATTCTTCTGCCGGAGAAAACGTATACGGAGAAAGAACTGCGGATGATTCTGGAGCATGAGGTAAACCATATCATATCCGGGGATCTGCGTTGGCGGATGTTTGGCGTGGTTATGATGTGTGTACACTGGTTTAATCCTGTGGTATACAGACAGTTCCAAGATCTGATCTATTATCAGGAGGTCATGTGCGATCTTCAGTCTTCCATGGAGAAGCCTTGGTACACCAGAAAAGAATATGCCATGCTACTGGCGGTACAGGCGGATCCGGACCTGTATCTGCCCCATGCCAGCGCATTCGCACAGAAGAACAAAGACATGATAAGGAGGATTGAAATTATGGTAAAGATAAAGCAATTCGAACGTACAAAGAACAGGGTAATCGCGGCAGGCTGCGCCTGCCTGCTGGGAATCTCGTTGATTCCTTCTGTGGCGTTTGCTTCCGCAGGGGCGAAACTGCAGGAGGCGTGGCTGCATGCGGGGGAAACGGAGATAGAAGATGAGCCGCAGGACTGGGGAGATGAATCCTTGGAGGAACATGGGATGGATGACGGCAGTGTGGTGGAAATCTATGCGTCGGATGCGGGAAATACGAATAAAAGATCTAGCGTTTTTGTTGAAACTGTCAGTAAAAAAACCAGATTGATACTTAATACGGTTCAAATGTCGAAAGGGGATACGATTATAATCAGTGCAAAATGCAGTGATAAAAATATTACTTATCGAATTGGAATTAAAAATAATGACACGAACACATATACATGGATTGAGGGAGAAGGGGATCTAACGCATACATTTACGATAAAAACATCGGGATCTTATTCTACATATGTGGAAGATTGCAGTAGTCAATCCATGGATGTGGAAGGAAGCGTGGTTTACTAATAATGAGAAAAGGGGAACGCCCCCTTTTCTTATCCTGAATTTAACTACAGATGTAAAGCTGGAGATGCTTATGAGATACATTAAAGTGGCGCTTCTACTGTGCGCCGGCGTGATAAAAAGAAAAATTCAGAATAAAAACTGCTAAATAAAAATTAAATTATTTTTATCGATGCAATTTTCGGAAAAAAAATAACATTTTCTGGAAACAGGGTTGTAGAAGATACGGAATCATGCTATTTTCTGCATAGAGAAAAACATGGCGTTTCAGCGGTCGTCAAGAGGAGTACATATTTTATTGCAGGTTTGACAGTTCTTTTTCTGCATACTTTTACTATGCCTGTTTTGCGTGATATTCCATATTTTATAACAGGGAAATTTGATTTTAAATGAAGAATATAGATACGATTTCCCAGACTCTTGGGCTTGGAACTTCTGAGGGTATAGGCTGGAACAGAGTTGCTGGTATTGTATGGGATTTCTACAAAACAGTATATACAGTAGGTGGAAATATTATAACTGCTGGAGCAGTAAAGATTATTAGCAGTCCTGCGGTTTCCTGATGTTTTTTATTTTGCTGTGCCTGTTAAGAAGGTGGTGAAAAATTGTTTGAAAAAAATGTATCCTAAGAAAATTTTGCATTTTAAGATTTTT
>VSND01000005.1 GCA_009774145.1 Lachnospiraceae bacterium | reverse complement strand
AAACATGACATTATAAATTTTAACGAATATTTAAAATTACAATGGAATAATTCTCTCTCTGATGATGCACTTCGTTTTCTGCTTCAGGGAATAAATGTAGAATTTATATTGAAAAGTTTGATTTATAATGTTGAGACATTGAAAAAATATAAAAGTAAGACAACAGCAAAGAGATATGCAACTGTAATAGGACAGTTTTTTAATTATATCAGAAGAAACACAGATATAGAAAATCCTGGATTGTATGATGCAATTTCCTACAATCGCTTAAGAGAAAATGCTTATATGAAACGCATGATATCTTATATTGATGGATGTAGTGCACTTGCGGGAATTGTGGAACAAGATGTTTTAAATCAAGATAAGGTAGAGGTTATATTGAAATGGTCAGATGAACAGTTTAGAGAATGTAGATGGGAAGATGGTACAAAATTTAGAAAAGCAATGGCAGCCATTGGCATAAAGATGATGTTGCTTTATGGAATTACATATCGGGAATTAAGAAAGATCCGATGGGATGCATATGATGAGTTATATGGAAATATTGTAATAAATGGGTTTCATCTTCGCCTGCCTTACAGATTATCTGTGCAGTTAAAGCAAATAAAATATTTTGTAAAAAAGAATGAGATTATAAATAATGAAAATCTTTTATTTACAGACAGTTCTGGACAAGCATGGGCGGATATCACATCTTCTTCCGGAATCCCGGATTATTTAGGCGCATTAATAGGAGTTACCAGTGTAACAAGTATTGTGAAATATGGGATTAGTCAACTTTTAAAAGCCGGTTTGAGTGATTCTATTATTAAGAAGATGACAGGTACGAGTGAGAAACTGATTCAAGGATGCATTCTTCATGAGGATTCTGAATTGAATCGGATTATAAATAATAAGCTTGTTACTGTGGAACTGTATTATGAATTTTAGAATTGGACAATGTAGATATGTGGAGAAAACAGATGATGTGATAGAGCTTACAGATTATTGGGAATATTTATGCTAAGATAAACATCAGGGAAAGGGGATAATAAATGCCAGCGAACATAAGCGTGAGAAAAACAGTGAAAGACAGTGTTTTTACGAACTTATTCGGTGAGCCCAGATATCTGCTCCAATTGTATCAGGCTATTCACCCGGAAGACACAGAAGTAAAGGAAACTGATTTAAAGACGGTTACTCTGGAAAATATTTTTACAGACAGCATATATAATGATTTGGGGTTTATAAAAGGCAGCAAACTTATGATATTGGTAGAGGCTCAAAGTACCTGGTCGTCTAATATTATTATTAGAGCTCTGGAATATCTGGTCAATTCGTATCGAAGATATTTTTCTGATAATAATATGGATTTGTATAAGAGTAAGAAAGTAGAACTTCCCAGGCCGGAGTTATATGTGATCTACACAGGAGACCGGAAGACCCGTCCATCAGAAATTACATTGTCAGAGGAATTTTTTGAAGGGGAAAAAATAGCGGTTGAAGTAACAGTAAAAATGATCTATGATGGGAAAAAAGGAGATATTATCAATCAGTATGTGACTTTTACAAAAGTACACGATGAGCAGGTGAAACTGCATGGAAGGACCAGAAAGGCTGTGCAGGAAGCAATCAGGATCTGTAAAGATCAGGATATACTTCGGGAGTATCTCGAAAGCAGGGAAAGTGAGGTTGTGGACATTATGATGCAGTTATATGATCAGGAAGAAATTATGAGAGTGCACGATATAGAAGTGGCAAAAGATGCGGCAATTCGTTCTGCAGTAGAAACTTATCAGGAGTGTGGTATGACATTTTTTGAAGTAGTGAAAAGAATTGCGGAGCGTTTCAGGTTTTCGATGGAAAAGGCTGAAAAAGAGGTGGGTGATTATTGGGAAGAGTGAACAGTAGAATGACTTTTTCTGAATTTATGTCGATCTGGAAGTGCAGGTCTGCAATGATGGGATTACCCGGAAATGGTCATGTATTACTGGGCGAGGGAGTTTTCATCAGCGTTGCTTACGGGGCAGGGCTATTCCACCCTGCCGCGCACGATTGTTATTAGCATTGTAGATTTTAAATTGTTTATGTGTGAAGAATATCATTCCTTTTTTCAGCTATTGGAAATCACACGCCATACGCTGCTGTCGGATAAAATGGGATTCTATTTTTACGAACTTCCAAAACTGCCGGTAGATGTGAGTGAGGATAATATGCTGCTGTTATGGCTTTCACTATTCAAGGCGGAAAGAAAGAAGATGAAAATATTGATTTTTTATTCTTCGCTCTGCCAGCAAGTAGTTCATAAAGCTACCATAATAATCGACAAGAATGATCTTTTTGGTGAGTAAAAAGTCAATGAGAGAATTGACAAAAGACACAGTAAGACAGCTGATATCCGAAATCCTTGTCTATGATAGAAACAGGGTGGAAATACATTTCAAATGCAAGGATGAATGGGAAAATCTACTGGAATCGACCAGAATCGACCTGCTTCAAAAAAAATTTTAATTTTTTAATATCATTAACTTGACACAAGGGGGACTGAAGGCGATGGAGGAGCTTAAGAATCTCGAGGAGGAACGGAGGGCAGCAGGAGGCATGTCCGGACATTTTCCGGCGGTGCCAAAAGGCACAGCCAGTAATGAGATGTGCGTGTTTCTGATCCTGAATATTTCATCCTTACAGTTGATACCGATGAACGTGGTGGCGTATCGGAGCCAGTACGGGAGCGTGAATCCCACGGCGATTGTTGGGCCAGCGATTCTGGCGACGGCGGTGAGCACGGTGGCGGGGATTGTGTTTTGTAAGGTGATGGATGGGAAGCGGAGAGCGTGAATGGGGCTCTTCGCTTTCGTTTTTATACTTGTGAACGCAATTAATTGCCGCTTTCAGTTCTGGATTGCTGATGCGTTCACTCGTTATACTGTGCAGACGGCAATTATTTGCGTTTGTGGGTATAAATTAAAGTATGAAAAGGAATATAAATGTGATATATTAGTGATAGAACGAAAGAAAATGGAAACAATTTATTATGTAAACAGAAACAGGTGATTAAAATGCAGAAAATATGTATTAGGAATAATGGCCCGGTAAAATATTTTGAAATGGAAATCGAAAAATTTAATTTGTTAATTGGAGAGCAGGCTACAGGAAAGAGTACAATTGCAAAAAGTGTTTATTATTTTAAAACAATTAAGACAAAGATTGCAGATTATTTAACTCAAATCTATGATACCAATTCGTATCATAATATGGATCAGGAAAATATCTGGTTTGATAAAGCAATAAAATCGGAACTGAAAAATATATTCATTCAATTGTTTGGTTACAGCTGGGATCTGAATTCAGAATTCTATATGAAATATGATTATGCGGAAGATTTGTGGATTCAGGTGCAGTTGAAGAAAGGTGATAGAAATAGACAGTACATCAGTGTAACATATTCTAAAAAACTATTGGGTTCTATCAAAGAACTGCAAAAAGAAATACGTAGTATGTATCATGACAAAGAAACGATTATTCAGACAAGTCTGGTACTTACGAATGAGGAAAGAAAAAGAAACCATGAAATGATTATTCGTAAAGTAAATTCCATTTTCCTGGACAATAAAGAAACTTATTATATTCCGGCAGGTCGAAGTCTTTTAACGGTTATGTCGAATAGTCGTGCTGTAATGAGTAATATCGGAGGTTTGGATTATATAACAGAAATGTTTATGGTATTGATTGATAATGTACGCAATAGTTTCAGAGACGGAGTAAAAAAAGCACATCTTTTTTATCCGACAGAAAAAAAACCGTTTGATATCCAAACAATTACAGACTTTATTGTAAATATGGAAAAGGGGGAATATTTTTACAGCGGCGGAAGGGAATTTTTGAAAATTGAAAAAGATACAGATCATCCGGTATCTATTAATTTTGCATCATCCGGCCAACAGGAAATTTTATGGATGTTAAATTTTATGTATGTTTTAATGTTGCGCCATGAAAATGTGTTTTTGATTATTGAAGAACCGGAAGCACATATTTATCCATCGTTACAGAAGAAAATTATGGAGTTTATCACATTGTTTACCAACATTCAGGAGAGCGGAGTCTTTATTACAACGCATAGTCCATATATACTTACAGTTGCAAATAATCTGTACTATGCAGGTGTGCTTTCACAAGAAGGACAATTAAAAGATGTCAGTAAAGTAATCAATAAAAATTATATGATGAAAAAAGGAGAGCTTTCAGCGTATAAACTATTGAATATGTTTGTAGAATCCGGCGAGAAGAATTATATTGATTTACTGGATGAGGAAAAGAGAGAGATCAGGTCAAGTTTAATTGACGATGTATCTTCCCAGATCAACGAATTGTATACTGCCTTATATGATATTGAACTGGATAACGAACAGGGGTAGAAATATGGCAAAACGTAAAACAGAGGAAGCGGGTTTCATTTCCAAATGGGCAGAAGGACAGAGAAGAGTGATTACGGATACGGAACATAAAAGCAAGGCGTTTGTTCCATTACAGATTGATCCTGGAAATGAAGTGGAAGTGGTAGAGATTGATGGCGGTTTGATTAGTGGATTATCTGAAAGGGAGTATATATGTGATAATCTGGTATATACAATAAAAGCAAATACAGCAGGTTTGAATATTACATGGTTTCTTGAATTAAAAGGAACGAAAATTGTAATTTTGGGGGATAATATTTTAAGAACTTAATATTTGTTATTATTAAATAAAATTTCATATAGGAGGAGGTAATTAGTATGTCAATATTGCAGAAGCAGGTAATACAGTCTCTTAATGGTTTGTCTGAGGACAATTTACAATTTTTGCTTGATATGATTCAACGTTTTATGAAACCTAAAGAAATTGGGGAAAACAACAGTGATAAATTAGGGGGAGTTAGAAAGGGTATTTATAGAATTGGAAGTTTAGAAGGACAGGATCTAATTGACGCAGATTATGATATTGATGCGTGTAATGATGAAATTGCAGAAATGTTCGGAGTAAATGATTTATGAAAGTATTGATAGATACACATATAGCTATTTGGGCTGTGTTAAATGATCCAAAATTACCATCCAAAGCCAAAGACATTATTCTTGATAAAGAAAATGATATATTTTACAGTACTGCTTCTGTATGGGAAATTACAATAAAACATATGCTGCATCCAAATAAACTTCGTATGAATGGAAATCTTTTAGAAAAGGGATGCGAAGAAAACGGATATCTTGTATTACCTATTTTAAACAAACATGTTTCGGCATTGGAAACGCTGAAGCGATCAGAAAATGCGCCTCGGCATAATGATCCTTTTGATAGAATTATGGTGGCTCAAGCAAAAGCAGAAGGATTTATGTTTCTAACCCATGATTCTTTGATTCCGTATTATGATGAACCATTTATTATTTCAGTTTAGAGGATGTTTTTATAATCGGATAGACGGTGCAAATTCAGCGTCTTTTATTGTAGGTAAAGGTTATTTTCGATAAGCTATATCATACTCGCATCAAAGCTACTCATTAGCTTATGAAAGCAGGAGCTCTTGAAACGGAGATATCCTGCTTTTACTATATATCGATTTGTTGGTATAATTTTACAAATAAGTGACAACAAGTTCATGGATTTAAGTGATTTTTTACAAAGTTCATGTCACTACCTTGACTCAAGGGGGACTGAAGGCGATGGAGGAGCTTAAGAATCTCGAGGAGGAGCGGCGGGCAGCAGACGGGAGCGGCGTCAGCCGGGGAAGGAAGCAGGCGGCTGGGAGTGCAGAATGCAGGAAGTCGCCGTTATCCTGCGGTGCCGAAGGGGGTGGCCAGCGACGAGATGTGCGTGTTTTTGATTCTGAATATCTCGTCGCTGCAGCTGATTCCGATGAATGTGGTGGCGTACCGGAGCCAGTACGGGAGCGTAAATCCCACGGCGATCGTGGGGCCTGCGATCCTGGCGACAGCGGTGAGTACGCTGGCGGGAGTTATTTATTGTAAGGTGATGGATGGGATGCGGAGAGCGTGAGGCTCTCCGCTTTTGTGATTTACATATTGAGAGAGGTATGTATTGACAATACCAATAGAGGAAAGGAAATGTAATATGGTTGGTTATAGAAATTGTTTGTCAAACAGCCTCATCAATTTTATGGAGAAAGTGTTATTTATTCCTATCTGCTGGAAAGTGTCATTTCCCGTTTTCCAATTATTGTAATTGATGAAAATACGTATGCAGCTATTAAAGATTATCCAAAAACGGATTTGCTGGCAAAAAAAGATAAAAATGATAGATACTATTTAAATATATTTGCGCCGCTTCAATCTGAATTTTTCATGGAATTTAGAGATGAGACGTTTACATCTCAAAAAATTGATATGGATCAAGTATTAAAGAACATTATACAGAACAGAAAAAAATTTAAGTATGATGCAAAAAACTGTGAAAAATATGGTTTTTTAATAGAAGAATATCAAAAGTACATAGAAATGATGAATATTATTACGGAATCCTTATATGACAAACCAGTTGTTGTTTTTAGAGAATATGTTCAAAACGCGGCGGATTCTTTTTTTAAATCCATGAATTGCGGTATTGAAAAAGATGACCTGTTTTGTAAAGTATGGCATGAAAAAGAATGCTTATTTTTTCTGGATAATGGTAATGGGATTATTGAAAATCAATTTCAGGATGAAATGAGGCATATTGCATGGTCTGTATAAAGGAATCCCTGCAGAAATCTATCCGTTGGTTTCTGCAGGGACAGATTGCCTGATTTAAAATGTTACTGTAACGTACACCTGCTCAACCGGCTGATCTGTTCAAAATCATGGCCATAGATCAGCCCGGCGTTCCATTGTGCCTGCATCTTTTTGATCCTGGCAAGATTTGTGTAAAATTCTTCGGTTGTTGCATTGATGTTCCCTCCGGGAGGAAGTTCCAGCTCAAAGTTATCTTTCGTATAAATGGTATCGCTCGTCACGATCATGTTTCCCTGTTCCTGCAGTTTCAGCAGCATTCCCGCACATCCCGGAGTATGCGAATTCTGTGCAAATAAAGAAATATCATCTGCCAGCTCCAGCTCATCCTTCCATGTTTGATACCGGATTCCTTCCACATCGAACAACGGTTTGATATAAGCGCTCTTCTTTCCGGTTATAACGTGATGATAAGCGTGCTTTAATTCCGATTCAGATACCAGGACGTTATGGAGGGCTTTCGTGCCTGCAAAATACCGCAGGCCGCCCGCATGGTCAAAATGAAGATGCGATAAAATCAGCATATCAATATCTTCTGCAGTCAGTCCATGCAGTTTTAACGCCTCTTCGATGGAAATAAATTCCTCCACCGGATAAGTTTCCAGCACGGATTTCGGATATTCCCTGCTGTAATAGGGACTGTTTCCGGTATCATAGAGAATATTTCCCAGTTTGGGATGACGGATCAGGATGGCGCTGATCGGCGACTGGATCATGGCGTTCTGATCTCCGCACTGGATCAGATAGTCCCGTTTGCAGTATAATTTTCCAAGATATAAAACATTGACTTTCATTTTCCAAACCTACTTTCCCAAATATCCGCCGTCCACCGGGATGACGGCGCCGCTGATATAGTCCGCATAGCCGCTTGCCAGGAATACGGCGATTCCTTCCAGATCTTCCGGGGTTCCCCATCGTTTCATGGGAATCCGGTTTGTGATCTCCCGGTAGTTTTCCGGACTCTTCTCTTTCATATCGGCAGTAAGTTTTGTGATCACATAGCCGGGAGCGATGGCGTTGACGGTGATGCCTTTGGATGCCCATTCGTTGGACAACGCTTTCGTAAGCTGTGCAATACCGCCTTTGCTGGCCGTGTATGCGGAGATCATTTCACTTCCGAAGAAGGACGTCATGGAGCAATATTGATGATCTTCCCCTTTCCCTGTGCGATCATATCTTTTGCGGCAAGCTGTGAGAACCGGAATACGGCGCTTAAATTCACGGAGAGAATCCGTTCCCACTGCTCCATGTATCCTCGACTACCATTCTGCGTTTTTATTCCAAGCTGGGATATGAAGGATATTCGGAGTTCAAATACCGGTTTAAAGAATATATGGAAGGTGCAGCGCAGCAGAATCCTGCGGAAGATTTTTCGGTAATTGAAGATTTCTTCGCGAAAGTAAAAAAGGGAGATCTGGACAAAGAGATCTGGCAGGCGGCGGAAATCATATGCAGAAAAGACAGAGTATTTTATATAGGGATGGGAACAAGCGGGACAATGGGAAAATACGGTGCCAGGTATCTGTCCAATTACGGGAAATACGCCATGTATGTGGATGATCCGTTTTATCCCACCGATGATAATTTTTATGAGAATACCGTAGTGGTTGTCATGTCGGTCAGCGGAGAGCAGAGATTTTTGTTTAAGCAGGTGCAGGGCTTGAAAAAGGGTGGTGCTACCATTATCAGCATTACGAATTCAAAAAAATGCAGGCTTGCGGAAGCGGCGGATTACAGCCTGGCATATTTTACTGGCCTTTGCTCTACCAATTTGGTGGATTTTGATGCGCTTTGGGGACATCGAAGGGGCCCGGAGGGTTATGGGAAGGAAATCGAAAAGTTTGACAGGTATCTGGGAATCTTATTAAATGAAATGCAGGAGGATGATCGGCTTATTTTGACTGCGGATCATGGAAATGAAGCTTGCAGATCAGAATGATATTTTATAAGGGCTGCGTGCGGGAAAAGATTGAAAACAGAGGATTATAATGATAGACAGCAAACTGAACGATATATTGAATTCCTATGACTGCAGTGATTCTGCATATGTGATCAGTGATTACATAAAGAAAAATATGAAAGAGATTCCTGTCCGTTCCATCGGTGAAGTTGCAAAAGCCTGTTTTGTGTCAAAAGGGCAGATTTCTAAATTTGTAAAAAAGCTTGGTTATGAAAGCTATTTTGATTTTAAAGATGCCTGTATTGAGTATCTGGAAGCGCAGATACAAAAGAAGCAGATCTTTCGTCGTGAGCTTAATCTGGAAAAAAATGTGGCTGCGTTTACCGATCAATACAGGAAAATGCTGCAGTTCATAGAAAAAAAGCTGGATTACAAAAAGCTGAATCAACTGATCAGAAGCATTTTGCAGCATAAAGAAATCTATCTTTTTGCACAGGGAGAAGCCCGTTCAATCTGTCAGACTCTGCAGATTGAATTGGGGAATCTGACGATGCCGATCGGGATCAACAATACCGATTTTTCCAGAAATTTCTGTTATGATAAAGATATTATGATACTGCTTATCAGCATCAATGGGAGAAGTTTTGTGTTTAATAAAAGTATTATCAGAAAGATTCTTGACATGTCTAATGAAACATGGGTAATTACATGTAATCAAGATATTGTTTTTCCTAAAAATAAGTTGATTGTACCAACGGAGGATGGGGCGCTCAATGAATATGCAGTACGTTTCGTAATCGATATCATAATTGCTGAACTTAAGAAAGGTCAGCCTGAAAAACAGTAGTTTCTAAAATGGAAACTCTTTCATATGAATCATTTTAAAATGCTATGATAAACTCATCAAATTCCAGAAGGAGGTTTACAGATGAGTTTACCAGAGCATTTTTTTTGGGGCGGAGCAACGGCGGCGAATCAGTGCGAAGGAGGTTACAGGGAAGGCGGGAGAGGAATTGCAAATATTGATCTGCTTCCTGTAGGAGAAGACCGTTTTGCCATTGCTTCCGGCAAAATGAAGAGGCTGCAGTTTGACGACGGGCATTTTTATCCGGCGCAGGATGCAGTGGATTTTTATCATCATTATAAGGAGGATATTGCCCTGTTTGCGGAAATGGGATTTACGGTATTCCGCATGTCTGTCAGCTGGACGAGAATCTTTCCCAATGGAGACGAAGATCAGCCGAATGAAGAGGGTCTTTCCTTTTACGAAAAAGTGTTTCGGGAGTGCCGAAGATATGGGATAGAACCATTGGTTACGATCTCACATTTTGACTGTCCCATTGGACTGGTTCAGAAATATGGAGGATGGAAGAACCGGAGAATGATTTCATTTTATGAGAAACTGGCGGTGACGCTTTTTACACGGTTCAGGGAACTGGTTACCTACTGGATCACATTCAATGAGATCAATATGATTCATCATCTGCCGTTTTGTGCAGCAGGTATCTGCTTTGAAGAAGGAGAAAATGAAAGCCAGGTGATCGCAGATGCGGCTCATTATGAGCTGGTTGCAAGCGCTCTGGCGACAAAAAGGGGGCATGAAATCAATCCGCAGAACAAAATCGGATGTATGCTGGCGGCAGGCCCCTATTATCCGGAGTCCTGCAGACCGGAAGATTACTGGCAGGCGGTCTGCGACGACAGAGACGGCTATTCTCTGATTGATGTACAGGTCAGGGGCAATTATCCTTCTTATCTGCTGAAAAAGTATGAACGGGAGGGCATTCATATTCCATTTGCAGAGGGGGATCAGGAGCTGCTCAGGGAATACACCGTAGATTTTGTCAGCTTTTCCTATTACAATTCCCGTGTGAGCAGTGCGGACAGCAGTAAAAAGGACACAACGGAAGGAAACGTGTTCCCCACTCTGCGAAATCCATATCTGAAGGAAAGCGAATGGGGATGGCCCATTGATCCGCTGGGACTTCGGATCACATTGAATGTGTTATATGACCGCTACCAGAAACCGCTTTTTATTGTGGAAAATGGTTTTGGTGCCAATGATATTCCGGATGAGAACGGATATATACAGGATGATTATCGAATTGATTATTTAAGAAACCATATCAGAGAAATGATAAAGGCAGTGGAGGAAGACGGCGTTGAACTGTGGGGATATACCAGCTGGGGATGTATTGATCTGATCTCCAATGGAACCGGGGAAATACAGAAAAGGTACGGGTTTATCTATGTGGACAGGGACAACAAAGGAGAGGGCAGCCTGAAGAGATCAAAAAAGAAATCATTTTACTGGTATCAGCGTGTGATTGCGTCCAATGGAAAAGAACTGGACTGAAGCCGTGTATTCTTTTTTGATGCCCTGGCATCAGCAAGTTTAGTCATATTCCCGTTAATCAAATTACTGCCTCCATCCAGGCATAATAAAAGCACCGCTGAAACGATGCTTTTATTATGCCAAATCCTCAAAATGATAATTTCACTCTGCCATCTGATCCATTTGCAATTATACAGCTATACCTATTCAATTTTTTTCGGGATATAGACATACCCGAAATGAAATTGCGAATTTGAAATCACCTGCTTTAAATTCGCATCTGTACTCCGTACATTAAACATGGCTGCTTTCAATTCGTTTTCTTCCCTGATATCCGTAATCTGAATCCAGATCTTAGCCTCGTTTTCCCCGCCAAACTCTTCCGGTATGCTCCCTTCCTCACCAGGGCAGGGCAAAGAATCACGGCTTGATGCGATGCTTAACACCTTTGCTGAATACTTAATATCATTCACTTCTTCTCCAACCGCAAACAAAATCGTAACTTCCTCGCCGCTTTCCGCCAGCGAGTTATAATACCTGACCTTTTTCTTTGCCATCCCAAAATGTAGCGATTCCGTGGAAAACCATGTATAGCCATACCCATTTTTCTCACAGTTTCTCCTGTAGGCTTCCATGGTATCCATTCCATCCAAAATATTGCCCTCCCTATCACTGGATGCCCCGAGCTTCATGAAGATGTAATCATTGATTGCTTTCACGTCAGTCCTTTCAAGCAATGCCTGTTTGGCGGTTTCAACCCCTAATGCTTTCTTCTTCAATTCCAGATACAGCCTTTCATCCTGGCACAACATATAGATTTCCAGCATCTCTGACAGGGCAGTTGACTTCGTTATCCCTTTGACCCTTACAAAATCATCAAAAATTTGCTGTGTCCTTTCGTCTGCATACAATGACATATAACCTGGTCTTCCCATACACAAACCTCCTGTTGTTTTTTGTACCGCAAATTTCTATACGAGTATTATATGCCAACCTTATCCTGTTGTCGAGTAATTTGTACCGTATTTTCCTAAACGACATTAAAATACCAGCAAACCTCTTGACTCATAAACCGATTCCCTACTCTCATTTCCACACCGAATCGCCCTGTCCAACCCCATAATCGTGGCAATCGCCCCGTCAATCTTCTCCGTGGACTTCTCTTTGTCCGCCTTGATGTTCCCCGCTGGATCCGTCCTGATATAGATATTGTCCATCATCCGCCTAAGGACCGGATGCCGGCCATGCGCCAGCTTCTCCTCCAGCGTCTGCTTCATCAGTTCCTTCGTGGACGGGCTCATATCCTTGAACCCCTGTCCAAATGCTCATGTACGGTAAAGAAGCAAGCAACCGAAAATAAGAGATAGACCGCCAGTGCCACATTATTCCGAACCAAAGAAATCAAAGACCAAAAGACAAGCACCGTGGAAATGTGTATAACTTGCTATTCAGTCATGGAAAAGTCCGTTCACAGAACATGGAAAAGCTAAAGGGCAGCTTTCCCACATTCTGCAAACAGACTTTCCCACAACTCCATAAGACAGCAAGTTATGCACATTACGCACAGTGCCGACTACTCCGGAATCCATTTCATATATATCACTAAAAAATCAAAACTTGTCAAGCCATGTCAAGATTTTTATGATATTCTTATAGGGGAGGTGAAATGATGTCAGATAATCGCTTATTCAAAATGTTATATTATCTTTTAGACAAGGAACGTGCTACTGCTCCTGAATTAGCAGCTGAATTTGAAGTTTCTACAAGAACAATTTATCGTGACGTAGAAGCATTAAGCAGTGCGGGTATCCCGATTTATGCTGAACCGGGAAGAAACGGCGGTATATACTTGTTACAGGATTTTATTTTGGACAGAGCAATATTATCCGAAAATGAGAAGCAGGAAATATTGACGGCAATACAAAGTATATTTGCCACAGGCTATACTGGCGAAAAAGAATTACTAACAAAGTTATCAGCGATTTTCAATGTAAATACAAGAAATTGGCTTGAAGTGGATTTTTCACGTTGGGGAAAACGTATTTATGATAACTCAAAATTTGAAATTTTAAAAACAGCGGTGATTCAGTGCAGAGAAGTAAAGATAGTTTATGAAAACTCTAACAGCAGAAGAAGTACACGAATCGTTCAACCATTAAAAATATCTTATAAATCAAAAGAATGGTATTTAAAAGCGTTTTGCATGAAAAAACAGGGTTTTCGTATATTCAAATTAAACCGCATATTAGAGTTGGAATTATTAGAGAATACATTTGTACCAAGACCATACCCGGAAGAAAAAAATAATCTGCAACAGACATACCCTCAAATAGTCCTTTTGTTTTCAGAAGCTATTGCATATCGTGTCTATGATGAATTTGACGAATCAGAAATTGAATATCAAAAAAACGGTGATTTAATTGTTTGCACTGAAATGCCAGTTGATACATGGCTTATTGGTTATCTGCTTTCATTCGGGGCACAAGTTGAAATCATTGAACCAAAGTATTTAAAAGGTATTTTAGCTGAACAGGCACAAGAAATATATAAAAGAAATAAACCTTGACAAAAGGTGTCAAGATATATGTGTTATACTAATGACCATAGCAATACAGTTATACAGAAACTTTAATCACAATTAGAAAGAAAGAGGTAACAAAAATGAATGAAATGAATCAGAAATTTTGTCAGTGTTGTGGTATGCCTATGGGAGAAACTGATGAACTGTACGGAACAAATGCAGATGGCAGCAAAAATGAGGAATACTGCAAGTATTGTTTTGAAAACGGTAAGTTTACTTTTACTGGTACGATGGAAGAAATGATTGAGGTATGTGTACCGAATATGGCTGCTGCTAACCCCAATATGAGCGAAGAAGAAGCAAGAAAAATTATGCTTGAATGGTTTCCGACACTGAAACGCTGGAAAAACTAATTTTGATATTGTCATTTCTATCGTTCAATGATTAGTAAAAAAAGTGATATCATTTTTGTTGATGGGTAATCAAGGGGCTGATCATTGCTATCGCCCCTTTGAATTATAAAAGCAGCCATAAACTATGCATCGCCCTATGTGGGAGAAAGGGGGAATCAACTATGCCTTGCACAGAAGCATACAGAGAACATATCATGTATACGTTCAATGGCTTTTGCAAGACCGTCATACGCTTTGCGGCTATCAACGCATGGCGTGACAGGAGCAGGCGGCGGCAAAAAGAAATATCCCTTGAATACCTCACAGAAGAAAAGTTTTACCCTTTAGGCACAACAGACGAATATTTTGAAGCACCCTATGAAGAATACCCCATTACGATATGCGGTCAGACAGTTATCCTCACCAATGGGGAGCTTGCCGCCGCCCTGTTATCTCTGCCGGAGAAGAACCGGGAAATCATTTTCCTTTACTTTTTCGGGCATTACACACAGCAGGAAATCGGGGAAATGTACGGACGCTGCCGGAGTACGACCGGGTATCAAATCCGCAGGACTTTACAGCTCCTGCATAAAGAAATGGAGGTGCTTTCACATGGGGAATCCGAACCTTTTGCCCTATGAAACGATTGTCCGGGCGACCAGCGGAGAGCCGGAAGCCGTGGACGAGGTTTTACGGCATTACAGCAAGCGTATCCGAATTGCCGCCATTGAAAACGGGCATATCGACAGAGATACCGAGGACAGCATAAAACAGCGGCTTGTTGCTTCCCTATTCAAATTTCGTTTTGATGGGCAGAAAGTATACGGAATTGCTTTCATTTTTGAAAAAATGGAGGTATAATGGAGCAACGCTAAAAAAATTACAGAGGTGTGCTTATGGAATATATCAGAGTAACAAATGAGAATATAGAAAAAGAGCATATATGTTGTGCAATTTCAAACAATAATGATATTCAAGTGTCATCAAAAAAAGAATGGTTAAAAGAACGTTTTGATGATGGTTTGGTTTTTTTAAAAAGTGAACAACGGGGAAAGTGTTTTATTGAATATATACCCGCTGAAAATGCTTGGAATCCCATTGTCGCAGATGGCTATATGTATATTGACTGTTTATGGGTAGCCGGTTCTTTTAAAGGACATGGCTATGGGGCGGAACTACTGAATATTTGCATTGAGGATAGCAAAAACAAAGGAAAAAAAGGACTATGTATATTATCTGCGGCAAAGAAAAAACCATTTCTGGCAGACCCTAAATTTTTAAAATACAAAGGGTTTGCCGTCAGCGATGAAGCGGATAATGGTATTCAGTTATGGCATTTATCTTTTACCGAAAATGCTTTATTGCCAAAATTCAAAGAATGTGCAAAGCACCCTCATATTGATGAGATGGGATATGTTCTGTATTACACCAATCAGTGTCCGTTTAATGCAAAATACGTTCCTGTAATTGAAAACATTGCGAAAGAAAAATCTATACAATTCAAGTCGGTTCACTTACAGAACAAGGAGGACGCACAAAACGCTCCAACACCAATTACAACTTATGCATTATTTTTAGATGGTAACTATATTACAAACGAGCAGATGAATGATAAGAGGTTTTTGAAATTATTAGAAAAGTAATTTTCCGTTTGTAGATTATAGTCAACAGAAAATAAAACAATCGCTGTTACATAGAACGGCACACCAGGACAGGAAATCAAGAAAAGGTTTCCTGTTTTTTTGCGCCCATTTTTGGCATTTCCAAAAACCAGCCATATTGTATTTGAAAAGAAAAAAGACAGGAGAAGAAAATTATGACATTTTATGAAAAGGTAAAAGAATCAGCAGAATATGTGCAGAGCAGGATGAATCAGACACCGGCAATCGGAATTATCCTTGGCAGCGGTCTTGGAAGCCTGGTCGACATGATGGAGGATAAAACAGTGATTCCTTATATGGATATTCCGGGATTTCCCCGTTCACATGTGGCAGGCCATGCGGGAAATCTGGTGATCGGCCGGATCGGAAAAAAAGTAATCGCCGCCATGCAGGGGAGATTTCATTACTATGAAGGGTTCGAGATGAAAGAAGTTACCTATCCGGTGTATATGATGAAACTTCTGGGGATCGAACATTTAATTGTAACCAATGCGTGCGGAGGTATTAATAAGAATTTTGTTCCGGGAGATCTGATGATACTGACAGATTATATTAACATGCTTGGAAGAAATTCTCTGATCGGGGAGAATGATGAACGGTTTGGCGTCCGTTTTCCGGACATGTCGGAAGCATATTCAGAGGAGTTGATCAGGCATGCCAGGAAAGCGGCCGAAAAAATAAATATTGATTATAAGAAGGGGGTATATGAGGTTTTTTCCGGTCCATATCTGCCTGATTGACCTTTCAAATGAAGGAAGGGTAAAATGATTGCAACAGATAAATCACAAGAAAGAAGGAAACAAGATGAAAAAAGTGCAGAAAACATTTCCTGAAAATTTCTTATGGGGCGGTGCAATTGCGGCAAATCAGGCAGAGGGCGCCTGGCAGGAGGGCGGCAAGGGGCAGGATATCTCCGGCGGATTTCCACATGGGATCAAACATGAGTATGATCCGGTAATTGATCCGGAAAAATATTATCCGACTCATGAGGCGATTGATTTTTATCATCGTTATAAAGAGGATCTGGCACTGATGAAAGAGATGAACTTTAAAGCTTGCATTAGGGTTTGATGAGTCGGAGATCAATCATTAGAGTTTTGGAATATAAATAAGAGTTGTTCCGGAGAACGTTCGTCTTTTGACTGTTCAGGCGGGCGGCGGCAAACTGGTTTTGCCTCAGCCCGTCTGAACGGTTATAGAGGTACTCAAAAAAATAACGAGTATTTTTTGTCCCTGATGAGACCACTGCAACAAAACGCTCTATTCCTTCACAGATCCGAATGCTCAGTTTATTTCATCATATCTTATTATTTCCTCTTTTATATTATGGCATACCGTCATCACAAAATGTCTTTGTTTTTCTGTGCATCCTGCAAGCAGAGATGTTTCTTCTTTTTTGAAATCAGAGACGTTCTTTTTCTGCACATCAATCAGTAAATCATCAACAGTAATATTCAGTGCGTTTGCAATCAACAGTACTGACTTCAGGCTGGGATGCTTTTTCCCCAATTCGATTCGGCAAAGGTAGTCCGGCGCGATATCAGCTTTTTCGGCGAGTTTTTCCTGTGTCCAGAATTTTTGTTTGCGCAGTTTTCTGATGCGCAGACCGATTGCAATGTAATCAATTTTCATATAAATATCTCCCGTAAAGTTCATAATTGGTCTGGAGGTCAATTTTTTTTGACCTCTGGTACATGGAATTGCCTGAAGTTATTTTATAAAATTAACGTAAACATTTCATCCAGAAGTTCTGGACATGCAGATGCAGGACTTTTATGTAAGGAGATATTTATGAAAGATGCAGAATGTTCTGTCAACAGGGCGGATTCAAAAAAATCCAGAATAAGATCACGATATCAGGGGGTTGATCCTGACTTGCTGGAAATAATCCCCGCAAAACCGGCTGAAGGTTTATACGATGAAGCTGTGTACAGAAGAGTGGCGGTTTACGCGCGTGTTTCTACAGATGATCCTCGCCAGACCTCTTCCTATGAGCTGCAGAAAAATTATTATGAAGATTATGTCAGTCGCTGTCCAAACTGGGAGTTGGTCCGCATATATGCAGACGAAGGTATCAGTGGAACTTCGCTGCGGCACAGAGATTCTTTTATTCAGATGATTGACGACTGTGCGGCAGGTAAAATTGATATGATTATTACCAAAAGCGTCTCTCGTTTTGCGCGCAATATTATGGACTGCATCGGAACAGTAAACAAACTGAAACAGCAGATTCCTTCCGTAGGTGTATTCTTTGAAAATGAGCAGATTTTTACTTTAAACCCACAGTCGGAAATGAGTCTGTCTTTTATTGCAGCTATGGCACAGGAAGAATCTCATGTTAAAAGCTCCAGTATGAATGCATCTTATGAAATGCGCTTTTCTCATGGAATCTTTATGACGCCGCCGTTGCTGGGATATGACCAGAATGAGGAAGGAAATCTGATTATCAATGAGGAAGAAGCGAAGACTGTCCGCCTGATTTTTTTTATGTATCTATATGGATACTCGACCCGACAAATTGCAGACCTGCTGACAAAACTGGAACGTCCGACAAAAAGAGGAAATGTAACATGGAGCAGAAGTTCTGTGTTAAGTGTTTTGCAGAACGAAAGGCATTGCGGAGAGGTGTTGGCGCGTAAGACGTTTACTCCAAATTATCTTGATCATAAGGTGCGCAGAAATTGCGGTGACCGTAATCAGTACAGGCAGTTTAACCACCATGAAGCCATTATCACGCCCGAAGACTTTGTTGCGGTACAAAGGAAAATAAGCAATGCAAAATATGGCGGAAGCGGAATGCCGGAGTTGCATGTGATTTCGGATGGAGCATTAAAAGGTTTTGTTATTGTGAATCCGAGATGGGCGTCTTTTACTGCAGAAGACTATAGAACTGCATCAGAAGAGGCAGAAAACAGATCCGGAGATTCTATTGATGGTGTTATGGTAAATCCTCAAAACGGTGATCTGGATTTTCGCGGATATGAAATTGCCCGTACAGAATTTTTTAATTCTTCATCAAAAATCAGTGTGACCATGTCGATAGACGGCATAAGATTTGGAATGGATGCACTGCAAAAACTGGATTGTACACCATATGTGGAATTGTTGATTCATCCGCAGCTGCACCAGCTGGCAGTTCGCCCCAGCAAAAAGGAAATACGTACTTCTGTTAAATGGGCAACCGCTGCAAATGTGAAATATCATCCGAAAATCATTACAGGAGCTGCGTTTCTGCCAACATTGTTTGAACTGTTTGGGTGGAATCCGGAATACCGCTACCGGATTACGGGAATACGTCGCCAGAAAAACAGTGAGTCCGTTTTGCTGTTTGATTTGTATGAAACAGAGGTTCTGATATCAGTGGAAAAAATCCAAAAGTTTTGTGAAGATAATCATCTTCCTGAATCGGAACTTATACCTGTAAGTATGTTCGGTTATCGTGGAAAGATTGTGGCCTATCCGCTACATTGGGCGCAGAGTTTTGGCAGTGAATTTTATCAGCATACGCAGACCCCGTTCAGCAGCATGGATAACAGCGATTTATGGAATGTGTCAACTCAGGGAAATCCTTATTATGGAACTGAGCCGCAGCCACGCCCGAAGGAGCATATTGAGAAAAATCTCAGACAGCTTCTTAAGGAAGTGCAAAAGGAGGATTAACTCATGGAGACAGCAGAGAAGATGGTACAGGAGGAAAAATTCAGCTATGATGGCTATCAGGTTGTTCGCGGGGAGTTTTTTGCACATACATATGAACCTTCTATTACCTTTAATAACAGCAAAGTCTATGTGAATACAGCTTGTCTGAACCGAATGCCGACAGTTGAATATATTCAAATTCTGATCAATCAGCAGACAAAAAAGCTGGTAGTGCGTCCCTGTGGAGAAGATGAAAAAGATTCTTTCCGGTGGTGCAGTAATACAGGCAAACGCAGGCCCAGGCAGATTACCTGCCGGATTTTTTATGCGAAACTGGTAGAGATGATGCAATGGAATCCAATGTATCGCTATAAACTGTTGGGCAAAATGATCACTGCGAACAGTGAACAGCTCTATATTTTTGATCTGACTGCAACAGAGGTGTATCAGCATATTCGACAGGGGGAAGGAAAGGTCGAAAACAGCCGGACACCAGTATTTCCCTCAGAATGGCAAAATCAGTTTGGGTTGCCGGTGGAAGAACATCGTAAGCAACTGCAGATCAATATTTTTGATGGCTATACGGTTTTTGGAATGAAAGATACCTGCAGCCGGGAAAAGGGGTGATAATAGATGAAAAACAATTCGTTAAATGTGCCAATGATTGTAATCGACAGCAAAAACAATCGGATTCGGATTCATAGAAATACGCTGCATTTGCTGGGAGATCCGGAATATATTCAACTTCTGGTAAATCCTGAACGCCTTATGATTGCTGTTTTGTCCAGCCAAAAACTGAAAACAGCTAATGTGATTCGCTGGGACAGAATTGCGGAAAACAGATCCTGTGAATTATACAGTAAAATTTTGATTCGTCAGCTTGGCAGTATTTGTCCATACTGGAAGAAAAATGGAAAATATCGACTGTATGGAGCCTGTGTTTCGGAAGGACTGTTCATTCAATTCGATATGTCTTCTGCTGAAGAAGTGGGAAAGGAAGTGTTGATATGACAGAAGAACGCTGTACTCTCAAAATTGATCCCGAGTTTCGGCGTTTAATATTTCCTCATAGCAGAGAGGAGTATGAGGCATTAAAACAGCAGATTTTGCAGCATGGCTGCGGCGGTCCTGTTGTGGTTTGGTATGGTTATATTATTCAGGGGTTTGAGCAATATGACATTTGTATGGAGTATAATATTACATTTCAAATTAAAAATATCAATTTTCGTGTCAGAGAGGAGATCATATCGGCTACCTGTCAGAAAGAATTAAGCGGCAGATGTCTGCCGGAAAATCAGCGTCGATATCTGATAGGAAAACGTTACAATGCAGATATTATCATTGGAGCACACAATGCTGCAGGTACCGATCAGTTCAAGGAGCGCATCAGAAGAGATCTTTTCAGGGGCAAAAAATTTTATGAAAATAATGCAGGACGAATAAAGGAGAGGCTTGCCGGCGAGTATCATCTGAATCAATGTTCTATTATAAGGTATTCGATTTATGCTCAGGCTATTGATTATATTGCTTCTATAAAACCGGAGGCAGCAGATCAGATTCTTGCAGGTGAAAGGAAAACATCAATAGAGGCTGTTATGTCCTGCTATGGAAAATCGGAGGATGAAGTAGTAAAATTACTGACTGCATCAAGAAGAAATGTAATTGCAAAAAGGCCGGCTTTTGTGAAGACGGAGGTTGCAGTGGGTACAACGATTAAAGATATGCCGGCTTTTGATCCGGATGCTGAAGTTAACAGCCTGGCATTGACGATCCCATCCTGGATCAGCTCCATTAATCGTACACGTTCTGCGGCAAAATTTCCGCTTCTGACATCAAAGGGGCGGAACCAGCTGGAACAGGAATTGTATCAATTGCAGAAGGCGACACAAATAATGCTCAATGCTTTGAAGGAGGTGCACTGATATGGAAATAAATCCTTATGTACCGGATGTTCATTTTGAACAGATTCCTATTAGAAATCTGGTTTCTAATCAGGATTATCAGCGCCATCTTTCCAAAGATCATATTCGTAAGGCAGCAGAGCATTTCAATCTCTGTCAGATCAATCCGGTAAAGGTCAGTCGCAGGCATGGCATAAATTATGTATTTAATGGGCAGCACACTATTGAGATTGTGGCTCTTGTTTCAGGCTCCCGCGATACCCCGGTATGGTGCATGATTTATGATGATCTGGAGTATGAACAGGAGGCGGACATCTTTGCCAACCAGCAGAGATTCGTCAAAAAACTGCTGCCTTATGAGATTTTTATGGCAAATATCGAAGCCGGAAATGATGAACAGCTGATTATCAAAGCACTGGTGGAATCCTTTCATCTACGTATTTGCGGAAACAGTAAACCCGGATGTATCTGTTGTGTTGCCACGTTGGAGGATATATACCGAAAGTATGGCTATGACACTTTGCAGCGTAGTCTGCGCCTGTGCATTGCCACGTGGGAAGGCGATACGGATTCGCTGACCAGCAATATCCTTCGTGGTATTGCACACCTGATCGTTGCTTATAAAGATAGTTTGAAAGATGATATGTTTGTGGAGAAGGTAGGCCGTTTTTCGCCCAGAGAGATCGGCCGCATAGCCAAAGAACGAAAGGCCGGTTCTATGGGATATGCGGAGGCCATGTTGACGCTTTACAATAAAAAAAGCAGTTCAAAGGGCACTTTAAAATGGGCAAAACTTTATGAAAATAAACAGGTAATCTAAGGCTGCAGCATGATGACCGTACAGTGTTGGTTATTGAGGAAAACAGATATCAATTGTCAGTGCTTTGAAGCTGATGAAGGAAATCTACAGCAGGAACAAAAAACGCAGGGGCCGCTCCCGTTATCTTCTTTCCGTGCCTGTGACAGTTGAAAAAGACGGCGAAAGTATTCCGGCAAAATTCGTGTACGTCCGCAACAAAAGAAAACGAAAGGACTGGCTGGTAATCGTAAGTACGGATACGGAACTTTCCGAAGAAGAAATCATCCACGTTTATGGGAAACGCCGGGACATAGAGGTATTCTTCAAGGCATGCAAATCTTACCTGAACCCTGTAAAAGAGTACCGCGGTATCTCCTGTGATGCCATGAATGCCCATGTTGCCATCGTCTTCTCCCGTTACATGATGCTGTCAATAGCCCGGCGTGAAAATACAGATGACAAAACGATCTGCGAGTTGTGTTTCTGCCTGCCTGACGAAATGGAGGATATCACGTTCAGCCGTTCCATGTGCATTATTATTGACGCGCTGATGGACACCATCATGGAGTATTTCCATATTACCGAAGTCCAGCTGGAGGAGTTCACCGCCAGTTTTATTCAGCGACTTCCCAAATATATGCAGGAAGCTTTAGAGCGGAAAGAAGTAGCGGCATGAGGATATTTTGTGGTCTAAAGTATTGATTTTTCAAGGTGCGTATCCCATTTTTGATGTGGGAAGTTTGAGTTATGAAGAATACCTGCGGCTTGCAAAACTGGCGGATGAGTGGAAGAAAGAACTGCAAGGAAAACGGTAGACGGATCATGCGAAAATCCCTGCTGAAAATCAAAGAACTGTTATTCTCTGGTTTTGGCAGGGATTTTGATTATTTTCTGTTCTGAAAACAGGCGTATGATTAAGATATCAATCGTCATTATTCTGAAGCTGATGTATAACAAAGTTCCAGAAAATAATTCTTTTTTTGGAATCAGAAATGCTGTCGGCAATTCTCAGTATCTGGGCAGTGCGTTCATGTACTGTAGGAAATGAGCGCCGAAGCATGGAGAGGACTTCACAGATCTGCGGATGCAGCGTATCCATTGCAAGCGCAAATTCTTCTCTGGAAATAGGGTCTGTTTTTGTGATCTGAAAATACGGTACATCTGCGGCCGTTTCAGAAAGTATTTTTAATGCAATTACCTTTTCCTCCTTGCTTTTGGGATACAGGTCGCTGTCAGAAAGGAAGATGATTTTATATAGTTTTTTATAAAAGTCTTTTTGTTCAGGATTCATTTCAGCAATGCGGTTTGCGGTACCACAGATAAGATCTTCAAACATGAGAGTGATTTTGCGCTCATCCGGTCTCTGGATGGTCAATGGATTTTTATCTTCGCTGTCCCCGATTATTTTGGGGTATTCCAGAATGATCTGTAATGCTTCTTCGGGTTCCTCTCCATTTTCAAGATATTCTATATATAAATCAAAAAAGACATCCGTTGCGTTGGCAGTCGCTTTATTCAGCGTATTGAGTAAATCTTCTCTATTCATTTGCTTATGCCTCCATTTCATAATTAAGAAGTTCTTCTGTAAGTGTTTTTTTGGTTTTCAGAGATAATACAGGCTCTTTTTTATTATAAGGCTTAACTGCTTCTATTATATTGTCTATCTCTGTGTCCTGTATTTTGCTGTTATCTATTTTTACTTTTAATCGTTGTCCAGGTTTTACAGATATTTCCTGATTCATAGATCTTAGACGGGAGTCCAGAGATTTTTCATCCATGTTCAACCCATATTCCTCAATGATGTTTTTAAGAAGGTGTTGTCTGTCTTCACCGGACCGAATCTGTCTGGCATAGCGTACACCGGCATCCGTCAGGGAATACAGCTTATATTTTCCGGATTTTTTTATATCAATAATATCGAAATCCCGGGTTTTTTTAATAATCTCTGTAAAGGTAGAGGAATTATTTAAATGTAGTTTTTCTACCATCTCCCCATGTGTCATAACTCCCTTCACTTCCAGAAGCCGAAGGATCTCATCAAAATGTTTGATGGATAATAAGTTCTTATAGATTCGTTTTTGAGACCATGAATCCATATTTTTTTCATAAATATGTTTCTCAATGGTTTCCAGTGTTCCGATCCATGCACCGCATCGAATCAGAGCGGTCCATAATCTGTTTTTTATAATAGAATCCGTCCAGAAGTTCAGAATACTCCGGCTCATCAGGATCAGCTGTTCTGCCACAAGGCTGTCTTTCACATGCCAGTGATAGATCAGCTCTCTTTGGGCGTCATCCGCACAGCAGATGATCTTTTCATAATTTTCTGATGTAAATTCCTGCACCAGGTCAATGTTTGATGGAAATCTTTTTGTTCTGTTCATGTGAAAACCTCCTTGTCATATACATGCTTCACGATAAAATATGTTGAATGGGTTGAAGGGATGACAATGTATCTTTTGAACAGGTCACCTTTAGTGGTAAATCTATGATAAACAGGCACCCTTTGCTGGAATTGCACGAAAATCCGCATCTGCATACACTTCCCATTTTGTGTATTTCATTTGATCCTACAAGACTGCATCTGCCGGTTATTCTGGGACTGTGCGTTACTGCCCCGCAGCAGTTTCCCCAGAGCACACTGGTTCCGTAGGGAAAAAGCGTACCTGATTGATTGGTAAAGTCACGTTCTCCATGTGAATAGGACGGGACGATGATCATCGTTGCGCCCAGTTGCTCGCAAATCAGATTCCTGTTAAAATCACTGATAAACTCGGCACATATGGAAATGGCGATCCGGTGGACACCATAAATGTGTATCAGGTAGATTTCCTTTATCGTTTCCAGTTGGATTCCTTCGGCAGAACAGGATTTAAAATTAATATATGGAGTATATTTTTTCTGACGTCCAAGAATCTTTCTGTCTCTATAAAGGATTGCCGCACTGTTTACTCCTCCATGCCAATAAGATGGCATGACAGTGATCAGTGGAGGCTTTTTGCCGCCTGTAACAGCATTCATATAGATCTGACGGACAAACATGTTATAATTTCCTGTCTGTTCTTCTGTCTGTGTCGTTCCCAACATTTCGGGGGTAAATACAATGTCTACATTATGTGCACAGGCAAGTTCTAATCCCTGTTTCAGGCGGGTACAGATCAGTTTTTCATGCTTTGGACGATCAATATATGTTTTTCGCAGCATATATGGCCCTTCTGCAACTGTTTTGCAGTAAGGATCGATAAGGTCGGTTTTATCAGATATTGGAATAAAACCGACTCTCAGGTTTCCCCCGGCTTCTGGTTTTCTTCCATTCGTATCTTTTCCGATTTTTTCCGAAGAATGTTTAGAAAAACCTCAGTATCCTCGGACTGCTCCAACAGCAGGTTCATTTTTGTGTATACACGCTCTGATGCATCTTCAAATCCATCCAAAGTATGGATAAACCGGGAGGGAAATGTGTTGGAAACGGTTTTTCCCATTGCTGTACTGGTCGGTAAAGCTTTCCTTTCAGCGTCTTCCATCCACTTTTCCAGTTCCTCTGTTTTTTTGAAAAAATTTTCATACAATCCGCTGTTCCAGAATCCGGAAAGAAAGCTGAAGAATCAGCCGTTCTTTTGCATCCTCGTAATTGATGTCGGCCAGCTTCTGGATTCGTTCAAGCCGGTAGAACAGGGTGCTCCGGTGGATGAACAGGGTCTTGGCAGTCTGCAGGACATTTCGTTCCAGCTCCAGATAGACCTGCAAAGTCCGGTAGAGTTCCGTTTTGTTTTTCTCATCGTACTGTTTTAAAATCAGCAGCTTATTGGAACACAAAAGCTCAGGGGACAGATGTTCTCCTCCCTGGCTTAACAGATATTCCAGAAGATAGTCATCAAAGCGGCAGCACCAGTTCATACTGCCGCTTTTCTTGCCCAGTTCCAGCGCCGTTCGCGCCTGATAATACCCCTGAGAAAGCTGCAGAAAGTCATAGATTTCCGAGCTTGCGCCCATTTTCAGAAGTCCCTCCCGAAGCAGGATGGCAAGGCTGCTCAGGACATCCGAGATCCGTGCATGGGAACAGGTCAGATTGACCAGTACGGTAATTCCGTTGTTGTGCATAAAGGCATGCCCTTGAGGAATCTGAGTTTCGATGTGTCCCAGAGTGGCGGCAGAAGACAGCATGCGGATGTTCTGCCGGCTGGTTTCAAGACGCAGACAGAGATAATGGTCGTTGCGTTTCCAGTCCAGAAACTGCAGCATCTTCATGACGATGGACTGATCCTGGACCGTTCCGTCCAGAAAATTCCGGAAAAACTGTTCAATATCATTTCCCATATTCAGATGAAACAGGCTGTTGTTCCGCATGGCCTGGAGAATCTGTTTTGCCAGATGGGTGATTAAGAGCCGCTGCCCTGGAAGGATCGGCGTCTCCAGTTCATCCACGCAGATCCGCCCTTCATATCTGCCGTTGTTCCAGAGATTCATATAGAGGATCGGATACCCCCGCTGTTCCGCGGAATAAACGCATGCTTCGGTAGTGGTCAGTGTGCTCAGATATTCCGGATCCACCTTAAAATCATGGATCAGACTCAGAGGAACAATGTTCCAGCCGGTTCTGGCATCCTTGTCCCAGACAAGCATGTTGGGGGCCCGGTGAGGACAGGAGAGGATATAAAAATTGGTGTCATGAATAAAGATCGGGTTCTGGAAGACCTTCAGGCTGGCTTCCAGCATGGCATCCAGCGGATGATCGCTTTTCATGGCAGCATACAATTCCTGGCTCCATCTCGTATAGCGTTCAAAAGTATCCTGCGCCAGGTTGAAAAGTTCCGGGATGGAGGCGTCCTCCTCCACTACCAGCAGGGAACAGTCTGCAGGGATTGATCCAAAAGAGAGCGGTCCGGATACGAGAAACGAAAGTCCTGACAGACAGGACGGCAGTTGCTTCAAATCGTCGGAACAGAGCAGATAGAGATAAGAAGGCTGAAGCGGCCGGCCTTTCTGATAGAGACGGACGGCTTCCAGTCTTGCCGGGTCAGAGCCGGAAAACAGGGTAATGTGCTGATAAACAGCACAGAATGCATCGTTTATAAGCTGCATATTTAACAGAAAAGGTTCCATGGATATCGCCTCCATTGGTTATTTTTTATATTATAGCATATCCGGCGGTATTTGTGAATAATGCCGAAACAGATGCGGCAAAAAGTAGGAATATTAAAAAAAATAATGGACCTCTCTGTCGGATTTACGAATGGAGCTGTGAACGATATACTGAAGATATCATGATAAATCGGAATCAATACAAGAAGGGGGAAATGTGCAAATGAGTAATGAAAACAACGGAAACCAGAAAAAAAGCCTGAGCAGCACACTGAAATATTTCTTTGGTGTGGGCGATGCCGGATTTGTCCTGATGAGCAACATTGAGACGTTCTACTTTATGACGTTTTTGACCGATCTGGCAGGTTTCAGCGCCGTGATCTCGGGCATGATCAACTCCGTGTTCACTACCGTGGATGCCTGTCTGTCCTGGCTGTACGGCGGCATCATCAACGGAACAAAGGCGAAGAGATGGGGACGCTACCGTTCCTGGCTGATTCTTGTACCGTGGATGGTTCCGTTTCTGTATGCGTTTATGTTTCTACGCATCAGCGACAATGAGATGCTGTCTGCAGTCGTGATTATTGCAGCGGCAATATTGTCCCATGTGGTGTGGAACTTCGGATATGTGGCGAATGCGACGCTGGTCAGCGTGGTGGGAAAGACGCCGGAGGACAAGGCGACGCTTGCTTCTTCCCGTGCGACCTGGAACAACATCGGCGGTCTTCTGTTCTCTTATCTGGGCCTGCCCTTTGCAACGCTTCTGGCCGGCTTTGTGGGAGAGAAAAATAAATTTGCAGCGGCGGCTTTCTGCCTGGGTATTCTGATGGTGGTCACCTATTTTGCCCATTTCAAAATGACGGAGGGGTATGAAGAGATCGAGACAGGAGAGCAGCAGGCAAAAGACAGAACAAAGGTATCCATACCGGAGATGTTTGCGTCCCTGTTTCAGAATCCGCCTTTGATGGTGCTGATGCTGGCGGATCTGGCAAAATGGTGTGTGAAATTTGTAACAGCGGCTTCGGCCATCTATTATTTCCGTGATGCCATGGGCAATCCGGGTCTTATGAGCGTTTATACGTTAAGCGTATCTCTGGGAGCAATCATCGGTGCGTTCGCCATGCGCTATATCGCACAGAAGCTGTCGTCCCGGACGACCATGATCGTGTCTTACGGGGGAATGGCGGTGTCCATGTTCCTGATCTATGTGATGTATGCCAGTGCGTCGGTTGTCATCGGCCTGATGACCATCGCCCATGTCTTCTACGGCATGGCATTTGCGGCATCTCCGGCGCTTTATGCGGACACGGTCGTTTACGCCACCTGGAAGACCGGAAGAGACGCCTCCGGGTGGATTATGGGTCTGCAGAATCTGCCTCTGAAAGTTGGCGTTTTTATGAGAGGCGTAATCTTAAGCAGCTGCCTGGTGGCAGTGGGCTGGCAGTCCGGTGTGGTTCTGGAAGGAACTGCACGCCAGGGAATGACAATTGCGTTTGCGCTGGTTCCGGCTGCTCTCTGCCTGGCGGGTATGATCCTGCTTCTGGTGGGATTTAAGATTACCAAAGAGAAAGTGACCCAGTATCAGAAAGAGATTGATGCAAAGAACTGAAAACAGTTTACATAAAACAGGACAAAAAAGGAGGACATGAAAAAATGCTTACATCGGTACAGAATTTTCTGGAGACGGTAAAACCGGACGGGAAACCGGAGCGGCTTTCCAGACAGTATGAGGGGACCACATTCTTCCCGCCGAACCCGGCGTCTACCTATATCAGAGGGAACCGCAGGGCGGGGATGGATCCTATGAAGGACCGCTTCGGGACAACAATCCTGTGGCCGGAGGGTCAGGTGGCAGCCATGCCTCATGTGACGGACGGGAATAAGGTAATCAGCGATATTACCGAATGGAAAGATCAGCTGGTGATGCCGGATCTGGAGGCAAACTGCTCCGATCCTGCGTTGTGGGAGCCGTTTATCAGACAGGCAGAGGAGATTCGGGCAAAGGGAGAACTTGTGATGGCGTTTATGCCAACCGGCGTCTTTGAGCGGCTGCATTTCCTTATGGGATTTGAAGACATGCTCATGAATTTTCTGCTGGAGCCGGAGGACATGATGGATCTGTGCAATGCCATCGGGGAATACCGTTATCAGTATATGAAGCTGATTGTGGATCACATCAAACCGGACATCATGCTTTCTCATGATGACTGGGGTTCCAAAAATTCTCTGTTCGTGAGTCCGGATACCTGGCGCGAGTTTATCAAGCCGAACTATGCAAAGACTTACGGTTATATGAAGGAAAAAGGTGTAATCATCATGCATCATGCAGATTCCTTTATGGAGCAGATCGTGGAAGACATGGTGGAGCTGGGAATTGACATCTGGCAGGGTGTGATTCCGGAAAATGATATTCCGAAGCTGCAGAAACAGTTAAACGGAAGGATGACGCTTATGGGCGGCATTGACGCTTCCATCGTGGACCGGGCGGATTCTACCGAGGAGGAAATTCGTAAGGAAGTACGGAGAGCCTGTGAGGCGTACGGTCCGGGCGGACATTTTATTCCGTGTATTACTTACGGCGCTCCGGGGTGCCTGTTCCCCCATGTAGATCCGATCATGGATGATGAAATAGCAAAATACAATAAAGAAGTGTACGGGATCTAACTGATATTCGGAGCCCCGAAGAGGCGGTTGTCTCTTCGGGGGCTTTTGTTTTCTGGAAAATGGAGGAGGAATTGTCGGAAGCGTTTTGCTTCGGCAGGAGTTGTTTTCAGAGGAGAAGGAACCGTTATGAATCAGGAAGAAGCAAAAGCATATCTGGAACGGATCGGATATAAGGGCCAGGTTCAGAAGGACGAAAAGACTTTGAACGGGCTGATCCGCTCGCATCTGGAGCGGGTGCCTTTTGAAAATCTGGATGTCTGCGATCTGGGGAAGATTCCTTCTCTGGAAGAAGGATCGCTTTTTGAAAAGATCGTGGCAAGGCGAAGGGGCGGTTATTGTTTTGAACTGAATACGCTGTTTCAGGCGCTGCTTCAGGCGCTTGGATATACGGTGTATCCGGTGGCGGTGCGGGTGCTCTGGAATCGGGAGTTCTTTCCGCCGGTCTCTCATATGGCGCTGGTGGTGCCGTTTGCGGACAGGAAGTATCTGTGTGACGTGGGATACGGCGGCCCGGGACCAAAGGGCCTTCTGCGGCTGGAACCTTCGGTTCAGGAGGTTGCAGGGGAGCGGTTTCGGGTGCGGGAGACAGCTGCGGATCTTCTGGTGGAGGGACTTCACGGCGGAGAGTGGAAGAGGGTACTTCAGTTTCGGGATCAGCCGTTCTGTCAGACAGATTTTCAGGTGCTGAATTTTTACTGTGCGGTAAATCCTGCCGTGATCTTTTCTCATAAGAGAGTTGTCAATCTGTGCACGCCTGAGGGCAGCAGAACGCTGACGGAGATGGAACTGGTGATCCGGGAAGGGGATCAGGCGTTCAGAAGACAGCTTCAGGATGAAGAAGAACTGAAGCGATGTCTGGAAGAGGAATTCGGGCTTTACGTCTCTTTGTCCGGGCAGTAAGCGGGTAAAAGCAGAACTTTCAACATGAATCACGAGGAGGATGGATATGATTAGAAAGTATAAAAATCTCTGCAGGCCGATTACCATCGGCAATGTCACTTTCCGGAACCGGATGTTTTCAGCTCCCATGAGCGGGGCGGAGATCACGCCGGAATGTACAATCGGGTCCAAATCCACAGCATTTTATGAACTGCGTGCAAAAGGCGGAGCGGCGGCGGTAACCGTCAGCGAGCTGATGGTCCATCCGCCCACGGACGCGTCTCATGCGTATCATCTGAATACGCAGACCGTGGGCTCGATTGCCAGTTTTACCTATACGGCGGATGCCATCAAAAGACACGGCGCGGTACCCAGTGTGGAGCTGTCACACTCCGGTCAGTACGCAGGAACCTATCTGCTGGACAGGGATAAAAAAGAATCCATGACGCAGTATGGCCCCAGTGCGGGCGCCAGACCGGACGGTCTTCCGGTGACGCCTCTCAATAAAGAACAGATTCAGGACATTGTGCAGGCGTATTATGAGAACGCGAAGCTGGCAAAGCTGTGCGGCTATGAGATGATCATGGTTCACGGAGGACATGGCTGGCTTATCAATCAGTTTCTGTCTCCTTACTTTAATCACCGGACCGATGAATATGGAGGGAGTCTTGAGAACCGGGTGCGGCTGGCGAGGGAGGTGCTTTCGGCAGTTCGGCAGGCGGTGGGTCCCGGATTTCCTATTGAGTTCCGAATGAGCGGTTCGGAGATGTTTGACGGCGGCTATGACCTGGAGGAAGGCGTGAGAATCGCACAGGCGGTGGAAGATCTGGTGGATCTGATTCATGTGTCTGCAGGGTCTTATAAGTTTGGATTTTCCATTACGCATCCATCCATGTTCCGGGATCATGGATGCAATGTCTTTCTGGCAGAAGAGATGAAAAAGCATGTTTCCAAACCGGTAGCGACCATTGGCGGCCTGAACGATCCGGCCATGATGGACGAGCTGATCGGTTCCGGAAAAGTGGATCTTGTGGTCATGGGACGGGCGCTTCTGGCAGATCCGGAACTTCCGTCAAAAGTAATGGAAAACAGAGAAGATGAGATTATCCGCTGCCTGCGCTGCTTTGTCTGTATGGCTGAGCGGGGAACGACCCAGACCAGGCGCTGTTCGGTCAATCCGCTGATTGGACGGGAATGGGAAGGGATGGATCTTATGCCGGCGAGGAAGAAGCGGAAGGTCCTGATTGCAGGCGGCGGCGTGGCCGGCCTGGAGGCTGCGGTGACCGCTGCGAGAAGGGGGCATCAGGTTCTTCTGTGCGAGAAGCATGACCGTCTGGGAGGTATCCTTAAATGTGAACAGGGAATTGATTTTAAACATGAGATGTATGAGCTGGGCGTGACGCTGGAGCATCTGGCAAGGCTGGAAGGCGTGGAGATCCGAACCGGTACAGAGGTGACTCCGGAATATGCAGAGAAGGTCGGTGCAGACGCGCTGATTATTGCGGTGGGTTCCGTGCCGGTCGTTCCGCCGATTCCGGGAATTGACGGGGAGCAGGTCGTTCTGGTCAACAACTACTATATGGAGAAGGAAAAGGTAAAAAGCGATGAGGTGATCGTTCTGGGCGGCGGCCTCGCGGGCTGCGAGAGCGCGGTGCATCTGGCAAGAGAGGGGAAGAAGGTTCATCTGGTGGAGATGCGCAGGGAACTGGCTCCGGATGCCAACATCCGTCACCGTCCGATTCTTCTGAAAGAGCTGGAGGAGCAAAATGTGATCTGCCATATGGAACATCAGGGGCTTCGCGTCACAGAAGATGGCGTATGGTGCAGAGCCGGTGAAGAGGAGGTGCTGGTGCCGGGCGGTTCTGTAATCTGTGCTGTGGGTCAGAGAGCACGAAAGGATGTGGCAGAGTCTCTTCTGGACTGCGCCCCGATCGTGAAACGGATCGGTGACTGTATCCGGCCGGCGAATATCTGTATGGCCGTTTATCAGGGATATCATGCAGCCATGGATCTGTAGAAAGGATAGATATGAAACAATATAAAACATCTTCCTGGCTCCGGTTTCTATTGTTCTCTCTGGCTGGCATCTATGTATTTTTTATCAACTGCCATGTGCCGGAGTATCAGTTCCGTATAGGGGTATGGGAGTGGGGAAAAGTGGCAGGACAGTCCAACGTACTGGTTTCGCATGCCACAAATCTGATAAAGGCCGCCCTGTTTACCGGAAATTTTCCTGTTATGCCCTTTGTTGTATGGCTGATCGGTGTCTACAGCGTTGTGGACCTGTTCTGGTTAAGACCGGATAAATTCTGGCATACGACCAGGGTGGCGGCGGTTTTCGCAGTGTTCAAGATTGTCGGTTTTGTACTGCTTTGCTTTGCCGTGGCGGAATGGTACACGGGATGGAATCCGTTTTTTATGGACTGGTTTTTTCATCCGGTGGCGTCGCTGGGGGAGAAAAGCATCTGTCAGTTTATCATGAACAATATCCTGGTCACCATCTGCATTTCCATTCCGGCGGCGTCCCTGTTCCTGCCGCTTCTGGTGGACTATGGTCTGGTGGATTTTGTGGGAGTGCTGGTGCGCCCCATCATGCGTCCGGTCTTTCGGCTTCCGGGACGTGCGGCGGTAATCATGGTCTCGGCCTTTCTGGGAAACTTTTCTGTGGGGCATATTGCGGTTAATGATCAGTATAAAACCGGACGGATGACCGAGCGGGAAGCCGTGGTGATCGGAACCAGCTTTTCCACCGTGTCCGTGGGCTTTCTTCTGGTGCTGGCCAACAATACCGGGCTGAACGAACGGGGTTACTGGAATCTGTACTTCTGGACCGCCTTTTTGATTACACTTCTGGTAAGCCTGATCGGTGTGCGGATTTATCCGCTCAGACAGATTGCAGATACTTTTTATCCGGGGGTCAGTCCGAATCCGGAACTTTCCATCCGGAAACACCTTTTTCAGGTGGCCGGGGAGGAGGCGCTGAAGACGGCCGAACACCAGGAGTCTTTGGGCAGGCGAATCGTCTATATGATGAAGGAAACGATTGGAGTCCTGGGAACAGTGGCGTCCGGAACCGCCTTTTTTGCTACGGCCGGGGTGCTTTTGTATACTTATACGCCTCTGATCCGCTGGACAGGCTGTATTTTTTACCCGTTTATGCGGCTTTCCATCCCGGCATCGGAAGCGGTGACAGCCTGTACCGGTGCTGCCGTGTCCTTGATCGAGGTGACGCTTCCGGCGCTTCTGGTCACCGTGGGAGAGTGGAGTCTTCGAACCCGTTATATGATGGCTGTAATACCTGTGACTTCCATTATCTTTCTGGCCAGCTTTGTACCCTGCCTGATGGCAACGGATATTCCGGTAAGTTTTAAGGATATGATACTCATATGGCTGGAGCGGATGCTGTTGTCGGTGGTGATTACAGGAATTTTTGCAGTATGGCTGTTTCCGTAACCGGAGGGACCAGGTGCGGTGCGAAAAACGGCAGCGGTTCTTTGCGGGGCTGTATGGGACAAAGCAGGAAATCATGTTTTAAGGGCAGGGAACAGATATGAAGAAAGCGCAGATTCCTTATGTGGATCCGGAAATACTGGAGGATGTAAAACAGCCTCTGCTGGCAGCGGTGGATCTGGGTTCCACCTCCATCGTGGTATATCTGATGGACGGTCTGACCGGGAGACGCCTGTCGGTCAGGAGCATGCTGAATCCGCAGAAAAAATATGGCGCGGATGTGGTTACGAGAAGCAGCTATGCGCTGGAACACGGTGCAGAGATCCTGAGCAGCTGTGCAGGGGAAGCAGTGAATCATCTGCTTCGGGAAGCGGCCTGGGAATGCAGCAGAAGCAGCGAGGATATCGTCCGCATTATTATGGCAGGAAATACATGCATGCACCATCTGTTCCTGGAGATCCCGACGGACTCGCTGGTGGTAGCGCCTCACGAGCCGAAAATAAAAAAAGCGGTGAAACGAAAAGCGCTGGACTATGGGCTTCTGGTCCATCCGTCTGCAGAACTGTGGTGGCTTCCTGTTATCGGAGGCTTTGTGGGAGCCGATACGGTGGCCTGTATCCTGGCTTCCGGCCTTTATGAACAGGAGGAACTGGTGCTTCTGGTGGACATTGGCACCAATGCGGAGCTGGTGCTGGGCAATTGCCGCAGGAGGATCGCATGCTCCACAGCGGCGGGTTCTGCCTTTGAAGGCATAAAAACCTCCTGCGGCATGCGGGGAAATGACGGTGCCATCGATCATGTGACTCTGGAAAACGGGCAGCTTGCCTACCATGTGATCGGGGAAACAGAAGCTGTGGGGATCTGCGGCTCCGGCCTTCTGGATGCAGCGGCATGCCTGCTGAAAACGGGGGCTGTGGATGAGACTGGACGGATGGAGAAAGCTTGGTATTTCACGCCGAAGGTTGTAGTCTCTCAGAACGATATCCGGGAGCTGCAGCTGGCCAAGGCGGCCATTGCTGCCGGACTCCGTCTTCTCTGCAACCGGTATGGCGCCGTATGTTCCGATATCCGGGAAGTGCAGCTGGCCGGCGCGTTTGGAAATTATATGGATCCTGACAGCGCCTGCGCGGTCGGTCTGCTTCCGAAAGAACTGAAGGATAAGATCCGTCCCATTGGGAATGCAGCGGGAGAAGGAGCACAGAGAGCAGCGCTGAACATGGAGGAATATGAAGCGTGCAGCCGTCTGGCAGAGGAGACGGAATTTCTGGAACTTGCAGGGGACCGGGAATTTGCAGACCTCTTCATGGAGGAACTGCTGTTTTCCGTATAGGCTGTATTAATGCCGTTCTTCCATATCAATCAGATAGAAGGAGAGCAGCAGGTAAAGCAGTTCCTGGGGATCGGAGAAATCGGTCTTCAGGATATGCCGGATCTTGTCCAGGCGGTATAAGAGGGTGCTCCGGTGGATGAACAGAGCTTCTGAGGTGCGGGCGATGCTCTGGTGCAGCTCCAGGTAGCAGCGTGCTGTCTGGTACAGTTCTGTATGGCAGGTTTCATCTTCATATTTCAGTTCCAGGAGTCTTTCATGACAGATCATGTAGGCAGGAAGCTTTCGGGTTGCCTGCTCATAGATGTAATACATGGCGATCTCATTGAACTGATGGATCCAGCGGGAAGGATTCTGCCGACAGCCCACCTGAAGAGCGGTGGAGGCCTGTACATACTGCCGGTAGAAATTAAAATGTCCCAGCATGCTCCGGCTGTATCCGGCGGTCAAAAGGCTGTCTCTGATAAAGCCCGCCAGTTTCTGATGGATCTGGTCCTGATCCAGAAGGCAGAGGGACAGGTTGATAAAGATGACGGCATTTCCCTGATGCTCCACCGCACAGGAGCCGGGAATGATCTCTTCCACATAACTGCAGATGGAGCGCAGCGTAAGGTTCTTGGTGTCCAGAATACTTACATTGATCAGGACGCACAGGTAGTGATGGGAGGAAAGCCAGCCGGCGGCTACCAGCTGCTGACTGATCTCCACATAGTCCGCGCTGGGAGTGGTAAGGAGTGTCAGAAAGATCTGGTGGAGTGTATAAGAGCTGTCACGGCTCTGGACTACATTTGTGGAAAGTGCGTGGGCGATCATCTTTGCCAGATATTCCAGAAGGAATCCGAAGGTGTCGTCAAGAGGTACTTCTCCTTCGGAGATCATCAGGCGGAACATCGTTTTGCCGGCTCTGGGGATATTGACACAGAGCTTCGGTGTAGCCACCTGATTGCCGGGATAATAGAAATAGCCGGTTCGGTCAAAGGATTCTTCATAATAGACATCCTGTTTGAGCGCATTGACGATAGGCTGTGTTGCCTCGGTGGATCCAAGGACGGAATTTTTCAGCTTTCCGTAGGTGAGCTTTTTGGAGGCAATGATCGCAAAGTCCTTGCCTGCTACCATCATGGGATTGGGGATGACCGGGTCTGTCAGATCCAGAAGTTTCTGGATGGAACCGTTGGCAAGACGGGAATCCATAAGACTCTGGTTCCAGCAGTCATAGCGGCTGTAGAGTTTTTGCAGAAAGGCCAGAAGTTCTCCCATCGTTACGGCTTCTGGAAGAAAGCAGTAGCTGGGTTTGCAGGATTCGGACAGATGGATACACCTTCCGGTGAACAGAACCATATTCTTGGACAGGCGTCTGACCGGCAGAGGAAGACCGGGATCATCAACCAGGTAGATGATTCCGTTGTCCGTCAGAAATGTTCCTTCATATTTTATGGGATATTTTAAGATCGGATCCCGGGAAAGCCAGGAGGAGACGATGGTCTCCGGATATTGCTTCTGAAGATGCCAGGCGATCAGTAAAGCGCTTAAATACATGACGATCACTCCTTTTACCGATTATTATACAATGAAACCGAAAGGGGTGCAATCGTCAAAGCGGGAAAAGGACTTCCGTCCATAGTCTGTCCTATAAAATGTAGGAAATCAGGTATTCAAAATCAACATTTCTGGCGATGGTACAAAAAGGATGCCTGTGCTACACTTTATCTATAGTAAAAACGGAAAACAAAAACAGCATCAAAAGTGATGATGCAAAAATATGGTCAGGAGGAACGAAGATGATTATCATTGGTGAAAAAATCAACGGCTCTATCCCGGCAGTGGCAGAGGCCATCGCTAAGCGGGATGCAGAGTTTATCAAAGAACGGGCAAGGATCCAGACGGAGGCGGGAGCTACCTGTCTGGACTGCTGTGCATCGGTTCCGGAGGCAGAGGAAGTGGAGACTTTAAAATGGATGATTGACTGCATTCAGGAAGTCAGCGATCTTCCCATCGCAGTGGACAGTCCCAGTGCTGATGTGATCGCACAGGTATTTCCGTACTGTAAAAGACCGGGGCTGATCAACTCCGTGTCCGGCGAGGGCGGCAAGGTGGACAAACTCTTTCCCCTGATCGCAGATACCGGATGGGAAGTGATCTGTCTTCTGTCTGATGACAGCGGTATCCCCAAATGCGCTGCAGACCGTCTGAAGGTATTTGACTATATCATTGCCAAAGCAAACGAATACGGTATCGCAACCAGCCGTCTGCATATCGATCCTCTGGTGGAGATGCTCTGCACGTCGGAGGACGGCATCGCCATGAATGTAGAAGTGATCAGTACCATCCGGGCGAAATATCCGGATATCCATATTGCGGCTGCGGTCAGCAATATTTCCTTTAATCTTCCGGTCAGGAAAATGATCAATCTGGGCTTTACCGTACTGGCCATGAATGCGGGTCTGGACAGCGCAATTCTGGATCCCACCAACCGGGATATGATGGGTGTGATCTATGCGACAGAAGCGCTTCTTGGCCAGGATGATTACTGTATGGAATATATCAGCGCTTATCGGGAAGGAATCTTCGGACCGAAAAAATAAAAGAAAAAATGGAGGAAAAGAAAATGGCAGGAATTCAGGAAGTACACGAGTTAGTAGCAAAGGGAAAAGCAAAACAGATTGCGGCAGCCGTTCAGGAAGCGCTGGATGCGGGATGTGAGCCTACCGATATCCTGAACAAGGGGATGATCGCGGCAATGGACGAAGTAGGCGCAAAGTTCAAATCCGGCGAGATCTTCGTGCCGGAAATGCTGGTGGCTGCACGTGCCATGAAGAAGGGCGTAGAGGTGTTAAAGCCCCATCTGGCATCGGGCGTGGCTGGTGCAGCAGGCAAGGTGGTTATCGGGACTGTAGCAGGCGATCTGCATGACATCGGTAAGAATCTGGTATCCATGATGCTGGAGTCCGCAGGCTTTGAAGTCATCGACCTTGGGGTGGATGTGGCAAAGGAAAAATTTGTGGAAGCCGTAGAAGCGAATCCGGATGTGAAGATTGTCTGCTGTTCCGCGCTTCTGACTACCACTATGCCTTCACTGAAAGATACCGTCACCCTGTTAAACGGAGCGCCTTTCCGTTCCGGCATTAAGATTATGGTAGGCGGAGCGCCGATCACACAGGCATTTGCAGATGAGATCGGAGCGGATGCATACACGGAAGATGCTGCCTCCTGCGCACAGAGAGCAAAGGAACTGGTGGCATAGGTTATATTGTTTTATTCCGGCAAAAGTCGGTCTGTACAAAACCTGATAGAGAGAAAACATATGAAGTCCACCAGAACCGTTCCGGTCTGGTGGATTTTATATCTCATGCTTTCCATTCCTCTTTGATTTATGTATAATAGGATCTGTACGGGAGGCAATACAATGACGAAAAGAAACCGGATATGGAGATCTGTGTTTCCGGCGGTCTGTCTGATTTTACTGGTTGTGTATATGGTTCTCTGTGCGGCTGTAAAGCCGGACCGGATACTTTGCCGGACGACTGTAAATGGAGCAGAGCTTGGAGGCATGACGGCGGAGGCGGCAACCGGGATTCTGGAAGAGAAGATCCGTTCCTGCCTGGAGGAGAGTGTGCTGACCATATCTTTTCAGGGAGACATGTATCAGGTGGATGTGCGTAAAGCGCTGGAATACGACTGTGAAGCGGCTGTGGAGAAGGCGCTTCGTCCGGGGCGGGAAAATTTTTTCCTGAGGGGAGGCCTTCTTCTGAAAGCGGCTTTCACAGGCAGGGAGCTGCCGCTGACACCGGTGGCAGATCAGGGGATCCTTCAGGAAGCGGTCAGAGACAGCGGCCTTCTGGAGGCAGACAGCAGGACGGAACCCTCTTATAAGGAGGAAAACGATCAGCTGGTGATCACGGTGGGAAAATCAGGATGGAAAGCCGATGAAGAGAAGCTTCTGGAGGCTGTCAGGGAAGCGGTACTGTCCGGTGATTATAAGAACGTGCTTGCCTGCCCGACGGTCGAAGCGGCGGCAGAGCCGGTGGATCTGGAGCGGCTCCATGAAGAAATCTGTCGGGAGGCAGCGGATGCCGCACTGGATCCGGAAAATGGATATGAGATTATTCCCTCCGTCACAGGAGTGGATTTTGATCTGGAACATGCCAGGAGCCTGCTGGAGCAGGCACAGGAGGGAGATACGGTCGCCGTTGATCTGATCCGTACCATGCCCGGGGTCCGTACGGAAGATATGGAAGCACATCTGTTTCAGGATGTGCTCGCAGAATTTTCGACCAGTGTCGGCGGCAGTGAAAACCGTAAGACCAATATCCGTGTGGCAGTGGAAAAATGCCGGGAGATCATCCTGAATGCCGGAGATGAATTCTCCTTTAATCATACAGTGGGTGAGCAGACTGCCGAGACCGGTTTCAAAAAGGCCAACGCCATACTGGACGGGAAGATCATTCAGGCGTACGGAGGCGGAATCTGTCAGGTGTCCACAACGATCTTTGAAGCGGCTCTGTATGCGGGGCTGTACATCCCGGAGCGCTGGTGCCATACCTATGTCTCCAGTTATGCAGATCCCGGAATGGATGCAGCGGTTGCGTGGGATGCGCTTGATCTGAGGATCGTCAACGACCGGGAATATCCGGTAAAGCTGGAAGTTGTTTATGAAGCCGGACGTCTGACCGCGACTTTCTGGGGAACCAGGATGGAGGATATGCCGATTGAAATTGAGACCGAGGTACTGGACGATTCCGGTAGTCTGCTGAAGGTGATGACTTACAGAAAAAACTACAGTCCGGACAGAAGTCATTTCTTTGTGGAAAAGATTTCGTACAGCGAATATTTGAATTCTTCGAGAAGGGTGGATTAACGTTCTGTTTTTAAACACATAGTTCATATGGGAAAAATGGGGAATACAGGGAGGACGCTATGGGAGCAGGTATGGATTCGCACGGAAGACGAAAGATGGCAATCAAGGTGTTGAAAATCGCAGTTGGAAGCTGCATGGCGGTGGCGGTCGCACAGTTTTTCGAACTTCCGTATGCGACCTCGGCGGGTATCGTTACGCTTCTGACGGTACAGAATACCAGGAGGGATACGATCCGGCTGGCGGCGGAACGGCTGCTTTCGTTTCTTTTGTCGGTTCTGCTGGTCTTTGTATGCTTCCGGTATATAGGGAAACTGGAGTGGGTGAATTATGGAGTCTATATCTTCCTGATGGTGCATGTCTGCTATTTCTTCGGCTGGGAGAATACTATATCGGTCAATGCGGTTATGGGAACGCATTATTTGCTGACGCCGGATTACAGCCTGAATTTTGCAGCCAGTGAGCTGGCAGTGATCGCGATCGGAACCGCTCTGGCTCTGCTCATGAACTGGCATATGCCCAGTAATCTGAAGATTCTCCGGGAGGATATCCGGAAAGCGGAAGATGATATGCAGCAGGTGCTTCAGGAACTGGCCTGTTATCTGGAAGGAAAACTGGATGGAGCACATATCTGGCTGGATCTGGATCAGCTGGAGCAATCGATCCACAGAGGGCTGGACCGCGCGCATGAGCATGCGCACAATACGCTGTCAGAAGAAGATCATTATTATATTGAATATATGGAAATGCGTCTGCAGCAGTGCGCCCTGCTGCAGGCGATCCGGCACCGGGTATGGAAGATTGACGGGATGCCGGAACAGGCGAAGATCATCAGTGATTATCTGAGATATCTTGCACCGTATGTTCATGAGAAAAATATTCCGGACAGGCAGAGCGCAGATCTGCAGCAGGTATTTGACCAGATGAAACAGCAGCCCCTTCCCGAAAGCAGGGACGAATTCGAATCCCGGGCGATTCTGTATCATGTGCTGCTGGATCTGGAGGATTTCCTGTTTGTAAAAAAGCGGTTTGCCGACCAGTATATTGATTGTTGAAACAATCCGGAACCTGTCCGCAGGCAGATGCTGCAGCGATACATGGGAACGCATCACGGATATGCCATACACGGGGACAAAAGGGCTGGAGTCCTACCGCGTCCGCCTGGTTGCATTATCCTGGAACCGGAAATAATCCGGACGGTGGCGGGACTGGGTATATTCAAACATGATCCCGTCGCTGTTGTAGGTCTGGCTGCTGACGACTGCAAGGCAGTTGTAGTCTCCCAGCTCCAGATATTTCTCATCGATTTCCGTCATCTTTTCCACCGTCATGGTCCGTTTGCTGGTGACGATGGATACATGAAGCACATGCTCCAGATATTCATAAATGGAATTCTTTGCAATTTCCTCCGTAAGATCGGTAACTACATCTTTCAGAAAATAGTTGTGATTGATGATCAGCGCCTTTTCATCCAGATAGTGAAGGCGCTGAAGGTAATATAATTCTGCTCCGACAGGAAATCCGGTCCTGGCGGAGATTTTTTCGTCTGCCGTGATCTCTGTAAAACACAGGACTTCCGTTCTGGGTGTCTGGTGATTCCGGACGGCGGATTCTTTAAAGGATTCGATTCCTCCAATGGTAAAAGAGGTCTTAAGGGTCGGCTGAAAAATGTTGCGGACGCCTTTTCCCTGCATGGTCTGCACATAGCCGTCTGTGACCAGGGCGCTGATGGCTCTGCGTATGGTATTGCGGGAGCAGTCATAGGTGAGGATCAGATGGTTTTCTGACGGCAGCAGTTCCTGAAATTCATATTCCCCGGCCTCAATCCTGGCTTTCAGATCTTTATATATTTCTGCATATTTCGCTTTTGGCATTGTCGGTCAACCTCCCGCCTGTTTAAACATCTGATATTATTATAATTCAGAATGGGAGAAAGTCAAGAGTACCGGAACGTTAAAAATGGGTATCAAAAAGCGTCTTCAAACTTGTTTAAACAAATTTTAAAACAGGGATTGACATGTTCAAACAAGTATGGTATATATCATACATAACAACTTGTTTGAACAAGATAACTGAAAACGAAGAGAAGACGCAGGAGGAAGGGAAATGGGTAAATACGCAGAAGACGCAAAAGAACTGCTGCAGCATGTGGGCGGCAGGGAAAACATCGCCGCAGTCTCACACTGTATGACACGGATGAGATTTGTACTCAACGATCCGAAAAAGGCGGATATTGAGAAGATTGAAGCCATGAAAGCGGTAAAGGGCAGTTTTACGCAGACCGGACAGTTTCAGGTGATCATCGGAAATACGGTATCGGATTTTTACAATGACTTTATTGCGGTGTCGGGGATCGAAGGAGTCTCCAAAGACGCAGTAAAAAATGCGGCAAAGCAGAACCAGAACGTACTGCAGAGAATGATCACGGCGCTGGCGGAGATCTTTGCCCCGCTGATTCCGGCAATCATCACCGGCGGTTTGATTCTGGGATTTCGGAACTGCATCGACAGTATGTACTTGTTCGAAAACGGAACCAGGACGCTGTGCGACATCAGCCAGTTCTGGGCGGGAATCGACAGTTTCTTATGGCTCATCGGAGAAGCGGTATTTCATATGCTGCCGGTGGGAATCTGCTGGTCCGTCACAAAGAAAATGGGCACTACGCAGATGCTGGGGATCGTTCTCGGCCTGACGCTGGTATCCGGTCAGCTTCTGAATGCCTATGCAGTGGCGGGAACAGCGGCGGCAGACATACCGGTATGGAACTTTGGATATTTTAAAGTAAATATGATCGGATACCAGGCGCAGGTGCTGCCGGCGATTCTGGCGGCATTCATGCTGGTCTATCTGGAAAAATTTTTCCGCAGGATTACGCCCCAGGTGGTATCCATGATCGTGGTTCCGTTCTGCAGCCTGGTACTGGCGGTCATGGCGGCGCACTTTGTACTGGGACCCATTGGCTGGAAGATCGGTTCTGCCATCTCTGCCATCGTCTATGCGGGGATTACAGGACCTGCAAAGGTAATTTTTGGCGCCGTATTTGGATTTGTGTATGCGCCGCTGGTCATTACCGGACTTCATCACATGTCCAATGCCATTGATCTGCAGCTGATCGCAGATTACGGCGGAACCATGCTGTGGCCCATGATTGCTCTGTCCAATATTGCGCAGGGTTCTGCGGTTCTCGGTATGATTGCGCTTCAGAGAAAAGATGCAGAAGCGCAGGAAGTAAATGTGCCGGCATGTGTCTCCTGTTATCTGGGTGTTACCGAACCGGCGATCTTTGGTGTTAACTTAAAACATGTGTTTCCGTTTGTGTGCGGCATGATCGGTTCGGCCTGCGCCGCGGTTGTATGCGTGGCAATGGGAACTACCGCCAATGCCATCGGTGTCGGCGGACTGCCGGGGATCCTTTCCATCCGTCCGGACTCCATGGCCGGCTTTGCGGTCTGTATGGTAATCGCCATGGTGATTCCGTTTGTATTAACAGTGATTGCAGGAAAGAAAAAAATGGCGTCTGACAAAAAGAGCGGGGCGCCTGCAAAGGATCTGGAGGAAATGGCAGCAGACATTGCGGCTTCCGGGGAAAGAAACAGAGAGCATAGTAAAAAAGAATTAAAAGCTTTTCTGACAGGTAAGGTCATTAAGTTAAAAGAAGTGGGTGACGGCGTATTTTCCGAGGGCATCATGGGAGAAGGATTTGCGATCATCCCGGAGAATGATACACTGTATGCGCCGGCGGACGCAGCAGTCAGCGTGCTGATGCAGGATTCCAGGCATGCCTGCGGCCTTACGCTGGATAACGGGACGGAGATTCTTTTACATATCGGAATCGATACGGTGGATATGCAGGGAGACGGGTTCGAGTATCTTGTATCAGAGGGACAGAAGGTATCTGCAGGAACGCCGCTGATTCGGTTTGACAGAGCAAAGATCAGGGCAGCAGGCCATACGGATACTACGGTCTGCATCATTACAGAACCGGGAAATGCAAAAAATATCCGGTTTATCACAGGCATACGGGGAGAAGCAAAAAAGACAGCAGTAGCAGTATTTGAGTAAGAGGAGCAAAGATGGCAGATTTTAAAGGAAGCACCATTTATCAGATTTATCCAAAGTCTTTTTATGACAGCAACCATGACGGGGTCGGCGACATTCGGGGAGTGATTGAAAAACTGGATTACATTCAGAGCCTGGGAGTCGACTTGATCTGGAGCACGCCGTTTTTCGTATCACCGCTGAACGACAACGGATACGATGTGGAAGACTACCGGAAGATTCATCCGCTTTTCGGGACGATGGAAGATGTGGAGGAACTGATCCGGGAGGCGGAAAAACGCGGGATGGGGCTCATGCTTGACATGGTATTCAACCATACATCCACCCGCCACGAATGGTTTCAAAGAGCCCTCGCAGGCGAGAAGGACTATATGGATTACTATATTTTCAGAGATGGAGGGGCGGATACGCCCCCCACAAACTGGCAGTCGAAGTTTGGAGGTTCTGCGTGGGAATATGTGCCGTCTCTGAAAAAATGGTATCTGCATCTGTTTGATGTGACACAGGCGGATCTGAACTGGGAGAACCCGAAAGTAAGGGAAGAACTGAAAGAAGTGATCCGTTTCTGGAAGAAAAAAGGCGTGAAGGGCTTTCGCTTCGACGTGGTCAATCTGATCTCCAAGCCGAAAATCTTCGAGGATGATAACGAAGGGGACGGCAGACGGTTCTATTCGGACGGGCCTCATGTCCATGAATATCTGAAGGAGCTGGTTGCCGATACCGGAATCGGCGATCTGATCACCGTGGGAGAGATGTCCTTTACAAGTCTCGACCACTGTATCCGCTATTCCAGTCCGGAGGAAAAAGAACTGTCCATGTGTTTTAACTTTCATCATCTGAAGGTGGACTACAGGGACGGGAATAAATGGGCGCTGATGAGGCCCGACTACCGGAAGCTGAAGGAACTGTTTGAGACCTGGCAGACGGGGATGGAGCAGGAGAACGGATGGAATGCGGTCTTCTGGTGCAACCATGACCAGCCGCGGATTGTATCCCGGTTCGGAGATGAGAAAAAGTACTGGAAGGAATCCGCCAAGATGCTGGCTGCCTGCATCCACATGCTCCGGGGAACGCCGTACGTCTTTCAGGGAGAAGAACTGGGGATGACGAATACAGGCTATACGGATATCAGCGAATACCGGGATGTGGAGAGCATCCATTACTACCATATTCTTCTGAATGAAGGAAAGAGCCGGGAGGAGGCGCTTCAGATCCTCAGACAGCGCTCCCGGGACAACAGCCGGTCGCCCATGCAGTGGGACTTTGGAACATATGCAGGGTTTTCCGAACAGGAACCATGGATCAAAATTCCGGAGAATCATAAAAAGATCAATGTTGCAGCAGAAGAGGCGGATCCGGATTCCATTCTTCATTATTACAGGAAACTCATCTCATTAAGAAAACAGTATGCGGTGATCCGTGAGGGCGCCATAGAGTTTCTGTATCGGGAGCAGCCGGAGATATTTGCGTACCGGCGGTTACTGGAAGGAGAGGAACTTGTGGTTCTGAATAATCTTACCAACCGGGAAGTGGTGCTGCCGGAGGCGGTGTCCTGCCAGAACAGTATCTGCCTGCTCCATAATTATCCGGAGGAACTGTTTCAGAATACACTGGAAATGCTGAGGCCGTATGAAAGCCTTGTGCTGTTTAAAAGGTATTCATAACAGACAGAAAGAAAATGCCCCCAAAAGCCGTCCTGTGCAGTAAAAATCTGAATGCAGTGACAAAACAGAAAATTCTCTTTGCATATCCGTCATTTAATAGTATCATATAGAAAAACAGATTAAGAGTTAAGGAAAGACCGGACCGTATGAAAAAGAGAAAGCATATCTACCTGTATCTGATTGTGACGGCGGCGTTTATTTATATCAGCCTGCTGACCATTCTTTACTGTTCCGAATCTGCAAGCAGCGATGCAGCGATTCGGACATTTGAAGATGCGTTCTGGTATTCGCTGGTGACTTTGACAACGGTAGGATACGGTGATCTGATACCGGTGACACCGCTGGGGCGTATGGTGGGAATGATCTTTCTGCTTTTGTCAGCCGGCATTATGGTAACGCTGCTTGGAGCGGCGGTATCCTTTATCACCAGCGAGGGGCTGCCGTTCTTCCTGCTTGGCCTGCAGCGGCGTAAAAACTGGTATTATTTTGCAGATTATGGAGTGGAATCGAATACCCTGGCGGCCAACATCTATCGGGAGGATGCCAATGCGCTGATCATCTACGGAGAGAGAAAAAGCGGACAAAGCGAGAGCCCTGATTACCCCTGCATCTATCTGAGCGCCTCGCCGGACCGGATCGTGTCGAAGAAGAAGAATATCGGAGAAAAATGTAAGATTTTTCTGATGAAGGAAAACGATATCGGCGTGAACAGCCGGGCGGTCAATCTGCATGAGCTGCCGGTAGAGGTCTATGCGAGAACGACGAACGGGCAGGATAAGCTTTCCGGAAATATTCATTTTTTTCACAGCTATGAATGCTGTGCCAGACAGTACTGGCGTTCCAAACCCTTATGCCGCCATGAAAATACCATCGTGCTTATCGGTTTTGGAAACTATGGCTGCAGCATTCTGGAGCGGGCGATTCTGACCAACATCATATCCACAGAGCAGCATGTGGCATACCATATTTTTGGCGATGCAGAGGAATTTCTTGCCGTACATTATCGTCTGGGCGAGCTGTTTTCTCTGAATGAAGAATCCGGGACAGGAGACTCGCTGATTTTCCATGATGAGATCTGGGCAAAAGATGTCCCTTTGCTGGAGCGGGCCGACCGCATCATCATCTGTGAGGACGATGAGCAAAAGGGCTGGAGTATTTTCTGGACATTGAGCAAATATTACAGGGTGGCTGGCCGCATCGACCTTAGAAGCAGCCGAAAAGCACCGGGAGTCTCATACTTTGGAACAAATGAAGAAATATATACTTCACAGCAGATTATCCGCACGGAACTGAATAAAGCAGCGATCATGATCAATGAGCTGTTTCGCAGGTCTGTTTCTTATCCGACGCTTGACTGGGAGGAACTGGATGATCTTCACCAGCAGTCCAAGATTGTAGCGGCGGACCATCTTCTGATGAAGACACGAATTCTTCTCTGCGATGAGACGATCACGGAACTTACCGCATCAGCAGTCAGAAATGCGTATGACAGATATTGTAAGACAAAGAACTCAACGGAGGCAAAGGAGAGATACCGGAAGCTGGATCATATGCGGTGGCTTCGGTTTTATATCTTTTATAACTGGAGGTTCGGTCCTGTTCGAGACGACAAAGCAGGACAGCATCCGATGCTGTGCCCTTATGAGGAACTGACCCTGGAGCAAAAGCGGGAAAGAGATGCGGCCTGGGAGCTGATGGGAAGTCTTTTTACAGAACTTGAGTGAAAGGGTAAATCCTCAAAAGTCTTGAAAAATCAAGGTTTGTTGCTCTTTATCAGATATTGGAACTGAAAATTTAAATGCGGATATATAAATTGATTTTTTGCCGTTCTTTCTTTATAATAATCTTGTGCAGGATTTATCCGGCAAAAAATGAATACAAAGAAATGGAGGACAGTATGCAGAAAGAAAATTTATCTGCTGCAGAAGCGCTGCAGAAATTAAAAGAGGGAAATCAGCGTTATTTAACGGCGGAAACAAATCCAGGGGATGTATCGCCGAAGATTCGGAAGTTTACCCGTGAAAACGGACAGAGCCCTTATGCCATTGTGATCACCTGTTCCGATTCGAGAGTGATCCCGGAAAGTATTTTTTCGGCAGGAATCGGAGAACTGTTTGTGATCCGTGTGGCCGGAAATGTTATGGATAAGCACCAGCTGGGAAGCGTGGAATATGCGGCAGATCATCTTGGAACCAATCTTGTAGTTGTATTGGGGCATGAGTGCTGCGGCGCTGTCGGCGCAGCAATGGGCGGTGAGCCCGGCGGCTTTATCAAATCCATCACAGATGAAATCCGCAAGGCAATCGGTGATGAAAAGGATGAACTTCGTGCAAGCTGCCTGAACGTGGAGAGAAGCGTGTCTGTCATTAAGGAAAGTCTGAACATCCAGGAAGACAGCAGGGTGAAGGTATGCGGAGCCGTGTACCGTATCGGCAGCGGAGAAGTAGAGTTTCTGAACTAAAAAGATTACATACAGGCGTGCCGGAGATTTTACTCCGGCACGCCTGTGTTTGCGTGCTGATCAGCCCGTATTTTTTGTATTTTCTGTTAAATCCGGCTTCCAGCTGGTTGTGTATTTTCCTGAGGTAACATCCTGACTTGTTCATGTCATGATTTCCGTTTCCGATACATAGCATGCTGCACAATCCCCCCGGATAATGGAATTGTCAACAGGGAAATAAAAAATGCTGAAAAGCAACGGTACGGGATCCGGAGATATTTTTTGTCAGATAAAAATGTTGCCCGATTCCGATTTTGTATGGTATAATCATACATGAATGTTAAACGATTAATATGCAGGTGTTCTTTCATGATGGCAGTCCGTTCCGGATGCGGAATGAAATTGGCGGGCGCTTCCGGAATATACGCTGCGTAAGAGGGAACAGGAAGATGGAGAAAAGATTATGGCAACGTTAAAGGATGTTGCGAAAGAGGCAGGGCTGACCGTGACTACGGTGTCGAGGATCCTGAACAACCGGGGTTATATCAGTGACGAAGCAAGGCAGAAAGTAGCTGATGCAATGAAAAAACTGAATTATCGTCCCAACGAAGTGGCACGCGCGCTTCAGAATAAAAGTTCGAATCTGATCGGGCTGATTGTTCCTCATATCAGGCATCCGTATTTTGCAGAAGCCATCAGCAATGTGGAAAATGAAGCCTATAAAAAGGGATATAAAATTTTACTGTGTAATTCCCAGTGCATGGATGAGAGAGAACGGGAATATATAGAGATATGTTCCAGTAACCGTGTGGCGGGAATTATACTTTTCAGCGGTCAGATTGCAGTTGATGCATTTGTGAATCTGGACGTGCCGGTGATTACGATTGAGCGTTTTCTGGACAACGGAACCGCGTCGGTGGAATGTGATAACTATGAGGGAGGGAAGCTTGCGGCCAGAAAACTGATCGCATGCGGATGCCGGCATCTGGTGCATGTGGGAAGCGTGAACCGGAGTCTGCCCATGCCCGCAGATCTGCGTTCGAAAGGATTTCAGGAGCTTTGCGATCAGGAAGGGGTTTCCTTTATGGAAGTAGTGACGGAAGATGACCAGTTTAACAGTATGAATTATTCTGACATGCTGGAAAGAATATTGACGGAACACCCAAAGACGGATGGGATTTTTACAAACAATGACATTATTGCAGCGCAGGCACTGCAGGTCTGCCATAAACTGGGAGTGCCCGTTCCAGGCAGACTGAAGATCATCGGTTTTGATGACGTCAGTATTGCTTCACTGACTACGCCGATGCTGACCACCATCCATCAGCCTATGAAAGAGATTGCAGAAGCGGCAGTGGATCTGCTGGATCGTGCATCAAAAGGAAAGCTCGTTGCCAGACGGACCGTGCTTCCGGTGACTCTGATAGAAAGAGAGACAACATAAGACAGAAGATAAACAGCCGGTCCGGGAGGATCGGCTGTTTTATCATTCATAAAGGGATTCTAAAACGGGAAGCAGCAGGATGGAATGCAGTTCTGCTACAAGACCGAAGGAAAGGAAGAGCAGGCCGGGAAGAAGATGACAGGACCAGATGCCCAGAGCCAGAACAAGCAGCATAAGAAGGGTCCTTCCCAGATGACGGATGGAGAGGGTGAACGCCAGGATTAAAAGTTCTCTGCCGGATCGGTCAAATTTTGCCAGGAGAGGAAAGACATACATGACAGTAAAACAGTAGACCATAAATATAATGGCAAAAAAAACCATGAAAAAAGTGTAGATGCCGGTTCCGGCACGGAAGCTCATGACGATGTCTGCGAGCAGAAAAATACCTGTCGCCGTGAGCGGAACGCCGAGCCTGATACCCTGCCTGAAATTCAGGCGAAAGGATTTTTGGAAGTCCTTTGTTACGGAATGCTCCTCTTTGCTTATCAGGTTGATGACAGCATAATAAAAAGCTGTGGTGGCAGGTCCGATGGTAAAGACCGGGAGGCAGTGTATCACCCACATCAGATTCAGAAGGAAGAGATCGAACAGTCTTCCCATCCCTTCCCAAAAAGGATTATCTGCGTTAAATAATGAGTTCATATTTTCTTCCTTTCCTGATTTTTCTCTATCATATCAGAAAAACTGTGATGCTGCAAGAAAAATATGCTAAAGGTTTAACATTAGAAAAATAAAAAAATATAGGAAATGTACAGGAATAAAGGCTGTATTATGCATAATTTCTGTATGTAATTAGTGAAATGGGCAAAGAAACGAGAAAAAATATGATAAACGATTGACATATAGACGGCAAAGTGATATATTAATATCACCAAAAACCAATATTCCAAGGAGGGAAACGAAGATGAAGAAGAGACTGGTAGTTATGATCCTGACAGCGGCAACGGTATCATCCTTGATGGCATGCGGCGGCGGTGGCGGAGACGCAGCACCGGGAGATGCAGACAGTTCGGGCGTATCTATTACGATTTTCAATTCCAAAAGTGAAGTGCAGGGACAGTTTGAAGAGATGGCGGAAGAGTACAGTGCCAAAACCGGTGTAAATGTAGAAGTGTATTATTCCAATGACACGGTTGCGGCGCATCTGGCAACCAGATATTCTGCAAATGACCCGTATACACTGGCGATGGTGGATGCAAAGGATATTTATTCCCTGGCGGAGGATTATGCGTCGGATCTGAGCGATCAGGAATGGGTAGAGAAGACGGATTATGAGATTTCCGTGAATGGCAAAGTGGTCGGTTTTCCGGTATGTGTGGAGGCAAGAGGCCTGATCTATAATGCGGATGCCATTGAGGCAGTCACAGGCGAGACATTTGTGCCGGATGATTATGCTACGCTGGATGCCTTCGAGGGACTGCTGGAAAAAATGGCGGCCGGCGGTATGGAAGCGCCTGCAGGTATCATGAAAGAGGACTGGTCGCTGGCAGCGCATTATCTGTCAGAGGTATATGAGCAGCAGAGTGACGTGGAAGGATTTATCAGCGATCTGTATGCAGGCAGTGCAGACCTGAAGGGCAATGAAAAATGGAATTCCATGATGGATACATTTGATGTTCTGATGAAATATAACTATGCGGCATCTTCGCCGGTGGCAGCGGAGCGCGAGGTAACAGAGCAGAAGCTGGCAGAGGGCGATATCGCGTTTATGTTCGGAGGAAACTGGGACTGGTCCGTGCTCAGTGAATATGACTATACGGAGAATATGGGCATGATGCCGGTACCGCAGAATACTTCAGACGGAACAAATGGAAAGCTTGTAGGCGGCGGCTCGAAATATTTCTTCATTGATTCTTCAGATAACACGTCAGAGGAACAGCGTCAGGCGGCAAAAGATTTTCTGAACTGGCTTGTTCAGGATGAAGAAGGGAATCAGTTCCTGACTGAAAAATGCAATCTGGTGCCGGCATACAGCAACATCAGCGCGGCAGCACTGGATCCGTTATCGGTTTCTGTAAAAAAATACGCGGACGGCAATCTGCTGATCGACAATTATAATTATCTGCCGGACGATCATCTGTCGGTCTGCGGTGCGTTTATGCAGGAATATCTGGCAGGCAAGACAGACCGTACAGGACTGGCGGATAAAATAGCACAGTACTGGACGACAGCCACTCCGATCGAGCATTGAGCGGGAATGGAAAATCAGAAGGATATAATTTCTTAGAAGGGAGAGCTGGTATTTATGAAAACGAATACATTTTCTTATAAATGCAGACTGTATCTGATGTTTGCAGGAGTATCCACTGCGGTATTTGCAGCGGTTGTGATCATTCCGTTCATTTATGGACTGTATCTTACATTTACCAGTTGGGACGGCGTATCAAAACAGAAGCCGTTCGTTGCACTGGAGAATTACATGGCCACCTTTGCAGATACGGCGTACTGGCAGGCATTGGGCAGAACCATGATCTATTCGGTCATTGCAGTCATACTGGTGAATGTGGTGGCGTTCATTCTGGCATATATGGTGACCAGCGGAGTAAAAGGACAGAATTTCTTCCGGGCGGGCTTTTTTATCCCTAACCTGATCGGCGGCATTGTCCTTGGTTATATCTGGAAATTTGTGTTTAACCGGGCATTTGTTGCTCTGGGAGAATCTCTTTCCATTGGATTTTTATCCACTTCCTGGCTGGCGACCACCAACGGGGCCATGCTGTGCCTGATCATTGTATCCGTATGGCAGTATGCAGGGTATATGATGCTGATCTATGTGGCAGGATTTATGAGTGTGTCCGCAGATGTGCTGGAAGCGGCGAGCATCGACGGCTGTAACGATGTGCAGACAATCTGGTATATCTCTGTGCCGCTGATGGTGTCTTCCTTTGTACAGTGCCTGTTCCTGACCATTACAAGATGCTTTATGGTATATGATGTGAACCTGTCATTAACCAACGGGGAACCGTTCAACAGTTCGGTCATGGGAGCCATGCATGTGTATAATCAGGCATTTACATATAAAAATTACGGGACAGGTCAGGCAGAAGCATTGATTTTATTTATTGTCTGCGCAGTGGTAGGCGTGCTTCAGGTTTATGTAGGTAAAAAAGCGGAGGTGTCAGCATAATGGATGAAAATACAAAAGCAGCTCAGAACAAAAAAGTCCGGCATTTTATAAAGATGCTCATTTTGATCCTGCTGTTCCTCTGTTTTATCTTTCCGTTTATTTTAGTGGTAATCAACGTCTTTAAGGTAAAAGCAGATATTACGTCAAATCCCCTGGCGCTGTTTGGCGCTCATGGATTTACCCTGAAAAACTTTCCGGAAGCCATGAAAAAGATGAATTTCTGGAGGGCATTCGGCAATTCTGCGGTGATCACGGTAACCTCCACCGTGCTGACAATCCTGTTTGCCTCTATGACGGCATATGTGATCGTCCGGAACCGGTGGAAGGCCACAGGGGCGCTTTTTGGAATGATGATTGCATCCATGGTCATTCCGTTTCAGGTGCTGATGATTCCGCTGGTATCTTTATACGGCGGCGTCTTCGGACTTCTGAATCACCGGGCAACCCTGATCTTCATGCATGTGGGATTTTCTCTGTCCATGGCAACCTTTATGTTCCATGGTGCGATTCATACAAATGTTCCGCTCTCTCTGGAGGAAGCGGCAATTATAGACGGTTGTACCCGGTGGCAGACGTACTGGAAGATTGTGTTTCCGCTGCTGAAGCCCACCATTGCAACGGTTGCGATTATCGATGCAATGGCCTTCTGGAATGATTATCTTCTGCCGAGTCTGGTGCTGGCGAGAAAAGAACTTTATACGATTCCCATTGCTACGCAGGTATTTTACGGGACTTATTCAACGGACATCGGACTGGTCATGGCGGCGCTGCTTCTTGCAATGCTTCCGATTCTGATTCTGTATGTATTTTTGCAGCGTTATATTGTCGAAGGTGTTACTTCCGGTGCTGTAAAATAACAGGAAATGATACCCGGGCTTTTCGGAGAATTCGGTTTCTCCGAAAAGCTTTTTCCTGTCATGGTGCAGGTATGGGCGTAAAAATGGAATGCGGTTTTCAATATGGGGAAGAAGAATGAAAGAGGCTGTCATATTACTAAACAGTATTGATAAAGTGAAACGTTTCGTTTCTGTTGCGTCAGGGTTTGACGCGGAGATTGATCTGGTCAGCGGAAGATACGTGATTGATGGTAAATCCTTTATGGGAATTTTCAGCATGGAGCTGTCAGAACCGATTCTGCTTCGGATTCATGAAAACGGAGAGAAAGCAGAACAAATCATGAATGCATTCAAAGAATATGTCTGCGCCGGGTTTTGACGCTTTCATCAGAATGTTTTGGCTCTCTGATTCCGTCTGCTCTTCCGGCAGTTCATTTTCAGTAAAAAATACATGCTGCATTTTCTGCAATTTCGTGATCGTTCCCGACGGATCTGACTTGTAAATTGCCCGAAAGCCTGCTGTACCAAAGCCAGGGGAAAAGGGCAGGGAAAGGAGAGACGTACGGTGGCAGGAACCATAAGCATCGGATGTCAGAATTCTATCCGGGAATGGTGGGAGAGCAGATGAAGGAGCAGAAGTATGAGGCGCGCTGGAAGAAAAGGGCGTACGAAAGGAGCAGATCCGAAAGTACGGCTTTGCATTCTGCGGGAAAAAGTATTGATCGGGGCGGGAGAAAAAGGTTCCCGTCCCGGTTTTCGTCAGATCCTGTTCTGATCCCCCCACTCGCACATTCCGTCCAGAATGGGAATCAAAGATTTTCCGCGCGCAGTCAGGCTGTATTCCACTTTCGGCGGGATCTGGGGGTATTCTTCCCGATGGATGAGCCGGTCTGCTTCCAGTTCCTTCAGGGTAGAGCTTAACGTCTTGTAGGAGATTCCTCCGATGTATTTTTTCATCTCATTGAATCGTACCACGCCGAATTCCATCAGCGTATAGAGGACGGTCATCTTGTATTTTCCATTGATCAAAGAAAGGGTATAACTGAACCCGGTGTCGGTTAACTGTTCCCCTGCGATACAGCGTTTGCTCATGTCTTACACTCTCCTTTTGGTAAGTATATAACGTTGATACCAGTATCGCACTTTTATGTGCGTACTTGTCTTCTGTTGCATGCTCGGTATAATGATAATATTAACCGCAGGAAAAGTCAATCCTGCAGACAGGAGGAGCAGATATATGAGCAAAAAAATTGTAGTAATCACAGGAAGTCCCCGCAGAAAGGGAAACAGCTTTGCCATGACCGATGCATTTGTCAAAGCGGCTGAAGAGAAAGGACATACGGTTACCCGTTTTGACGCGGCGCTGAAAAAGGTGGGCGGATGCCGCGCCTGCGAGACCTGCTATTCCACCGGGAAAGCCTGTTCCTTTGACGACGATTTCAACACGATCGCATCGGCGATTCTGGAGGCGGACGCCATCGTATTTACCATGCCGGTCTACTGGTATTCCATTCCGGCGCAGATCAAAGGCGTCATTGACCGTATCTTTTCTCTGGTTGTGGGCGGAAAGGACATTGCAGGAAAGGAATGCGCACTGATCACCTGCTGTGAGGAGGATGACATGTCCGTTATGGACGGAGTCCGTATCCCCATCGAGCGCATGTGTGCCCTGAATAAATGGAAAGTTGTGGGAGAAGTCCTGGTACCCGGAGTTCTGAATGTGGGCGACATTGAAAAAACGGACGGCTGCAAAAAGGCAGCGGCATTGGCAGATGCGATTTAGGAAAGGAGAACAGTATGGATAAAAAGATCGTGATCCTGAACGGAAGTCCACGCAAAAAGGGAAATACGGCGGCGCTGACGGCCGAATTTACCAGAGGCGCCGAAGAAGCGGGAAATACCGTCACGGAATTTTTTCTCGCAGATATGGATATTCATGGGTGCAGAGGATGTTTCGGCGGTCACAGCACCAGAGAATGCCCCTGTGTACAGAAAGACGATATGGACCGAATCTATCCGGCAGTAAAGGACTGTGACGTCATCGTGCTTGCTTCGCCGCTTTACTACTGGAATATGAGCGGCCAGCTTCGGACAGCCGTTGACCGTCTGTTTGCACTGGAGGAAGGGGACGGAAATCTTTTAAGAGGCCATGGGAGAGCTTCGGCTCTTCTGATGGCGGCGGAAGGGCATGGCTTTGAAGACGTTGTTCTTTATTATGATCATCTGATGGAGCATCTGAAGTGGAAGAATCTCGGCCATGTCCTTGCCGGCGGAAACGGACAGGTGGGCGAGATTGAAGGGACGCCGGAGCTTCGGAAGGCGTATGAGCTGGGAAGAACTGTCTGACAGATTCTTTCTGACCTGTGGTGGTATGGTCGAAATCTGTTTCGGTCGTCTGGCGCGGCGGACCTGTTCGTGTGCAGCGCCGACCTTGTGGTCAATGCAGAGAAGGCGGGAAAAGCCATCGGTATCCAGAATATGGTGTCGGTTCAGGAGATGGAAGAGAAGCTGAAAGCGGCGTTTGAAGTATAGATTACCTTTTGCATACGCAATCTGTGTAAGACGGGCTGCTGCAAAATAAGAGGATACCGCAATATATGCCTGAGATGTTCAGGTTGTCTGTAACAGACACAGACATTGTGCGGTTCTGATATTTTGCAGCAGCCCGTGTTTGATTCCGGGAAATTTCAGATGCTTTTTACATATCGGCCATCTGTACCATACATGTATTTCTGCGGCATGCAATACCATACTTTAAGATCGTAGTCATCCCGTCGTCAATCAGCCGGTCGGCATAGTTCTTTTCCTCGATCTGTTCCAGAGCATGGCGGCATGCGGTTTCCAGATTCCGGCTTTCAGAGTATTTCAGTTCGATCACGATTCCCATGGAGATATCCTTTATTTTTACCAGAATATCACTGTAACCGCTGCCGGATTCCGCACTGGAACGGAGGATCCAGTCTTCCCGGTGGCTTAAAAGTCCCAGCAGGATGCCATGATAGAAATTTTCTTTTTTCTCTTTCCGCACAGCGGTATCGTGAATACTGATGGTCTGCTTTAAATAAGAACAGAACATACATTCGATTTTAACAGGATCTCCGGCGGGAAATGCCTCGCAGAAAGCGTCCAGGGTGATTGCGTCTTTTCGGACTTTTTCCTGGAACCAGGAGAGGATCTGCTCAGTGAAGAGTATGCGAATTTCCTGATTGGGGATTACAAGTTCGTAAGTATCCAGGTCAATTTCTTTTCGCTTTGTCAGATATCCCGTAGTAAAGAGAACGCTCCACAGATGATCCGTGCTGTCATACAGTTCCCGGTAAGTCAGTTCCTCACTGATTTTTTTGATGACCGGCAGACCATTTACCAGCTGTTCCAGATCATCCATCGTCTGATGATCTGCTTTTTGAAGAAGCGTCCGGATGATGGAGTTGCCGCTGGAATTGATCCAGAAAGCCCTTGGGCGGGCATTCACATCAAAGCGGAGTTGGCTTACATAATTTATCACATCCCAGGGACAGTAGACGTCGGAATCTCCAAAACGGTAGCCATCGTACCATTCTTTCATCCGTTCATATTTGCATTCCAGTCCGTAATATTTGAGCATGGCTTTGACTTCGTCATCGGAAAAACCGAAATGTTCATCAAACTGCAGATTTGTGATGGACATGACGCGAAGATTGTTGAGTCCGGTAAAGATGCTTTCTTTTGCAATCCGAAGACAGCCGGTCAGCACAGCAAAGTACAGGCTTTCATTGGTCTTTAACACCTGTCCGAGCAGTGCGCGGATCAGATCGACCATCTCATCATAATATCCGTGCTGCCGGGCTTTGTCCAAAGGGACATCGTATTCGTCTATGAGGAGGATCGCTTTCTGACCAAAGTGTCTGTACAGGAGGGAGGACAGGGTCTGCAGGCTGCTGGTCAGAACATCTTCTGTCATTAAAAACATCTGCTGTCCGGCTTCGCCCACCGTAATCAGCCGGGCATACTGCTGCTTTTCTTCTTCGGAAAGCCGTTCACTCTCCAGCAGAAAACGAAAACGAAGCGCCTCTCTGCCGATGACGGTACACAGATTGGCAAACGCACCTTTATAATCCCGCGCTTCCACGTTTTTCAATGTAATGGAGATCACCGGAAATTTCCCCATATATTTCTCACAGAGTTCTGTTTCTCTGGATATGGCAAGACCGTCAAACAGCTTTGGGTCGCATCCATAAGAAAAAAAATATTTGAGCGTATTCATATTCAGAGATTTTCCGAACCGTCTGGGACGTGTAAAGAGGATCACTTTGCTCCAGTTATTTAACAGCTCTGTAATGAGTCCCGTTTTATCAACATAGTAAAAGCCTTCGGTGCGGATTTCTTCAAAATCTTCAATTCCGATGGGAAGTTTTAACATTGATTTCAACCTTCCTGTCCCCTTCCTCTTTTTCTTAATTATACAGGGGGAATCTTTCGGTTTCAAGTCTTTCCGGGGATTCGTTTTTGTCGGACAATTCTGCTACAGATTTGCAAAAACCTCCATCTGTCGGTTCAGTTCGCCCACAATCTCCTGACTGGTATCCATCCGGGCAGAAATTCCGGTCATATCTCCGGCCAGAGTATGGGTGCTGGCGGCGGCTCCCGTGACGTCGGGCAGAGCGCCGTCGATGGCTTCGGAGATGCCGGTGATGGAAGCAGCGATCTCATCCATGGCAGTCCGCAGGCGCTCGGTCTGCTCCTGAAAAGCTTCCATGGAAGCTTCGACGTAAGCGGCGTCCTTCCGGTACTGCTGACCGGACTGAACCGACAGCTCGAACTGAGTCAGAATATTCTGACTCAGATAATCGACCAGGTCGCGTGCGCTCTCGGAAAGATGGTTTACCGCGCCGGTGACAACTGCGCTGACCTGCTGGATATGGCCGGCAGTCCCGGCGCAGGAGTCGGCCAGTTTGCGGACCTCCTGTGCCACAACTGCGAATCCTTTTCCGGCAGTCCCGGCCCGTGCAGACTCAATGGAGGCATTGACCGCGATCAGATCTGTGGAAGAGGAGATGGTAAGGATGTCTTTGGTCAGTAATTCAATCTGCTCCACACTGCGGCTTTTCTCAATTGCTTCATTCAGTGTGGACATGATTTCCTGTGTTTTGGCAAGAATCGCCTCTTTGTTTCTGCGGGCGGACTGCTCCATTTCTTCCGCCCGTCCATGCATATCCACCGAGTAGGCAGTGATCGCCGAGCACTCTTCACTCATCCTGCGGGCGTCGTGCAGCGTGCTGTCTGCGTTGTCCCGGATGGAGGAGGCATTGCCGGCGATCTCCTCAAAGGCAGCAGTCAGTTCATCGGTCAGCCCGGACAGTTTATGTACATAATCCTGAGAGGTTTTGGTCCGATTTCGGACTTCGCTCACAACACCGCTGGTACGCCCGGAGATATCCTTCAGCGTCTGTATGGCATCCCGGATCGGAGCAATCACAGATCTCCGGATGATGCGAAAAGCGGCAAACACCAGAAAAAGCCCTGCAAGCAGCGTGGCGGCGCTGGTCAGCAAAGAGATAATATAGACCATGGAAAGCCGGTTTCGTGCGGCACCTGCCTGATGGCTGACGGAAGCGTAAAGAAGATGGATCTGTTCTTCTGCGGCGCTGCCAAAGCCTGCCACATCGCCATTGGCCAGCGCATATGCTTCCTGTGTTTTACTGTCTGCGCTGGCACAGACCAGAAAAACGAGCGCATGCTTAAACGAATCATAATTTTCCAGAAGCATGCGATAGGCCGTATCGTCTTCTGGAGCGACAAAAGAAGCGTAGGCGGCCAGTTTTTCGTCCAGCGCAGCTTCTTCCTCCTTGATTTGCCCAACCAGCTGAATCATGGTGGCATGGTCGGCGGCAACGATGTGCGACAGAGCCAGACGGTGAATCTCCATCATGGAACGACGGATATCTTCCAGCTGTGCTTCGCTGACCATATGCCGGTCAACGATAATTCCCGCATTGGCATTGACATTGTGAATACCGAATACTGCCAGAATATTTGAGAGCAGCGTGATCAGCCCTAACAGGACAATGGGCAGAATCAGGCGCTGCTGCAGTGTCAGTCTGCTTTTCATAGGATCTCCTCCTGATCTTGTTTTTCTTTCATCAGAAATTATGATTTCTGATCATTGCCGGACGGGCGACGATTCCTTCTGCCGTGAATCACCGCGCGGTTACGTCTTCTGCCAGCCGGTCCAGCTGTTCCTGGAGCGATGCGCCGGAGGGATTTCCCCCGGCCATGTTCAAAGCAAAGGCAGAGACGGGATCCCAGAATTTTCCTCCGATCCGCTGAAGCTGCGAAAATTCGGACTGCGCCAGAAGCGCACTTATGGCAGGGGACGCCTGAACAGCGGGAGAGTCTGCAGCGCGGATATTGGATGGCCCCTGGCCCCGCTGCTCAAAACGAAGCGTCTGGTTTTTCTCGTTACTGATCCATTCCGCAAGCCTGACGGCCCATTCTTTCTGCCGGGAATAGGCGTTGACTCCGATCAGCTTGCAGCCGGAGAAGGAAGCCATCTGCACCTGCTGGTCTTTGCAGGTATAGGAGGGAAGTCTGGCGGCTCCGGTATTTTCACCCCAGACTTCTTCGATTGCAACACTGTTCCACACACCGCTGACGCCGGCAATAACGGATCCGTCCTGTACACCGGCCAGAAAATCCGTATCGGTGCGGCTGGCAAAACCGGGACTGGCGGCGATCTCCAGCATGGCCTGTGCGACATCGACACCATGAATCGGACCTTCGGTGCTGTTCCAGGTGCAGTAATTGGTCAGACCGTCTTCGTTCAGACCCACTTCCAGTCCGGTATTGCCGAAAAAGGAATACACATACCAGGCAGAGGACCAGTCCATCGTTACCAGACGTTCCTGTTCGGCGGCAATCTCAACCATCCGGTTCAGGCTCTGGATATCTTCTTCCGAAAAATAAGCTTTATTGTAATAGAGAAAATATCCATTATCTGCGGTCAGCGGATAAGCGTAGAGCGTATTGCCTACAGAGGCTGCATCTACAGAAGCGGGAAGATTCGCCGTGCGGACCGCATCCGGGTCTTCCAGAGGGTCCAGAGCACCGGCTGCTGCAAGGGCCGCCAGCTGATCGTCCGCAAAGGTAAATACGTCCGCACCGTTCTCCAGATCCGCCAGCAGGGCATCCTTGCAGCCGGATTCACTTTGCGGCTGCAAGGTAATCTGAAATGTGGCCTGACCGGCGTAGTTGGACTGGAAGGAGGAAAAAATCTCCTGAAGAAGCGCTTCGTCTTCCTCTCCGCTCCATACAGTCAGAGAAATGACAGAGTCGGCTGCTTCGGCGTCGGCAGGCATGGCTTCCTGCTTTTTACATCCGCCGCACAGAGACAGAGCGCTGATGGCAAAAATGAGATAGAGACTGTTCTTTTTCATGTCGGAAAATTTAAGAATCCTTTCATATATTGTTGCGTTTTTTTCCGGATCTATTATACTAAAAAGAAGATCATATTTCAAGATTTTGGAAGTACAGGAGGTTGTCATGTTCCGGAAAATTCAGAATCATTTTAGAAAACATCTGAATCTGTATGTAGCCGCAGGGCCGCTTCTGGCGGGAATCACAACCATGTTTTCTTTTGCTCTGCTCTCAGTAAATGGAATGGAGGGTCCTGCGGCTCTGTCTACGGTGGTTCTGGTTGGTACGGTGTTTGGCTGGTTTCTGTTTTATCCGGCGGCGCTTACCCTCTGGAATGTCTGGCAGCTCTTTTGCAGACGTTATCAGGAAGAGGCGCTTGCGACGGCAAGGATCACCGATGCGGCTACGATTCTCTGGGGCGCAGTCTGCGTCGTCTGCTATCTGGCGGTTTCCGACGTCCGTATGGCGGACTGGACAGAGACGCTGGTCAACAGTCAGGTTCATACTCCTATTGCCACGTGGACGGTTCCGACGATCTGCACCATTGGAACAGCGGCATTTCTGGGCTATCTGATTCTGCGTTTTGTTCCGATTAAAAAACTGCCGCCCTTATGCTGCGTATTTGCCATGGCGGCCATGTACCTGGGGATCGGACTTTGCGTCCTGTTCACCATACAGCTTCTGGGCGGTGAATTTCTGCTGGCAGTCTATCCCTTTAATCTGCTTCTGGTATTTGCAAAAACAGTGCGGCAGGTATGCATGCAGCACGAACAGGGGAGCCGCATCACCGGGCTTGCATTTCTGCTTATGTGGCCTCTTCTGGGGTTATTGACCATGATCCTGATTCTGTTCGGACAGAAGCCGGACAGCCTGATCCAGGCATGGACGCAGACCAGCGACTGGACGCTGTCGCTTCAGAAAGCGCCGCCCAACGTACAGTACGATGAACATTATCTGTGTACGGTGGCGGCAGGCGGACACCGGAAGGTGGTAAAACCGCTTCGGATGGGAGAACGGCACGGACACCGGATTGTGGTCAACCGGCAGCTTCTGGTAGCCAATGCATTTGAGGATCTTCTGGCGGAACGGCTGCCGAACGTGCACCGAAGGCTTCGGGGTTTTTATGACCGCTGCGGCTATCCCGTTGCCAGACATATAAGAAGCCGCTGGACGGCGGATCTGGTTTATCTTCTGATGAAGCCGCTGGAATATTTCTTCGTGATCGTTCTGTATCTCTTTGATCCGGCTCCCGAGGACCGGATCGCAGTGCAGTATCTGGGCAAATATCCTCCGGCTGCAAAGCGGACGGTCTGAAAGCCGACAGCCGGGACCAACGGACATCCGATGACGGCAAAAAATTCAAAAGGGAGAGAGAACATGCTGGATACCATGCGATATGAATCCCCAATAGGGGAGCTTGTACTTGCACAGAAGAACGAAGCGCTTGTTGGACTCTGGATTGCGGGACAGAAATATTTTCCGGATTTCCGGCAGAAGGAGATAAAGGAACATGCGGATTCCCGGATCCTGAATCAGACAAAGGAGTGGCTGGACCGTTACTTCAGGGGAGAAAAGCCGCTCATCCGGGAACTGAAGCTCGCTCCTGAGGGAAGTGAGTTTCAAAGGGCCGTCTGGAAACTTCTCTGCGGGATTCCCTGCGGGGAGGTTACTACTTATGGCGAACTGTCGCGGAGGATTGCAGCGGACCGGGGGCTTGAACGGATGTCGGCGCAGGCCGTGGGCGGTGCGGTAAGTCATAATCCGATCTCCATCATCATTCCCTGCCACCGGGTGGTCGGCGCAGACGGCAGCCTGACCGGGTACGCCGGGGGACTGGACAGAAAAGTCAGGCTGCTTGAGATGGAAGGTGTGGATATGAAAAATCTGTTCGTTCCGGCAACTGGTGCCGGAGCAGTCAGAAACCGGACGTGAACCGGACCTCCCTCCTGCTATGCGTGATAGCGAGAAAGTGAATAAATACTGAAAAAAATAAAGGCATATTGAAAAATTACATGAAAAAGAGGTGACAGAACCTGGAAAAACAGATGACGCCTGTTATCGGAGGATTCTTCTGCACCAGGCTGTATCTTGGCATGAAATCGTATGAGGAAGAAGAACTCCGGATGATTTTTCGTCATGAACTGTATCATTATAAAAACCGGTATGAGTATGCAAAGTCTTCCGCAGATGTGGACGTGGATCCGTCAGCTTATTTTCAGGATTGTAAAAAATATCTGAAATCATGGAGCAGTTAAGTGCATAAAGATTATCTGCATATTTAAAAGAACCGAAGATATTGAAAAGGATGTGAATTAAGGTGAAAAAATATACAGCATTTGCAGCGGAAAAGGATATTTATGATTTCCGGGAGAGCTGACAGAAAAACAGGGGAAGAGATTTGTGTCTCTTCCCCTGTTTTGTTCAGATTGCATCTTTGGAGAACAGCTCTCCGATTTTGGCAAAAAATCCTTTTTCTTTCTGCTGTATCTTTTTATCCAGCACCCGTATGTCATATTCGTGAATCCGGAGGCGGCGCGTTGTATCCTCCATCTGCTGTTTCAATCCGGTCAGGCAGTATTCTGTCAATTCTTCCAGATAATCCCTGTCTACACAAAGAGGGTACAGGCGGTTCTGCTGCTTTCTCTTTTTCAGTCTGGAGCTGATATCCTCCATCTCTTTTCTGCTTAAGCGCGCCGTATATTTATCCGTCTTGAAAATCTCATATTCCAGCCGGTTGATATAGCAGACCGGCACTTCCCGGAAGTGATCCTTGACATTGGAGCGGTCGTTTGCCCACAGGATGATGGGATAGACCTTCAGCTTTTTCTTCATCTGGGGCTGTTTTTTATAGATTTCCTCCAGATGGCGGCTTAATGAATTGGTGTGGCGGCGGATCTGTTCGATCAGATTTTCAGAATGGCTGCCGCTTTTTAAGATGCCCTTTTCTGATATGATGCCGTTATGCCGCTTGTTCTTCACTTCTACGGAGAAAACGCCGGTGGGTGCAATGATGACCAGATCGTGTTCGATATCCAGATTGTCATATTTCAGCCGCAGGTTCTGCAGGCACAGAACTCTGTTTCCAAGCAGCGCCATGGCTTCTGCGGCGCGGTCTTCTCCTTTCTGCCCGAATTCCAGGCCCCGGCTGGCGTCCTGGACGGAGCGCGTCTGCTTCTGAAATGCTTCCGGAAGATTTTCCACATCGACTTCAAATTTTTTCAGCAGGTGCAGAAGGCCTGCATACTGTTTTCGCGCCTGTGCATTGTCGTACCGGTTCTCTTCCAGCAGATGAAGAGAGCGGATGTAATCTTTTCTTTTTTTGATCTCCTTATTGATGCAGGCAAGAGTTTCTTTTTCCTTTTCTGCTTCTCCTGCCAGAAGGACTCTTTCTTCGCATAATTTGTTGATATCCATATAGTTCCTTTTCGTTTTGTTGCTGTGAAGGCCGTTACTTATGTAAGGCCGTAAAGCGGTTCTGTGAATAAAAACCGCTGTTTTATCTATCATAACATTATTTTTGCCAAATAGGTAGACAGAATTTACAAGTATTGCAAAATAAATGTAAAAAATCCACAGCATAGCTATAATTGGTGTGAGCGGATTTCAAGATAAGTTTTAGAATGAAATTCGACAAGAGGTTTTAAGCCTCTGCCGAATTTCTTTTTTTATTGAAATAGCAGAGAAAAAGAGAGCGTGCAGAGTGTAGAAACTCTGACACGCTTATTTTTTTACCATTAAGCAGAAAGGAGCGGGGAAAGTGGCAAGGAAGTATAAAAGATTACGCTATGAGGACAGACGGACAATAGAAAAGATGCTTAAGGCTGGCGACAGCGTAGTAATGATTGCAGGAGCGCTGGGAGTGCATAGAGATACGATTTACAAGGAACTTAACCGCAGCGGCACAGACCAGCACACATATACAGCAGACGTAGCGCAGGCGACACTTTAAACCCAGAGGGGCAACGAAAGAGAGGTAAACAGTATGGCAGCAGTAATGATGCAGGCACACGGCACAGAAACAATGATAGTAAAGGACGGCAATAAGTATAGCGCAGATTTCAGATATAAAAATGTTGATTATGAGCAGGACGAGTATAACGGCAGATGCTATTTTCTTGATACGTCAAGAAGTTTTACCAGCCAAGTAGCCAGAGAGGGCGGCTTAGTGCGCAGGCGAATAAGCAGGGCTGCATATGAAGAGGCAAAGGCAGCAGCTATTAAGGTAGTTGAGCAGGCAGCGGCACTGGAAGAGGCGGCAAAAGGGACGCAGGAAGAGTGGGAAAAAGCGCTTGATTTGTTCGGGGAGTATCTGACGGGAGAGCAGGAAGAGCCGAAACGCCAGAAAGTGAGAGAGCCATACACAAGGGAAGAGTTAGAGGCTGTATATGACAGAAAGATAGAGGCAGAGGTTAGGCACTGGGGAGAGCATAGTTTCTGGGCGAACATGGCAAGGGAAGTGAAAGCAAAAAGGCTGGAAGAGTTTGACGCTGGCAAGGTAGTGGGCGTATACAGCAGCGAGTACCACGCAGACGGCATGGACTGGGCAGACAATTACTATAGCGACGGTACGACAGATAAGAGCTGTTACGGCTATTCAGATTGAAACGAAAGAGAGATAAACACAATGGCACGCACAAAGGTAGTACCGACAGAGGGGCTATTAAGTGATTTGGAGTATACCAGCGTAATAGTAAGTTACTCAAACGGGATAGACAGCACGGGGGCGCTTTACTGGGCGGTTAAGAACTTCCCTAAAGAAAAGATATATCTGCTTTATTGTGATACTGGCTGCGAGTACCCAGAAAACGTAGCGCTGTTTTACAAGGTGGCGGCGTTCATGGGAGTTAAGCCCGTTCTGTTATCAGATACCAGAGGATTTTTAGGGCTGCTGCTGAATGAGCGGCTTAAGTTTCCAGATATGAAAAATAGATGGTGTACGGCTTATCTGAAAACGGCGGTAACTGATAAATGGATAAGACAGCATAGGCAGCAGTTAGGCGCAAAGTGCTTATTTGTATCTGGGGAGCGCAGGGACGAAAGCACGGGGCGGGCAAAGCTGCCAGAGCTGGAATATCACAGCACGACGCTTAAGACAAAGCGGGTAGCAGATTTTACGTGCCATTGGTATAGACCTTGCTTAGATTACGAGAAAGGCAAAATGTTTGAGCAGGGCAGAGAGCTTAAGTTAGAGCCGCACCCGTGCTACGAATATGTCGGTAGATGCAGCTGCATGTTTTGTATGTTCATGCCAGAGCGCCACGCTGCGGAGAATATGAAGAGATACCCGGAAATGGCGGCAGAGTATGTACGGGCAGAAATGAAGATACAGCACACATGGAAAAAGGCAAAGAGCCTGCAAAGTGTTTTCAATGAATGTATGGATATAGACGACGTAGACGAGGACATACAACAGGAGTTTAGGCAATTAAGCCTATTTGATAAATAGGCGGCGCTGCCGCCATTAAGCGCCCTTAATTCAGTGGGAGAATACCGCAGCCGGGCATACAGCGGGGGCGCTGGTTCGATTCCAGCAGGGCGTATTTGTAGCAGGCATGGCGAGCCTGCGGCAGATGCAGCAGGCGAATAGCTGTTATCTGTATACCGTAGAAAAATAGCAGCGGTCATACCAGCTAGAGAGTATGTAGACGGTCAACAGGTTTTTAAGCAGCTTTTTTAAGGTGAAAAAGCGCCCATACGGTAAATATACGCCAGAACAGGAGAGCGGCAGCAGTGAAGAGACAGAGAGCGCCGCCCGGAGGGAGAGCTTAAGGGATTTGGCAAGGCAGGGAATATATCACGGCAGCGGCAGCAGGCATACCGACAGCTGCCGCTAAAGAAAAGAGGACAGCAGGAAATGAGGGTAGAGCTGATAGACGTAGACGGTCACAGGTTCCCTAATCTGCCGCTTATGAAAATATCGGCATACCACAAAAGCCGGGGCGATAGCGTAGGCTGGCATAACCCGCTTACAGCATGGCTTAACCCGCCAGACCGGGTATACATGAGCAAAGTATTTACCTTTACGCCAGATTACCAGCACCCGGTAAATGCGCAGGAGATCATAAGAGGCGGTACAGGGTACAGTTACCCGGACGGAGGCGCAGAGCTGCCGGAAGAGATAGAACACATATACCCAGACTATTCTATTTATTTTGAGAAGATACCAGAGGTAAAAGAAACAGCCTACGGATTCCTTACAAGAGGCTGTCCCAGAGGGTGCGACTTTTGCATAGTGGGGCAGAAAGAGGGACGGGCTGCAAAGAAAGTGGCTGATCTTTCGGAGTTCTGGCGCGGACAGAAAAACATAGTGCTTTTAGATACACCAAACGCGCTGCAAATGCAGCAGATACAGGATAATGTATGTACGCATTTTGGTACAAACATGGATATTCTGCAAAATAAGTTTGACGAGGAAACGTGGAACGCATATTACGAGGGGAAAATAGAACCTTTTGCAATCCAGCTTTCGCTTGTCATGTCAAACATGGCATTTTCACAGCGGGAGCTTGCACACGGGAACGCGATCACGTTTTCCGCAAACCGCCTGCAATATGCCAGCAATGCTACAAAACTGCAAGTAAGCACACAGCTTTTTGACCGGGCGCTGCTTAACCGTAACGGCGTAATGGATATATGGAACATGCCGCACGTAGAGGACGGCGAAAAGTATTACATACGCAAAGAATACACGGAAGTAAGCCAGCTGGGGAAAAGCGAGGAAAAGCAGCAGATCATCATACAGCAGATGCCGCAGCCGGGGCAGCAGGCAGCAGGGACGGAGCCGGGGGAAGAGCCAGCGCCGGACGATAAGGGACAGAAAGAGGGTGTAACAGATGCCGGTCAAGCAGGACAGGGAGTATAGGACGCTGGCAGCGCCATTGTCGGCGCAGGCGGCGGCAAAGCGGATAGAGACGGATTTTTACGTTGAGGGCTACGCGACGACGTTTGAAAGCCCGTATCTGCTTTACGAGATCGAGGGTACAAAGTTTTACGAAAGAATAGACGCGCACGCGCTGGACGGGGCAGACATGAGCGACGTAATTATGCAGTATGACCATGAGGGGCGCGTATTTGCCAGACAGTCTAACGGTTCCCTTATTCTGATACCAGACCATAAGGGGCTTTTGATTGCAGCCGATTTAGGCAGGACGGACTTAGCGCGGGGACTGTATCAGGACATACAGCAGGGAATGATAACTAAAATGTCGTGGGCTTTCACCGTGAAAACGGACAGTTACGACAGGGCAACGCATACAAGGACAATATTAGAGATCAAAAAAGTTTATGATGTATCAGCCGTGAGCATACCAGCAAACGGCGATACTGAAATAAGCGCCCGCAGTTTTGCACATAGGAGTTATGAGGCAGAGAGGCAGGAGCGGCTTTTACAGCGGGCGAGGCTACTAAAGATCAGAGCCAGTTTATAAAAACCAGAAAAGGAGATTGCAGGAAATGAACAGATTAAAGGAAATCGAGGCAAGGTTAGCCCAGATCAGGGGCGAGCTTACCACAAGGGCAGCAGAGCTGACAGAGGCAGAGATCACGGCGCTGGAAACAGAGGTAACGGCATTGCAGGAAGAGCGGGCAGCATTACAGGCGGCAGCGGAAAAGCGCAAGGCGTTACTGGAAAAGATCGCAAACGGCGAGCCTGTAGAGGGCGACGGGGGAGAGGCAGCGCCCGTAAATGTCCTGCGGAATTTCAAGCCGACAGATAACAGCGACGGCGACGGGGACAAATACGGCAGCATGGCATACAGAAAGGCGTTTATGCAGTATGTCTGCCGTGGCGCGAAAATCCCGGCAGAGTACCGGGCAGACGCAGTAAGCAAGACCACGGACGTAGGCGCGGTTATTCCTACAACCGTGCTGAACCAGATCGTAGAAAAGCTGGAAAGCACGGGCATGATCTTAGCCCTTGTCACCAGAACGGCGTACAAGGGCGGCGTGAGTATTCCCGTTTCAACGGTAAAGCCCGTGGCTACATGGGTGAATGAGGGGGCAGGCAGCGAAAAGCAGAAAAAGGACATCAAGAAAGACGGCATGATTACTTTTGCATGCTTTCTCTAATATAGGCAGTTCTTTTGCGACAATCGGCAGCAACATTGTACAGGGTATCTGGAACGGCATAAGCAATGGCTGGAACTGGTTAAAAGATAAAGTTTCAAGCCTTGCGAATAGCCTGCTAGATGCTGCAAAGAGCGCTTTAGGGATTGAAAGCCCGTCTAAAAAATTCCGGGACGAGGTAGGCTTATTTATGGCGCAGGGTATCGGCGTGGGCTTTTCTGATGAAATGAAAAAAGTAAATAAGCAGATCGAGGAAAGCATACCGCAGGAGTTTGACGTAGGCGCAAAAGTCAATTTCTCTGATGCCGACATAGACGGGGAGCCGTGGAAACCAAAGCCGAAAGGCGGCGGGGCAGCAGGCAGCCCGGTAGTACATATCACACAGAATATATACGCCAATACGACGGACTACGCAAAGCAGCAGAAAGAGGCGCAGCGGCAGTTTAAGCAGGCAGCAAGGACGGTGTTAGCATGATGTATGAAAAGCTGGTTTATACCAATGAGAGGGGCGAAAGCATAGAGCTTAGCGTAGGCAGTGTGTACCATTGCAACGTAAGCAAGGACGTAGACGGCATAGCAGGCGTGACAAATGCAGTATACAGCACAAACAGTATGGGGCAGCATGGAGACACCTATGTAGGGCAGCGGATAGAGGCGCGGGACGTTGACATACTGGGGCATATCAATACAAAGGACAAGCAGCAGTCTTACGAACTGCGCCGCAGGCTGCTTAAGATTTTTAACCCGGAGCTGGGCGGCACGCTTGCCTATGAATACGGCAGCTTTAAGCGTATTATTAACTGCCGCCTGCATGGAAAGCCGGACGTAGGGAGAAAAAGCGTTTTGCAGCAGTTCAGCCTACAGCTGGACTGCCTTAACCCGTTCTGGCGGGAAGAGGACGAGCAAAAGGAAGATATAGCAAGCTGGGTGGCTGCCTGGCATTTTCCCTGCGTGATCGAAAAGGACAACAGCAAAAGTATGATTTTTGGGTATCGCGCTGAAAGCGTAATTGTAGACTGCTTTAATGAGGGGGACGTTTCAACAGGTATGCGGGTGAGGTTTACCGCGCTGGGGACAGTTACAAACCCGATTATTTTAAACGTAGACACAGAGGAATTTATAAAGCTGAACGTTACCATGCAGACCGGGGACGTGATCGAGGTAAACACAAAATACGGCAGCAAGGGAGCTACACTGACGCGGGACGGGGTAAAGTATGATTATTTCCGTAAAGTGGACGTTGACAGTACATTTATGCAGCTTGACATAGGCGACAATAATTTTCGGTATGACGCAGAGGGCGGCGTAAATTCTATGGAAGTCTCTATTTTTTATGACAGGGAATATCTGGGGGTATGACGCATGGAGCTTAGAGTATTTGACGAGACGGTAGAGCCGCTGGGACTGATAGACGAAATGGCAAGCCTGTTATGGCATGTAAAGTATTTTGATGTAGGCACGTTCAATCTGCTTGCGCCGATCACGGACAATAACAAACGGCTGCTTACCGAGGGCAATATTATTGTAAAGCATGACGGAAAGCGGGAAGTGACGGACGCGGCGGGCGGTATCTGGCGCAGGGCTGCGCAGATTACCTATGTACACATTACCAAAGATGAGAACGGGCTAGAGCAGATAGAGGCACAGGGCTACATGCTTAGCCAGTGGCTTAACAAGCGCTGCATAAGCCCGCAGATCGTAACGACGGCGACGAACCAGAGCATTATAAACACAATGGTAAAGAATAACTGCGGCAGTGGCGCAAGCACAAAGCGCCGTTTCCCGCGCTTTATCATGCTGGCGCAGGAAACAATGGCAGGCAGCGCGGTAGAGTATGCAAACGAGGTATACGCAAAACTGGGGCAGGAAGTAAAGGCAAGGGCGCAGGCAGGAAAGCTGGGCTATGACATTCTGATTAACGAGAGATCGCGGCAGTACGGCTTTTATCTGTATAAGGGCAAAGACCTTACCGCGAAAAACAGCGAGGGCAACACGCCTTGTATTTTTTCAAGGGATTTTGACAACGTAAACGAGCAGGAATATACAGCCAGTATAGAAAACTGCGGGAATTTCATTTACATACAGGGCGCGGCAGACGACAACGGCAGCCAGCCAGTGACGACGGTAGACGGAGAGGGCGCGTCTGGTCTGGAACTTACAGAGGTGTTTTGCGACGCGACGGACATAGCCCGGAAATACCAGAGCGGGGAAACAGAGGTAACAATACCGCTTAATACCTATTTGCAGATGCTTAAGACGAGGGCGGCGGCAGAGCTGGAAAACTACGGAAAGATCATAAATTTTGTAAGCACAATTAACACAAATTCTAACCTTAAGTTTAAGCAGGACTTTGATTTAGGGGACAGGATCACATGCAAGGAAACAAAGTGGGGCATACAGATTGATGCACGGATAACAGAAGTAACAGAGACATACCAGAAAGGCGCAGAGGAAATAGAGGCGACGTTTGGGGACAGCCTGCCTACGCTGGTAGACCAGATAAGGAAAGTGAGGTAAAAAGCATGGCTGATTGTCTGCCGTTCAATGCCATTCTGGTAGATGAAGAATACGACAGGGTATATAAAGCCGAGGACTGGGCGTGGTATTTTGCCACGTTCATAGCAAACGGCGTTTTCCCGAAACCCAGCGACGGGCTACAGGTTATAGCCTATGACAAAATGGAAATCAAGGTAAACGCCGGGTATGCGTTTATCAATGGTTACTCTTTCAGAAATCCTGTAAGCATGGGTATTACGTTAAGCACAGCAGAGGGGGCGCTTAACCGCATAGACCGGGTAATTATACGCTGGGACTTGACGCAGAGGGACATGTATCTGACTGTCTTAAAGGGCGTGCCGTCTGCAAAGCCTGCGGCAGCAGCCTTAACCCGGAATACGGAAATATGGGAGCTTGCCATAGCTGATATTTACGTGGGGAAAGGCGTAACAAAGATTCAGACAAAGGATATTACAGACCAGCGGTTTAACAGTGCCTTGTGCGGCATTGTGAAAGGCACAATAGAAGAGATCGACGCAAGCGTACTGACGAAACAGTTTAATGACTTTTTCAAAACCTACAGCCAGGCAGTGCTGGACGAGTTCAGCATATATAAGCAGGATATGGAAAAGTATTTAAGTGAGATCGCGGGCATTTATGAGAACTACATAACCATGACAGAAAGCCTGTTTAACCAGTACGAGAACCAGTTCAGCGAGCGGTACAATTCTTTTGAAAGTACGCTTGACGGCTGGGACGCGGAGCTATTGAAAGCCTATACCGCTTTCATGGCGAAAATTACGCTTTTCCAGACAGAGGCAGAAAGCGAGTTTAACGCATGGTTTGAGGACATAAAGGAAAAGCTGGGCGGGGACATTGCAGGCAGCCTGCAACTGCAAATAGACGGGCTGACAGAGGCGGTAGAACAGCTGCGGCAGCTGGCAGAGGCGGGCGGCGCGGAGACGGCAGAGACACTGGCAGAGCTTGACAGGCGGCTTACGCTGGTAGAAAACGGCTGGAACATAAATTATAAGCATGATGCCGTTTTAGGTTTATGCTATCTGGGAGCTGCCTACATGTGCCAGCATTACGAAAGAACAGAGGAAACGGCAGTATTAGGAATTGCATATATCGGCAATTCCTATCTTGCAAATACATTTTAAGGAAAGGGGCAGATTATGAAAGGATTTCCCAAAACATTAAAGACAAAAGACGATTACTACAACTGCCTTGCTATGGTGGCAGCCGGGGAGCTGGCGGCGGCTGATCTGCTGGCAAAAATTGAAAGTCTGGAAAAGCAGCGCTACATACAGTGCGCTATTGTATCGGTGGCAGAGGAAAAGAAAGCAGTGACAGTATATTACTGCGACGAGGCAGCGCCGGGCATGGCTTTTGCGGCTGGCGGCATTTCTGGAACGGTCACGGCGGTAACGCACACCCAGACGGACGACGCGGCGGCAGCAGGCGAGACGGGAAACGACAGGACGGTATTAACACTGTCAAAGGGCATTGCCGCAGATAATACGGCTATAGGGCTGGAAAAAGCGGCAGCAGTGGCAGGAATGACCGCAGACGACATTACAGCGCTGAAAGGAGTGTTAAAACAGTATGAGTAGAATATTTGTTGATGATGTGACAAAGACAGACCGCAGGGCGCTTTTGAATGTAAACAAGCTGGCGACAATCAGCGACATTGTAGCGCCGACGAGCCAGTATTTATACGCAAGCGGGGCGAATGAGATCACCGTAATAGAGGGCTGCGTAATTGCCGTGGGCGGCGCTGGTATCTTCCAGACGGGGAACACGGTACTTAATGCCTCTAATCTGGATATAGGCGCGGCTTTTGCCGTGGAAGATGCTAACATAGCGTGGCACTGCGGCGCAAAGAGCTATAAGCATGGGGAGTGCCGGAACGCAAACAGCATAGGTATTGAGTTATGCGTAAGGAAAAGGAACACCGCCAGCCAGGGCGCGACAGATAAGGACTGGTATTTTGAGGACGCGACGGTAGAGGCGGCGGCAGAGCTGACAAGGTACTTAATGGATAAGTACGGCGTGCCTGCCGATCATGTCATAAGGCATTACGACGTTACCGGGAAAATTTGCCCTAACCCGTATGTATATAACACAACAGCGCATACATGGGACGAGTTTAAAAAGCTGATAAGCGGCGGCGCTGCCTCTGCCGGGAGCGGGGGAAAGAAACTTTACAGAGTGCGTAAGCGCTGGGAAGATGCAGCCGGGCAGCTGGGGGCTTTTGAAAGTCTGGAAAACGCAAAGAAAGCCTGCACAGCTGGCTATAATGTGTATGACTGGGACGGAAAGGCGGTATACAGCGCTTTTGCAGGCAATGAGCAGCAGACGGCAGCAGGCGGCGCGGAAAGCATGATCTGGGCTTTTCTGACAGGCAAAGGCTTAAATGCCTATGCAGCAGCCGGGCTTATGGGAAACCTTTTTGCAGAAAGTGGGCTTAAAGCAGATAATCTGCAAAATTCCTTTAATACGCGGCTGGGAATGACGGACGCAGAATATACGGCGGCTGTAGACAGCGGCAGCTATACAAATTTTGTGAGGGACAGCGCAGGCTACGGGCTTGCACAGTGGACGTACTACAGCCGCAAACAGGCGCTATATGATTACGCGAAAGCGGTGGGCGCGTCGATCGGCAGTTTAGATATGCAGCTTGCCTTTTTGTGGCAGGAATTACAGGGCTACAAGGGCGTTATTTCCGCGCTTATGGCTGCAACGTCGGTACGGGCTGCCTCTGATGCAGTGCTGACCGGGTACGAAAAGCCAGCAGACCAGAGCGAGGCAGTAAAGCAGCGCCGGGCAGCATACGGGCAGGAGTATTACGACAGGTACGCCGGAACCGGGGCAGCTGGAAACGCCGGACAGGGAAAGACAGAGGCGGCAAAGATTCCCTTTAAGGTAAAGGTAGATATAACCGATCTTAGAATAAGGGCGGGCGCAGGCACGGACTTTGCAAAGACGGGAAAGTATACAGGTATCGGAGTATTTACCATTGTTGAGGTAAAAGCCGGAGAGGGCAGCGCCGCAGGCTGGGGGCTGCTGAAAGCGTATGAAGAGAATAGGGACGGCTGGGTATCGCTGGACTATTGCACAAGATTATAATGTATCTGCTGGGGTATGTCGTTCATGGGCGGCATACCCTTTATTTTTTTCCATAATTTTCTTGAAATCTGATTGACAAGTTACCCAAAAGGGTATATAATTAAAACATGGAAAGGAGAAAAAAGCAAATAAGTGTAAAGCACTGGAAAGGAGAAACGGCAGGAAATGGGTAAGAAGAAACAAAAGAAAAAGCCTATCAAATGGCAATCGCTGGCGGCAAATGCACTGATAGACTTAATCGTAGGAACGGCACTTATCATAATAGACAAGCTATTAGGCTAAATGCCACGGTGGGCGAAAGCCCACCGCCTACTAAGAATATAGCATAAACCCAGAGCCGAGTAAAGGGCATGATTCTGAAATTAGGCATTTTTTTAGTAGTGATCGGAATAGTAAAAATGCTGGCAGCTTTGATTATGAGAGCTAAAGAAGAGAGGGGCAAGGCATGAATTTAGGCGAAAATATCAAAAAAGCCAGAAAAACGGCAGGCGTGACGCAGAAAGAACTTGCAGAGCGCCTGCAAGTCTACCCAAAGGATATAAGCCGCTGGGAGAATGGAGAAAGAACACCCAGCGCAATAGCACTGGCGAAAATATGCAGGGAGCTTAACGCCTCTGCTGATGAAATATTAGAATTAAACTAAAAGGCGAAAGAGAGGGCTTATTTATGGCAAAGAAACAAATTATTTTATATGTCGTGGCTGCGTTATTTGCAGTAAGCGGAATTGTGGCGCTGCCGTCCGGGAATATTACGGGCGGTATCGGCTGTATAGTGATTGCTGCCGTATGCTTTCTGCTGGCACGCAAGCCAGAGAAAGAGGCAGCAGGGCAGCAGGCAGAGCCGAGGGCAACGGGAACGCCTGCCGCTGCATCTGGTAGCAGGATTGCGGAAACTATACGCACAAAAATAGTAGGCGTGACTTTTGACAATGAGGACGGGGAAAACCGCCAGGACATATTAAGAACCATGACAGGAGACGAGGGCATAACAGTAGAAAAATATACATACAATGGGGAGCCTGCCGCGTGCATCAAGTGGGGAAATAAGGTACTGGGAAATTTATCGGCAGAACTGGCAAAGGACTTAGCGCGGAAATACCCGCAAGCCCGCTACGCCGCAGAAATACTGGAAATTTCTGGGGGGGGGGTACAGACGTTTGGGTGCAATATAGAGCTTGACGTTATCATTGAAGAGAAGAAAAGCCGCGCAGCGCAGCCAGCGGGCGAGACAATCGTATATATAGACCGTAGCAGCAAAAAGTACCATAGTAAGCCTACATGTTCTGGAATGAAAAACCCAAAGAGCATACCACTAAGCCAAGCAAAAAAGAAGTATACAGCGTGTAAGAAATGCTGTAAATGAGGCGTAAATAATGAGCCGCAGACTTATAAAAGAGTTTGCGGCTTTTCGTCGTATATGGGACAAAAGAGAGGTAAGGAAAATGGCGAATAAAAAAGGCAGCCACCAGCTGACAAGGGCAGATAGGATAAAAATAGAGGCGCTGCTTAAAGAGGGCTTAAGCAAGACCAAAATAGCGGCGCATTTGGGAGTACACCGTAGCACTATATATAATGAGCTGAAAAGGGGAAAGTATGAACACCGTAATAGTGACTGGACAACAGAAATAAGATACAGCCCAGACATAGCACAGGAAAAGGCAGAGGAAAATTTAAAGGTAAGAGGCACACAGCTTAAAATAGGCAACGATATTGCATATGCAAATTACATAGAGGACAAAATAGTAAATGAGGATTACAGCCCAGCAGCAGTGCTGGGGGAGCTTAAGGCGCAGGGCAGAGAGGGGGAATTTAATACTACTGTTTGCGTGGCTACCCTTTACAGCTACATAGATAAGGGCGTTTTTCTTAAGCTGACTAATAAGGATTTGCCAGTAAAGAAGAATAAAAAGCGAGGCTATAAGAAAGTGCGCAAGCAGCAGGCACGGGCAGCAGCAGGCGACAGTATAGAAAAGCGACCAGAAGAGATAGACCGGCGGGAAGAGTTCGGACATTGGGAAATGGATAGCGTCATAGGCAAGAGGGGAGTATCTAAAAACGTGCTACTGGTTCTGACGGAAAGAAAGACACGGGACGAGATTATATTTAAGTTGCCAGATCATACAGACGAGGCGGTAGTAGCGGCGCTGGATAGATTAGAGCGCAGATATGGTGCGGATATGTTTAGACAGATATTTAAGACAATCACGGTAGACAATGGTAGCGAGTTTGCCGACGTGAACGGTTTAGAGCGTTCCATACTGGAAGAGGGAGAAAAGAGGACACATTTATATTACTGCCACCCGTATAGCAGCTGGGAGCGTGGCACGAATGAGGTAACAAATAAAATGGTGCGGCGCAAAGTACCAAAGGGGACGAACTTTGACGATAAGACCGACGAGGAAATAGAAGAAATAGCGAGCTGGATAAATGGCTACCCACGTAGAATACATGGCTACCGCTCTGCTGGGGAGCTTTTTACAGAGGAGCTGGAAAAGCTGGCTTAATATCAGATATGGCGATTTCGAGAGGCTGGCAGCAGTGGCAGCCTTAAAATTGCGCCTATTCCAGCAAAAGACAGTTTACAAGGCGGGCATACTCTGGTATAGTAAGGGTAGCACATCTGCTGTATTTCATTCTGTATAGTTAAATTCTACAAGATTCCCACCACACAATTAGTAAATATGCCGAAAGTGAAAAATTGTTCAAAAAAAGGTTGAAATTTTTAGTGAGCGGATTTCAAGAAAAATTCAGTTTTCAAAAGGTATTGTCCGATGTATAATAAAAGTGGCGAAAGAAGGTGATATTTTTGAATACAGCAGAACCGATACATCAAAGTATTGTCTGGTAACGGTTGGCATATCCTGTATGTGAATGGCAAATACGGGGGAAATGATGAAATCGGAAAGCTGATGCGCGGTTTTTCATGCACGGATCCCGATGATATGAATTATGAAGCACTTGCTGAAAAAGCGCGATACTTTAAGCAGGATGAGAAAGGAGTTGCTGTTATGTGTAAAATTATGGAAAACATGAGGAATGAAGCAGTACAGAATAAAGCAAAAAAGACGGCGGTTCATTTAATTAAATCAGGCAAAATGTCTTTAGAGGAAATAGCGGAAGCTACGGAGTTATCTCTTGATACCGTTAAGGAATTAGAAAACCAGTCAATGCAGTTGGCATAATCAATTTCGGGGTTTCGTGTTTCTGAATATAAAGAACAGCCGGAAACATCCGTGTTTTTTGAAAGCGGGGATCTATATGTTTACAAAAATACGAAGAAGCCTGACGCCTGTCCAGTGGATTGCAGTCGGTTTTCTCATTATCATATTGTGCGGTACGGGGCTTTTAATGCTTCCAGCAGCCAGCCGGGCCCGGGAGGGGACGGATTTTCTGTCCGCACTGTTTACAGCCGCCAGCGCCACCTGCGTGACCGGCCTTGTGGTGGTGGACACCTATCAGCACTGGAGCCTGTTCGGACAGCTGGTGATCCTGCTCATGATACAGACAGGGGGCCTGGGGTTTGTGACGATTGGCGTGACGATTCTTCTGATGATGGGAAAAAAGATCGGTCTTGCGGACCGGGGCCTGTTGAGGGACAGCGTGAATATACTGGAGCTTGGCGGCGTGGTGCGCCTGGCAAAGCTGATCATAAAAGGGACTTTTCTGGCGGAAGGAATCGGAGCATGCCTTCTGTCCCTGCGTTTTATACCGGAATTCGGGATCGTGGAGGGGATCTATTATGGGATTTTCCATTCTGTCTCCGCTTTCTGTAACGCCGGCTTTGACCTGATGGGACGCTTTGGAGAATATGGTTCTCTGGTCCGTTATGCAGATGACTGGCTGATCAATCTGACCATTACGGCATTGATCCTGGTGGGAGGCCTTGGGTTTTCCGTGTGGCGGGATCTGCATAAAAACCGCTGCCATGTGAAGAGATATACGCTTCACACCAAGATGGTTTTAACCGCTCTTCTGGTTCTGGTGATCGTGCCGACGGGACTGTTCTGGCTCCTGGAGCGAAACGGCGTGCTGGCAGGCATGAGCGGTTCCGGACAGTTTTTAGGAGCGCTTTTTGCAGCGGTGACTCCCAGAACGGCAGGCTTTAACACGACAGATGTGGCGGCAATGGGTGACGCGGGAAAGCTGCTCACGCTGGTGCTGATGCTGATTGGAGGAAATCCGGGTTCCACAGCGGGCGGTGTGAAGACCACGACGATCATGGTGCTTCTGTTCTATGTGGTGTCCATGATCCAGCACCGGGACGGCGTCAACATCTATGGAAGAAGGCTGGAGAACGGCATGATCGAAAAGGCGGCGATCGTGTTTACGCTGACGCTTACACTGGCAGTAACGGCATCCTTTCTCATCTGTGCGCTGGACGGCCTTCCGCTGACGGATGTGCTGCTGGAGACATTTTCAGCGGTAGATACCGTGGGGATGAGCACGGGGATTACAAGGCAGGCCGGGACATGTTCGAGAATCATCCTGATTCTCCTGATGTACTGCGGAAGGATCGGAAGTCTGTCCTTTGCCCTTGCATTTACAGATAAAAAACAGAGGTCCGGGCTTCGCCAGCCCATGGAACGCATCAATATTGGCTGAGTTGGGAGAAATGCTTTATGAAATCTTTTTTGATTATTGGAATGGGAAGATTTGGGCAGTATCTGTGCAGGGAACTGTCCAAACTGGGAAATGAGATACTGGCAGTGGATGTGGTGGAGGAGCGTCTGGCGCCCTGCCTCCATCTGGTGACCGGCGCGCAGATCGGGGACTGTGCGAAACCGGAGGTGCTTAAGGAGCTGGGCGTTCGGAATTTTGACAGGTGTATCGTATGTATCGGTACAAATTTTCAGAACAGCCTGGAGATCACCAGCCTTTTAAAGGAGCTGGGGGCAAAATGGGTCATCAGCCGCGCCAGTACGGATGTACAGGCAAAATTTCTTCTGCGGAACGGGGCGGATGAGGTCGTCTATCCGGAGCGCGACATTGCCGAGAAGGTTGCGAAAAAATCCAGTGCGAACCATGTTTTTGATTTTGTAGATCTGGGAGATTACGGGATCTATGAGGTTCTCCCTTTCAAAGAGTGGGTGGGGAAAAGCATTAAAGAACTGAATGTCCGGGTCAATTATAATATCAGTATTCTCGGCATCCGGGAAGCGGATGGTTCCGTGTTCATGCCCGATGCGGACTACTGCTTCAAAGGGGAAGACCATATGATGGTCATGGGCAGTGATGCGGACCTGGCCCGTTTTATCCGAAAACTCTAAGATCATATGGTCAGGTCCAGAAGCTCTGCCTGCTTCAGCAGAAACTGATAACGCATCTGTACCGCTTTCAGTTCATAGATCGAACAGTCGATCAGATCCGGGTCGATGACGTTTTCAAAGTTGGAGTAGGCGCAGTCCATGGCACGCTTCGCTTTTTGAAGGTCCTCCAGAAGCTGCTGTTTTCTGGGATCAGCACTCATATTGGGTTCTGTGCGTTTCATCTGCATTTTCCTTCCTGTTATTGGAAACTGGTTACTATCAGTATAGTCGCCAATTGGAAAATTTATACGGAAACGGGAATATTTTTCAGTGTTTTTCATATAGTGAAACCAGAGAGGGGGAGGCTGAAGTGGAGAAAGAGATGGGAGTCGCAGTGATTGCAGGTGCATGTCTTCTGGTGCTTTTTATGGTACTGGTAAAACGGAAAGCGGAACTTTTCCTGAATTTCTGCCTGCGGGCGGTGATGGGTGCGATCTCGATTTACGGGGTCAACCTTCTGCTGGCGTCGTGGGAGATTCCATGTTCGGTAGGAATTAACCTGTGCAGTCTTCTGACATCCGGAACACTTGGATTCAGCGGGGTTACCCTGCTTTATGCGATTGCAGCGTTTCGGTTTTTGTGAGTATTCGACAAAATTTGTGAACAAACTGTAAACTGCCTTTACAGTGGAAACAGGATTCTTTATAATAAAAAATGTGATAAACGTTTATCTACAAGGTGGCATTCGCCATGGACTCAAATGTTTTCTGAGTCAGATTCCATTAAGAATTGCAGCATGAAGAAACCGGGGCTTGTGTTGCAGGAGGTAAAAGTGAAAAACACAAGATTATGGATCGCGGATCCGGAAGCTTCCTATGTGGAGGCTTTCAGAGAATACGTGAATCTGAAAAAAAGCCATCTGTTTCAGGTCAGGATGTGTACCGAACAGGACCAGCTTGTGAAAGCGCTTTCTGCGGAAGAGATTGAGATACTGCTGATATCAGCAAAATGGTATGAAAAACTGAAAGATTTCATCCGGAATGAATGTGTGATCTTTTTATCCGAGGGAAGCCTGCCAAAAGAACTGAACAGGTTCCCGGCTGTGTACAAGTATCAGTCTGTGGAAAATATTCTTCGGGAGATCATGTACTATTATTCAGATCAGGATGAGGATGCGTATTATACACAGGTACAAAGGGACAACAGGGTAATTGGAGTCTATTCTCCGTCAGAAGGGATCAGGAAAAACAAATTTGCCCTTACCTTGGGGCAGGTGATTGCAGAAGATCGGAATGTTTTATATCTGAATCTGGAAGAATGCTCCGGATTATCTGAGATTCTGGATGGAAGTCACTGGAACCTGACAGATCTGATTTACTATCTCAGACAAAATAAGGCTTCGTTTCTGTATCGGCTGAACAGCATGATCAAGAAGCTGGACCGGATGGACTATATTCCGCCCTGTGAATCCTATACGGATTTTCAGCAGATTACTGCCGAAGAATGGCAGCGCCTGCTGCATCTGATACGTACACAGAGCACTTATGACGTTATCATACTGGATTTTGGCAATATCACAGGCCATGAGACGGATCTGCTCCGGCAGTGCAGCGGTATCTATGTACCGACCGGTCCGGATCTGCTCTCACAGGGCAGGATTGGACAGTGGGAGAAGCATCTTCAGGTGTCAGACGGAATGGATATACTGGAAAGACTTCAGAAGCTGGAGCTGCCGGAATGCGGTATGGGGCCATGCAGTGAAGAAGATTTCTTTATGCTGCCTCAGCAGGAGCTGGGAACTTTTGTTCGGGGACTGCTGAGGGAATAGGAGGCATCATGGTACAGGTACCAGAGACATCAGAGAGATTTCTGGAAATGAAAAACCGGATTCTCGAACGGGTAGACCTGAGCAGAGAAGTGCCTGATGAAGAGATGCAGGAACTGATCGATGACGTCGTGCTTTCCTGCGGGAAGGAGCAGCATCTTTCTCTGAATGAAAAATGTCAGCTGAAAAAAGAACTGTTTCACGCCCTTCGGAAGATGGATGTGCTTCAGGAACTTCTGGATGAACCGGAGGTGACGGAGATCATGGTCAACGGCATGAACGGCATTTTCCTTGAAAAGAGCGGGAAACTGATGCGCTGGGAGAAGAATTTTTATTCCAGGGAACGGATTCTGGATATCATCCAGCAGATGACAGGCGCCTGCAACCGGGTCGTCAATGAATCCCGGCCCATTGTGGACGCAAGACTGGAGAATGGCGACCGGTTGCATGTGGTTCTTCCTCCGGTAGCGGTGAACGGGCCGATCATCACAATACGACGATTTCCGGAAAGCCCTGTCACCATGGAAAGGCTTCTGGAACTGGAGAGCCTTTCCGAGGAGGAAGCGCTGTTCTTAAAGGATGCCGTCCGGTCTGGATATTCCATTCTGATTGCGGGCGGGACCGGGTCCGGAAAAACGACTTTCCTGAATGCACTCTCCGAATATATTCCGGAAGATGAACGGGTAATCGTGATCGAAGACACCGCAGAACTGCAGATTCAGAATGTGGAGAATCTGGTCCGTCTGGAGACCCGCGCGTCTGGAGCAGAGGACTGTCAGGAGATCACGATCCGGGATCTGATCCGTGCATCGCTTCGCATGCGTCCGACTGGGCGCATGATATTAAAGAGAATCAGAAAGCAACAAAAAGCGTTTCTCCGTCCCAGGTACACTTTGATATTACATTGCGTGCGATTTCATTCCGTTCTGCAGCAGTAAACGTCTCGAAATTTCGGATAAGATTACCTATTTCAACAGCTCGTTCCTGACAACTTTTGATACCTGCCTGATTCTGGCGGTTTTGAATAGACAGTTCGATTTGCTTGGCACGGAGCTTTTGCAGTTCCTGATCCAGTTGTTCTATTTCTTTCACAATATACTTTGAAGCGGTAGAATTTTCGTTAAGAGCAAGAGAAGCTGCTAAGCGCTGGATTTTGGATTCACAGGACGAAATGCTTCTGTCAATGGAATGTGGATCGGCCATTGGTCTGACGGCTGTGGATGCGTATTGCAAAATAGTTTCTGGATCATGCTCTATTTCCTGGAAGATATTTATAACTTTTTCATCTAAAATTTCAATTTTGATTTGAGCTCGATTACATGCTTCGGAACCTCGGCGCATTCGTTTAAGGCAATAATACCAAGAAGAAACACTACCATCTATTTTCTTCTTACGGGAAACGGACATAATAGCTCCACAGGAACATCGAAGGACACCTTTTAAAAGAGGAATGTCATATTTCATTGCCCTGTCAAACTTGTTCTGAGAAAATCGTTGTTGTACACGAAGCCATTTATCTGCCGGGAGAAATGGTTTGTGATAACCGAGACATACAAGCCATTTGTCGGGAGATTGAAGCTGGTGCTTTTTGTTTTTTTCAGTAGATCGGCCATAGATCATGACTCCGTGAGTGCCATCCCACTTTTCCCGGGGAGATTCCGGATCTATGGAACAGCCTTTGGACGTGTAATAATCATACACCGCAGTAGTAGCCTCTACACAATACGGCATAGTAAGAATCTTGTGGAGCTGGGTGGTTGAAAAAAAGGCTCCTCTCAATGTGCGGATTCCTTTTTTTCGATAATATGTCTCCATGGACTGCAGTGAAAAATTATTATCTAAAAAAGTATCGAAAATATCTTTGACATACTCCACTCCGTCCGGGTCTGGCTCTATAGTGACATGTTGTCGTCCGGCCACTGTAATATTTTTACGGACGTATCCACATGGTGCTTGTCCACCTGCCCAATACCCCTTTTTTGCAAGCCCTATCATATTATCAGTTACTCTGGCGGCGATAGTTTCACGCTCCATTTGTGCAAATACAACAGTAACATACATCATGGCCTTGCCGATCGGGGTGGTAGTATCTATATTTTCTTTGACCGACACGAAGTTAACATGATGCTCTTCAAGAATATCATAGATGTTAGCGAAATCCCGAACATCACGTGAAAGCCGGTCAAGCTGGTATACAATGAGGACATCAATCATACCGTCTTTGATATCCTTTAACATTCGTTTTAAATCAGGACGATTGGTGTTGGAACCGGTGAAATCTTCATCACAATATCGAACAAAAGAATCGATTTGTCCAGGAAAATGAAGCTCTGCATAATCATGAGCCATGCGGTACTGGTTGTCTACAGAATCAGATTTGTCAGAATAGACAGATTTTCGGGCGTAGTTTGCGAAGTTCATAATATCATCTCCTTTTAAAATTTGGGTACAAAAAATACACCTGTTGCCAGATGCACCAGAAAGATGATATAATATCCTCGTTGGGGGATATTGTTTCTGGAGACATCCGGCACAGTATCTATAAAATCGGTTCCTGTTGGCGCAGGAGCCGTTTTTATTTTTTGAAAATATTACCAGTAGGTTTCCATAGTAATTTGTGCAAAATAAGAGTATGAAAATATTACTGGGTGAGTACATGTATAAAAACAATCTGACAACGAGGCAAGTTGCAATCATGACTGGTGTGCCGAAGACCACTGTGCAGCGGATCGCAAGTGGACAGAGAAGTCCACGGATGGATACGTTGGAAAAGATTGCCAAAGGTTTAAAAGTACCATTTTCGTCTTTATATTATACAGATTTTTAAAAAGTGTCCCTATTCTGGGACAAATTCAATTTTACTGTCTAAAAATTTCCAGCCGATCGTTCATATTATGTAAGAGGCAGATAAACAAACAAATGTTCGAAAAAATATTGAAATCATCTATTTGATTTGATACTATGTAAGTAGAACAAATATTCTGCCAAAGAAGAACGGAGGCGGTACATATGAGTAATGAAGAATACTTCGAATGCATTGTAAGGATGCTGAAACAAATTACGGACAATAAGAAACTGGAAAAAATCTTCAAATTTGTCCACAGATTGTTTATTTAGGACGTTGGAATTTATTCCAACGTCTTTTTAAATATATTCATTAAGTACTCTTTGATAACTGTACGGGAATCGGGAGGTAATTTTACATATTCCTCTATCAGACTCCGGTCCGTATCATCTAGGTTATATTCTTCTATTACATCATCCATTATGATGTCTGGGACACCTATGAAAGGTTCGCCTTTTTCTTCTGTAAGCCAAAAATAGTTTACTCTAAAAGTTTTGCAAATTAGTCTAATATACATTTCCTTAATCTGCATACGGCCACGCTCCAGATTATTGACTGTATCTCGGCTTACTCCTAATTCATCGGCATATTGTTGCTGAGTTAGTTCTAAATCAACTCTTATCTTTTTGATTCTTTCGTGTAATTCCAACGTAGTCACCTCCTTTTGTATGAATTATATCATTGCAAAATGGGTAAGTCAACCATATAAAGAGAAAAAAATGAGTTAAAAGGGTTGACATACCCATTTTGCAATGATAATATGAGTATAACAACTATTCGAAAGGAGAAAGAAATGGTAAGTATAGAAGAAGTAAAAGATATAACAAGCGAAATTGCAGAGCTTCTTGCCAGCGCTACCAAAGAACAGAAGCAACAAATCAAGTGGATTCTAATAGGAGCACAGATTACGTCTGAGGGATCAAGGGCGAAGAAAACAGAAGTAGTATAAGGAGGAGGTACGAATCATGCTGGAACTGAAAACATCATTTGGGACATTCGGAAATTTCACAGACATGGCCAGGTACATGAAAGAAGAGGGAATCCGCGAAGTGGCGGTTGAAGCACATTATGTCTATGACAAAGTTGTGAAGCTTGACTTTACGTTGGCAGAGATCCGGGAGAAGCTGGAAGCTGGAGAACTGACATAGATCGGAGATGGTACATGGAAAGCGGAAGACCGGATCAGGCGGTAGGGTTAACGGAAAAGCAGGACAGGAAGGAGATGAGCGGATGCGGACGGAAAATAGGCAGCAGGAGCCCCGGAGGGATGTAAGCGCAGGGAGCTTCCTGCTGGAAAAAAATCACAGAGATGATACAGAACTGGCAAGAATCTGCCGGAGATATGAAGGAGTAGCCTGTCTGAACAGTAATGGTAAAGGGGAAAAGAAGTGAAAAAAGACATAAAAGTAAAAATTACATATACAGATGGATACCAAAAGAGATATACGCAGGCCTGCTTGGAAGTGTTAAAAAAACGGGAAGCAGCAAAAAGGGCATCTGCATAAAGGATGCCTATATACGGCGCGGGAAGCTCACGGGGGCACCAAGGTCTTCTGAAGCAATATCCTCAACATTTTATATTCCGGTTCGACTCCGGCCCGTGCCATTTGGGTGCCTGTAGGCATTCGGTCTTACAATATTTCATTAACAGGCGGAATATTCCTTCCTGCGAATTCAAGAAACAGAAAAAAATAAAGAAAGGAAAAAACACGGATGATCAGAACATTTGAAGAGCTGTTTGAGAAGCTGAAAAAGGACGGGCGGTGTGTATCTGTACCAGCAGGAAGACTGGAAGTAGCACGGGAGAAAATATCGGCCCAGTGGGGCATGTCCCTGCTTTGGTTGACAGGATATCTCTTTTGCATGGTAGATGAAGGATATATTTCAGATGACGAACACTCCCAGCTTCGAAATGATTTGTTTGGCGAACGTGATGAGTATGAGTAGCGCATTTGTCAAATGGCAGGCACTGGATTTTGATTCCGGTTATTGCGGGTTCGAATCCCGCATGCGCTGATTGGGTACAGCTGCAGGTGCCCGCAAGCGACAGAATACCTGCTGCAGCAGTCGCCGGGCAGGTCCGCTTATGGAGTTTGCGGACTCCGGCCACTAAGAAATATTACAGGAAGGAGCTGAGGTATTTATAAAAAAGAAAACAGAAAAAAGTGCAGGCGGCAGCATCCGGGTATTTTCGGATGGGTGTATTAACTGCACCCTGAAAAAGACAATCTGAAGGAAGGAGTGGGACCAGTGAGCAGATCGGCAGATCCATTTGGGACATGTGCATATTGCGGGAGGCGGATTCTGTGGGTCCGGACGAAGGCGGGAAAGAACATGCCGGTCAATCCGGAACTGATCAGTTACCGCATACCGGGGAACGGAAGGAAGGGGACAGAGAAGATTGTAACCCCCGCGGGAGAAGTGGTCTGTGCGGAGAGATCGGAGAACAGTCAGGCGGAGGGTCTCGGTTACATATCACACTTTGCCACCTGCGGAAAAAAGTAACAGGTCAGGTGAAGGGGCATGGAGACAGAGATCGAGGCGTTCAGAAGGTATCTGACAGAGCTGGAGCGGTCGGAGAATACTATTGATACATACATCTGGGCTGTCCGGATCTTCTTTCGCCAGTATCAGGAGATCAGCAGGGAGAACCTGTTGGATTTCAAGAAGCGGCAGCTGGAGCAGTGGAAGCCGAAGACGGCTCATAACCGGGTGGTGGCCCTGAACCAGTTCTGCATGTTTCTTGGACATGCCGAGTATTGCGTGAAGGGTATCCGGATTCATCAGAGTACCTCTGTGGAGAATGTCATATCCATCACGGAATACCGGCGGCTTCTTGCCGGACTGAAAGGAGACGGAAATGAGAGAGGATACTGGCTGATCAGCTTCCTTGCTCATACCGGGGCGCGGGTCAGCGAATTTGTCCGCCTGAGCAGGGACGGTCTTACGGCCGGATACTGTGAGATGTGGACCAAGGGAAAAGTACGCCGGATCTATATCCCGCAGTCTCTGATCCGCAGGAGCCGGGAGTATTTTCAACGGTATTTTCAGGAGACGGATACGGATCTGCTGTTTGTAAACCGGTATGGAGGAGCGCTGAACAACCGAAGCGTTGCCGCCAGTATCAGAAGCTGGGCGAAAAAATACGGGATCCGCAAAGAGGTGGCGCATCCGCATGCGTTCCGGCATCTGTTTGCTATTGAATTTCTGAAGAAGAATTCCAATATTGCACTGCTGGCGGATCTGATGGGACATTCCAGCGTGAGCACCACATCCGTTTATCTGAAGCTCAGCATGGAAGAACAGATGCGGCAGTTCAACGAGGCGTCGGACTGGTGATTTTCATGTCTGCAAAGTGACCGGAGGGTACCATCAGAATTAAGAAGAGTTAAGCAGGAATGAGCACAATATATCAGAGCAAATCATGATTACGCAGAGAAGAGGAGAGGCAGGACCATGAACAGACTGGGGTTTATCTTTCTCTCCATTTTGAGAGAGAAGGAAGCGACAAGCAGACTGTCGTCCATGACAGTCCGGGAGCTCTCCCTTGCGGAGGACTTCGGAGTAAAGGAAAATACGCTGTTTAAAAAAGCCAGGGAATTTGAAAGACGCGGCTATGTGGGCCGGGGTCTGAAAGAGGGGCGCGCTGCCACGTTTTATATTACGGCAGCAGGCACGGATTTTCTGGAAGAACTGAGATATGAGGAAAAGGAGAGGAGGATCGGATCATGAAAAACAGGTTTTCATTTGTAGCGCTGGGACAGGGAGGAGGCAATATCGGCTATCTGCTTGAAAAGAGAGGGTATCCGGTTTTGTATATCAATACGTCACAGGAAGATCTGGACACGCTTGAAAATGCGAAATTCAAATATCACATCCCGGAAGGAGAGGGATGTCATAAGAACCGTCACAAGGCAAAACAGCTTATCATGGATGATTTTGACAATATTGCATCGGAGATCGAAGCGAAGGTGAAAGCGGAACTGACCTTTGTTATTTTTGCCAGTGCCGGCGGCAGCGGATCAGGTGGCGGTCCGATGCTGGTGGATCTGCTGATCGATGAGGGAAAGGACATTGGATCCATTACGATCATGCCGGCACCGGATGAAAGCGTGAAGGCACATATCAACTCTTATGAATGCTTTTCAGAGCTGACGGAGATCGCAGGAACATCTGCATGTTTTATCATTGATAACCAGAAGGGAGATAAATTTGAACTGAATGAAGCATTTGTGGATGCATTTACAGCATTTCTGGAGATTCCGCAGAAGCATAAAAGCATAAAGGGAAACATTGACCAGGCAGAGATCATGGAAACCCTGAAGGCGCATGGAATGGCCATGGCAGTCAGCAGCCCGGCAAGAGAAAGTGCAGATGTGATCCGGGAAATCCAGACGGGAGTATCTGCTCCGTTGGAATCGGATCGTGCTGTGAAATATATTGCTGCTTCTCTGGCCGGAAATGTACAGATGTCTGATCTGGAGACAGCAGTCGGAACGCCGATCGACAACTTCCAGACGTTTAATGACAATGGAACCATCTGCTGCCTGTCCGGTCTGACTTATCCGCAGACGCGCCTGGATATGATCTATAACAAGGTTTCGGATAATAAGGAACTGATCAAGAAAAATCTGGCAGCTGCAAGAGAGAGCGGACTGAAAAAAGGCGTGAATTTCCTTGAAGAGATGGATCCACCAAGAAAAAAGCCTGAAGGGAAGAAGCCACAGTCCAAGCGGGATATCATGAGTAAATATTTATAGATTGGAGTGCATGGGAATGAAGGCATCATGCTCTGGCTCCCGGCCTGCTGCCGAAAGGGCATATCAGAAGAAAAGCATGGATAAGAGGTTATGAGTGGGCATATAAAGATCGACCGGGGGATTCTGGAGTGGGAATGGTATAAGGACAGAAATATGTTCAAGCTGTTCATCCATCTGATTCTGAAAGCAAACTGGAAAGACGGAAGGTTTCAGGGTGTGGATATCCCCCGCGGTTCCCTTGCGTCTTCCTACCAGAACCTGGCCAGTGAAACCGGACTTTCCATTCAGAACGTAAGAACAGCGGTAAAAAATCTGAAAAACACAGGTGAACTAACAGTCACCAGACAGTCAAAATTCAGCGTATTTACAGTAAAAAATTACAGTAAGTACCAGACCGTTAACATGGAAACCAACATTTGTCTAACAGACAATCAACAGTCAGCTAACAGTCAACTAACAACAATAGAAGAAGAAAAAGAAGGGAAGAAGGAAAGAAGGGAGAAAGAGGGGCCGTCCGCCCCGCCCACCCTGGAGAATGTGATTGAATATTGCCGGGAGCATGAGCTGGTCGTGGACGCAGAGTATTTTTTCCGTCACTATTCTTCCCGGAAATGGATGTCCGGAAGAAAGAGGATCACGGACTGGAAGGGGAAGCTGCGCGACTGGGACAGGCAGGACAGGAAGAAAGCCGGCGCTGTCAGAGCACGGGCAACGGGATTCAGCAATTTTGAACAGCGGGATTATGACATGGGCGAGCTGGAGAGGCAGCTGCTGGAGAGTCAGAATGCCGGGCTGTTATGTGATGCTGAACAGAATGCCCCTGCAATATCGGATGGCAGCTCCGGGGATGGATCAGGGGGAAAGGAGAAAGTATGAGGCCGGTGCTGAAATATCCGGGAAGCAAGTGGAAGATCGCCCGGAATCTTGTGGAACTGATCCCGGATCATCACAGTTATCTGGAACCGTATGCAGGCAGCCTGGCTCTTTTGTTTCACAAACGGCCTTCACCGATCGAGACCGTAAATGATCTGGATTCGGATGTGACGAACCTGTTCTGGTGTATCCAAAAGGATTCCGAACGTCTGGCCAGGCTGCTCATAACCACGCCATATGCAAGAGAGCTGTATGAGCAGCAGTTTGAGGGAGCGGCTCCGGCGCGGTATGCCAGCCGCTTCCAGCGGGCAGCAGGCTTCCTGATCCGGTGCTGGCAGGGACACGGCTTCCGTACGGATGGATACAAAGTCGGATGGAAGAACGACGTGCAGGGGCGGGAACGGGCCTATGCACTGTGGGACTGGTATCAGCTTCCGGAATGGGTTCTGGAGACTGCGGATCGTCTGCGGATGGTGCAGATTGAGAACCGGCCGGCGTTGGAAGTGATCCGGAGATTCGGGCATGAAAATGTTTTCATGTATCTGGATCCGCCGTATGTGCTGGGATCCAGAAAGGGAAAGCGGAAGCAGTACAGGCACGAGATGTCAGACAGCGACCATGAGAAGCTGCTGCGGCTGATCCTGCAGAGTCCGGCGAAGATCATGCTCTCCGGATACGAGTCGGAAATGTACAACGATTATCTGCACGGCTGGGAAAAACGGCAGTTTCAGAGCTGTGCAGAAGGCGGGGCTGCCAGAACGGAGACTGTATGGATGAATTACCGTCAGGATTACCAGATGAACATTTTTGACTATGAAAACGGCCTGCAGGGGCGCCATGTGAGGATAACATAAGTTATGAGAAACTGAAACAAAAGGCAGGTGTTCCATAAACAGAACTAAAAAAAGCTGGTGGCGATATGAGGAGAACGTTGGAGACGGACATGTGAGCGCAGGCTCTATAGAAAGTACGTGTCGGAAGATAGGAAGGAATGCAGGCGTTGAAAATGTACATCCCCACAGATTCCGCAGGACATGTGCCACTCTGGCATTAAGAAGAGGAATGCCTCTGGAGCAGGTATCCAGAATGCTGGGTCATGAGGAACTGACCACTACACAGATATATCTGGATCTGAGTGAAAAGGATCTTGAACAGGCACACAGTAAATATGTGATTTGAAAGGAGGAACAGTGGCCGGGAATAAAGAAGAGCAGGCGCGGCTGGAAGGAATGGCGCAGGCGCTGCGGATTGCAAAAGCCAAAGGTGTCGAAGGGCTGGAAGCGGATCTGAAGATGAGGAATATTACAGGGCTGCCCTGTCGGGTGTCCAGGTCCGTTCTGGATGAGGTCGTGATGCGTATCAAAAACAACATGGTCGACACTTTTGTGATTATGACAGCTTATGTATTACATAATAAGTTCGGATACGGACAGAAAAGGCTTGAACGTTTTATTGAAGAATTCAGATTCCAGACGGATTGTCTGTCAGAGGACTATATTGCGTGGCAGGACCAGATTGAAGTGCTGCGGAAGGAATGCGGCATTGAGCTGGAAATCCGAAGGAATGACAGTGATGTCAGGATAGACTGATGGAGGAATGAGCATGGACATATTAAAAGAAATGTGCATCAGGCAGGGATATGTTCCCCCTGCCTGCATTATGGATGGGGAGTTATGTTTAAAACTGGTGCAAAAACAGGGGGATCCGTGCAAAGGATGTAACGCAGATCGGAAAGTCTGCAAAGGCCGGAGCTGAGTATTACAGGTACAATTTTGCGAACGGCGCTCATCTGATTACAGAGGTGTATCAGAACTTGGAAACACAATACAGTCCTGCTGCGAAGACTGTCCGGTGAGCGTCTGCAGAGGAAGGCTGTTGAAGCTGATGGCCCGGTATGAAAAGACTGGCAGGAGCACTGTACGGAATATAAGACTCCTAAAAGAGGAAAAAATGGTGCAGGAGGCTGTTGAGGAAAGAAATGTTAATCAGCCAGAGGGCGGATTGCCTGGGGAGGAATATGGAATGGAAACACCGCAAGAGATCATATATAATGCGTGGAAAAATACACCAAAACCAATCCTATATGAAACATCAGATATGAAAGGAAAGCAAGTAATAAAAGAGGTTGATTTTGCTATACCGGAAGAAAACAAAGATTATAATAAAACATATGACGGATTGTGCAATTTGTGTGGGCAGGAAACGAATGGAGGGATTCCAATAAAAAAGATGTTTTCATCAAATTATATGGACTGGACCATACACAAAGAGCCGGAGGCAACACATATATGCAAAGCATGCGCGTTCTGTATTGGAATGAATCCGGTTGGAAGAATTATCTTATTTCGATATCCTATTGTGGCGGAAAAAATATTGCATTTATGCAATCGAAAACAGTTTAGAGAATATCTTCTCAATCCTCCGGAACCGCCATTTGTTATGATACTGCCAACTTCACAAAAGAAACACCTGTTTTCAAAGTCAAAAGTTTCATATTCGATGGAAAATTACTTTTGCAACCTGGAAGAAATGACAATATCTGTTGATGGCAAAATAAAACAGATTATTACGGATATTGAAGCATTAAGGGGAGTTGGGTTTACTAAAGATAATATATTATCTGTGAGGATACCAAGAAGCGTGATAAAAAAGTATAAACTGAATACATATGATTTTGAAAGCTTGATATTGAAAATGGAAAATCTGCGCAAAAGTGAAATGTTTAATCTTGCGCTGGAAGTATCACAAAAAATGGAGGAGGAAAAAGCGATATGTTGCTTGGGTTTAACACCGAAAATGAAATAAAGGCAAAGGCGGCAATGCTTGTATATGTGATATACAAAAGCCGAGATGCGAAAAGGGGTCCATCTGGACTTGACATGTGGGGACAAATTGAAAGATTTGCAAAGGCAGCAGCAAAGCGTAGCGAAGGGATTGATGATTTTGTTAATTCGTTCAAGCGGAAAATTGCCTGTTCTACCATAAATCCTTACTGGATGCGGAACGACATTTCAGCCACAAATGCGGCGGTTTTAAAAGACGGTTCCATTATGTCTTTTGTAGGAGATTTAAGAGTTTTTGGACTTGAGATTTTTGATGATGAGGAAAACGGAAAGGAAATTGTGGAATGTTTATATAGCAAAACGCAGATTGTAATACTTCTTGTACGAGATAGATTGGAAAGAGAAAAAGTATTTGCGCAGGAGGATGTGAAAAATGAAGATTGAGACAATTTACACGATGGTGCAACCACTTTCGCATATCGGAGAAAGCGAAAGCACAGTGAGCTTCCTGAATACAATAAGAATCGCTGCAAACGGAAAAGTTGAGGAAGTTTTTGCACTCACAGGAAATTCCGTCAGAGGAACACTCCGAGATTGCGCGGCAAGGCACCTTTTGGACCGGTTAAACGCAAAGGTCGGAAAAAAAGAATTCAATATCCTCTTCAGTGGCGGCAATATTTCTGGATCCATGTCCACGGATATAGATCAGGCGAAAAATTACAGGAGATTACTCCCGGTTATATCCCTGTTCGGGTCCGGTGTTGGAAACCAGATATTAGCTGGAAAGATGACGCAGGGCTTTGCATTGCCTGTATGCCAGGAAACACATGGAATTGTTCCTGATATTGACTGCATAAATAGTGAATTAAAAAACATCAGTTGGAAGAGCCTGACTGGAACTATCAACTTTACTAGGTTTGATGATTCGAAGAATGTAAATTATCAGGGATATATGCAGGAAGATAATGATAATACAGACAAGGACTCCGCCAGCACACAGATGAGATATGAAGTTGAATATCTCGTGCCGGGAGCCCAACTGTACCACATTATCAACCTCTGTACAAATACGGATATTGAATTGGGGGTATTTGTGGCGGCGCTGGAAGAGTTTTCCTGCTCTCCGGTTTTAGGAGGAATGGGAGGAAAAGGATTTGGACTTTGCGAAGCTGAGCTTATTTCAGATGGGGAATTTTTCGCAATGATTAAAAACGGAAATATCTGTTTATGTGATAAAGCAAGAAATGCGCTGCATGAATATAACCAATTTATTGCTGAAAATTCAGAAGAAATTATTAAGTTTCTTGGGGCGGTGAAAAATGAGTAAAAAAATAACAGAACCTTTCAAAGTAACTTGCAAATTAATGGATGGAAGAATCAACAGTACTGATGGACTATTGTTTCTTGATGCTATCCTGTATCATGCGTGGTTTCTGAAATATGCGCCAGAAGTATTTAATGGGACCGAAAGAAAAGAGAATCATAAGAACTGGAAATACCATTTTGGTCTACCATTGACGCAAATAAATATGGATAATGGCATTCGGTATTCTGCAAGCTGTGGATTCTATGCTCAATATGAACATCACATTGAGTACTGGAACAAGCACCCAGACTTTACAAGCGGACAAAATGGCAAATACCTGGATGCAAAAGGAAAGATAGATACAGGAGCCGGAACACTAAAAGCGTACCATTTTCCACAAATAATCCGTACAATATCTGATATTGAGTTTTATGGTGTTGGAACGATTGATAAGATCAGAGATTTATTATCATATATTCCTGCGGTTGGCAAGAAGCCGGCCGCAGGATGGGGGATGGTGAGGGAATGGATTGTTGAACCATTTGCAGATGATTGGAGTACAAATGGAAGATACGGACTTATGCGCCCCATGCCAGTAGAAGAATATAAGCCAGAGAGCCAAGGATATAAAATTATGCAATGCTCCCTTTTGCCGCCATATTGGAAATCAAAAAATATGGCGTTGTGTTATATCCCAAACGTTATTATAGATGATGAATCCGAAATTACAGGAGAGAGGATAATGAACGCATGATAACGGAAGATGAAAGAGAAATGTATCTTTTGCACTCCCAAACAAAGGGATATAAGCACAGGATCGAAGAAGCAATTCAGACAGTGCAAAAAGCAATTAAAGAAATTGGAGGCAATCATGCGCTTTCATACTCTGGTGGAAAAGATAGTACTGTCATGCTCGACATTTGCTTAAAATCTGGATTCAATGGAGATTTAATACAATTTTTTTACAGTGAATATGAAAATCCAAAGATGAATTTGGATATGGCAGATATGATGGCTGAAAAATATAGTCTTAATCTATACAGGTTGAAGTGCTATAGCTCCAAAGAAGCATGGGAAGAAGCGGGGAGATTTTTTGTCGTTCCGTCAAATGATTTGGAGAAGAGTCTAGTAAGGAAAGTTGCGTCAGATTTTGGAAAACAATCTGATAAAATTTCTAAAGCGAATGGGTATGATCTGCATTTTATTGGCATGAGAAAAGCAGAAAGCAAACAAAGGAGAATGACAATCGGGAGCCGTGGCCTGACATACTATTCAAAAATAAGAAATAGTGTTACGTGCTGCCCGATAGGGAAGCTGACAGATGATGACGTATGGGCATATATTATATCTAACAATCTCCCATATATATCTTGCTATGATAACCCGTTATTTGACCGAAGAAAAATAAGAAATGAATTGACATACTTTTGCATAAGAAATGCCATATTTCAAGGAATTGTGGAAACATATAAATTTATCTACCCGGAAATATTTTCTGAATTAAGAAAAAAATATACTGGAATGAGCAATTATATGTAAATTACAGGAGGTGGAACATGAAGACGGGATTATTCGATAAAACAGGATTTAGGAGGTTACGGAAGTGAGAAAAGCAAAGATGAAGAAAAGAATAATTAACGAAATAGGTTGCCTGATCGCCAGATGGATTTTACATAACTGCGAAGATGGTCTTGTGATAAAAAGAAAAGGTGGCGCTGAGCAGATAATAAAAGTATTTTCTGCTCAGGCGTATAAAAATGTTATTGCTCCAGCTGTACGAAGAACAGTTGAGGGATCGTTCCGGACAGGAGATGTTGTAACAGATAATGGCTATTATGGAGAAATTGTAATAACCTGCATGGACTACGACGGATTTTTTATGGGATACGGAAGGAAAGACGGAATGGTATTCAAAGGATTGAATACTAAAAAGTTTAAAAAGGTTGTCGGATATGTTGATCTGAAAATAGATTGATATCAGGATTTAGTGGAGTAGAGAAAAATGATGAGTATTAGAGATGCAGAAAAAGTTATTGATAATCTGAGTAAAAAACCATTTATCTGTAGTGAAAATTACATAAAGACAGACAATGGTTATGTGATTGTCAAAAAAGAATACTTTGAAAAAATATCAGGAATTAGCGGAGGCAGGAGATGAGAGAAATATTATTCCGTGGGAAGCGGATCGATAATGGCAGGTGGGAGGAAGGGTATTTTCTTAAATACGCTCTTATCTATGAAGAACAGACGTATATACTTCCACTCGGGTCTGTTTGCGATTCTGGAATTGAGATAGACCCCGAAACCGTCTGCCAGTACACCGGCCTGACCGACAGAAACGGCAGGAAGATTTTTGAGGGGGATATTCTTTCACATGATGGAGTGGGAAATATAAAGGTGCAGTTTAAAAAATCTGAATTTTTAGCACTTGGAATTACCCACGATATGTTTTCCACCTTGCTTAGTTCAGTTTATAAGGATTGCGAAGTTATCGGCAACATTTTCGACAATCCGGAACTGATAAACTAAACTGAAAAATAGTGGAGGTAAACATTGACTAAGGAGCAATATAATAAAGCAACAGAACTTAACAGGGAAATAGAGAAATACAAAGATTTACTCACAGAGATTAAGTTTGGATTTTCCACCAAGAAAACAAAAGACAAGGAAGCAAAGAAGGCACTGGAGAAAAGAAGAGACGACCATGACGCAAGATGGCAGCTTCTCTATTTTTTCAGATTAAACCTTATAAAGCAAAAAGTCATTTTGATGCCGCACTATGAATTTGCACATGGAATAGAACTGGATGCAGATCCGGAACTGATAGAGATTATTATTGATTATCTGGAGGGGAAAAAGAAAGCCTGTGAGGCAGAATTTGAGCAGATAGGAAACTGAATTAAGAAAAAGGAGCTGTAAGAAGACCACAGGCAGGAAAAAAGATATAAAGAAGGTCCGGAAAAGAAATGTTAGTAGGAGGTTGTAATATGAATACATGTATATGTGATCAATGCGGTACAGAAATAAAAATAAATGTTCAAGAGGAAGTGATTGATCATGAAAGAAATGGAAAGGACATTGTGGAACAGTTCTTTATCTGTCCGGAATGCGGTAAAAGATATACAATTTTTATCTGTGACAGTTATATGGAAAAGCGGATTGCCGGAAGGAAACGTCTGAAAAAGAATCCGATGCGCTTCGATCCGCGGAACGATGCCATACTGGTAAATGAGATGAAGAAGCGCTTTAAAAAGCTGAAAAAGAAATATAACAGAGAATAAATGATATCGGCAGGCAGCAGGTCAGAGAGGAGGGTAAGATTGACCAGGCATATTTTAAAGCAGCTTTCAGATATCAGAAAAGAGATTCGGGATCTGGAAAAGGCAGCAGGTTACGTGGAAAGAAAAATTTCAATATTAAAAGGAAAGGAAGGGGATAATAAGCAGTCAGAATATTTACAGAAGAGAAAATCACTCATGGAGAAGAAGCGGACAGAACTTTTACGGTTGGAAAACGAAGCGGAAGAGTACATACAGTCCATTGAGGACAGTTGCCTGTGCCGGATCATAAGGTTTAAATATCTGTATGATCTGAGCTGGCAGCAGGTGGCTGCCAGAATGGGGCATAAGTATTCAGCAGAGTCCTGCCGGAAGAAAGTTGAAAGATTCATGGGTGACAGAACCGGGCAATAATATCTTTGTCCGGTTTTGTGTTCCGTGGAAACAAATAAAAAAATGACAGAAGATGCCGGTAACATCTTCTGCCGTCGAAAGTGCTGTATAGATACACCTGTCATGTAAAAATATTATAGCACTTTCTCCAGAAGCAGACAAGGAGGAAATTATGGCTGTGACACGCAAAGAAATATTTAAGAATGAAATTATGATGAAAATGAAATATCAGCTGGGAAAAAATGAACTGGCAATACTGGAAACGGTTTTATCAGAGGCACTGTATTATGTGGAGATTGTGGAAGCAGTGACACTTCCGGCAACTGTTAATATGACGAATGAATACATACTGGAGCTGTATGAACTTAAGAGGAGCCTGATTCTAAAACCGTCCACAATGAAAGTATATATGGCAACTGCCAGAGAATTCCTGCAATACATCAACAAGCCGCTGGTACAGGTCAACAGGGAAGATATAGAACATTATCTGCGACTGAAAATCAAAGCAGGAAACGTTGGCGCTTCTATGAATAATAAAAGGCGAAAGCTGAATTCTCTGTTTGTCTGGATGAAAAAACAGAAGTTTATCATGGAGAATCCAATGGAAGATATTGAATGCTTCAGAGAGGTACTGAAGCCGGTGGATCACATGACTGCGGAGGAAGTCGAGCAGCTGAAAGAAGGATGCATGGATAAACGTGACCGGGCGCTGCTGGAATGGCTGCGGTGTACAGCGACCAGAAAAGGTGAAATTCCATATATCAATATTAACCAGATTAACTGGGGCACGGGAGAAGTACTCATATACGGAGAAAAGACGGATACCTATAGAAACGTGTATCTGGATGCAGTGGCGATCAAATATCTCCTGGAATATATTACGGAAGAAAGAGGGCTCACGGTCAGGAGCAGTGAGCCGCTGTTTACGCACCTGAGGGGAGATAGAAAAGCTGTGCTGACGCAAAGTGGAATATATGCACAGGTGAAACGGATCGCACAGAGATCAGGGCTGGATCGGCGGGTATACCCGCATCTGTTTCGGAAGACAACAGCGACCAATATAGTAAGACGGGGAGGAAGCACAGATGAAGCAGGACTGTATATGGGTCATAAGCCGCAGGGAGTAACAGCAAGACATTATGTGTCCGCTGAAAAGATATCAAAGATCTTCCGGGAATATGTAGAGGCAATATGAAAAATATGGAAATTCCGGATTTGTCCGATTTGTCCGCTTTTATATATTATGATGGAGATAACACAGTAAGTTTTTTCTGGAGGTATCGGGTATCAATGGAAAAGGAAAATGAAATGAAAAAGGAGTATCTTCTGAAGTACAGAGGGCATGTGCGGAGAATCAACCGGATTGAAGCGGAACTTTCGGAACTCCGAACCATGAAACTGTCAATATCTGTAAATAATGACGGGATGCCTCATGGTTCCGGCCGGAGTGATATGTCCGGATATGCTGCAGAGCTGGACGAACTGGAGCGGAATCTGATACAGGAAAAATATCGGAGAATGGTGGTTCATAAGGAGATTTCTGCTCAGATCAGGTGCCTGGACAGTGAAACGGAGAGAGATATTCTGTTTTACCGTTACATAAAAGGACTGAACTGGTGGGAGATCGCAGAGCAGATGGGATATTCTGAAAGACACATTACACGGCTCCATGGAAAGGCACTGGCGCATTTTCAGTTTCCGAAAAAGGATAAGATGTCCTAGAATGTCCGGTCCGGTCATGTTATGATGATATCATCGAGAAGCGAAAGAACAGGGACGACATCCAGACGGGTGTCGTCTCTTTTGTGTGCAGAAAATCCGGGAAGGGCAGCAGGCATGGAATATACGGAAGAACAGAAAAAGGCTGGCGAATGGGTCAGGAAGATTTCTGCCGGATCATACAGAGGATGGAAGGCATTTTATCATACAACTGAATGGAAACGCAAAAGGAAAGCCGTATTGAAGCGGGACCGGTATGCCTGTCAGAATTGCAGGCAGCAGGGTAAATATACAAAAGCTGATACTGTGCACCATAAAGAACATCTGAGGAAGGTTCCGGAGCTGGCACTGACAGACAGTAACCTGATCAGTCTGTGTACAGAGTGCCATGAAGCTGCGCATCCGGAAAAACACAAAAAGAAGACCACGGTGATTACTGCAGAAAAATGGTGATACCCCCGGGTCAAAAAAATGAAAAACTCTCATCCATATGGAGACCGGCGCCACTCTGACTTAGCGGGTTTTTCATTTGTTATGCGCGCAGGAAGGAGGTGGCTGACATGGGGTGATTAAACGTGAGACGGTCAGAAAGAGAGTAAAAACATCTCTGGAAGACCAGCTGAAAGCAAAAGGCGCGGATATTGATTTATTCATAGACCAGATTAAAGACTACATGACCATGTGGGACCTTAAAGAGCAGCTGAAAGATGATATTGAAGAGAATGGCCTGCGTCTGATGTACAGGACAGCAAACGGAGGAGTGGCAGAGAAGGATAACCCTTCTGTCAAGCAGATTCCGCTTATCAATAAACAGATGCTGATGTTACTGAAGCAGCTGGATATATCTACAGACAATGCAGCCAGAGATGGGAGTGATCAGAGTGACGACCTATGAGCCAAATATTGATGAGTGGCTCTATCTGATCAAAGGAAACCATATAGAACACTGCAGGGAACAGGAACTTGCGATTGACAATAATATTATTCCGGTACTGGAACGCCCGGATGTATATGTGGATGCGGAGAGAATCAGAAAAGGCCTGAGTCTGCAGAAGTACTTTCCGTATGAGCTGCTTCCGTGGGAAAAGTATCAGTTTGCCATTATCACGGGTGTCTTCCTGCGACAGAAGGGAGCAGAAGACGACATTTATTTTCATGAGATCAGGGACATTATCGGACGGGGTGCCGGAAAGAATGGTTTTATCGACTTTCTGGCGCTCTATTTTATTTCACCGCTGCATGGGGTGAAGGGCTATAACGTGGATCTGATTGCCAATGGAGAAGACCAGGCGAGTACCTCTATTCTGGATGTCGGGGATCTGATCAGGGATCCTGTGGATCCAAGATATGAAAAAACATTGAATGCAAATTTCAAAGCCTATGCGGAAAAGGTAGTAGGAAAAAAGATGAATGCTGCATTCCGGCTGAATACCACAAGTACGAAAAATAAGGACTCCAAACGGACCGGCTGTGTAATTTACGATGAGAAGCATCAGTATACCAGTACCACGAACATGAACACTCTGCAGTCCGGTCTGGGAAAGATGAAGTGGTCAAGAGAGATCACGATTACAACAGACGGGCATGTACGGGGCGGTGTTCTGGACGATGAAAAGGAACAGAACCGGGTGATCCTTCAGGAATACAATCCGGATAACCGGGTATTCGTGAACTGGTTTCGGATTGAGGAAGAAGATGAATGGAAGGATGTCAATAAGATCGTCAAGGCAAATCCATCGCTTGCCTATCCGCAGTTTGCGACGCTCCGCCAGCGGATCGAGCAGGAGATCACAAAGATGCGGTTTACACCGGAGTATTTTCCGGAATTTCTGGCAAAGCGCTGCAATTATCCCATATCGGATCCGCAGATGGCGGTAGCGCAATGGGAAGACCTTGTGGAATGCACAAAGAAGCCGTTGTTTGAACTGAGGACAGGTATGAACTGCGTGGGCGGAGTGGATTACACAAAAACGAATGATTTTTGTGGGTGCGTCCTGACGTTTCGGAAGGGGAACCAGTATGTGACGGTTCATCATTCCTTTATCTGCTCAAAATCCAGAGACCTTCCGAACATCCAGGCGCCCATCCGGAAATGGGCGAAAGAGGGAATCTGCACGATCATAGATGACGTGGAGATACCGCCAGAGGTGCCGGCTGAATGGTTTGCGGGATATGCGAGGCAGTACAATATCATGATGATCGGATGCGATGACTACCGATTTACATGGCTGAATAAGGCGTTTAAAGCAGTGGGATTTGATGCGTATGACAAGGAAAATAAAAAAGTATATCTGGTGCGCCCATCTGATATCACGAAAGCCAGCGCTGTTATCAACAGTGCATTCCTGCGTCACGCCGTATCGGGATGGGACCGGATGATGTGCTGGTATGCAAATAACTGCAAGAAGGTTCTGGACAGCAAGGGAAATACTTATTACGGAAAGCAGGAACCGAAGCTTCGGAAGACGGACGGCTTTATGGGCTGGGTTGCTTCCATGTGCTGCCTTTCGTTTTTGCCGGAAGAAGGAGAGTTTCCCAGTATCAGCCTGGATGTGGTGGTGTTTTGAGGAGAGTGGGATATGTCGGTTTTTACAGATTTCTGGAGATTTATAAGAGGAAAAACACTTGGCGGGAAGGAGTATGTGGTATCCACACAGGATGTAGAAGCATACATAAACAAAGCAGAGTGGGACCGGTTGGCTGTCTATGATTTTGCTCTTCATTCCGGAATCAATATCATTGCCAATGCATTGTCCATGTGTGAGGTAAGGACCTTTCGGAAATGGGAGGAGATCAGAGAAGAGCAGTATTATCGCTGGAATTATGAACCAAATGCAAATATGAATGCAGCACAGTTCAAGCAGAAGCTGGTATGGACGCTGATCTACAAAAATGAATGCCTGGTTATTCAGGGAAGCGGTGGAGAGTTTCTGATCGCAGACAGCTATACCCATATTCAGAATGCACTGGGACAGGATATGTTCGAAAATGTGACCATATCCGGAGATGAAGGAAATGGCCTGGCGGTACCATACACATTCCAGAAGCCGTTTCGGATGAAGGATGTGCTGTTCTATCGCCTGTCCAATCGGAATATCACAGCGCTTCTGGAGCAGTTGATGCTGGACTATGATTCCATGCTGAAGTCAGCCGTACAGAAGCTGTACAAGGCAGGTGGGGAGCGCGGGATCCTGTCCATTGATGCAAATGCCCCAAGTGCAAATTATGGGGTGAAAGAAGACGGAACACCGAAAACTTTCAATGATGTGTACACGGAACTGATCAATAAACAGTTTAAGCAGTATTTTCGATCTCCAAATGCGGTCCTGCCGCTGTTTCGGGGATTTGATTACCAGATAAAAGGCACGGAGGCGTCGAAGAAATCAACGTCAGAAGTCAAGGATGTCACGGATATGACGGGAGAGATTTACAGCCGGGTTGCCAACGCATTGCAGGTTCCTCCGGCGCTGCTGAAGGGAGATATTGCAGATGTGACGGCTCTTACCCGGAATCTGATTACTTTTGCCATCGATCCGATCGCTTCCATGATCGAGACTGAAAATAACCGGAAGCTTTATCGGAAAGAAGTGCTGGATGGTACTTATCAAATGATTGACACGTCTGCGATCATGCATATGTCTGCTGCAGAGCTGGCAGAGGCATCAGACAAAATGATTTCGTGCGGCGGATGGAATATTGATGAAATCCGGAAAAAAGCCGGAGACGCTCCTCTGAATAAGGAGTGGTCAAAAAGGCATTTCCTGACAAAGAACTATTCCGGCATGGATGAGGCGAAAAATATTGTCATGGACTCATGAAGCAAATGCAGTTTTATGAATGAAAAGAGGATGAAAGGAAGAATTATGAAAAATGAGAAGAGACATGAGATGAAATACCGTTTTGAACAGAGCGCACATGTACATAAGCTGTATGTGTACGACGATGTAAGGGCGGATGGAAAGTTTAACTGGAACACATGGGAATATGAAGATTCTGAGACTTCTGCGAAATATTTCAGAGATCGGCTGGAAGAGATTCCGGATGGTGCAGACATCGAGCTGCATGTGAACAGTGCAGGAGGTGAGGTTGGTGAAGGAGTTTCGATCTACAATCTTCTGGTGCAGAAGAAAAAGGCGGGAAGCCGGATCGTTGGCTATGTAGATGGAATGGCATACAGCGTGGCCATGAATATTATCATGGCATGTAATGAGATCCACATGGGTCTTGGAACCTCCATGTTTTTACATAATCCATGGACCTGTGCATCAGGGAACGCTGAACAGCTCCGGGGAATTGCCGATCAGCTGGATGCACTTGCGGATGCATCTGCGAAGCTCTATATGTCCCGGGCGCAAAATCTGGAGGAAGATGAACTGAAGGAAATGATGAGAAAAGAAACCATGCTGACTCCGGATATGTGCAGACAGTATGGCTTCTGTGATTTTGTCGGGGAGAGTACGGAGGGAGAGCCGGACGATCCGGATAACGATCCGGAGGATCCGGATGATGATGTGACAAAGCCGGATGAACGGGATCAGCTTCTGCAGCAGTTGAGAGAGCAGCTGTACCAGCAGAAGCAGATCAACCGGATGCTCCATGGCATTGGCAGCAGACCACAGGTAAAATCCGTATTTGCAAAAGCAGTACAGATAAATAAGCAGAGAAAAGGAGAGTAAAAAATGAAGAACAGAGACATTATCGATCAGGAAACACAGGAGTTTATGCAGAAACTGTCCATGGCCATGCAGGAAGGGGATGCGGAAGGTGCTGCAAAGGCGCTGCAGGAGATGCAGGATCGCATCTGTCAGGCGATTGAAACAGAATTTGACCAGTACAGGCATACCGAGGACATGAAGGTGTTGCAGGAGAGAGGTCTGCGCCAGCTGACATCGGAAGAGACAACGTGGTATCAGAGTTTTATCGCTGCTGTAAAGACCGGTGCAAAACAGGAGATCACCAGTCTGACCACGGCCATGCCGGTTACGATCATCGACCGGGTAATATCAGACATGCAGAAGAGCCATCCGCTGCTTTCGGAGATCACGATCACGGATGCGGCAGGGGCGCAGCGGCTGGTCATGAACGCTGTGCAGATGGCGTCAAAACTGGGTGCATGGGGAGATATCGGGTCAGAGATTACAAAGGAACTGTCAGGCGCGATCAGGACGATTGATGTGACGGTGTCAAAATATACGGCATATTTTATTGTCCCGAAAGATTTTGTGAAATTTAATTTTACTTTCGCCCCCATGTGGGTGGACCAGTATATCCGGATTATTTTATCAGAATCCGTGGCATTTGGTCTGGAGAAGACGATCATTTCCGGAGACGGTGACAAACAGTTTGTTGGAATGATCATGGATACCAGTACCACGAGCAATGGAAAATATTCTGCCAAGACGCCGGTTGCAATTAAAAATTTTGATGAGGATTACGTTGGCGTGATTGCTGCGCTGGCCAAAGACGAAAACGGGGATGACAGGACGGTACCGGAGGTTCTTCTGGTTGTGAATCCGCAGGATAATATCAAAAAAATACGCAGGATCCGGAACACACTGATCTATGGAACAGGTGCAGTGGACATGATCAGCCATACATATCCGACAAAGGTGGCAACATCCTCCATGATGCCGGAGGGAAAAGCAGCGGTGGGAATCGCAAAGAATTATTTCGCAGCGATCAATGGCGGAAAGTCCGGAATCATTGAGTATGATGATTCTGCACAGTTTCTGGAAGATAACAGGGTATATACGACGAGAATCTATGGACACGGGCGTCCGATCGACAATAACAGCTTTGCTTATCTGGATATCTCTGCAGTGGAGGCTCCGGCGCTCCCGGTACTGATCAAGGGCGGAACTGTGACAACAAAGACACAGAGTGCAACGTCCTGAACGGGGGAGACGGAATATGGGAACTGTGACAGAGGAAGTATATCAGATGATTCTGGATAATCTGCACATTACATACAGTCTGGACAGTTCTGCAGAACAGAGGATCAGAAATGAGACGTCTTCCGGGATTGCATACATAAGGAAGTACTGCGATCCCGGAGCGGGTTTTGCTCCGGGCAGCAGATTCGGACAGATGCTGTGTGATTATGTGCTCCGTGCAGAGTCGGGAGCTCTGGAAACATTTACCGTGGACTTTGCGGGTGATATCACAGCGGCAAGGATAGAGCATGAAGCAGAGATTTATGCGGAGGCGATGGGGTATGTTGAAACGTAAGGGAGGCTATCAGACCTATGCGGACGGCTGGGGGACCGTGTGGAAGGTCAGAGACCGGAGGCTTACAGAGATCCGGCAGGAGATTCTGCATTTTCAGGAACAGACCGTCGGCGAACGCAGGTTCTGGGATGCATATGTGGCAGGAACACGGATCGTAAAGGCTGTCAGAGTGCCATATACAGCAACGGTGGAACAGGGAGACGTTTTCGTGATTGCCGGGGAACAGTTTGAGGTCGTGCAGAAGGATCTGAAAGATGACCGCCTTCCGAAGTCCTGGATGCTATCGCTGTCGTCCGTAGTGATCGAGTACAGAGGAGGGAAGAAAAGTGGCGGACCGGGTGAGAGTCGGACCGGAAGGGCTGGCAACAGCTGTAATGAAGGCAATGAATGAGATGGCGGAACTAACAGAAGATGCACTGAAGAGAGCGGTGGACAGGACTGCGCGTCAGACCGTTTCAGACACGAAGAATGCGGCGCCTGTCAGGACCGATAGATACCGGAAAGGCTGGACGTCTAAAGTGACGGAAAAACTGTCAGGAAAAGGAACCTACGGGCGGACGGTTTACAACAGAAACCGCTACCAGCTGGCGCATCTTCTGCAGCATGGACATGGAGGTCCGCGGCCTGCGAGGGCGTATCCGCATATCCCGTCTGACGAAGAGACGGAAGCGATATTCATAAAAAACATGGAAAGCGAGATGAGAAAAGGATGACCGGAGCGGAAGTGCGGGATATGTGCAGACGGATGGGCATTTATTTTGATGAAGACCATCCGGATCACATATCGGAGGAAAAAATTCAGGAACTGTATCCTCCGTTTATGGAATATTTTCTGGTGGACCGGCCGGTAAATGCGGACGGGAGAAGATACATCGACATTAAAGAGCTGACCATCCGGATCTATTCGGACACGGAGACGGCGGAGGAGGAACAGGCGGTTCAGACCGTGCTGGAGGAAGCGGATCTGCGCTGGAAGCGGTCCTGCGAATACCTGGACGGGGTTGGATTGTGGGCGATTATTTACAGACTGGAGGTATAACGATGGCAAATGCAAAAAACAAATATCATTACGATGTAAAAAACTGTCACTACTGTAAAGGAGAGAAGAATGAAGACGGATCGATCACGTTTGGGAGCGAGGTAAAGCGTCTTCCGGGACTGATGTCGATTGAGATGAGCGCAGAGGGGGATACGTCGAAGATCCGGGCGGACGGTATTGATTATATTGTATTCACGTCCAACAACGGATACAGCGGCAGCGCGAAGTTCGTGCAGGTTCCGGAAGATTTCAAAAAGGACTGCCTTGCCGAGGCTGTTGATGAGAAAACCGGGATCCAGTACGAGGACGCAGATGCAGAACCGTCTCCGTTTGCTCTGATGGGTGAGTTCAAGGGAGATAAGGAGGGGATCCGCTGGATCTATTATAACTGTGTAGCCACCCGCCCGAAGCAGTCCGGAGACAACAAGGAGAACCAGAAGGAGCCTGACAGTGAGGAACTGACGCTTACGTCTTCGCCACTGCCGGTGGTCATAGGCGGTCAGGACGTCAATATTGTGCGCGGCGGCGTTACGAAGAGCATGAATGAGGCAACTTTTAATGCGTGGTTTAAGCAGGTCTGCATTCCGGGAACGGAGATCTCCAGCGCCGGACTTCCGGAAAATACGGTTCCGGAGACACAGGACGATCATACGGAGGAGGGAATCTGATGCAGAAAGTAATAGAAATCGAAGAAGGCAGAAGCATGAATTTTAAAGCTTCTGCCTTTTCTCCGATCGCATACAACCGGCTGTTTCCGGGAAATGATTTTCTGAAAGACATGAACAATCTGAAAGAAGCTCATGATGTGGAACAGGATTCCTTTACGATGGAGGACTATGAGCATTTTGTAAGGATTGCCTATACGTTTGCGTATCAGGGACTGGCTCCGACTCCCAGGGAGACGCAGGAACAGAAGGAGTTTCGGGAACAGTATCCGGATGCCTGGGACTGGATCGATTCTTTCGGCACATTTTCCATTTATGAAATTCTGCCGGAGATCATTGATCTCTGGTATAAGAACGAAAGGACTGTCAGTAAGGGAAAAAACAGGGTTCCCGCACCACCCGCGAAATAAATTCCATGACCTATCTGCTTCGATGCAAGCAGATGGGTCTTTCTTTATATGAAATGGATGATCTCACCTGCGGGATGGTGTGGGACATGATGACGGAGCAGGCAAACGACAGTTACAGGTATCCGAAGCTGGCAGAACAGGCGCAGTTTAACGAGTTTCTTGGAGGATAAGAGATGGCGGCATCAAGGGTAAAGGGTATCACCATTGAAATCAATGGAAGCGCGACGGGGCTTGAAAAAGCGCTGAGGAGCGTCAACAGCAGTATATCCCAGACGCAGCGGGCGTTGAAAGATGTGAACCGTCTTTTGAAGATCGATCCAGGGAACACGGAGCTGCTGACGCAGAAACAGAGGCTGTTGAAGGAAGCAGTCTCGGAGACGAAAGAAAAGCTGGAGGCCCTGAAAACGGCCAGCGAGCAGGCGTCAAAAACGGCCGGAAATTATGACGAATGGAAGAAGGCATATGCCCCGATCCAGGAGGAAATGGGAAAGACGCAGGACAGGATCAAGACGCTGAAGCAGAAGATGCAGGAGCTTGAGAAGGCCGGAAAGATTGATACTGCAGAATATGCAAAGCTTGGTGAGGAGCTGAAAAAAGAGCAGGAACATCTGGAGGATCTGAAGAAAAAAGCAAAAGAAGTCAGTGATGAGTTCGGGAATCCGATTTCCCACGAACAGTACGAAGCGCTGCAGCGGGAAATCATCGAAACAGAACAGAACCTGGAGGATCTGGAAAGGCAGGCGCGTCAGTCTGCGTCGGTCCTTGGATCACAGATGCAGGCAGCAGGAGAAAAGATCAAAAATGTCGGCGATAAAGTAGCTGTGGCAGGAAAGGCAATGATGCCGGTCACAACGGCGATCGTCGGCGTCGGGGCAGCAGCGGTAAAGACAACGGCGGATTTTGATTCTTCCATGTCAAAAGTCTCTGCAGTGTCAGGTGCGACGGGAGAAGACTTTGACCGTCTGCGGGAAAAGGCGCGGCAGATGGGGCGGGATACAAAATTTTCTGCTGCAGAGGCGGCTGACGCCATGAATTATATGGCAATGGCTGGGTGGGATACGGAGGAGATGCTGAATTCCATCGACGGCGTTATGAATCTTGCAGCAGCAAGCGGAGAGGATCTGGCGAGCGTATCGGATATTGTCACGGATGCCATGACTGCTTTTGGTATGGCGGCGGATGGGACTTCGAAAGTACTAAAAGACGGTGTGGAGAAGGAGGTATCCAATGCAACCCGTTTTGTTGATGTTCTGGCCCAGACTTCGCGGTCAAGCAATACAAATGTGGCACTGCTGGGAGAGACATTTAAGTATGTTGCTCCAGTAGCGGGTGCGATGGGTTACTCTATTGAAGATGCTGCCATGATGATTGGCCTTATGGCAAATTCCGGAATCAAGGGTGCGCAGGCGGGAACATCACTGCGCTCTGTACTCACCAATCTTGCAAAGCCATCGGATAATTTAAAAGATCTCATGCAGGAACTGGGTATTTCTCTTGACGATGGCAACGGGAACATGCTGGGGTTGATCGATGTGGCGGAACAGATGCGGGGAGCCTTCGGAAACCTGAAGATATCGCAGGAAGATTTTAATAATTCTCTTGCGGAATTAGATGAACAGCTTGCATCTGAACAGATAACAGAAAAGGAGTATGGGGTTGCACTTGAAAGGCTGATGGAAAGAGCCTATGGGGCAGAAGGTGCGCTGAATGCGTCAGCGGCCGCCACAATTGCCGGGAAATATGGTATGTCGGGTCTGCTTGCGATGACAAATGCCACAGATGAAGAATTTAGAGAGTTGAAAGAGTCCATATATAATTCTTCTGATGCGGCGGAAGAAATGTCAAAAACCATGCAGGATAACCTGTCCGGTCAACTGACAATTCTGAAAAGCCAACTGGCAGAAGCGGCAATTTCAATCGGAGACACTCTGATGCCTGCGATTCGCGATATTACATCTAAAATACAGGAATGGGTAGATAAATTTAATGGTCTGAGCGATGAGCAGAAAAAAGCTGTTGTGGTGATCGGATTGATTGCAGCGGCCATTGGACCGCTTTTGGTTATCATTGGAACGCTGATATCTTCTTTTGGTTCGATTGTTGGAGGAATAGGAGGCGCGCTCACATTTGTAAAAGGTACTTTGATACCAGCTCTTTCCGGTATCTCTGCGCCGATTGTGGCGATTGTCCTGGCGATAGCTGCAGTAACAGCAGCGTTTGTGGATTTGTGGCGGAATAATGAAGAATTCAGAAATAACATCATGTCAATCTGGAACGGAATAAAGGATAAATTCAGTGAATTTACGCAGGCGATTACTGATCGCCTGAACGGTCTTGGATTCGAATTTGAAAGCATTACGGAAGTGCTGAGTGCTGTATGGAAAGGTTTCTGTGAGCTGATGGCGCCCATTTTTGAAGGAGTGTTTCAGCAGATCAGCAATATACTGGGTGCAGTGCTGGATGTGCTGGTCGGGCTTTTTGACGTGTTTGCAGGCATCTTTACCGGTGACTGGGATCAGTTCTGGACGGGCATACAGGAAATATTCGGAGGAATCTGGGATCTTGTGGTAAACACTTTTACAAACTATCTCAATACCATTAAAGGTGTGGCTGACACGGTACTGGGCTGGTTCGGCAGCAGCTGGAATGAGGCATGGAGCGCAGTTGGGTGTTTCTTTGAAGGGATCTGGAATGGCATTACATCGTATCTGTCTGGTGTATGGGAGACAATCAAAAATCTGGTGCAGGTTGGAATCATGGCAGTTGGTGAAATTCTGAACGCTGCCTTTCAGATAATTACAATGCCTTTTCAGTTTATCTGGCAGAATTGCAAAGATTTTATTCTTCCAATCTGGGAAGACATAAAATCTATTGTGTCTGATGCGCTGGACGCAATAGGAGGCTGGATCAGCAGTAAAATGGAAGCAGCAAAAGACGTATTTACTGTAATAACAACTGCAATCAGTTCTGTGGCCTCAACAGTCTGGAATATGATCAGTTCAACTATATCCACTGTGGTGAATGCTATCAAAACAGCAGTATCAAGCGGTTTCAATATAGTAAAAACAACCGTTTCAAATGTGATGGAAAGTGTAAAATCTGCAATATCCCAGAAGCTGCAGAATGCTTACGATATCGTTTCCGGCGTGCTCGGGAATATTAAGGGTAAGTTCTCCAATATCTTTGAAAATGTGAAAAATACGGTAAAGAATGCGATTGAAAAAATTAAAAGTTATTTTAATTTCAGCTGGTCGTTACCGAAACTCAAGATGCCGCATTTTAGTATCAGCGGTGGTTTCAAATTAAATCCGCCGTCTGTTCCGCATTTTTCAGTTGAATGGTACAGAAAGGCCATGGATCAGGCATATATCCTGAAAGGAGCTTCCATCTTCGGTGAGATGAATGGAAAGATGCTCGGCGGAGGGGAAGCCGGATCGGAGATTGTGGCCGGCACACAGTATATGATGGATCTGATCCGGAATGCGACTGCCCAGAGCAATCAGGGAGTTGCAGAGGCTGTCGGAAGCCTGGAAAACCGGGTCGTGGATATCATGTCGGAATATTTTCCGAGGTTTGCGGAAAAAGGAGAGTCGGAGCAGTATATACAGATTGATCCTCATTTTTCGGTGCTGGTCGGAAACCGGCAGTTTGAAAGTTACATTGTACAGACGGCGGAAAAAGGAATATCCGGACAGCAGAGAAGCTACAGGAAAGCGAAAGGAGCGGGATAACTGATGTATCAGGTATGGTTTGATGGAAGATCAAGCAGGGAATACAGACTGCTGGGTACCCGGCCGGACATGCCGTGCGCAGGATATGTCTATGAGTCGAAAACGATACCGGGACGGGATGGTGAGCTCTTGATCCGCCGTAATAATCTGCAGGATATGGAGCTTCCTGTAGATTTTGCTTTCCTCTGCCGGAAGGATGAGTGGCAGAGCCGTTTTCGGGAAGCGAAAGCATGGCTACTGTCGGGAGGGACAGAACTGATCTTCGAAGATGATCCGGAAATGTATTACCGGGTGAAAAAGGTTGAGATTGACACCGCAGAACGAATAGCGAAGAGAGCAGGAACGTTTACGGCATCCTTTCTGGTAGAAGGCGCTCAGTATTATCTGAGCGGAAAAAAGGGGACTGATTATGCCAGGCTTCCTTACAATCCAGGCATTGAAGCGCATCCGACGTACATCATAAAGGGTGAAGGTGTGTGCACCATTACGGTCAATGGGAAGAGTGTAACTGTGAATGTAGGGCAGAATGCGATGCTGGATACGCACAGAATGCTGTGTTATCGGACAGACGGAACAGTGAACAATACGATCATGAATGGAAAATATGAGGACATTTATTTAAAGCCGGGAAAAAATGAGATATCCATAAGCAGCAGATTTTCTATGACGGTGGTTCCAAACTGGAGGTGCATCTGATGATCGAAGTTTACAGCAGAGATAATACAGACTATGAAAAAAATGGTGATATGACATTGTTTCCGGAATCCTGTACGGTAACGGCGGAACTGAATGGCGCATGGTTTATGGACATTGTGCATCCTCTGGATGAGGAGGGGAGATGGAAGTATATCACGGAAGAATCAGTGATTGCGGCGCCTACTTTTATGGGGAAAAAGCAGCTGTTTCGGGTGGATGATATCGAAAAGACGGATACGGAAGTGACGGCGAAAGCCTACCCTGTTTTCTATGACTCGGCTGATGACTGTTTTCTGTTCGATGTACGGCCAACAGGAAAAAACGGGCAGCAGGCATTGAATGAAATGACTGCCGGAAGCAGGTACCATGCAAGAAGTAATATTTCCAGCGGATCAACCGCTTATTTTGTCAGACGCAATCTGATGGATGCCATCAATGGGGAAGAGTCTCCCACTTTTCTGGAAAGATGGGGCGGTGAGATGCTTTTTGATAATTATACAGTCATTATCAATGAACAGATTGGATCAGATCACGGGGTAGAGATCCGATATGGAAAGAATATGAGTGCCGTAAGGTATCACGTTGACATGTCGCAGATTATTACAAGGATCGTTCCGGTGGCATTTAATGGCCGCACGATGACGGAGATGTTTGTAGACTCTTCCAATATAAACAAGTATGCCAGGGTATATACAAAAGAAATACGATTCGAAAATATCAAGATGAAGGAGGATGTGGAAGGAAGTGAAGAGAAAAATACTGTTATCTGTGCAGATCAGGCAGAGTTGGATGTGGCACTGAAGAAAGCATGCACGCAGCAGTACGCATCTGGCATTGATCTTCCGGCCGTTACCATAGAGATTGATCTTGTTGAGATTTCCAATACAGAAGAGTACAGGGATTTTCAGGCGTTGGAGAGCATAGGACTGGGCGATACGGTCCACTGTTACAATAGAATTCTGGGACTGTCTACGAATGCAAGGGCAGTAAAGGTGGTGTGGGACTGTATTTATGATGAGATTCAGGCAGTGACGCTGGGCAGCTGTGAACCGAATTATTTTACCGGACTGTCATCTGATGCGGCAAAGATCGAGCGCGTGGTCACGGAAGACGGCGGATTGATGGCGGAAAAGGTAAAAGGGATTTTGAACGGGATGAAAACGCAGCTCAGACTGCAGAACACGGTCAGCGAAAAACAGGAAGTCCGGGCAATTCTTTTCGAGGATCTGGATTCGGAATCGGAACTTTATGGAGCGCTTTCGATCGGAACGAAAGGATGGGAGATTGCTGATCGGAGAACGGCGGATGGAAGAGACTGGGAATGGACTACAGCGGCCACGGCGAACGGGATTGTAGCGGATGCCATAATCACAGGACTGCTGTCTGATAAAAAGGGCAGAAATTTCTGGAATCTGGATACAGGAGAGTTTTCTCTTTCTTCTACAGCCACAGTGGGAGGAAAAACGGTTGAGGACATCGCTCAGGGAAAAGTGGATGATCAGACTCAAAGCGATATATTCAACAAGCTGACGGATAATGGGAAGCATAAAGGAATCTACATGAAGAACGGGGAGCTGTATATAAATGCTTCTTATATGATCTCAGGATATCTATCAGCGAACCTGATACAGGGAGGAACCCTGACGCTTGGGGGAAGTAACAATGTGAATGGTCTGTTTAAACTTCTTGATGCATCAGGAAAAGAAGTAGTGTCCGGGAATAAGGATGGATTATCTGCTGTAAAAGGAAAGATCGGGGGATTTACAATTGACTCCTCACAGATATTCGGCGGAGATCCAAAGATTGGAATTATGGCGCTTCAGCTTCCGTCCGACAATATGAAATGGGCGATTGCGGTAGGAGCAGACAGTTATGAAAGCTATGCAAAAGCACCGTTTCGGGTTTCAAAATCAGGTGAAATGCATGCTGAAAAAGGGGAATTTTCAGGAACACTTAAAGCGGCAGGCGGGAATTTTAACGGAGATATAACAGTTAACGGTTTTCCCGAAAGCAAGTACCCGATTAAACTGAAAAATTCTGCAGATGCATATTTTGGAATCGGCGGAACAGGATTCCTGCTGGCAAAAAACGGGCAGTTTATCATGTTGGATTATGATGAAACAGCCTGGACTCCACGGCTGTACGGAGGAACATATTCGGATATAGACGAAAAGACTTTTGTCTTGAGCGGAAGAGACAGCGATCTGTACCTTGATGCGGACGGAATGTTTAAAAGCATCTGGACGAGAAGGCACAAAACAGAAGATGTTGCCAATATACATATTTCCAGTGAGGGATATTTTTACAGAGTTTCATCTTCAAGTCGCCGATACAAAACAGATGAGTCAACGGATCTTGGAGATATTAAGCCGGAAAATCTGTATAATCTTCCCGTGAAAATTTTTCGCTATAAAGATGGATACCTGGATGAATCTGATGGTTCTGCAAATAAATTTATTCTGGGATTTATCGCAGAGGATGTAGATGAGGTATTTCCCGAAGCTGTATCTTATGAAGATGGAAAAGCGGAAACATGGAAAGAAAGAATCATGATTCCTGCCATGCTGAAATTGATTCAGGAGCAGAATGAAAGGTTGAAGAAGCTGGAAAAGTGTTTTGATTTTATGGAGAGGGGCGGCAAATGATTACATATGAATATGAACTGGATGTTACTCCGGGAGGTGCTCCGGTCTGTGTAAACCTGAGCCAGTATGATCAGGATTATGTGTTGAAATTTTGCCTGTATTCCAGGCAGGGTGATCTGGACATAAAACAGGGTACGACTGCGGAAATCTGTGGTACGAAAAAGGATGGAAAAGGTTATTCTGTGGATGCGTCAATAGATGAAAATGTTGTTACAGTATCTGGAGATAATCAGATGACAGCAATAGCCGGAAGGCAGTTTTTTGAATTAAAACTGAAATTAAACGGCAAAGAATTAAATACAGCTAATTTTATTATATGTGTGGAACGGGCGGCTTTAGACAAGGATACTGTAAAATCTGAGTCCGTAATAAAAGAACTTGATAATGCGGCAGAGCTGGCAGATAAAATTATCAAAACTGTAAAGGAAACAGAAAACAACATTAAACAGATTGCAGAAAATGTATCCAGAAATGCTTCTGATGCCGCACTGAAAGCTGAAAATGCTGCAGTAAGTGCTTCGCAGGCGGAAGAAAGCGCAGGAGCGGCGGCGGATTTTTCCAAAGAGTCAGAGAGCCATTCTCACGGAGGAACCGGGACACGGCCGGGAGAGGATACAGACAACAGCCTGTACTACAGTCAGCTGTCCCGGCAGGAGTATGAAAGGGCGAAGAAAGAGGCGGACCGGGCGGAGAATTTCTCCGGTTTTGTTACGCCGCGCTTTCTGCTGGCAAATAACCGCGTATATCTGAAGCGCGGAAAAACTGTTGAATTTATCGTCGCAAATAACCGCATGTATTGCAAAATAGGCGCATAGGAGGGAAAGATATGCAGTCGGTACCAGATGGATATGAAGCATTAGATTTTGTCGGTTTTACAGACAGAGGTGAATTTTCCAGCACGGAAGCTTATATTGAAAATGACATTGTACACTGGAATAACACGGCATGGCGGTGCCTGAAAGACAACACAACCGGTATCACGCCGGCAGAAGGAGAAAACTGGACGGTTTTTATCGCGTCCGAGACAGATTCTTCCGGAATCACAACGACAGACACAGAGGGTCTTGTCGGTTCTGCAGGGGAGAAGGTGAGCAATCAGGACCTGATTGATGCAATTGCCGACCGTGTAATAAACAGGCTTCTCTCCAAAAGCGCCATCTCCACCACCCAGATCAACGACCAGGAAAAGGTCCCCAGCTCTGCGCTTGTTTTTGGAATAGCGGAGGAGATTGGTGAACTAAATGAGAATTTTGCATCATCAATGAAAAATGCAATAAACATCGATACAATTTCCCCCGGTGTTTATTGGATAAACGGATACAACACAGAACATACAGGAGCAGTGCCATTTACGTCTGTCCATTATGTTTTGATCGGACGCGGAACAACCGGGCAGTGTGACACGCAGATTGCGTTCCCTTATAAAAATGATAAAATCAAAATTCGACACAGGGACAGTATTTTATCCGCATGGGGTGCATGGATAGATCAGATCAATTTTCCGTCATTCAACTGGGGGTTTATAGATGACCTGAATAATTTTAAACAGTTTAGCGACAGTCCTAAAATGATGTTTGGGTATGGAAATGGTTACAACGGCTCTACAAAAAACACTCCGATCAATTGTGCATTTTGTGCCGTGTATATTCCATATGGTGGCAGCAATTACGGTGTACAGCTTCTTTTTTCTGTTCAACAGGTACATGGTGCATACCCCATATATAAACGTACTATCGAAAACAATACATGGGATTATTGGGTAAATATTTCCTGCCCATATAACCGTTGGGAATATAACGGTACGCAAGATTGGGACAGTTATCTTGCTTCTGGATTGTATTCCATCGCTCAGCTCACTGGAAATAATGCGCCATCCGGAGTTGGACAATGGGGATATCTGATTGTCAAACCGTGGGGAGAATACGGTTCTCATGGTTGCCTGCAATGTTACTACAGCACATCCGGGAAGGCTGCATATCGTATTAAATATGATGCCAGATGGACTAATTGGTTCGCACTTAATTAGTTCAATTTCCAAGCCAGTAGAGTGTAGTTCTGGTGTCAAAATTTTCAGTATGAATATTAGGCACTCTGAAATATTTAACATGTTTTCCGGCATTCATTTTTTCCACAGACACAAGTGTGGCCCACGAGTATTCTGAATTGTACGCCTGACTGGATACAGGATCATTGGTAAAAATATCCGAATTGTCTATGTCATATGCATCCACTACTGTCGGAAAGGTGCCTTGAGTAACACCAAAAATTCGGAGATTCGAAACAATCAGATAGTATCCGCTCTTTTTTACAGCATATCTTTGTAAAGCTACATCGACAAACGGTCTTTCATTTTCATGAATTTTGTAATGGTTGTTTGTAAAATTCTCATTTAGTTTAAGAAAGGGGGCGATGCCCATGGGGTGAGAGGACACCCGAAAATGAATACATGTTAACAGGCTTCCGGCTCCGGGAGTCTTTTATTATGGAAAGGAAAGTGAGGTACGTGAAGAAAGTGAATCATGTAAAACTGTATGTAACAGCAGTGACCAGCCTGCTGTCTTCGATCCTTGGGATTCTGTATGTGCCGGTACTGCTTATGGTGTTATGTAATGTGGTTGATTACATAACCGGTCTGTGGGCAGCAGGCAGCCGTCAGGATGGCGGAATCAGTTCATACAGAAGTATGCGGGGCATTATCAAAAAAGTGACCATGTGGCTGCTGGTAGTGGTCGGGGCGATCATTGACCAGCTGCTCCTGTATGCCTTCCAGGTCATGGGGTACCAGATACACCTGACATTTCTGGTCGCCTGCGTTGTGGCCATATGGATCATATGTAATGAAATGATCAGTATCTTGGAAAATATGGTGGATATCGGGATCGGCCTTCCGGGATTCCTGATGCCGCTGGTCTGTAACCTGAAAAATTCGATTGACAATATTGATATTGCTGAAAGCAGTAAAAACGAAAAATCATGAGGGCGGGAAACCGTCCTCTTTTTGCGCCGGCGCAACAGCCGGAGAAAGGAAAGATTATGAGTGTAAAAGGAATTGATGTATCAGCTTATCAGGGAAAACCGGACTGGGCGAAAGTAAAGAAGGGCGGTGTGGAATTTGCGATTCTGCGGATCCTGAACAGTAAAGGGAAGGACACTTCTTTTGAACATAACTACAGTGGATGTGTAGCGGCAGGCATCCGAATGGGGGTGTATCGTTTCAGCTATGCGCTGACAGTTTCTCAGGCGCAGAAGGAGGCCAGGGAAGTAATTGGAGCTCTGTCAGGCAGGAAGATTGACATGGGTGTCTGGCTGGATCTGGAATGGAGCAGGCAGCGGGCGCTGGGATCTGCAAAGGTAAAGGAAATTGCCGGTGCATGGATGAAAGTGATCCAGGATGCCGGATATGAATGCAACATCTACTGTAATACGGACTGGTATAAGAACATTTGCAGCGGTTTGAATGCAAAATACTGGATTGCCAGATATCCTGCAGGAGACAATGGAACCATGAAAGAAAGCCTGCGTCCGAACGTCGGAGAGGTCGGCTGGCAGTATTCCAGCAAAGGGAAAGTACCGGGCATTTCCGGAAACGTGGATATGGATGTCTGGTATGGGAATACAGTATCAGAACCCACTCCGGAACCTGCAGAACCGGGATCCGGTATGTGGGACGCAGACGCAGTCAGAAGCCTGCAGGAGGCGCTGAACGCAGACGGCATCCGGGATGCGAATGGAAGAGAACTGAAGGTGGACGGCATCAGAGGCGACATGACCAGTTCGGCTGTTGAGAAAATTCTGCTTAAGGCGGGAGCATTCGATCAGTCAAAAGGCAGATATGCTGTAGGAAGCACCGGACAGGTTGTGAAATGGTTGCAGATGAGGTTAAATACCGTTATCGGGGATCAGATCACAGAACGGCTGGGCGCAGGGCTGGAAGCAGACGGGAAGCTGGGAGCGGACACCCGGCTGGCTGTCGGGCTGTTTCAGGAAATAAGAGGTTTTAAGATGGACTATGTGGCGGGCGTGAAAACAGTCACAGAGCTACTCAGGTCGTAAGAAAAACCCCGGGTTATTCCGGGGGTTTTTCTTTTGCGATTCTTTCCAGTTTTTCAATAATCAGTTTCTTTTCCCAATCCGGCGGATTCCTGATTCCGGCTTCCCAATTTTCGATTGTTCGAACCGGAAGATCGTAAAACAGTTTTGACATCTGCGGCCGGGACAACCCGGCCGCAATACGGGCTTCTTTTATGGTCATTCATCTTCACCTGCCAGGTCATCCACGATCTCCAAGGTTTCCAGTACATAGTCATTTTCTGTAAGGAGTCTTGCAAGGCGCGCTTCTTTTCCGTCGATTCTGTAATCATTTTTCTTGCACCATTCGATGCATTCTTCATATGTTCCGTTGAAGGTATCATCCGTCCAAAGGGTTGCTTCCAATTCTACGCTCCAAATTTCTTTTTTCATCTTTACTATCTCCTTTGTTTTTGTTAAGATAATTATACCACCCAATGAGTGGTATGTCAACACTTTTTAAAATTATTTTTCAGGAATTTTCCAGTTTTTCAATAATCAGTTTCTTTTCCCAATCCGGCGGGTTCCTGACCCCGGCTTCCCAGTTTTCGATCGTTCGAACTGGAAGGCCATAAAGCAGTTTTGACATCTGCGGCCGGGACAACCCGGCCGCAATACGGGCCTCTTTTATGGTCATTCATCTTCACCTGCCAGGTCACAGAGCATCCTGTCCAGCTCTGCCAGCGTCATACAGTCCTGATCTGCATAATCGCCGCGGGAGAAATACCGTGTCACAAATTCGTCGCCCTTCTCGTCGTCGAGAAGCTGAACATCTTCCGATGCCATCCGCACGGCGTAAACCTCAATACCGCATCCGCTGTTGAAAAATTCCTGCGCCTTCTTGCTGCAATTTCTCACTGCCAGTTCTCCGTTTGCTTTTTCACTTGCTGTAAAATTCTTTCTCATTCGTCTTCTCCTTTTCTTTTTATAGATACAATGCAGCGCTACATGCTGTTCTGCTTTTTACTTTCAGGATCGCATCGTGTTTATTTCCACTTTCATCACACCATGCTATCGCCGGTTTTTCGCCCTGTGCCTTCAAAATTTCCGACAAACTGTAGCTCCAACGTCCAGAGGTGATGCAAACCTCTCCGAGCTCTGTTGTATATGGATTTAACCAATCCGGTATCTCTACTTCCAGCTCCCAACATCCCCTCCCATCGTAATCACGTATCAGTTTTTCTTTGAAAATTGTTTTGTACGATCCGGACGGCGTGGTGTTAACATATTCATATATTTTTGTTGTCATGTCTTGCCTCCTGTGCTATAATACTTTTGTCGCACGTATATGTGCTGTGAGTGGAAAAGATTTTGTTAAAAGGTTTGAAAAAGAGGCTTTCCAAAGGCCTTTTTTTCTTTTATATATTTCCTTTTAACATATCCCCCATCTTTTCTTCATCTGTCATTCCCTCGTAGAGCCTGTCCCATGCTTCGGTATTCCTTTTTGCATCTTCTGCATGCGACTGTACCATTTCCTCATAGGTCGCATCTTCTACAGTATAGGCGGTTCCGAAGCTGTCCAGCTCTTCCATGCGTGACTGCATTTCTTTGTCGATCTTCCCTCCGATGCATCCGAAAAACTCTTTTCCGGTGGTTCCATTCTGAAAATTTACTACTAATTTTTTCATCCTTTTTTCCTCCATTTGATTAGATGTTAGCGAAATCCTTTTCGATATCGGCATACTTCTGCGGAAAATATTTTCCTGCCTGATTATCAAAATATCCATAATCAGTTTTTTTGCTGTGGTTGCTTCCGTCTCTGGTTTCGCAGAGCGAAAAGTAGGTTCTGGATTTTCCATAATTTTCCCAATCCCTTACAGATACTTCATAGTGGTATCCGTTGTCATGGCTTCCAGCTTCTTCTGCGATTGCCTCTAATTTTCTGATTAACTGCTGCTTCAAACCCTTTGCCTCCTTCCATGCTTTCCTAAGCCCTTCGGAGATAGAAAGACCAGCTTTCTTTACCAGTTCCCATGCTTTTTTCATGATTTCGGATAAATTATATTTCATCTCTGTATCTCCTTTGTTTTTGTTAAGATAATTATGCCACTCAATGAGTGGTATGTCAACACTTTTTAAAATTATTTTTCAGGAATTTTCACAGGAATTTTGGTATGAATTTGTATGTGAAAATCTCGCTCAAGTGGATGTATGATAATAATATGAGGATGATTAGACACTAAGTCATATTATTATCATGCGTCCGACACGTCTGATCGTCGGAGAGGTCCGCGGGGCGGAGGCTTTCGAACTTCTGACCTGCCTGAACACCGGCCATGACGGGAGTTTTTCCACCTGCCATGCCAACAGCACGCAGGATACAATCGGCCGCCTGGAAACCATGGTACTGATGGGGATGGAACTGCCCCTGCAGGCAATCCGGAGGCAGATCGCTTCGGGGATTGACCTGATCGTTTATCTGGGAAGGCTGCGGGATAAAAGCCGCAGGCTTCTGGAAATCACGGAAGTGACCGGTATGGAAGGGGAGCAGGTGGTATTGAACCCGCTGTTTCTCTTCCGGGAGACCGGCGAGGTATCCGGCAGGATCTGCGGGATACAGGAGAGAACAGGAGACATGAAAAATATTGAAAAGTTTCAGCGTGCCGGAATTTCGGCATATCAAAAAGGAAGCCATTCTGGATCTTCTTAAAGGAATTCTCCTGATTCTGATATTTTCCTGGCTGTTTTATGACTCTCTTGCGGCAGCATTTTTCCTGCTTCCGTTTCTACGGCTCTGGCACAGAGAATGCAGAACGGCAAGAGAGCAAAAGGAGAAGGAACAGTTTCGAAAGATGTTTCGGGAATGGATCCTGCTGCTGTCTTCTTCTCTTTCGGCAGGGTATTCGGTAGACAATGCCATAGGGCAGTCCTGCCGGGAGCTTCAGATGATGTTTCCGGGAGGAGGAATCATGATTGAGGAACTAAAGGAGATGCTGGCAAAGGCTGAGAACAATCAGCGGCCGGAGACGCTTTTGAGTGAATTTGCAGAAAGACATCCTCTGGAAGAAGTGAAAAGTTTTGTGGAGGTATTCTGTACGGCGCGCATGAGCGGCGGGAGCCTGAATGCGGTGATCCAGAATACAGCGACCCAGATGGCGGAGATTATGGATACCAGACGGGAGATCGGAACACTTCTGGCAGCAAAGGTATACGAACAGCGGATCATGACGGTGATGCCGGCAGCAGTGCTTCTGTATGTGCGGGTCGGTTCCGGGGAATTTCTGGAGGGCCTGTATCACAATCCGGTTGGAATTCTGGTGGCAACGGTATGCCTGGCAATCTATCTTTCGGCTTACCTGCTGGGAAAAAGGATGGTGCAGTTTGAAATATAGGACAAGATTATGCCTGACCGCTCTGGCAGGAGGTGCGTTGACTCTGGTCTTTTTTCTGTATGGTATGAGGGAGGGGGATCCCCTGCAGTATCTGGACCGGCCGGAAAGCGGAGCCGGTGACAGACGGACAGAGATGCAGGTGGAGATGGAAGACGGAACCTGGCCGTTTCAGCTGACGATACGGGAGATTCCCCGCAGGGAGGAAGAACTTCTGGAAATGCTGCAGTCTGCGTCTGAAAGACTTGGGGCAGTGTTTCTGAAGGAAAACACGGATTTTGAACATGTGATGCAGGAAGTGTCCATGCCGTCTGTATTCCCGGATACCGAGATAGAACTTCAGTGGTATCTGGATTCCTGGGATTATGTGGATCCGGATGGAAGCGTAAAAAATGAACTTCTGGAGCAGCCGGTTCTGGTGAAGGTGCAGGCGGTTCTGGCACTGGGCGGAGAAGAGCTGGTGTGGGAACAGGCAATACGGGTCATACCTCCAGAACATCCGGACGCAGAACAGAAGCTTCGGATGCTGGAATATGAGCTTTCAGAGGCACAGAAGGAAATCTCGGACCGGCTGGAACTTCCGGGAGCGGTAGCGGGAGAATCCATTGCCTGGTATCAGGCGGCAGACGATCGCTGGATATGGATGCTCGGACTGACGTTTCTGGCGATGGGTGCAATGGCTGCCGGGCGGCGCCGGGAGGAGGATAGCATCCGGAAAAAGAAAGAGCGGGGCATGCAGCTTGACTACCCGGAGATCGTAAGCCGGCTGAGCCTCTATATGGGGGCGGGAATCAGCACAAGAAAAGCATGGGAACGAATCGTGAATGATTACGAGAAAAAAGAAAAAGCAGATCTTATCAGACATGCAGCATATGAAGAGATGAGGACCACACTGCATGAGATGCAGAGCGGGGTGGCAGAAGCGCCGGCCTATGAGCGGTTTGGGACAAGGTGCCGCATGCCGGCCTACCTGAAGCTGGGGACTTTATTAAGCCAGAATCTGAGAAAGGGTACAAAAAATCTGGCAGGGCTTCTGCAGGAGGAATCCAGAGAGGCTTTCGAAAACCGCAGAGCGCTGGCAAAGAGAATGGGAGAAGAATGTGAAAGCAAACTGCTTCTTCCAATGCTGATGATGCTTCTGACCATACTGATCATTATCATGTATCCGGCAGTTGTATCATTTCAGATGTGACAGAATATGCCGGCGGAACTATAACAGACAGCATCTGCCGTGGAATACCCGGAAGGATTTCCGGATGCGGCTGCAGTCGGAAATGCTTCCGGAAAAAGGGGGATTCTTCGGGCAGATGCGGAACTTCAATAAGGAGATAATATGAGAACAAGAACATTCTGGAGAAATTTTTGGGAAGACGAAAGCGGTATGGGAGTTGTAGAAGTAATTCTGATCATTGTGGTACTGATCGGGCTTGTGATTATTTTTAAAAATCAGATTACCGCGGTTGTCAATGAGATTTTTGAAAAGATCGTCTCCCAGAGCCGCAGTGTATAAAAAAGCAGCAGGGCAGATCACCGTCTGGACAGCGTTGTGTTTTCTGGTCTTTCTGGGCCTGTATCTGGTGTGCCTTCAGTCTGTAGAGAAGCAGTATCAGAAAAAACAGGCAGAACAGGCAGTGGAGGCAGGGATGTTTTCGCTTTTTTCAGAATATGAACCGCATCTGCTGAAACAGTATGATCTGTTTTTCCTGGACACTTCTTTTGGAGGAGGGGCGGAACGGACAGACGAGCTGAGCAGTCATCTGTGGCAGTTTGTAGAGAACAATGCAGCTTCTGACGGCCTTTCCCTGCAGGGGGTGGATATCAAAAGTATGGTACGTATGACAGACGGTTCCGGAGCCGCTCTTTTCCGCCAGGGAGTCGAGATCATGAAAGAGAAGACCGGTGTGTCTCTGGCGGAAGACTGGCTGCTTCAGGAACTGTTTGTGGAAGGCTCGGAGGAAAATACACGAAAGTTTCAGGAGGACTGCGAAGACTATGAAGGAACCGTAAGGGACTACGAGGACGAAGAGGAGGAGGAAGAAGACGAAGACGGCGAGGACCGGTCTCTGGACCCGGAGGCGCGTCAGTGGGACGGCCTCTGGAACGGGTTTACACTGGATAAGGCAGTTCCCGAAGAGTATCAGCTGTCGACAAAATCTGCAGTACTGGAAAATGTGCCGTCTCATCGGGAGCTGTCCGTCGGTGTGGGACTTTCAGCCGGAACAGAGAACCAGATCATTCAGAAGCAGTGGTTTATCAGCTACCTGTGCGAATATATGAATCATGCACAGGAGATGCTGCCGAAAGCCAGAACCGAAGGGTATCTGGATTATCAGCTTGAATACATCATTGCCGGGAAAAGTTCTGATCAGGAAAACCTGGGCGACGTAATCGGGAGGCTGCTTCTGATCAGAGAAGGGATGAATTATGTTTTTCTTCTTACGCATCCGGCGCTTCGGGAAAAAGCGGAGCTTCTGTCGCTGGTGCTGGCCGGAATGACCGGCAATGGAGGACTGATCAAAAGTCTGGAACAGCTGATCCTGCTCGGATGGGCATATGGAGAGAGTCTGGTAGAGGTTCGGCAGCTTCTGCAAGGATATGAACTTGTGGCAGTGAAGACAGAAGCAGACTGGCAGGTTTCTCTTTCCGGGCTTCTCCCTGCGCTGAGCGATCCGGGCAGATATGACACACAGGTTCAGCGGCAGGATGGAATCAGCTATGAGACCTGTCTGCGGATCTTTCTGATGCTGCAACCGGCAGAAACACTTTCCATGAGGGCGATAGATGTAATCGAAGGCGAGGTACGGCAGATGGACGGATTTTTAAAACTTCATCTGGATCACTGTGTGGATTATCTGACGGCGCAGATATGGATGGAGGATCTGTATCTGGAAAGAAGCTATGGATATGAGTAAATCCGGATATACGAATTCATCAGTGGGAGCATGGAATCAGAAAAGAAAGGAGGCATGAAGGGATGCCCTTCTGCAGCAGGAATATATCAAAATTTAACAAAACTCTCCAGATACTCCGCATGCAGGTCATGTTGCTCAAGGACATACGAACAGGCAGGAGGGCTTCCCTCTGTGCCTTCGGAAAAGGAAGCATGACCGTGGAAGCCTCTCTGGTCCTGCCTTTTCTGCTGTGTGCAGTGACGGCGCTGCTGTATCTTTTTTCTTTTACGTCTGTACAGGCAAAGGAAAGCAGGAAACTGACAGAACGTGCAGAGCTTCTGGCAGTAACGGCAGGGCAGGCATACGCATCGGATCCGTATATCAGGCTTTATGATGCGGATCTGGTCTCGCTTCCGTTTTCCGCGCTGTTTGTCGGAAGAAAGCCGGTGACCAGAACGGTGGTGGTCCGCGCATGGGTCGGGTACACAGGGGAATCCTTTCAGAATCATGCCGGCGAGACGATTGTATACATAACACCAACGGGAAGCGTGTACCATAAGAGCCGGGACTGTACCTACCTGAGGTTTTCCATCCGTCAGGTTGCTTCCGGAGATCTGAGCGGAGAACGGAATCAGTCCGGCAGCCGATACACCCCCTGCATCTACTGTATCCGCAGG
>VSND01000049.1 GCA_009774145.1 Lachnospiraceae bacterium | reverse complement strand
TAAGCATCCTTTCCCGTGGATCTCTGGTAACGCCCGAAGGCCCTGGCAAAAGCAGCTTTCCGGTGGACTGTCCCGTCTATAAGGCGTTTCCGCCACAAAAAAATGCCCGCCAAATGCGGGCTGGAAGCGATAAAAGCACAAAAAATAGAGAACGCTTTTCACGTCCTCTACTCTTTGATTTTGATAGCTCCGTCAATGGCTCCCTCGATAATCGGCAAATACGGTTCGGGACACAGCTTTAATTTGTGGCCGACCCTCTGGCGCTGTTCGCTGCCCTCTGGCTCTGCTTCCGGGTGGAAGTAGCGTTCTATGGGGAGCTTGCATATCCTCGCCAGCTCATAAAGTACCGGGACGCTGGGAAGATCGCCGCTGTTTTCTATATTTGCAAGATACCGGGGATCAATACTGACTTGTTCAGCCAATGCCCTGCGGGACAATCCCAATGCTTTCCGCGCTTCTTTGATGTCCGCTCCAAGCGTTTCAAAACCGGGATATTCTGTTCCTTTCGCCATATCATTTCACCCCTTTACATTGTATAGTTCATACTATGCGCGGGGAATGACGTAATATGCACTTTTATTACAGTTTATAATTCCTGTTGTCGTGTCAACTCAAATGATAAATTCCTCCCGCTGGATCACCGTCTGATTTTCCTTTATAAGCGTTTGAATAATCTGCAAACCGTTTTCCAGATCGGCCATTGTCCGGGGGGAGCAGGTAGCCAGCCGGATCGCGGCGAATTGGGCGGTATTCCCCACCGCAAAACGGTCTGAACACAATACCTTTACGCCGTGATTTTTTGCCTGCACTTCAAAGTTGTAGCCGTTGCAGCCTGCGGGGAGCGGAAGCCACCTAAAGAAGCTGTACGGATTCGTTGGCGGCTGTTCTGGAAAGTATCTGGTATACAGGCGGCCCCGTTCCTCTGACAGCATACACTTCTTGTCGATGATCTCCCGCGCGGCCCCGCCTGCAATCAGCTCACTTGCAATCTCCGCGTTGAGCAGCGGGATTTTCAGGTTAATGTTATTGGCCGTATTCAAAAAGGTTTTCTGGAAGCGGTGCGGAAACACCAGATAAGCGATCCGCAGCCCGGCAGACAGGGATTTTGAAATTCCGTGCAGGTAAATGGTGTGCGCGGGGATCATGGTTGCCATCGGCGGGATTTTATCGTCCGCGATAAAGCCGTAGGTATCATCTTCAATCAGAACCATGTCCTGACTGCTGATAATCTGGCTGATTGCTTTCCGGCGCTCTGACGGCATGGTGATCCCCGTGGGATTTGTGCAGGAGGGCATTAAATAAATCCCCTTTATTTCATGCAGCTTCCTCTGCTTTTCCAGCGCGTCCGGCAGCATACCCTGTCCGTCGGCCTCTATCGGTATCAACTGGATATTAAGCTGCTTTGCAAGAGTGATGAAATTGGAATAAGTATAGGTATCAGTGGCAATCTTATCTCCGGCCCGAAACAGGGAAAGAAGCGCAATCGCCAGCGCGTTTTGTGTACCGGACGTTAAAATAATATCCTCCATAGCGGCGTTGATCTGGAACTCGGCAAGCCATTTCTGCGCGACCTGTTTATGGTGGGCTGTCCCCAAGGTAAAGCTGAACTCAAATAGCTTTTCCGACTTCGGGCCTTGCAGGATTGCCCGTGCGGTATCGGCCACAATGGAATTGAACTGATAGTAGGGCTTGATGGGGCCAAGGTCTATGTACTCCGCTTCCTCCTGCGTGTCTGGATTCGGCAGGGCCGCATTGGGGGAAACATACGTCCCGCTTCCCACCGCCGCATAGATTAAGCCTTTTGTTTCGCACAGCTTAAAGGCGCGGGTGATGGTACTTAAATTCACGTCCAGAAAGTCCGCTAATTCCCGCTGCGGCGGCAGCTTTGTTTTGGGCGGAAGCCTCCCGCTTAAAATGTCCTGTTCCAAAAGCTCTGAAAGGGATATATACATCGGGAATTTTAACAGGGCCTTGCTCGGCTTCCATGTAAGCGGATAATCTTCAAACGAGTTTACAGGCATAGCGCACCTCCTTAAAAACATTGTCTTGCATACAATTCTACTATTGAAACCGTACAAAGTCAATGCTACTGTTATAATTGTTATGATTATATGCAGCGCAAGGAGGTAAGAACATGGAACAAGTAATCAGGGAGCAGCTTCTTCACATGTTGGAGAACAATAGTAAACTGACAGAACATGAAATTGCAATTATGCTGGGGATTTCGGAAGAAGAAGTCCAAAGGGAAATAGCCGGTCTGGAAAAAGCGCATGTGATCTGTGGCTACCATACATTGATTGACTGGAACAAAGTCAATGATGATGATGTGACCGCTTTGGTAGAGCTGCGTGTTACGCCGCAGGGCGGCGAGGGCTATCAAAAGCTGGCAGAGAAAATCAATGCCTATCCGCAGGTAGTGACGCTGTACTTAATGTCCGGGGCTTACGATTTTCTTGTCATGGTAAAGGGGAAAACACTGAAAGAAATATCCCTTTTCGTGTCGGGAAAGCTGGCCTCCATTGAGGAAGTCCAGAGTACCACTACCCATTTCACGCTGACAAAATATAAGGAGCTGGGCGTGAGCTTTGAGGCAAAGCAGGCGGACGAAAGAATGGTGGTGACGCCATGAGGGAAAAGCTGTCACAAAAAGTATTGAACCTAAAATCTTCCGGCATACGGGCCTTTTTTGATATGGCGAACGAAATTCCCGACGTGATTTCCCTCGGCGTCGGGGAACCGGATTTTGATACCCCGTGGCATATCCGGGAGGCAGGCATACAGGCGTTGCAGTCCGGCAAAACCTTTTATACGTCCAATGCGGGGCTGCAAGAACTTCGGGCTGCAATCAGCAGCTACACCAAACGGAAAACCGGGCTTACTTACAATCCTGAAAACCAGATCATTGTCACGGTTGGCGGCAGCGAGGCCATTGACCTTGCGCTGCGGGCGCTGCTTAATGCAGGGGACGAAGTGATCTATCTGGAACCGGGCTTTGTTTCCTATTACCCCTGTATTAAGCTGGCTGACGGCGTTCCCGTCCCAATCCGCTTGACAGAGGAAAACCGGTTCCGTCTGAAGCCGGAGCAGTTGGAGGCGGCGGTTACACCCAAAAGCAAGGTGCTGATCCTGTCATACCCCAACAATCCGACCGGGGCCGTGATGGAAAAGGAGGATTTGGAAGCCCTGTTACCTGTCATTCAGAAACACGATTTGATTGTTATATCCGATGAAATATACGGGGAGCTTACCTATGGCGTGAAGCATTGTAGTATCGCCGGATTGCCCGGCATGGAACAACGAACCATAATTATCAACGGTTTTTCCAAGAGCTTTGCCATGACCGGCTGGCGGCTGGGGTACGCGCTGGGAAACCATGAGATTATCGAACAGATGGTAAAAATCCATCAGTTTGCGGTAATGTGTGCACCTACCATCAGCCAGTATGCGGCCATCGAAGCGATGGAACAGGGGGACGGGGATATAGAAGCCATGCGTGAATCCTACGACCAGAGAAGAAAATTCCTCTACCATGAGCTGCAAAGGCTGGGCCTGCCCTGTTTTGAACCGCAGGGAGCATTTTATATGTTCCCCAATATCCGGGAGTTTGGTTTATCCAGCGGCGAATTTGCGTTGAAGCTGCTGAAAGAGGAAAAGGTGGCGGTTGTCCCCGGCGATTCCTTTGGTGAGTGTGGGGAGGGCTTTGTACGGATTTCCTATGCGGCTTCCCTGCAAAACCTGAAAGAAGCCGTCAACCGGATTTTCCGGTTCCTGTCCCGGTACCGGACTTAGAAAGGGGCTGCTTATGAAAACGTGGGAAAAGAATATCCGCCAAGTGCTTCCCTACATACCGGGCGAACAGCCCAAACAGGCGGACATCATCAAACTGAATACGAATGAGAATCCCTACCCGCCCTCTCCCCGTGTGGCCGAAACACTGGAACAATTCCAGACAGGGGAACTCCGGCTATATCCCGACCCGGATTCTAATATTCTGGTGGAGGCCCTTGCGGATTTCTACCAGATTGACCGTAGCCGGATATTTGTAGGTGTCGGCTCTGACGATGTGCTGGCCGTATCATTTCTGACCTTTTTTAATTCCGGGAAACCTGTGCTGTTCCCGGATATTACCTATTCCTTTTATGACGTGTGGGCGCGGCTGTTTCAGATACCGTTTGAGCAGATTCCCTTAGACGGTGAATTTCAGATCAGGAAAAGTGATTATTTCCGGGAGAACGGAGGCGTAGTCTTTCCTAACCCCAACGCCCCCACAGGGATATTGATGGGCTTACCGAAGATAGAGGATATTATCAGCCACAATCAGGACGTGGTGGTGATCGTGGACGAGGCTTATATTGATTTCGGCGGCATATCCGCGTTCCCGCTGCTGGATAAATACGATAACCTGCTGATTATCCAGACCGTTTCAAAATCCCGCGCCCTTGCCGGCCTGCGTGTCGGCTATGCGTTTGGAAGCCCGCAGCTTATCAGCTACTTAAACGATGTCAGGAACTCCTTTAACTCTTATACCATGAACCGCCTGACGCAAACACTGGGCGCGGCGGCAGTCCGGGACAGGGAATACTTTGAGCGAACAAACGCCCTGATTATCGCAACCAGAGAGCGTATAAAGCGGGAATTGAAGCAGTTAGGCTTTTCCTTTCAGGATTCCAAAAGCAATTTTCTGTTCGTTACGCACCCGTCTGTAAAGGCCGGTGTGATTTACGAAAGCCTGCGGGCCGCTGGGATTTATGTGCGCCATTTTTCCAAGCCGGAGCGCATTTCCGATTACCTCCGTATTGCGGTGGGAACGGATCAGGAAATGGACTGTCTGCTGATAAAGCTAAAAGAGATATTACAACAACATGGTGACTTGCACGGAAACACAGGAGAATGTCAATGAAAGATTTAACACAGGGAAGCGAGCTGAAAACGATCTTTTACTTTTCCCTGCCGATTCTGGTAGGAAACTTATTTCAGCAGCTTTATAACGTGGCCGACAGCGTGATTGTCGGAAACTTTTTGGGGAAAGAAAGCCTTGCGGCGGTGGGATTCAGCTATCAGATCAATTTCCTGCTGATTGCGCTGTCCACGGGGATTTCTCTGGGCGCAAGCGTCCTGACCTCCCGTTACTTTGGAGCCAGAGATATGCGGCAGGTGAAAAAGGTGGTTGATACCGGCTTTCTGTTTTCAGCGGTTCTTTCCCTTGTCATAGCGGCAGCCGGTGCCTGCTTTTCCTATCAGATTTTAGTGCTGTTCCGGGTGCCTGAAAATCTGCTGACGATAGCAGATACTTACTTGAAGATTATATTTATCGGTGTGATCCCCACATTCGCATACAATTCCCTGACGAATATCCTTAGAGGCGTCGGGGATTCCAAGACACCGACTTATATTCTGATTGCGGCAACGCTTATCAATATCGTGCTGGATATTTTCTTCATTACCGCCCTGAAATGGGGTGTGGCCGGGGCTGCGGTTGCGACCGTGACCGCGCAGGCTTTTTCATTCATTACCTGTATGCTTTACATGCGGCGGCGTTACCCCGACCTGTTTATCCGACTTTGGGATTTACAGCTTGACCGCCACGAGTTGAAGAAAAGTCTGGTGATCGGAACGCCCGCCATGCTGCAACAGGTATTTGTAAGCGTTGGTTTTATGTCCATACAGTTTCTAATCAATGGCTTTGGAACCGATTGTATGGCTGCGTATGCTGCGGCCTCCAAGGTGGATTCCTTTGCGGAAATGCCCGCCCTGAATTTGGGGCAGGCCATGACGAACTTTACCGCGCAGAACTACGGGGCCGGGAAAATTGACCGGGTAATCAGGGGCGGCAAATCGGCGCTGGCTATGGGGGTGGGTATCTCAATCCTCATATCCATTGTCATATGCCTGTTCCCGTCCCTCTTTATTTCCCTGTTCAACCGTGATCCCGGCGTTGTCCAGATCGGGAACGGCTACCTGCGGACGGTATCGGTATTCTATCTGATTTTTGCAGCTATGCAGATTTTGAACGGTCTGCTGCTGGGATATGGGAAAGCACTGGTTCCCATGATTGCGTCAATCGGTTCCCTCTGTCTTTTACAGGTTCCCACGGCAATCCTGCTGTCTGGAACCGAATTGGCTTATCGCGGTATCTGGATTGCCGCACCCGTGGGCTGGCTGGGTGGTCTGCTGATCCGCTTCCTGTATTTCCGGCATATTGCAAGGAAACAGGCAGCTCTAAAGGAGGCATAAATTTTACACACAAGGAGGTTCCAAGATGGAAAAGAAAATCACACTGAAACAAATTGCTATGGTTGGCGTTATGGCTGCGGCGGTCTATGTGGCTTCCGCGTTTCTGCAAATACCAATCCCCACGGTCATAGACAACACCCGCCTGCACATGGGAAATGTTATGTGCCTGCTTTCCGGCCTGCTCTTAGGGCCGGTACAGGGTGGGCTTGCGGCGGGGATCGGCTCCATGTTCTTTGACCTGACGAATCCGGCCTACATCACGTCCGCGCCGTTCACCTTTGTTTTTAAGTTTCTTATGGCGTGGATTTGCGGCATGTTCGCATTTCACAAAAATTCCGGGATAAGCTCACACAAGCGGTATATTATCGGTTCGGCATTGGGCGCATTTGCCTATGTGCTTCTTTATCTTTCAAAGAGCTACATCGAACACCGCTTCGTTTTGGGCCTGCCGTTGGAGGTCGTTATGATTACCCTGTCACAGAAAGCCGTTGTGTCCAGCGTCAACGCCGTTGTATCTATTATCGTGGCTGTTCCGCTGGGGATCGCCCTGCGGCCTGCCGTAAGAAGATATTTGCAGTAAGCCTATGGAACTGGATATGACTTCGGGGAAGCCCCTGAACACATTGTTAAAATTCTCCCTGCCGCTGCTGGCGGGGAGCGTGATACAAAACCTTTATAACATCTTCGACACGGCCATTGTGGGGCATGTGCTGGGACATTCATCGGAGGCTACGACAAGAGATGTTTATACGCATTTACGTGGTAATAAAAGGCAGGAACAGGAGGAGGCGATCAATAGAATCTGGATCAGCTGACAGGAGTATCTGTCAGCTGAAATGGGACTATATTGTTGTAAAAATACAGAAATCTGATATAATGCAGATAAGGACAGGAGAAAGCAAATGAGTGATATGGAAATACAATGGCATCCGGGTTTTGTGGCTGCCATGAATCTGGAACTGGCAGATAACAGAGATAAATTGATTTATGAAAAAGAATATAATCTGAATCTGAGACCTCTGGAGATTGATCTTCTGGTAATTAAAAAAGATAAAAATCTTCAGCTTGCCAATGAAATAGGAAAAATATTTCAAGGATATAATATCATGGAATATAAATCCCTTCAGGATCATCTGAATATTGATACCTTTTATAAGACAGGGGCATATGCCAGTCTGTACAAAGCCTATGGAGAGACGGTAGATGAACGGACGGCAGATGATATTACGGTTTCTATTGTCAGAGAAACGCGTCCGGAAGGATTGTTTCGGTATTTTAAAAGCCATGGAATCAGAATGACCAGTCCATATAAGGGAGTCTATTATATACTGGACGCAGTTCTTTTCCCAACACAGATCATTGTGACAAGAGAACTGAGAAAAGAAGATCATACATGGCTGAAAGCATTATCCAGCCAGTTGGAAAAGCAGGAAATGAAGGAACTGCTGGATAAAATTTATAATCTTACACACAAATTTGACAGAGAACTTGCAGATGCCGTTCTGGAAGTAAGTGTGAAAGCGAATCAGGCGGTAGTAGGAGAATTGAGAGGAGATGAATGTATGTGTCAGGCATTGTTGGAGATTATGGAACCGGAAATCAGTAAAATTGCAGATGAAGCAGCAACAAAAGCAGCGACAAAAGCAGCAACAAAAGCAGCAAAAGAAACATCGACAGGAACAGCGCTTAAAATGCTGAAAACAGGGAAATTTTCTGCGGAAGAAATTCATGAATATGTTCCGCTGCTGTCTGTGGAAGAAATTAAAACACTTGGAAGAAAATAGAGGTATGATGACTCGGGGCACTTGCATACGCAGGTGCCTCCGGCATATTTTGTGACAATTTCTGTGACAAATTTTGTGACAATCAAGGAAAAAGAAGGGACATGACAGATCTGCAGAGCTGCGGAAAACGGTGAAAAACAGCAGGATAAACAAAGACGGAACGTGGCATTTCCACTTTGTCAAGAAAAAACACTTGACACCTGATTCTTTTTCGTGTAAGATATCCAGGGTGATCAAATATGGAAGAGATTCTGAAGCAGGCGCTTCTGTATGATTTTTACGGCGAGCTGCTGACCGGACATCAGAAAAGAGTCTATGAGGATGTGGTTCTGAATGATTACTCCTTCAGTGAAGTGGCAGAGAACCTCGGCATCAGCCGTCAGGGAGTGCATGACATGATCAAACGCTGCAACCGCCTGCTGGCCGGTTATGAGGAGAAGCTGCATCTGGTGGAGAAGTTTGTTCATCTCAGAAGTCAGGTCGGACAGATCCGGAAGATTGCAGAGGAACAGGCCGTTTATCCTGCCATGAGAGAAATTGAAGAGATCGCCGCAACCATTCTGGAGGAGTTGTAGATGGCATTTGACAGTTTATCAGAAAAATTACAGAATGTGTTCAAGAATCTGCGGAGCAAAGGCAGACTGACAGAAGCAGATGTGAAAACTGCCCTGAAAGAGGTAAAGCTTGCACTTCTGGAAGCAGATGTAAGCTTTAAAGTAGTCAGGCAGTTTATCAAATCGGTAGAAACCCGGGCAGTCGGCACGGATGTGCTGGAGAGCCTGACACCGGGACAGACCGTGATCAAGATCGTTCATGAAGAGATGATCAGCCTGATGGGCAGTGAGACCACGGAGATTAAGCTTCGTCCGTCCAATGAGATCACAGTCATTATGATGACCGGTCTTCAGGGTGCAGGTAAGACGACAACGGCAGCAAAGCTCGCCGGCAAGTATAAAATCAAAGGCCGGAAGGTTCTGCTGGCCGCCTGCGACATCTACCGTCCCGCAGCGATCAGACAGCTTCAGGTCAACGGGGAAAAGCAGGGCGTGGAAGTCTTTTCCATGGGAGACCAGCATAAGCCGGTGAATATTGCCAAAGCAGCAGTTGAGCATGCAAAAAGTCATGGCATGAGCGTTGTCATCCTCGACACGGCAGGACGTCTGCATATCGACGAGGATATGATGAATGAGCTGATCGAGATCCGGGATCATGTGGACATTGCCCAGAGCATTCTGGTGGTAGATTCCATGACCGGTCAGGATGCAGTCAACGTAGCTTCCTCCTTTGCAGATAAGGTCGGCATCGACGGAGTGATCCTGACAAAGCTGGACGGCGATACGAGAGGCGGTGCGGCTCTGTCCATTCGTGCAGTAACGGGGAAACCGATTCTGTATGTGGGAATGGGGGAGAAGCTTTCCGATCTGGAGCAGTTTTATCCGGACCGCATGGCATCCAGGATTCTCGGTATGGGCGATGTGCTGACTATGATTGAAAAAGCACAGGAATCCTTGGATGAAGAGAAGTCACGGCAGATGGTTCAGAAGATGAAGAAGAACCAGTTTGACTTTGAAGATTATCTGGAAAGTATGAACCAGATGAAGAAAATGGGCGGAATCGGAGCGCTTCTGGGTATGCTGCCGGGGATGGGCGGAAGTCAGATGAAGCAGATCGAGGATGCAGTCGACGAGAAAAAGATGGCGCAGATTGAAGCGATCATTCTTTCCATGACCATAAAGGAACGTCAGAATCCGGATCTTCTGAATCCGTCGAGAAAGCGCAGGATTGCCAGAGGAGCGGGCGTGGATATCAGCGAGGTGAACCGTCTGGTCAAACAGTTTGAGCAGTCCAAAAAGATGATGAAGCAGATGCCCGGACTGATGGGCAAAGGAAAATTCAGTAAAAAGGGAATGTTCGGCAGACTGCCGTTTTAACATTCCGTTTACACAATAAAAAAAGAAACAGCGCAGGCCCGGACCATATGTGGACCGGGCTGAAGCGGAACGATTATGGAGGTAAAGAAGAATGGCAGTAAAAATCAGATTAAGAAGAATGGGACAGAAGAAAGCTCCCTTTTACAGAGTGATCGTAGCTGATTCCCGCTCCCCGCGTGACGGAAGATTCATTGAGGAGATCGGGACTTATGATCCGAACACCGACCCGAGTACATTCAATATCAACGAAGAAGCAGCCAGGAAATGGCTTGCGAATGGTGCGCAGCCGACAGAAGTAGTTGGTAAACTGTTTAAACTTGCAGGAATCAGCAAATAAAAGTATTGCTGTCATACCCCTTGGAGGTGGAATGATGAAAGAATTAGTGGAAGTGCTGGCAAAAGCACTGGTGGATCATCCGGACGAAGTGGTTGTCACCGAGACGGAAAAGGACAACGCGACGGTTGTAGAGCTTCGTGTATCACCAACAGACATGGGGAAAGTGATCGGGAAACAGGGCCGCATTGCCAAAGCCATCCGTTCGCTTGTAAAAGCAGCGGCGTCCAGAGATGATAAAAAAGTGGTTGTGGAGATCGTACAGTAAAGGTATATTTCTATTGTCATGAACAGGATGCGGCGAGCGATCGCCGCTTTTTGTTTTTGTCAATGAACGGAAAAGCTGTGTTTGATACACTTGCAGAAAGGCAGAGAATGGAACAGTTTTTAAGAGTTGGAGTGATTTCGTCCACGCATGGAGTCAGAGGGGAAGTAAAGGTATTTCCCACGACGGATGATCCCCGGCGTTTCGAGGCGCTCAAAAAGGTGCTGCTGGATACCGGAATCGAACAGAAAGAGCTGGAGATCACAGGAGTAAAATATTTTAAAAATCAGGTAATCCTGAAATTCAGGGGCTATGACAGCATCAACGACATTGAAAAATACAAAGGCATGGATCTGCTGATCTCCAGAGAGGATGCAGTCCCTCTGGAGGAAAATGAGAATTTCATCGCGGATCTGATCCATATGACGGTGGTGACGGATCTTGGAGAGACATTGGGAACACTGGTTGATGTGCTCCAGACCGGAGCCAATGATGTGTACGTGGTGGAGACTCCGCAGAAGAAGGAGATTTTGCTTCCGGCCATCCGGGACTGCATTCTGAATGTGGATGTGGAAGAAAAGAAAATGCTGGTGCATGTGCTGGAAGGACTTTTGGACGAATGAATTTTCACGTATTGACCCTGTTTCCGGATATGATCCGGGATGGATTTCAGACAAGCATTACCGGAAGAGCGGTGGAAAAAGGGCTTTTGTCTCTGGAGACTGTGAATATCCGGGATTTTTCAGTGAATAAACACAATCGGGTGGACGATTATCCCTATGGCGGAGGCGCCGGGATGGTCATGCAGGCGGAACCGGTCTGTCTGGCATATGAGTCCGTGGCGGAAAAGCTTTCAGAAAAGCCCCGGATGCTTTATATGAGTCCTCAGGGAAAGGTCTTTGACCAGAGGATGGCAGAAGAGCTGGCACAGGAAAAAGAGCTGGTCTTTCTGTGCGGTCATTATGAAGGGATTGACGAACGGGTGCTGGAGGAGATCGTGACAGACGAGGTATCGATTGGCGACTATGTACTGACGGGAGGAGAGCTTCCGGCGCTGGTCGTCATGGATGCGGTTTCCAGACTTCTGGACGGAGTCCTGCACAACGAAGACTCTGCGGAGTTTGACTCCTTTCATGATAATCTTCTGGAGTATCCCCAGTACAGCCGCCCGGAAGAGTGGAGGGGGAAGAAAGTTCCGCCGATCCTTCTGTCGGGACATCATGCCAATGTGGAAAAGTGGAGAAGAGAGCAGTCACTGATTCGTACAAAAGAGAGACGGCCGGATCTGCTTGAGACAGCGAATCTTACGGAGGAAGATAAAAAATTCCTTGCAAAGCATGAGAAATTATGATAAAATGAAACGCGTTGTGAGAAAAGAAGAGATGGTCCTCTGTTACGCCAGACGTATTAAGAACATCCATTGATGAAGGAGGAACACAATGAACGAGATTATCAGGAACATCGAGGCAGAGCAGTTAAAAGCGGAAGTGCCGGTCTTCCATGTGGGTGATACCGTGAGAGTACATGCGAAGATCAAAGAGGGCACCCGTGAGAGAATTCAGGTATTTGAAGGAACCGTTTTAAAGAGACAGGGCGGAAGCAACAGAGAGACCTTCACGGTAAGAAAAAATTCGAACGGAATCGGCGTTGAGAAGACCTGGCCGCTGCATTCTCCGAACGTTGAGAAGATCGAGGTGGTTCGCCGCGGTAAAGTAAGACGCGCGAAACTGAATTACCTGAGAGACCGCGTCGGCAAGGCGGCAAAGGTAAAAGAGCTGGTAAAATAAGCTGTCAGGAGGGACATGTACGAAAGTATGATGTCCCTTTTTTCGATTATGGGCAGTATACATCAAAAGGTACAGGAGCATGAAGAGAAAAAAAGGGCTGAGTTTTAACAGGAAGAGGCGTGTGATTCAGGCATCGGCAATCCAGAACGCATTTGTCTGGGTTGGAGAGTGTGTGCTGGCTTTTGCGATCGGATGTGTTCTGGTGTATTATTTTATGACGAGCCTGACCTGTGTGGGACAGGCGATGGAACCTACGGTAAACAGCGGCGCGCAGGTGCTGGTAAACCGGTTTATCTATTCTCTGGCAGCGCCGAAGGCAGGAGACGTGGTTGTATTTAAACCAAACGGAAATGCGAATACTCATTATTATATGCGGCGTGTAATCGGTACGCCCGGTGATACCGTACAGATTGTGGAAGGCTTTGTCTATGTCAATGGAGAACTGTTTGAGACGGGAACCGGAAATGAGCAGATGGATTTTGCAGGAGTAGCAGAAGAAGAGATCCTGCTGGATAAGGATGAATATTTTGTACTTGGAGATAACCGAAATGCCAGTGAAGACAGCCGGAATGCAGACATCGGTAATGTCAGAAGGCGGGATATCTATGGGATGGCATGGTTTGTCCGTTATCCATGGGATAATTTTGGAAGGATTCCGTAGTTCGTTCACGAGGAGGATTTATGAATATACAGTGGTATCCCGGGCACATGACAAAGGCCCGGAGGATGATGCAGGAAAATATAAAGCTGATTGACCTGATTATAGAGCTTGTGGATGCAAGGGCGCCTCTTGCCAGCCGGAATCCGGATATCGATGAGCTGGGAAAGGGCAAGGCACGGCTGATTCTTCTGAATAAGGCGGATCTTGCCAGCGACTGCTGGAATCAGGCGTGGGAAGCGTGGTTTAAGGCGAAGGGATATTTTGTCGTTCAACTGGATTCCAGAGGCAGGACAGGAATGAAGACCGTTCAGAATGTGATAAAAGAAGCGTGTAAAGAAAAAACCGAGAGGGACCGAAGACGGGGAATCCTGAACCGGCCGGTCCGCGCGATGGTGGCAGGAATTCCCAATGTGGGAAAGTCCACATTTATCAACAGCTTTGCAGGCAGGGCATGTACGAAGACCGGAAATAAGCCTGGCGTGACAAAAGGCGCGCAGTGGATACGGCTGAACAGGCAGGTGGAGCTTCTGGATACGCCTGGAATTCTCTGGCCCAGATTTGACGATCAGGAAGCAGGAATCCGACTTGCGTTCCTGGGATCTGTCAATGATGAGATTCTGAATCTGCAGGAGCTTGCCGGAAGACTGGGATGTTTTTTGCAGAAATATTTTCCTCTCTGCCTGGAGGAACGCTATAAGACAGAATTTCCGGAGAATCCGGAAGAACGGGAGCTGCTGACAAAGATTGCACAGGCAAGATCCTGCCTGACAAAAGGCGGGGAGCCTGACATCGGACGGGCAGCAGTTTTTCTTCTGGATGATTTTCGAAGCGGCCGCCTTGGGAAGATTACACTTGAATTTCCTCCGGAAGGGGAATATGATAAGAGCATGGACAGTATGAGGTAGAAGGATGGGAAAATACGAATACGAAGAGAACTATGAAGAGAAAAAGCCGGGAATCTTACGGGAGATTCTGGGGTTTCTTATATATGTGGGAATTGTTGTAGGGATCACATTTTTTATCATTACCTTTGTGGGCCAGAGGACTTATGTAAGCGGAAGCTCCATGGAAAATACATTAAGCCACGGGGATAATCTGATCGTCGATAAGATTACATACCGGTTTTCAGACCCGAAGCGGTATGATATCATTGTCTTCCCGTTTCGGCATGAGGAGAATGTTTACTATATTAAAAGAATCATCGGACTGCCGGGAGAGACGATTCAGATTCAGGACGGGTCGATCTATATCAATGGGGAGATTCTCAGCGAATCCTACGGCAGAGAGGTGATGAAAAGTGCAGGGCTTGCAGAGGATCCGATTACATTGGGCGAGGGCGAATACTTTGTTCTTGGCGATAACCGGAATGACAGTATGGACAGCCGGGATCCGGGTGTAAGTACCATTCACAGAGATGAAATCATCGGCAGAGCATGGGTCCGTATCTGGCCGCTGGACGAGATAGGAGTGTTAAAGCATCAGTAATGACGAAAAAGGAAGAACGGCTGAAAAAACAGCAGGAAAAACTTGCAGCAGAGCTTGACAGGCTTGAGAACATGAGGCTATACGAGAAAAAATACGAAAGCTGCGGACTGATCTGCGGGATTGACGAAGCGGGCAGAGGCCCGCTTGCAGGTCCGGTGGTTGCCGGGGCAGTGATTCTGCCGCGGGACTGTCAGATTCTCTATCTGAACGATTCCAAAAAGCTGACGGCCAGAAGAAGAGAGCTTCTCTATGAGGAGATCATGGAGAAAGCGCTTGCAGTCGGTACGGGCGTGGTAAGTCACGCCAGAATTGATGAGATCAATATTCTTCAGGCAACGTATGAGGCCATGCGCCAGGCCATAGAAAAGCTTGGCATGGCACCGGATATACTTTTGAATGATGCGGTGACCATACCGGAAGTAACCTTAAAACAGGTCCCGATTATAAAAGGGGATGCAAAAAGTGTATCCATTGCTGCAGCGAGTGTGATTGCCAAAGTGACCCGGGACCGTATGATGGTTGAAATGGATCAAAAATACCCAGGGTACGGGTTCGCGTCAAACAAAGGCTATGGTTCGGCGGCGCATATTGCGTCAATCCGGGAAATGGGTCCCTGCGAGATCCACAGGAAAACGTTTATACGGAACTTTACCAATCATGCAGAATGACGGATGGGGAGTCTGGCGATGAACAGAAGACAGACAGGGACAGTTTATGAGGAAATGGCTGCCCGGTGGCTTTCAGAACAGGGGTACGAGATTCTGGAACGGAATTTTTACTGCCGTCAGGGGGAGATCGATCTGATTGCCAGAGACGGCAGATATCTGGTATTTATAGAAGTGAAATACCGCAGAGACGGACAGTCAGGCCATCCTCTGGAAGCGGTCGGTATCTGGAAACAGAGACGGATTTCCAAAGCTGCGGTGTATTATTGTCACCGGCATCGGATTCCGGACAGTCAGGCATGCCGGTTTGATGTGATCAGCGTTATGGGAAATGAGATCGAACATATAAAAAATGCATTTGAAACAGTCTGATACAGCGCCATAAACGGGGAAAGGTTCTGGCGCTGTATGGTTATGGAGGAGTCTGTCTATGGTATGGAAGATGAAAAGTGAAAACAGGGATATGCGAAAAAAAGAGAAACATGGCGTGCCGTATTTTGTATTCCGGAATCTGGAGGATACAAAACTGGTGCGCCATGGTTTTTCTACGCGTCTGGGCGGTGTCAGTAAGGGACATCTTGCAGAGATGAATCTGAGCTTTACAAGAGGGGATGACCCGGAATGTGTCCGGGAGAACTTCCGCCGTATGGGGGCAGCCATTGGATTTGATCCGGAATCCCTGGTACTGTCACAGCAGACACATACGACGAATGTACGTCTGGTAACAGAGGCAGACAGAGGAAAAGGATATACAGAGCCGTTGGAATATACGGATGTGGACGGGATGATCACAAATGTGCCGGGGCTGATGCTGGCGACTTTTTATGCAGACTGTGTTCCGCTGTTTTTTGTGGATCCTGTACACCATGCGGTCGGGCTGTCCCATTCCGGATGGAAAGGGACTGCAGGGCGTATGGGGGCAGTGACCATAGAGCGGATGAAGGAAGCTTTTGGAACAGAGCCGGAACATCTGCGCGCGGCAATCGGACCGTCCATCTGTCAGGACTGTTATGAAGTCAGTGAGGATGTGGCTCTGATATTTAAGAAAGAATTCCGGGCGCATGCAGACGAGCGTCTGCTGTACCGCAAACCGGATCACAAGTATCAGCTGAACCTCTGGCGCGCCAACGAGATCGTTCTGCTGGAAGCAGGAATCCGGCCGGAGCATCTGGCGATGCCCGGAATCTGCACCTGCTGCAATCCGGACCTTCTGTTTTCCCATCGTGCAAGCGGAGGCAGGAGAGGGAATATGGGGGCATTTCTGGGTCTGTGCGAGGCATAGATGAATATTTTCCATAGTCTGGATAAAATAGTGACTAGACAAAAGAGGATTCTGTCGATAAAATAAGAGCATCAGTTTTAAAACAGGAGGGCGAATTATATGAAGATTATCAGGACAAAGGATTACGGGGAGATGAGCCGAAAGGCAGCAGGCATCATTTCGGCACAGGTGATCATGAAACCGGATTGTGTTCTGGGGCTGGCGACCGGTTCTTCCCCGGAGGGGACGTATGAGAAGCTGGTTGAATGGTATAACCAGGGCGATCTGGATTTTGGCGATGTGACAACGGTGAATCTGGATGAATACCGGGGGCTTCCAAAGGAAAATGATCAGAGCTACTACTGTTTTATGCACCGTCATCTGTTTGACTATGTGAATATCAATCCGGACAGGACATTTCTTCCGGACGGGATGAATGAGGATCCGGATGCAGAATGTGCAAGATATGAAGAAGTGATCCGTGCGACAGGCGGTGTGGATCTGCAGCTTCTCGGACTGGGGCGCAACGGCCATATCGGCTTTAATGAACCGGGGGAATTTTTTGAAAAAGGGACCCATTGCGTGGATCTGCATCCAAGTACCATCGAGGCCAATAAGCGTTTCTTTGCGTCGGCGGACGATGTTCCGAAGCAGGCATACAGCATGGGTATCCAGACAATCATGAATGCGAAAAAGATACTGGTCGTGGTCAGCGGCGAGGACAAGGCAGAGGCGGTGAAAAACTGTTTCTTTGGACCAGTGACTCCAAAGGTGCCAGGCTCCATCCTGCAGATGCATCCGGATGTGACCGTGGTTGCTGACGAAGCAGCATTATCCCTGTGTTCGCTTCCGGAATAAGACAGGACGGCACAGATTATGAAGATTATCAATGCAAAAGTGTATACAGAGGATGGAACCTTTCAGAAAAAGGATGTGTATACAGACGGAGAAAAGATTGCATTATCCGGAGAGGACGAAGAAATACTGGATGGTTCCGGATGTTACCTGATACCGGGGCTTACGGATATTCATTTTCATGGATGCGCAGGGCGTGATTTCTGTGACGGGAGCCGGGAGTCCATTGAAGCTATGGCGGTATATGAGGCGTCTCAGGGAATCACGACCATCGTTCCTGCTACGATGACGCTGGGAAAGGACTCTCTGCATGAGATATGCAGGGCAGCCGCTGCATATCCGAATGAAAAGGGTGCAGTTCTCTGCGGGATTGATATGGAAGGGCCGTTTATCTCAATGGCAAGAAAGGGAGCACAGAATGAAAAATATGTGCACAGGCCGGATGCAGAGCTGTTTCGGGAGCTGAACAGAGCTTCCGGCGGTCTGGTGAAGATTCTGGCGATTGCTCCGGAAGAGCCGGGCGCAATGGAGTGCATGGAAGAGCTGAAAGATGAAGTGGTTCTGTCAGTAGCCCATACCACTGCAGATTATGAGACTGCAGCGGAAGCCTTCCGAAAAGGCGTCCATCATGTGACGCATCTTTATAATGCCATGTCGGGACTGTCACACCGCGCTCCCGGAGTTGTGGGTGCGGCTGCAGATCATGAATCTGTGGAAGCAGAGCTGATCTGTGATGGAATCCACGTTCACCCGGCAACGGTGCGGCAGACTTTTAAGATGTTTGGAGATGACCGGATTATTCTGATCAGCGATTCCATGGAAGCCACCGGTATGCCGGATGGTGAATATGCGCTGGGCGGCCAGAAGGTGATGAAGAAAGGCAGTCTTGCTACGCTTGAGGACGGGACGCTGGCAGGTTCCGTCACGAATCTGATGGACTGTCTGCGTACGGCAGTGCTTAAGATGCAGATCCCTCTGGAAAGTGCAGTGAAATGTGCGGCTGTGAATTCAGCCAGATCGGTTGGTATTTATGATTCTTACGGCAGTATTACACCGGGAAAGACAGCAAATATGGTTTTACTGAAAGAGGAGGATCTGAGTACTGTGCAGGTTATCCTGAAAGGAAAGACGATTTTGTGACAGGGGCAGATGCGCCCTGTGTGACGGCGGAGTTTCCATAAGAAAAGGGACTGATGCAAAAGAGTATCTTTGCAATATATGATGCAGCAGATGGAAAGCATATATTGTGGGATCGTCCTGTTTTGCGTCAGTCCTTTTTTGTATCATGCGGTTACGGGCCGGGTTCTTCCGCCGTTCGGACGGAAAAAGACGGCTCTTCCGTATTCGGACGGAGATCAGCAATATGGTCTGTTACAGATCATCGCCCCGTTCTATTTCTTCCAGCAGATTGTGAATTCGTTTGGTTGGATCGTTGACCCGCTCGGTAGATACATCATGGTTGATACAGTCAATGATTGCTGCCAGGAATTTCGTCATATTTGCTTCTATATAATAAGGTTTGGACAGAAGCTCCGGATTCCTGTAATTCAGATTGGTCGTTACAACATGGCTGATATAGCCTTTTTCATAATATTCATCAAATTTATCAAGTCCGTCGGTAAAGAGTCCGAAGGTGGCGCATACGAAGACCCGCTTTGCTCCGCGCTCTTTGATCTGACGTGCCACATCCAGCATACTTTCTCCGGAGGAGATCATATCGTCAATGATGATGACATCCTTTCCGGACAGATCATCTCCCAGAAATTCATGGGCAACGATGGGGTTCTTTCCATGGACAATGACGGAATAATCCCGGCGTTTGTAGAACATGCCCATATCAACGCCCAGTACGCCGGCAAAATAGACGGCACGTTCCATGGCGCCCTCATCGGGACTTATGACCATCAGGTGATTTTTATCGAACTGGAGATCAGGCTCTGCCCTGATGAGGCCTTTGATGAACTGGTAAGGGGGATTGAAGCTGTCAAACCCGTACAGCGGAATCGAGTTGCATACCCTTGGATCATGTGCATCAAAGGTGATGATATTGGCGACTCCCATGTCAGCCAGTTCCTGCAGTGCGAAAGCACAGTCCAGGGATTCCCGCTGTTTTCTTTTATGTTGTCTGCTTTCATAGAGAAATGGCATGATGACGTTGATACGGTGCGCTTTGCCGTTAGAGGCGGAGATGATCCGTTTCAGATCCTGATAATGGTCGTCCGGAGACATGTAGTGCTTATGTCCGCAAACCGTATAAGACAGGCTGTGATTCATGACATCTGCCAGTATGAACAGGTCGGCTCCCCTGACAGAATCATACAGAATTCCCTTGGCTTCTCCGGTCCCAAAACGCGGGCAGGAGCTTCGGATCATGTAGGTATCCTCATGATAACCCTGAAAATTCGGAGTATTCTGGAAATTCTGGTTGCTTTTCTGCCGGAACTGCACCAGGTAATCGTCAACACTTCGTGCCAGCTTCCGGCATCCCTCCAGCGCTGCGATCTTGAGCGGTGCAATGGGAAGGATATTTTCATAGGATAAGATTTCGGACATAAGACCCTCCTGTCTTTGGTGTGCAATAGTTAATCTGTATATCTTGTGATTATATATTGCCAGAAAGTATGATAAACGGCACACAGGACAAGACTCTATGAGGGCAGGAACTTAGTGCCGTTTATATATTTATATCATTTTTCTGTACAGACAGTCAACCCATATGAAAGAAATTCTGGCGGAACAGAAAAGAGTGTCTGTACAAAAGAAACAGTTGTCGTGGGGAAAAAAACAGGGTATAATCTAAGAAATGTTTGAACATATGATCGGGCGTCGGAAGCAGAAAAATCCTCAAAAGACAGCCGCTGCATCATATGGTCAGTCTGGAGGAACAGGGACAGCATGTGGTTGATAAGAAGGGTATACTGCAGGACTTTTCAGGCTGCCTTCCGGGCAGCGCTTCCTTTTCTGCCATACCGGAATCCGAAGATCATTCCGTCTGTGGCGGGAGTCGCGGATGTATGCAGGAAGAAGAAAGTGGATTCTGTCATGATCGTGACAGACAGCGGAATCCGGGCGCTGGGGCTTACCGGGTTTCTGGAAAAGACGCTAAAGGAAGCGGACATCTCTTATTGCATCTATGACCGGACGGTGGCCAATCCGACTATCTGGAATGTGGAGGAAGCCAGGGAACTGTATCTGGCACATGGGGCACAGGCGCTGATCGCATTCGGCGGAGGTTCTTCCATGGACTGTGCCAAGGCTGCGGGAGCAAGGATCGTAAAGCCCGGACAGAGCATTCACCAGATGAAAGGACTTTTAAAAGTACATAAGAAGCTTCCGCTTCTGATCGCGATCCCGACGACGGCAGGTACCGGAAGTGAGACAACGCTTGCGGCAGTCATTACAGACAGTGAAAAACATCATAAATATCCAATTAATGATTTCAGCCTGATTCCCCGCTATGCGGTTCTGGATTATCATGAGACAATGGGGCTTCCAAGAAGCATTACGGCAACGACCGGAATGGATGCACTGACGCATGCGGTGGAGGCATACATCGGGAATTCTACGACAAAGGAGACGCGGATGATGGCGGAGGAGGCCGTGCATCTGATCTACCAGCATCTGAAAGCGGCTTACGATGACGGTACGAATAAGGAAGCAAGGAGCGGAATGCTGAAAGCCGCCTATTGTGCCGGGGTTGCGTTTACCAAATCTTATGTGGGATATATTCATGCAGTTGCACATTCTCTGGGCGGCCAGTACGGCACACCCCACGGACTGGCCAATGCTGTGATCCTGCCCATCGTCCTGCGCATGTACGGACCGGCATGTCAGAAGAAGCTGGCTGCGCTTGCCAGGAATGCGGGGGTAGTGGAACGGGAAATGGAGGATCAGGAGGCAGCGGACTGTTTTGTCGACTGGATCCGGAAGATGAATGATTCCATGGAGATTCCCCGTCATTTTCCGGAGATACAGGAAGAGGATATTCCGGTTATGGCCAGTCATGCGGATAAAGAAGGGAACCCGCTGTATCCGGTTCCGGTCCTGATGGACAAAAGAGAACTGGAAAAGATCTATTATGAAGTGAAAGGAAGATGATCCGTGCAGACAGAAGCATTGATGGAAAAGCAGCGAAGTTTTTTTGATTCCGGAAAGACCCTGGATATTTCTTTCCGGGTCAGGGCGCTGGACAGACTGGAGCAGTCGCTGCTTGCCTGCGAAGACAGGCTGTATGCGGCACTTCGAAAAGATCTCGGGAAATCAAGGGCAGAAGCCTATATGTGTGAAATAGGGCTTACGCTGTCAGAACTTCGGTATATGAAAAAACATGTGCGTTCCTTCAGCCGGAGCCGCCGGGTCAGAACGCCGCTGGCACAGTTTCATGCGAAAAGTTTTACCGTACAGGAGCCTTATGGAGTGGTACTGATCATGTCTCCATGGAATTATCCGGTGCTGCTGACACTGGAGCCGCTGATTGGGGCGATTGCTGCCGGCAACTGCTGCGTAATAAAGCCTTCGGCATATGCTCCTGCCACTTCCAGTGTACTGACACGGATGCTGTCGGAGGCATATGAGGAAGGATATGTGGCAGCGGTAGAAGGCGGGAGGCGGGAGAATGAGCATCTTCTGGAACAGAAATTTGATTATATTTTCTTCACCGGGGGCGTGAAGGTGGGAAAACTGGTGATGGAGAAGGCTTCGGTGCATCTGACTCCGGTGACGCTGGAGCTGGGAGGAAAGAGTCCGTGCATCATTGATCATACAGCAGATCTGCGGACTGCTGCCAGAAGGCTGATTTTCGGAAAATATTTAAACTGCGGACAGACCTGTGTGGCGCCGGACTATGTGCTGGTGGATGCGCAGGTGCAGAGAGAACTGCTGGCCTGCATATGCAGGGAGATCCGGAAACAGTACGGGGAACAGCCGCTTCAGAATGATGCTTATGGGAAAATGATCAACCGGAAGCATTTTGACCGGGTGCTGGGACTGATCGACCGGGAAAAGCTGGTCTGCGGCGGAGAATATAAGGAAGATACGCTTCAGATTGCGCCGACCGTTTTAGGAGATGTGACAGAAGAAGATGTGGTCATGCAGGAAGAGATATTTGGACCGGTTCTGCCGGTTCTGCCGGTTGCTTCCATGGACGAGGCTTATGCATTTGTGAAAAGGCGTCCCAGACCGCTGGCGCTGTATCTGTTCACTGCGGACCGGAAGACAGAAGACCGTTTTCTAAGAGGCGTATCCTTTGGCGGAGGATGCGTGAATGATACGGTCATTCATCTGGCTACGTCCAGGATGGGATTCGGCGGCGTGGGAAACAGCGGGATGGGTTCTTATCATGGACGGAAGAGTTTTGAGACTTTCAGTCATGAGAAAAGTATGGTGAAAAAATACAACTGGCTGGATCTGCCCATGAGATATCAGCCTTATAATGAGAGGAAAGAGAAGCTGGTAAGGATGTTTGTAAGGTGAGCGGAAGATCGGTTTTTTAAGAAACCGGTAGAGAGACAGGGGGACACAGTGAGGGCAATTGCAGAACGATTTATAAAAAATACAGATTTTACAGAAGATGAGTTTCGGATGCTGGTTGAATGTGCAGAGGATCCGGAGGCGGCAGAGCTGCTGACACAGGAGGCGGTGAGGATCCGGAAGAAGCATTATGGGGACAAGGTCTATATCAGAGGCCTGATCGAGTTCACCAATTACTGCAGAAACGACTGCGGTTACTGCGGCATCCGCAGGGGAAATCTCCATGCCCGCCGGTATCGTCTGACAAAAGAGGAGATTCTGGAGTGCTGTGCCAGGGGATATGAACTGGGTTTCCGGACATTTGTGCTGCAGGGCGGAGAAGACCGGTGGTTTACGGACGAACGGATGGCGGACATCATCCGATCGATCCGGGCATCTTATCCGGGCTGCGCCATTACGCTTTCCATCGGTGAACGTTCCTATGAAAGTTACCGGCTGTTGAAAGAGGCCGGAGCGGACCGTTATCTGCTGCGCCATGAGACGGCGGATGAGGAACACTATGGAAAACTTCATCCATCAGAGATGAGCCTTGCGGTGCGGAAGATGTGCCTCTATGACCTGAAGCTTCTCGGCTATCAGGTGGGAGCCGGATTCATGGTGGGCTCTCCGGGGCAGACGGCAGACTGTCTGGCAAAAGACCTTCTGTTCTTAAAAGAACTGCGGCCTCATATGGTGGGAATCGGGCCTTTTGTCCCCCATCATGACACCAGATTTGCGCAGGAGAAGGCGGGCAGTGTGGAACTGACGCTGTTTCTTCTGTCTGTGATCCGGATTCTGCTTCCGAAGGTACTGCTTCCGGCTACAACAGCGCTTGGCACCATGGACCCGCAGGGACGGGAGAAAGGCCTGCAGGCGGGTGCGAATGTGGTGATGCCGAATCTGTCTCCGCGAAAGAACCGGAAACAGTATGAGCTGTATGACAACAAGATCTGTACAGGAGAGGAAGCCGCAGAATGCCTGGAATGCCTTGCGCGCAGAGTAGAGCAGGCAGGATATCATCTGTGCAGCGGGCGCGGAGATGCACTGCAGGAATAAATCTTAAGAAAGAGAACTGCGCATCCGGCGCTGCAGCCGGGAGATGGCGCAGGAGTGAGGAAGGAGAGGACCTGTATGAAATTCACATATCCGGCAATTATCCGAAAGACAGAACAGGGGACCTGGCATGCGGCGTTTCCGGATCTGGAATGCTGTGAGGCAGAAGGCGATACCATAGAGGAGGCAGTAGAACGGGCCAATGAAGCAGCATATGACTGGATCAGCCTGGAGCTGTCAGAGGATGACGGACAGCTTCCGGCCATAACAGATGTCAGGGATATGGATCTGGAAGAAGGAGATGTGGTGCGTAACATCTGTGTAAACATCCGGTTTACGGATGGATGGGATGAATAACCGCTGGTTTCCCGGTGATGGCAGGGATGTGCCGTTGCCGGGATTTTTCTTGACATCCAGGAAAAACGTGCTAAAATGTATACGACAAGTGATTGTATACAAGAATACAAAAGCGGCTGTACAGATCATGGATCTGATCCATACTGCAGCGCTGTCTGGATAAGGAGAGAAAGATGGATAACAACAGAGCGGTTCATTTTGACAGACATACGAACTTACTGCAGCTGGAAGAACATATGTATCCACTGGTGGATGTGGAGCATCCGAATACATTCCGGAATCTGTATCCTTATACGGAGATTCCGAAGATTGCATTCAATGACCGTATCGTACCGCATCATATGCCGGATGACATATGGATTACGGATACGACCTTCCGCGACGGTCAGCAGTCCCGTGCGCCCTATTCCACAGAGCAGATTGTGACCATATATGATTATCTACACAGGCTTGGCGGTCATAAGGGGCTGATTCGGCAGTCTGAATTCTTTTTGTACAGTAAAAAGGATCGGGATGCGGTGTACAAATGCATGGAAAGAGGCTATAAATTTCCGGAAGTGACCAGCTGGATCCGTGCCAGCAAAGAGGATTTTCAGCTTGTGAAGGATCTGGGGATGAAGGAGACCGGCATCCTGGTGAGCTGTTCCGACTATCATATTTTCTATAAGATGAAGAAGACCAGACGGGAAGTCATGCAGCATTATCTGAATATTGTCAGAGAATGTCTGGAGATTGGAATCAGTCCGAGATGCCATCTGGAGGATATCACCAGGGCGGACATATACGGCTATGTGATTCCGTTCTGTCTGGAATTAAAGAATATGATGGATTATTACAATATCCCGATCAAGGTGCGCTGCTGTGACACAATGGGGTATGGAGTCAATTATCCGGGAGCCGTCATCCCGCGTTCCGTGCCGGGAATCATCTATGGGATCCAGGTGCATGCAGGTTTTCCGTCGGAACTGATCGAATGGCACGGACACAATGATTTCTATAAGGCGGTCAGCAATTCCACTACCGCATGGCTTTACGGAGCCTCCGGTGTGAACTGTTCACTGTTCGGTATCGGGGAGCGGACCGGCAATACCCCGCTGGAGGCGATGGTATTTGAATATGCACAGCTCCGGGGCACGCTGGACGGCATGGATACAACGGTGATTACCGATCTGGCGGAATATTACGAAAAAGAGATCGGCTATCAGATCCCGTCCAGAACGCCGTTTGTGGGCAGAAACTTTAATGTGACCCGGGCGGGTATTCACGCAGACGGGCTTTTGAAAAACGAAGAAATCTACAATATTTTTGATACGGAGAAATTCCTGAAACGGCCGGCCCTGGTATCGGTGTCAAACACATCCGGGCTTGCGGGAATCGCCCACTGGATCAATACGTACTTTGGATTAAAAGAGGAACGTGCGCTGGATAAGAACTCAGAGCTGATCCACATGGTAAAGGCATGGGTAGATCATGAATATGAGAGCGGACGCGTAACGGTCCTTACCGATGAAGAACTTCTGTCAGTGATTCAGGATGCATGCGAAAAGACAGGAGTGCAGATCATGCAGGAGGCGAAAGGGTAATGGAAGACAGGCAGGAGTCCCAGAAAAGCCGGGACAGATATTCCCTGAGAGGCCGTGTGTATGAAAGCATTCGTGAAGACATCTTAAGCGGCAGATATCAGCAGAATACGGAGCTGAAGGAAATGGCGATCGGGGAGGAACTGGGAGTCAGCAGGACTCCGGTCCGGGAAGCGCTGCGTCAGCTGGAGCTGGAGGGGCTGGTTCATATCATTCCGAACCGCGGCGCCTATGTGAACACGATCACGGCAAAGGATGTACAGGATATCTATATCATCCGTTCCATGCTGGAAGGAATCTGTGTCAGATGGGCAACCAAATATATTACAGAGGAACAGCTGGAGGACCTGGAAGAGACCCTCTGCCTCTCTGAGTACCACACAAAAAAGGGAAATTATGAGAAGCTGTATGAGCTGGACGGACTGTTTCATGAACAGCTGTACTGCGCATCGAACAGCCGGATCCTCAATCATGTACTGTCTGACTTTCATGATTATGTAAAACGTGTGAGAAAGGCCACGCTGGCTTCCCAGGGACGCTCGGTCAAATCCACAGAAGAACATCGGGCAATCTTTGAGGCAGTGCGTGCCAGAGATGCGGAAAAGGCGGAAGAACTGGCGAAAGTACATATAAGGCACACCATTGAGTGCATTAAGGGCTATGGTCTGGAGAAGATCCTGTGACAGGATTGCGGAAACTGAAAAAAGCAGCATGCAAGGAGGAAGAAAAGTATGGAAAAGATCAGGATGACTACACCGCTGGTAGAGATGGACGGGGATGAGATGACCCGGATTCTCTGGCAGATGATCAAAGAGGAGCTGATTCTGCCGTTTGTAGAACTGAAGACGGAATATTATGATCTGGGGCTTGAGAACAGGGACCGGACAGGAGACCAGATTACGGTTGATTCTGCAAAGGCAACGAAAAAGTACGGGGTTGCTGTGAAATGCGCAACGATCACCCCCAATGCTGCCAGAGTGGAAGAATATAAGCTGAAAGAGATGTGGAAAAGTCCCAATGGAACGATCCGCGCCATTTTGGATGGAACGGTTTTTCGGGCTCCGATCATTGTGAAGGGAATCGAGCCTTATGTGAAGACATGGAAAAAACCGATTACTCTGGCACGCCATGCATATGGGGATGTCTATAAAGGAACCGAGATGGTCATTCCGGGACCGGGGAAGGTAGAACTGGTCTACACGGCAGAGGACGGGAGCCGTTCGGCGGAACTGGTTCATCGGTTTGAAGGAGCCGGCATCGTACAGGGCATGCACAACCTGGACAGCTCCATGGAAAGTTTTGCGAAGAGCTGCTTTCAGTATGCGCTGGATACAAAGCAGGATCTGTGGTTTGCGGCCAAGGATACGATTTCCAAAAAATATGACCATCGCTTTAAAGATGTATTTGAAGAAATCTATGAGAAAGAATTCCGGGCAGAGTTCGAGGCAGCAGGCCTTACCTATTTCTATACGCTGATTGATGATGCGATTGCCAGAGTCATCAAGTCAGAAGGCGGATTTATCTGGGCGTGCAAGAACTATGACGGAGATGTAATGAGTGATCTGGTGGCAACGGCATTTGGTTCTCTTGCCATGATGACCTCCGTACTGGTGTCTCCGCAGGGATATTATGAATATGAAGCGGCACATGGCACGGTCCAGCGGCATTACTATCAGCACTTAAAAGGGATGGAGACTTCCACAAATCCTGTTGCGACGATCTTTGCATGGACAGGGGCGCTGAAAAAGCGCGGGGAGCTGGATGAACTGTCCGATCTGGTGCGCTTTGCAGAGCTTCTGGAACAGGCTTCGGTTTACGTCATGGAATCGGGGAAGATGACAAAGGATCTGGCGCTGATTACGACGCTTTCGGATGTGACCGTTTTGAATTCCGGTGACTTTATCAAAGCGATCCGTTCGGAACTTGAGACGCTTCTGTAGGACGCCGGACATGACAAAAAGCTGTTTTCAGGCATAAAATTATCCCCGTTCCCATATATTAGAACAAATATGGGAGGGGGATTTTTTAATGGAAACGATTCAGAATCAGAAAGAATTTCACTTATACAATGATATTAAAGAACGGACGGGAGGAGAGATCTACATCGGCGTGGTAGGTCCGGTCCGAACCGGGAAATCTACATTTATCAAGCGGTTTATGGATCTGCTCGTGCTTCCCAATATCGAGGATGCCCATGAGAGGGAACGGGCGACGGATGAACTTCCTCAGTCGGCAGCCGGAAAGACGATCATGACCACCGAGCCTAAATTTGTCCCCAAAGAGGCAGTGGAGATCAGTGTGGGAGGAAAGATTCCGGTCAGGATCCGCCTGATCGACTGCGTGGGATATATGGTAGAGGGTGCCACCGGGCATCTGGAAAATGATACGGAGCGCATGGTGAAGACGCCATGGTTCGGGGAGGAGATTCCGTTTACGAAAGCAGCAGAGCTTGGGACGCATAAAGTCATCCATGACCATTCCACGATTGGGATCGTCGTGACCTGCGACGGAAGTTTTGGAGATATCCCGGCAGGAAATTACCAGGAATCCGAAGAGAGAACCATTGCGGAACTGAAGACTCTGGGAAAACCGTTCGTGATCCTTCTGAATACGACAAGACCGTACAGTGATGCAGTCAGAAAACAGTCGGAGGAGATGTTTCACAAATATCAGATTCCTGTACTTCCGGTCAACTGTGAACAGTTGAAAAAAGAGGATATTACGATGATACTGGAGCAGGTGCTTCTGGAGTTCCCGCTGACAGAGGTGGAATACCATATGCCCCGCTGGGTGGAGATGCTGCCGGTCATGCATCCGGTCAAGCAGGAGATCATAACAAAGGTCCGGGAAATGATGGAAGATTTCCATGTGCTGCGTGATATCGGCATGGCGAATACGGACTGTGAAGGACCATCGGTCAGCCGTATGAAACTGGACCGGGTGGCGCTCAATACCGGTTCGGCGGTTTACTCGATTGACATGGAGGAGAGCTGCTATTATCAGATGCTCAGTGAACTGACCGGTATGGAGCTTCGGGATGAATATGATCTGATGGAGCAGCTTCGGGAGCTGTCCGCCATGCAGAAGGAATACGGAAAAGTGATTAAGGCAATGGATGCCGTCCGTCAAAAAGGATACGGTATGGTATTGCCGGAAAAAGATGAGATTACGATGGACGATCCGGTGCTGATTCATCAGGGCGGCAAATACGGCGTAAAGCTTCGTTCCATCTCGCCTTCCGTACATATGATCCGGGCAAATATAGAGACAGAGATCGCACCGATCGTCGGCAATGAAGAACAGGCCAGGGATTTGATTCAGTATATCCAGGACGGAAGAAAACAGGAAGAGGGCATCTGGCAGATCAATATCTTCGGAAAGACGATAGAAGAACTGGTGGAGGACGGGATACGGAGCAAGCTGTACCAGATTGGAGAGGAAAGTCAGGTGAAGCTGCAGGATACGATGCAGAAGATTGTGAATGACTCCAATGGGGGACTGGTGTGCATCATTATATAACCGGCTGAGTTCTGGATTTTATATATCTGGCATTTGATAATTGCCGGAAACGTATGATAAACGGCACGGGGCTCAAAGCTCTGTGAGTGCAGGAATTGAGTGTCGTTTATATAGTTGAATTTGCGGTTTCGAGTTGCTATACTATAGCAGAGGGAACCGCTTTTTTATGGAAGTTTATGCTCAGAAATGAAAAGAAAGGAACCGTTATGAAGGTTACATTTATATGCCACAGCAGTTTTTGCGTGGAGCTGGAGCGGCATGTGCTGGTATTTGATTACTATGGAGACGGGAAGCTGCCAAAGGCGCCTGCAGACAGCCGGATTTATTTTCTGAACAGCCATGCACATCCGGATCATTTTAAGAAAGAGATCCTTGGGCTTCGGGATCGCTGTCCGAAGGCGGAGTATGTGTTGTCCAGAGATATCAGGCTCCGCCCGGATGAACGAAAGAACTGGATTCATCAGGTGAAAGCCCGGGCTGAATATGAGATTGGAGAACTGAAGATCCGGACGCTTCGTTCCACAGACCAGGGCGTGGCCTGGGCAGTGGAAGCGGAGGGAAAGAGGATCTATCATGCCGGTGATCTGAACTGGTGGCACTGGGAAGGGGAAGAGCGGGCGTGGAACAACAATATGGCGGCAAACTATAAGAGAGAGGTGGACAGGCTTGCAGGACAGTCTTTTGATGCCGCCTTTGTGCCGCTGGATCCGAGGCTGTCCGGGGCCTGTGACTGGGGAATGAAATATTTTCTGGAACAGGTGGATGCAGCGCATGTATTTCCCATGCATTTCTGGGAAGAGTACGATATATGCCGGAAAGTGAAAGAGGAGAAGGAAATGCAGGGGCTTCTGGAACATTATCATACCATAGAATATCGGGGACAGGAGTGGACATTATGTTAGTGAAGATTTATACAGATGGAGCAGCGCGGGGAAATCCGGATGGACCGGGCGGATACGGAACGATCCTGTCCTGTGTGGATGCCAAAGGGGAAGAACATATACGGGAATATTCCCAGGGATATAAAAAAACGACGAACAACCGCATGGAGCTGATGGCGGCGATTGCAGGTCTGGAGGCCTTAAACCGTCCCTGCCAGGTGGAACTTTACTCGGATTCCAAGTATCTGGTTGATGCATTTAATCAGCACTGGATCGATTCCTGGATTAAGAAAAACTGGGTAAACAGCCAGAAGAAACCGGTTAAGAATCCGGACCTCTGGAAAAGGCTTTTGAAAGCAAAGGAACCGCATCTGGTGAAATTTATATGGGTAAAGGGACATGACGGACATCCGCAGAACGAGAGGTGCGATGAGCTGGCAACTGCGGCAGCAGACGGCGATGATCTGATCGAGGATGTCGGAATGCATCTACCGGATGATTAAATCCTGCGCACAAACTGGATAAACGGGCTGTGAGAAATGGAAGACTCCGGTCCTGTACAGGGCCGGAGCCGGATGTGTTTCACGGTTTTCTGCTGCTTTGTGTTTCAGGAAATATTACTTTTCAGCGTGCTATTTTAATTCCGGCCGCGTGGGATCTACGATTCCGGATGCATCGATCAGGTCGGCAACCGACTGCGGCCGTGTGATCATGGTAAATCCATCCAGATTGCAGCGGGTCTGACGGACGTAGTCATCCTTGACGGAGACGAAGGCTTTGGATGCCCAGACACCGCAGAAATAACGGAAACCTTCGGATTGCAGACAGGTCAGTTTCTGGCTGGGATAATCAATCTCTTCTCCGTAAGGATAGATATAGATATCGGTGTCTCCTACATAAGCGGCAATTTCGTCCTTCCATCGTCTGGTATCTTCAACCAGAGTGTTGTAGGAGATGGAAGCAGTGTGCTTATGCCCGTAACCATGGGAAGCGAACAGCCACCCTGTTTCTTTCAGGCGGTCCGCGATTGTGCGGACCATCTGCCGGTCTTCTTCCAGCGTAGGACTTTCCATATCATTGATACGGTAGCCAAGCGTTCCTTCATACCCGGTAGCGGCTATAATGCCTTTTGCACCCCGCAGAGAGAAATCCGGGTGTTCTTTTACAAAGGTATCCAGTATGGGCATCACGTCATAGTCCCCGATGCTCTCAGTGCCGTCCGGATGGATGTAGAGATTCTTCACGTCTCCGTTTTCGTCCAGTACCAGCTTTTTGGGAAAGCCGTCATGTTCCATATAATCATAATAGCTTACATCGTCAACAGACAGTACAAGCGGGATCTTTCCTTCAGGAACCAGAGGCTGCGCCGCTGTCAGTGTGACATTGCCGTCCTCGTCAGTCTGTTCTTCTGCCAGATCATGAATATCGATCAATATGTACTGATTCGCATACAGCTCTTCCAGAATGGCATGGAATTCATCTACGGTAGTCATCCAGTAATTGTATCCGTTTTCCATGTAATCGCCGTCAAAAGCAAGGGAAGTATCCACAATCAGCGAATGAAAGAAAATATGTCGTACAGGCTGGTCATATGGAATAAAGGAGTCAAGAGCGTCCGTACAGGTGCTGATGGCGGAAAGGACTTCTTCTTCCTGAGAGAATTCTTCAGGAATCTCCTCAAGCAGTGCAAGCGCTTCTTCATAATAATAGCCCTGAGCCAGTTCAAAAGCCTCTTCCAGTACAGGAGCAACCGTCTCCTCATAACGGGCGGCAGCAAGTTCTTCTTCGGTTGGGGCCGGTTCTTCTTCCTGTACAGGGGGTTCTGCGGCTGTAGGTACGTTGTCGGCATTCTGTGCTCCGCAGGCACTCAGCACGGTCATAAACGCAGGGAGAATAAAAAGTACAGTTTTGGGGGATGTTTTTTTCTTCATAATCAGTTCCTCAATATATATTTTATTTGATATTCCATAAGGTATTCACAACCTCTTGTGGACAGTTATTATTTTAACACAAATTGTTGGGGAAATGATTACAGTTTTATTACAGGAAAGAAAATTCTTTCTTAAAATATCAAAATAAATATGCGAAAAATGAAAAACAGGTATTGACAATTGTAGAAAACACTGGTATTATAAATGAGCCGATTGCGAAAAAGGTCACATGCAATTCTTTTTTAGAAGAAAAAAGCAACTTTTTAGAAAAAAATGTAAAAAAGCTGTTGACAAATAAAAAAAGATTTGCTATACTAAATAAGTCGTCGCGGCAATGAGATAAAAACCGCGCAGACCTGAAAGCAGGCCGCCTGTATTGCAGATGGCCAGGCAGACATGAACCTTGATAATTAAACAGTACTTTGAAAGTCTTCGAAAATTCTTTTGAAAACGATGAGCGGACAGAGATGCCGGCGCATCGGAAAAACAATTTTTGAGAACAGCTTTTACGAAAAGTAAAGCGACCTAAAACAGT
>VSND01000048.1 GCA_009774145.1 Lachnospiraceae bacterium | reverse complement strand
TGTCAGCTTTCCTGATCCTCTCCTTTACCGTTTCATACTCATCTACATTCTCTACCCAGAATGTCGCATATTGATACAGCGGATCTCCCTCGCATCCCTGCGGCTTTTCCGGGAAACGCAGGTCTGTCATGATGATGTTCTCACTCCGGTAGCTGTCCCCGTACATGATGGGTGTAATCTTATGGATTGTATCATAAATCCCGACAATCTCCGCACTGTAAACCTTAGATGTTTCACGCTCTTTCCGGTCATTAAATTCCAGTTTATCCCCAACCGTCAATCCATTTAATTCTGCCAGTTCCCTTGATATGACGCATACATCTTTATCCTCTGCTGTGATCATACGTCCCTCATTTACTTCTATATTCCCATTCTGCACATCGAAATCCAGCCGCATTTCCATATTTCCCCGCAATGACACACCCAGCAGGTCTGAATGCTGGTCTACATCCGGGTCTTCAATCCGTACAAAATTTACAGGATTGACCACTATGTTCGCCGTGGTGACATTATATTCCGCAATCCCTTCCTGCCCTGCAAGCGTTTCCATATCCTCCATCTGCAGGGTTTCAAAAGAGTTATCATGCCATATCATCCAATCCCCTGATTCAAGCTGCTCTATATGCGATCCATCCACGCTCCCGTTCTGCCCGCCTAATTTTTCTATTGCCTCTGCCGTCCTGTCACGCCTGTCCGCTTCATTTTCTTCCATCCTGAAAGATGCCCCAAGCGCCTGTTTCCCTTCCGTCTGCGTCTGTACATTTGCGGATTTGCACGCCCACCCGGCATAGATAAAGCAGGCTGTTACAAAAACAATGCTTAAAAGCAGAATTGTCTTTGCCCGTTTCCGAACCAGACAGCGTATACTTAACTCTAAGATGTTCATGTTATCCCTCCATTTCCGACAAGGTTTCTTTCACAGGCTTTTTCATATATGGAAAAATGGCAATTCCAGTCAATATTACAACACCAGCCAGTCCGATACATAAAACTCCTGACTGCCAGCTAAATGATAATTCCAATGCTATGCTGTTCCCCTGCATGATGGCAAGACTATTACTGAGCTGCGGCAGTAAGAGCTTTGTTGCAATTCCTGCTCCCGCGAATGCGATAAAATACAATATCATCTCTTCCAAAATCATTTGAGATAATATATTTTCCTTTGATATGCCCAGACTGATCAGAACAGCAATCTCCGTTTTCCGGCTGCGCATCCACATGGCAAGCAAAAGACCTGTTATCAAACTGCCGGAAGTTACCGTCAGGGCGAAAATCAAAAACGTAATTCTGCCTGTCTGTCCGATCATCATTTTTAATTTTTGGAATGTATTATCTGTTATCCCAATCACAGCCCTGTCCTGATACATTCTTTCCAGCACTTCCTTTGTATTCGTGAGCTGCTCAGGATCATTTACATACACTGCCACATTTAAAAAGCAAGTCCTGCCGGACAGCCTGTTCACAAAATCTGCCGTTCCATAAATCTGGTTTTCAATGCGGTTCACTGTCCGCACATTTTCGGTCTGGCTCCGTTCCATCCCCGACAGGAACAATCCGGCAACGACCGCTTCCTGCTCCCTTCCATCCACCGTTTCAAACACAATTTTATCGCCTGACTGAATTCCATTATCTTCTGCCAGAAACTGATTCACTACAATATCTTCACTTCCCTGTGGATAATTCCCCTCTGTAATCCGATAAACTTTATCCGCAAACGGGCTGTCTTTCTCCAGTTCATCGTACCCGTGAACGGTAAATGTATTTTCAGAACCTTCACTGCCTGCAACCGGGATACAGGTTGTAGAAATAACCTGTATCTCCGATATCCGGTTGAGCCAGTTTACATTGGGTTCCTCTTCGATTGCCTGCATATCTGTTTCTTCAAAAGGGTGATCCGCCTCCATGCTCTCCAATGTTATTTTGCTCTCTGCATTTTTCCGGAGTTCTTCTGCCAGTTCGAAAGATACTTTCCGTATTCCCAACGTGCCTAAAACCATGCTGTTGATTACCAGAAACAAAAACAGCAATAATACGGACTTCATCTTTTTTCTCCGGATGTAGCAGAGCGCTCTTTCCAAACAACCCATCCTGACCTCCTACTGCCACCTTGTGATAACAACTTTGTCAGCAATCCAGTGTTTTTCATCCTGACAAGTGCCAAATATATTCACATCAGTGTCTTTCTTGATACTGCTTTTATCGGTGTCCTCCCTCGAAGTTTCCGCCTGTGAGCCCATGCTGAAATTTATGATTTGAAAAATAACATCCTCCGCATAGGTTATGTTTATATTCGTTTCATCCGATTCATAACCGGGAGCTGCAATACCTCCTTCCATTGAGCCATCCTCATTTATAATCAATGTCCGGGGAGTTATGGTGAAACCTGTATCCGTAAAATCAACAACTCGCCCGCTTAGATTTGCCCCGTCATAAAATACACCTTCTTCGTGATTATCTGCAATCTCGCCGCTGTTTTTCGCATCAGTGTTATTCATATCTTCCTGACCGCCCTCTGCCTCATTGCTGCTGTTTTTTCCATCCGCCGCAATTTCCTCGTTATAGCCGCTCTCATTTGTCATATGCACATCTGACGGCTCCGGCTGCTCATTTTCTTTTCCTGCACATCCCGCCATGCCCATACACAAAACCACGGACAAACAAAGAACTCCTGCAGCTTTCAACATCTTTTTTCTCATCTTCCATACCTCTTTTCTTTTTATTTGGCTTTTTGCCTGTTCTATGTTTCATTGAACATATTCAAAGAATAACATCCGGCCATCCTAAAAATCTCCTGTTTCATCACCCAATATTAAGTTTTTTTTAGAAGATTTTTAGGAATTGTTTTGCTATACTTAATATAGGAATCTGACGGATTGGAGGTCGCCATGAAAATTTTATTATTGGAAGATGACAAATACCTGTGCGGTAATATAAAACAGCAGCTTACAAAAGAAGGATACATCGTTGATGCCTGCAATGACGGAGAGGAAGGTTTCCTACTTGCCTTAGACCGTGGAAGCAGTTATGACCTGGCTGTTATCGACCGTATGCTCCCTGTTATAGACGGCCTGGCTATTATAAAAGCAATGCGGAATAAAAAAATGCAGATTCCCATCATTATAATCACCGGGATGTCCGAATTACAGGATAAAATTGAAGGGTTGGACAATGGCGCCGATGATTACCTTACAAAACCCTTTCACATCAGCGAATTATCTGCACGGATCAGGGCATTGACCCGAAGGCCGGCTATTCTGGCAGAACAAAACTGTCTTACTTACCATGATCTTTCCCTTAGCATTTCAAAAAGACAGCTTGGATGCAGAAACAATCATCTGGTACTGACACCGACAGAATTCCATTTAATGGGTATCTTTCTTGAAAAGCCGGAGATTGTGCTTACGAGGGAGCAGCTTATACAAAAGGTTTGGGAAACGGATGCAGACGTGGAATCAAAGAATCTGGATAACTATATCTATTTTTTACGCAAGCGGCTCCGCACGGTCGGAAGCGAATGTGTCCTGTCCTCTGTCTACGGTTCCGGATTTATATTGGAGGTAAAGCATGGTACAAAGCCTTAAAAGAAATCTTTATATTTTGCTGATCGGCTCCCTCATGTCCATCTTTTCTGTCGTATTCTGCCTGATGGTCCTTGAAAATATGAAGGCAAAGAAGAATTCGGAACTGGCTTACTTTAACAGGATGACAACCACCCTTGTCCTGCAATTAGAGCATAAATCTGATTATCAGACATATTTAAGCCTTTATGAAGAAAGACGGGATATGTATTTTCAGCTTTCTTCGGATACCGGTCATTCTCTTTACCAAAGTGAATATTTAGGAGGCAACACTGATATTATTGATACCTTTTTAACTACATTGCTTGGTACGGAGGGCGACTTTACCCTTAGTCCATCCAGCCTGAAAGACAATTATTACAGCAGGCAGAGCGGAACTTATACCATCGAAGCGTTAAACGGAAAAAAGTATTATTGTGTAAACTGTCTGGTTGTCACAGATTATGGCAGCATATATACAGTTACCGCAATAAAAGAAAGTTCCAGCTTTGCCACATTGTTAAAACCGGAATCCGGATATTATTTCTGTATATGGTGCGGCGTCCTCGTTTCTATTGTCTGCCTTTCCAGAATACTGATTGGAAAGGCTGTAAAACCCACCGAAAAAGCCATGCAGAGCCAGAAAGACTTTATCGCTGCCGTTTCCCATGAATGCAAAACCCCATTGGCGGCGATCCTTTCCTCCGCTGAAATGATTGAATCTGTACCAAATATTCCGGATACTGTTAAGGAGCATGTACGGGTGATTGATGCAGAGGTATCACGAATGTCCCGGCTTATCCGTGATCTGCTCCTGCTCTCATCCATTGATGCCGGAAACTGGTCTTTCCACATGGATGAGTTCAATGTTGACACGTTATTGATAAACCTATATACAAAATTTGAACGTATCTGTAGAAAAAAGGATATACAATTGCAGCTTAACATACCAGATGAATGCTGTCCGCCGCTTTATTCCGATGCAGACCGGTTAGACCAGATTATCAGTATTTTTCTTGATAATGCGGTTTCATACTCACCGCCCGAATCTGAAATTTCATTAAACGCATCTGTAAGAAAAAATGAATTGATATTTACCATCATAGATCATGGAATCGGAATCAGCGAAAAGGAGAAACCATTTATCTTTGATCGTTTCTATCAAAGTGACAAATCCCGTACCCAAAGAGAGCATTTCGGTCTGGGACTTAGCATCGCAAATGATTTAGTCCATAAACTGGAAGGAAAAATTAAACTGTTTGATACGCCTGGGGGAGGATGCACTTTCAAAATATTTCTTCCCTTAAAACAGCAATAGATGCCTTCTGCCAAAGCAGCATACTGTCCTGAAATTCAGCCGACAATTTTCCGGTGTCTTTCAGCCACGAAAGGTAAGACCGCACCGTGCTTCCCACCAGCACATACTGCTCAAAATTCATGGAAAGCCCATAGCCTTTGAACACTTCCTGCAAAATACGTTCAAAGCACACTGGTTCTTCGCAGATGGACAGAATCCTCTCTGCCACCTCATGCACCTTATCCCTGTTATAACGGACAAGTCCTTTCACATCAGCAGAGACATCCGCATGGGCGGGAACGAACATGGCCGCCTCCATCCCTTCCACCATATCCAGCGTTTCCAGATAAGCGCCCACGTCATAAATGAAGGAAACCGCATACTTGTCCAGCGTCTCCCTGCTGCTGATGCAGTCCGCAAGAAACACCACATTGTCCGGCATACGGAAACCCACCATGTCAAAGAAATGCCCCGGCAGCGGTATCGTTTCAATCTCCTTCGGGAAACTTTCATCCGAAAAATCCGTCACATTGCTCTCCTGCGCCATCAGGAACTTGTGCCGCAACTCCTTACAAGGATATCCGCCGTAAAGGAAGGACGGCTCCAGCACCGGGTATTTCGTGAAGGCCGCCTCTATGCCGCCGGAATAAACCTTACAACCCATCTGCCCCTGCAGGTACTTGTTCCCGCCGATATGGTCTGCGTTGGAATGGGTATTCAGGATTGCCGCCAGATGCCATCCGTTCTTATCCAGTATCTGCCTGATCTTCCGCCCCGCATCCTTGTCATTCCCGCTGTCAACCAGATAGACATTTTCCCTGTCCGCCACATAGACGCCTGTCTTCGCCGGGCAGTTTATGTAATAGCATTTCTCACTGACCTGTACCAATTCATACATTTTCCGTTTCCTCCTTTAATTGTTCGGATAAAATATCACGTTATAGGCGGTGCATGCTTTATCTGAAACATTGTGGTATGCATGGGAAACATCCGCCCGGAAGCGTATTGACTGCTTTTCCTGCAGCAGCACTTCCTTCCCGCCAATTACCATTTTCAGCGTTCCCTGCACCAGAAAAACATATTCTTCCACGCCCGCCACATGGGGAAGTGATTCATGGCGCATTCCTGCATCAAACTCAATATAGAACACCTCCACATTCCGCACCGGGTCAAAGGGAAACAGCGGGTAAGCCCGCATCCCTCCGTTTTCCTCCGTGATCACATTTTCCCCATCAAGCCCGGCAACCATGTATTCCGTTTCTTCCTGTTTACAGAAAAAAGATAATGGAATTTTCAGCCCTGTTGAAATCTTCCATAATATGTTGATGGTGGGCGAAGACTGCCCACGCTCGATCTGGCCTAACATGGGCTTGCTGACGCCAGTCAGTTCCGCAACATCATCCAGCGTGAGCTGCCCTGTGTTCCGGATTTCTTTCAGCCGCTCGCCTATCTTCAATGAAACCTGCTCCATGATTCCTCCTTGAATATGTTTTATTGAACAAAATATATTATAACATATTCATTTGGAAATAGAAAGAAGAAAACGCCGCAATGGTCTGATCCCATTTACGGCGATTCTGCTGTTCTGTCAATGCTGCCTGCATTTCGGACAGTAAAGAGGGTAGTTTTTCAAAATAGTATCCTCTCTTATTCTGTTATGGGTTTTGCCACCACAAACAGGGCAACATATCCATTCTGTTCTCATAACGGTTGTAACTTGCCTTTCTTCAAGCGAAAAACCATATCAGCCTGCTTTGCAAGGTCATTAGAATGAGTAACCATAATCACGCACTTATTCATCTGATGGGCACAATTTTTTAAAACTTCTGTTATTTCGGCAGCAGTATCCTCATCCAGATTTCCTGTCGGTTCGTCAGCCAAAATAACAGGTGTGTCCGATGCCAATGTACGGGCAATTGCAACACGCTGCTGTTGTCCGCCGGATAATTTCATTACATTGCGTTTCGCTTCATCTTCAGTTAATCCAAGTTGTTTTAACACGAAAAGGGCATCCTGCTTTGCAGTCAGCTTTACATTTTCAACAGGCGTCATATAGTCAATCAGATTGTAACTTTGAAATATAAGTGAAACATGATTGCGCCTATGGTATTCAAGTGTATGCTCTGAAATATCCACACCGTCAAATAAAATTTCACCTTTTTGCGGTACATCAAGCCCGCCAAGCAGTGATAACAAAGTCGTCTTTCCAGAGCCAGACACTCCAAGTATGGCATACATTTTTCCAGTTTCAAACACGGCATTTACCGCTGTCAATATATTTTTGCTCTTGTCATAAGAGTAAGATACATCTTTCATTTCAAATACAGACATTTGCAAAAACTCCTTTCTTTAACTCATTTTTGATAAAATTTCTCTTGGCTTCAAACGCATTACCGTACCCGATGAGAGAATCACCGAAACCGTAATGATTGCAAAACCAATCAGATATAGCTGCAACATATCAAGCATATCAACTGAAATGTGGATTTGCTCTGTTTCTGCAATATCAACGGATACCTCTGCTTCGGGCGGCATTATGTCCTGTTCCTCATTTTGTGGCGTAGAAAGCTCACGATCATCCTTTATTGTGACTTGAACATCATTCAATGAAAGACCATAATCGTCCTTTATGTCCCAAACTGCATCTTTATCATTGCTTAAATTTTCTCCACTTGACGGACTTTCAATAAGTTTGTTTGCCAGTTGATTTGCAACTGCATTACCCATAATGAAAGATAAACCAAAAGCGATTACGGCAATCATAAAAACTTCTGCCAGATATTGACTGACGATTTTACCTTTTCCAATGCCGAGAGAAAGGAATACTCCTGTTTCATGGATGCGGCTTCTTCCCCACATGGTAAGTATTAAGGCAAGAATGATTCCGCTGACCAATGCAATAACCAATATAATTGATGTAACCAGGGATTGCAGCTTTTCAAGTGGAGCAGCAGCTTCTTGATACTCTGTATTGTCGGTAGTAAGCGTAAACGCCTGCCAATCAATTTCAGGATTTTCCCTTATTTCTTTCACAATTTTTTCAAGGTCTGCGGGGTCATCGACCAAAAATTTTGCCGAAACAAAGCCTACGGGAGTATCTCTGAAAAGTTCTTGCAATGTATGGTAATCAACAAAAATCTGGTTTTCTATTTTTTCGTAGGCAGCGATATTTTCAAATGCAGAGTCGGGTTTAAGGATTTCATAAAATCCGATAATTTTTATTTCAACTTTACAATCCGCTGTTATCGAAAAGGTGTCTCCGATTTTCAAGCCGTTTTTTTCTGCTAATTCTTTGCTTATTATGGCTGCATACTTTTCGGTATTCGTAATATGCTTTCCCTCAATCAGCTGTAATTTCTGTGATGTAAAAAAAGCATTGGTTTCACTTGAATAAACGGTTCTTGCGTATACGGAATTATTTAATTCGCCTTTTAACGGGACATTTCCTTTAAATATTTCAAGATTGGGCCAAACATTGCTTTGCGTGTCTGCATCACAACTTTTTATACCGTCCATCTGCAAGATGAAATCAATCATTTCCTGTGTCAAAGGACGCTCCGTGTATAATGTCACGCCACCCTCATCATCATTGATTGTCTTAAAATATGGGTTACTTTCAGAAAATTCGGGCAATAGTTCAAATGTTCCTCCCATTGTTTGCCGCAGCTTTTTCTGTTCTAACCGTGCAGCCCTTTCAATCGAAATTCCAGACAGCACAAAGGTTGCCATAATAAGAAGGACGAAAAAAAGCAATATACTTTTTCCCTTTTTTCTTGTGACGTATAAAAATGCTCTCTGAATTGTACTCATTCTATTACCTCCGTTTTCTGATGTTAATTTTAGTGAACGGCTATATCATAATCTCCCAATATGGAACCAGTATGAAATGTGTGTGAAATTCAAAAGTTCTTTCATCAAAAAAGCTCCCCGACTGTTGGAGAGCTTCTTCAGCGTGATAGGCTATTTTAAATTGATAATAAATCTCATTCCTTGTGGATGTTTCATGGGCATAAATGAATATGAAATATCCATTGCATGAAACAAGGTTGCGACAATGTAAAGTCCAAGCCCATTTCCGCCATTATCACGGTTTCGGGAAAAATCCGGACGATAAAACGGCTCAAATAAATGTCGTAATATTTCATCAGAAATAGGCTGGCATTCGTTTTCTATCGTAAGATTTTTTTCATCAAAATATACATAAATTGTTTTGCCTGTTTCTGTATATGCCACCGCATTGGAAAGAATATTGGAAACAGCTTTTTCAAACAAATGCTGCGGCAGAACTGCCGTAAAATTATCAGACAATTCCAGTTTGAATACAATACCCTTCGCCTTTGCAATCAACATATATGGTTCGCATAAGGCAGAAATCACTTCTGACAAATCAGTTTGTACCGCCGTTTCCTTTTCGGATGATCTGTTTAGCCGTGAAGTTTCAAGAATATCATGTATCATATCAGCAAGATATTCCGTCATTTCTTTACATTCTGGTAAGTAAGTATCATAGTCTTTATATTTTCCAATACCAAGTATCATATTTTCTAAAGTAGCATTTAAAGCCGTAACAGGCGTTTTTAATTCGTGTGAAGCAATCCGCAAAAAATCAACTTTTGATTTTTCACTTTCGCTTACATATTGTTTTTCAACTTCAAGATTATGAATTGCTGACAGCAGACTTTGATATAAATAGTTTATATTATCTGCCAACGCACCGATTTCATCTTTTGAGCTAATCGTACAGACAGCATTTTTCTCCATTTGTGCCATTTGTTTTGCTGCCATATTGATGTGCTTAATTGGAACAGTTATTTTTCTGGAAAACCAAAAAGAGCAAACTATGGAAATAATCATACAGCAAACAAGAGATACTGGCAGGGCATCTACGATTGTCTGCTTAACATAGGGTGCTACATTAACATCTGTGCTGAAAGATATTTGCTCACTTGCCTTAATCGTAACATCCATAATTTCGTGTGGAATGAATAAGTAAAGCAAAAGATGGGCAACCCCAACAATAAAGAGCATCAATCCTAATGTATATATAAAAGTCTTTGGAAATATCTTTATTTTCTTCATGTATTCACCTCATACTTGTAACCGATACCTTTAACAGTAACGATACATTCAAGTCTTAGTTTCTTTCGCAAATTTTTAATATAAGTATCTATTGTCCTGTCAATAACAGGATAACTATCCCCCCATAAATCATCAAGTATTTGAGTGCGGGTAAGAACCAATCCTTTATGTTCCACAAGCAACCTCAGCAAATCTATTTCTTTTGGAGTAATATCAATTTTTCCATTACTATCCTTTGCAGAATAACCAGAGAAATCCACAATTACATCACCAAATGCTATTGTATCAGGCAATATCCCTTTTCCACTTCTTCTTAAAAGAGCTGTAATACGCCGCCCCAATAAAACCATAGAAAAGGGCTTTGTGATATAGTCATCCGCTTGTTCATCAAAACTTGTAACTTGGGTATATTCATCTTCAATCGCTGTTAGCATGAGTACAGGAACAGAGCTTTTTTGTCTTATTTCATGCAAAACGGAAAGCCCCGATATTTTAGGGAGCATAATATCAAGCACAATTAAGTCTATATTGCATTCCTCAAAAGATTGTAATGCAGCAGCGCCATCATACGCTGATATCAGCATATGTCCTGCTGATTTTAGATACTCGCATATTGCTTCGTTTGTTTTTCGGTCATCTTCAACAATGAGTAATGTCGCCATATATATCACCTCTTTTTAAGCATACCATACCAATGTGGAATGGGTGTGAAATTGCTTTATTTCTTTTTGGCATATTGGAGTTCTTTTTACGGGCATCGGCGGGTTTATCCGTTCCTCTTAGTATTAACTATACTTGATTTATGTTTCACACGCTCTCAATACGGTTTTCCTTGCATAGTCGCTACACCCAATGGAGCGAACCTTCCTTTATGAATTTTTTAAAAACTCCCCGAAAAGAAAAACGGCAGAGCTTTTACCCTCTGCCACCATGTTGCCTTGCCTGTACGTATATGATTTCCTCGTTCACAATCTCCCTCGCGCACGCCCTTATGTTATTTAAATGTTGTACCCATTCTAAGGCGTTTTCTTCCTTTAGGCGTTTGTTATGCCCTGTGCCTGTTTCATGCCGTCTATGAGCCTTTCAAAGCGTTCCTGCGCCTGCCTGTTGATGTCGGCAAGGTAAATATTCAGCCTGCCGCTTGTGAGAAGATTGGTGTATGTAACCTTCCGGTACTGCTTCAGATTCCGTAAAAGAAATTGCATATCACCTATATACATAGCCAGTATACCAGAAAATCCCGCCTTATAAAAGACGGGATTCCCTATTTAAATTATATACACTTCAACAATAAGGTCTTTCCATTGCCTTTCTCGCAGATAATCACCATTTGCCCTGCGAAAAGCCAGTGCCTGAGCGTAATCTATCGTGAAATCGAAGTATAGATTACTTCCCCTCCCTACTGCATATCGCCGCCTGTGCCGCCGCCAGTCTTGCAATCGGCACACGGTACGGGGAGCAGGATACATAGTTCAGACCCACTTTATGGCAGAACTCCACAGAAGACGGATCTCCGCCGTGCTCGCCGCAGATACCGAGTTTGATATCCGGTCTGCTCTCGCGTCCAAGCTTCGCTGCCAGTTCAACCAGCTTGCCCACACCGGTCTGATCCAGACGTGCAAACGGATCGGACTCGTAGATCTTCGCCTTGTAGTAAGAATCCAGGAACTTGCCGGAATCGTCACGGGAGAAGCCGAAGGTCATCTGCGTCAGGTCGTTGGTTCCGAAGGAGAAGAACTCTGCTTCCTTCGCAATCTCATCTGCGGTCAGCGCTGCACGCGGAATCTCGATCATGGTACCGATATGATACTGGATATCGCTTCCCTTTTCTTTCTTCACCAGCTCTGCAGTCTCTTCCACGATCTTCTTGACAAAGCTCAGCTCCTTGCGCTCGCCAACCAGCGGGATCATAATCTCCGGTACAATATCAAAGCCTTCTTCTCTCTCTACCTCAATGGCTGCTTCCATCACTGCACGGGTCTGCATCTTCGCAATTTCCGGATAGGTAACTGCAAGACGGCATCCGCGGTGACCCATCATCGGATTGAACTCGTGGAGCTCATCACATTTTGCCTTGACATCTGCTACGGACAGACCCATGTCTGCTGCCAGCGCTGCAATATCATCATCCTCGGTGGGCACAAACTCATGCAGAGGCGGATCCAGATAACGAACGGTCATCGGTCTTCCCTTCAGAGCTTTGTACATGGCCTTGAAATCTTCCTTCTGGAACGGAAGCAGTTCCATGAGCGCTGCCTCTCTCGCTTCCTGTGTATCGGAAAGGATCATCTTACGGATCTTCGGAATACGCTCCGCATCAAAGAACATATGTTCTGTACGGCACAGACCAATGCCTTCTGCACCGAGACGGACGGCGTTCTTCGTATCTTCCGGCGTATCTGCATTGGTACGCACGCTCAGACGGCGGAACTTGTCTGCCCAGCCCATGATTCTCTGGAAGTTGCCGGTGATGGCTGCTTCCTTCGTCGGAATATCGCCCTTATAAATCTTACCGGTTGTACCATCCAGAGAGATATAGTCTCCCTCCACAAAATGATGGCCGCCCAGCTCGAACCATTTCTCTTCCTCGGAGATCTTGATCTCGCCGCATCCGGATACACAGCAGGTTCCCATACCGCGTGCAACCACTGCTGCATGACTGGTCATACCGCCGCGGACCGTCAGGATACCCTGTGCCGCATGCATGCCTTCAATATCCTCCGGAGAAGTCTCCAGACGGACAAGAATGACTCTCTCACCCGCTTCATTGGCTGCTTTCGCTTCCTCTGCGGTAAAATAAACCTTACCTGCTGCCGCTCCCGGAGATGCCGGAAGCGCCTCGCCGATTACCTCTCCTGCTTTCAGAGCAGCCGTATCAAAGGTCGGATGCAGCAGCTGGTCCAGAGACTTCGCCTCGATACGAAGCACTGCCTCTTCTCTCGTAATCATGCCCTCATCCACCATATCGCAGGCAATCTGAAGCGCTGCCGGAGCCGTTCTCTTGCCGTTACGGGTCTGCAGGAAATACAGCTGTCCCTCCTGAATCGTAAACTCCATATCCTGCATATCGCGATAGTGATTTTCCAGTTTATTGGCAATCTTCATGAACTGCTCATAGCATGCCGGAAGATCCTCTGCCAGCTTGGTGATCGGCTGCGGTGTACGCACACCTGCCACCACGTCTTCGCCCTGCGCATTGATCAGGTACTCACCATAGATCCCTTTCTCACCGGTAGACGGATTCCGGGTAAATGCCACACCGGTTCCGGACGTATCGCCCATATTTCCGAATACCATGGCCTGTACATTGACGGCGGTTCCCCAGTCGCCCGGGATATCATTCATACGACGGTATACAATGGCACGGGGGTTGTCCCAGGAACGGAACACTGCCTTCACAGCGCCCATCAGCTGCTCCTTCGGATCCTGCGGGAAATCTTCCTGCTTTGCCTCCTTATAGACAGCCTTGAATCTGCTGATCAGATCTTTCAGATCTTCTGCAGTCAGTTCAGTATCGTAATGAACGCCCTTTGCTTCTTTTACTTCATCGATGATCTTCTCAAAATAAGACTTCGGAACTTCCATAACAACATCCGAATACATCTGGATAAATCTGCGGTAGGAATCATACGCAAATCTCGGATTGCCGGTCTTCTTTGCAAAGCCTTCCACCGATACGTCATTCAGACCCAGATTCAGGATCGTATCCATCATACCGGGCATGGAAGCTCGCGCGCCGGAACGGACAGATACCAGAAGCGGATCTTCGGTATCGCCGAATTTCTTACCCTGAAGTCCCTCCAGGAATACGAGCGCAGCCATAATCTGCTCTTCTACCTCATGAGAGATGCGCTCGCCGCTCTCATAATAATCGGTACAAGCCTCTGTGGTTACAGTAAATCCCTGCGGGATCGGTAATCCAAGGTTTGTCATCTCTGCCAGATTTGCCCCTTTGCCGCCCAGCAGGTTTCTCATGCCGGCATCTCCTTCTTTAAAAAGATACACCCATTTTGCCATTACATGCCCTCCTAATTAAAATATATAGTATAAAATCGGACAGGACCGTTCCCCTGTCCGCTGCACAGAGACGCCTACTGCCAGACGCCCGGTCAGCACCCGGAATCCCTGTACACAAAAAACAGCGCAGCTCACAGCCGTGTGGCCATCTCTGCGCACATAAATATCATACCATATTTCAAACGAAAGTCAATATATTTTGTGCTGTTTTCACAATCTTTTTACAGTTTCCCACTGATAATTTGACATATTTTTAACAAAAAACGCTTTCGTTTATATAACGCAGTGAAGCTGTGCACAAACATCCGTGCACAGCTCCCTGCTTCATTATTTACAAAGCCTTCGTTTATTTCGCGACAACTTTTTTCAGTTTCACAAACCGGGGAAGGCTGTTTTCCTTCTTCATCTGAATCTCGCCCTGGATCAGCGGCAGCGCATATTTCACGAACTCGTCCGATACGTTGTTGCCTCTCTCATTGATCCATTCCACCGGAACCTTCTTCTCAAAGTTCGCCACCCTGGAAAGATCCAGAAGATCTGCCTCACACCGATAGCCGTTCTCGTCTCTGGTGCATTTGAAGCCTACCATCTTGTCGGTCGTGCCCCTGATCGCCTCGTTGACTGCCGTCTGACCTGCCATGAAGGATTCGTCGGAATCCGTCTGAGATGCACAGTGCTCTGCACAGCGCTGCAGCAGAGAAAGCTCAATGGGACGCACCTTTACACCCGGAATGGCATTCTTCACCACATCGCCAAGCTTCACTGCCAGCCCGCCAAGCTGCGCATGTCCGAAACCGTCGGTTGCGGAAGTCTCTGCCTCAGATACAAACTTGCCGTCTGCATAGTGAATGCCCTCGGAAACCGCTACGATTACATTCTTGTTGGCATCCCAGATCTTCTTCACATCCTCGAGGAACTCATCCATATTGAAATCAACTTCCGGAAGATATACCAGATCCGCCGGATATCCGGCCACTCCTGCCAGAGAAGCCGCACCTGCCAGCCAGCCGGCATGGCGTCCCATAATCTCAACGATCGTCACCTGTCCCTTGTCGTATACGTGGGAATCCTGATAAATCTCTACCAGAGAGGTGGCAATATATTTGGCTGCGGAAGCAAATCCCGGACAATGGTCTGTACCGAACAGATCGTTGTCGATCGTCTTGGGGATACCCATGACGCGGCAGTCGTAGCCAACCTTCTTCATATATTTGGAAATCTTGTTGCAGGTATCCATGGAATCATTTCCGCCGTTGTAGAAGAAATAACGCACGTCATATTTCTTGAAAATTTCAAGAATCTTCTTGTAATCCGTCTCATCCTCATCCGGATCCGCAATCTTGTAACGGCAGGAACCCAGTGCAGAGGACGGCGTATATTTCATAATTGCCAGCTCCTCCGGATCCTCCTCATCCATGATGTAAAGTCTGTCATTCAGCACGCCCACAATCCCGTTGGCAGCGCCGTAAACCTTGGTGATACAGTCAGCGTCAAGACCTGCCTTGATTGCGCCGTAACAGCTTGCATTGATAACCGAAGACGGACCGCCGGACTGTCCGATGATCATTGCACCTTTTAATTCGCTCATTTTAACCTCCTGGAGTATAAATTATATTGGGTATCACTGCACCCTTCCGTTAAATTATAACAATAAACAAAGTCAAGATAAAGTCTTTTTTTTAATTTTTGCAATTTCCTGAAACTAAAACACAAACCTGTCTGCGAAATATGCATCCAGCTCATCGATTTTCACTCTTTCCTGAGCCATGGTGTCGCGGTCGCGGACCGTCACGCATCCATCGGTCTCCGATTCGAAATCGTAGGTTACGCAGAACGGCGTTCCGATCTCATCCAGGCGGCGGTAACGTTTGCCGATATTTCCCCGGTCGTCATATTCACAGTTGTATTTTTTCGAAAGCTGCGCATAGATCTTCTCCGCACCCTCTGCCAGTTTTTTGGACAGCGGAAGCACGCCGATCTTCACAGGAGCCAGCGCCGGATGGAAACGGAGCACAGTCCTCATATCGCCGCCTTCCAGCTCCTCCTCATCATACGCGGAGCAGAGGAACGCCAGTACCACGCGGTCTGCGCCCAGAGACGGCTCGATCACATAAGGGATATATTTCTCTTTGATCTCATCGTCAAAATAGCTCATGTCTTCACCAGATACGTCCTGGTGCTGCGTCAGGTCATAATCGGTACGGTCTGCAATGCCCCACAGTTCTCCCCAGCCAAACGGGAACAGGAACTCGATATCCGTCGTACCTTTGCTGTAGAAGCACAGCTCTTCCGGCGAATGGTCACGAAGTCTCATCTCTTCTTCTTTTATGCCGAGGCTTAGGAGCCAGTCGCGGCAGAAGCCCCGCCAGTACTGGAACCACTCCAGATCGGTGCCGGGCTTGCAGAAGAACTCCAGTTCCATCTGCTCAAACTCACGGGTACGGAACGTAAAGTTTCCGGGACTGATCTCATTACGGAAGGATTTTCCGATCTGACCGATGCCAAAAGGCACCTTTTTGCGGGAAGTCCTCTGAACATTTTTGAAATTGACAAAAATTCCCTGCGCGGTCTCCGGACGAAGGTAAATCGTATTCTTTGCGTCCTCGGTTACTCCCTGAAAAGTCTTGAACATCAGATTGAACTGGCGGATATCCGTGAAATCCTTCTTGCCGCAGGTCGGGCAGACGATGTCGTGCTCATCGATGTATTTTTTCATCTCTTCCTGGGACCATCCGTCTATGGAGCCTTCGATCTCCATTCCGTTTTCTGCCATATAGTCTTCGATCAGCTTATCCGCGCGAAAACGTTCCTTGCAGGCTTTGCAGTCCATCAGAGGATCAGAAAACCCTCCCAGATGTCCGGAAGCCACCCAGGTCTGCGGATTCATCAGAATCGCACAGTCCACACCCACATTATACGGATTCTCCTGTACGAACTTCTGCCACCATGCTTTTTTTACATTGTTCTTCAGTTCCACGCCCAGATTGCCGTAATCCCAGGTGTTGGCAAGACCGCCGTAGATCTCGCTGCCCGGATATACGAACCCGCGGTTCTTTGCCAGAGCCTCAATTTTGTCCATCGTCTTTTCCATTCCGTTAATCTCCTCACTTTTTGAAGTTAATACACACTTATTGAACTACTAATGTTCAATAAGACACACTTATTGAACTACTAATGTTCAATAAGACATACTTATGGAACTGCTGATGTTCCATAAGACACGCTTATGGAGCCGTCCGTGTTCCATAAAACTCGCTTATGAAACCGTCCGTGTTCCATAAGACATGCCTATGGAAGCAACCGTGTTCAATAAGTTATGATATACGCATACTCATCCTGTTCTTCAATGGGCATGACCTCCACCATATGGTCCGATATGATCTCTACATTATTGCTGACGTATTTTACCGGCTTCTCCAGCTGGACAATGCCTTCCTTCTGCAGAATCACCACCTGATCATCCTTTTTTTCCGTCACTTCTGCTGTGGTACGCTCTTCATATTCCGCATCTTTAAACAGAAGGCTGAAAGACTGTCCGGCACTCAGAGCATCCTCTATGGTACCGACAAAACAGTATTCTTCATTATACCTGCTGTAAGCATCCGCATTCGCAAAATTCAGCAGAAGGTACAGCGTTCCGTCCTCCACGTCCAGACGTTCCACCGATATGACCGGCTCGCTGTAGTTGCTGTTGCAGCTGTCCACTTCCCGGTCGATCATGGACTGGAACTCAGAGAAACTGTAGTATTCCTTTTCAAAGCTTTCCACAACTGCATATGTAAGTTTTCCGTCTTTCTGGACATACAGGGATGTCACAGAAGGTTCAAAGGATGAACCGCAGGCAGTCAGGAACAGTGTCAGGAACAGTGTACACAGGATCATTAAACACCTTTTCATTCCATTTTCCTCCTCGTGTATGTATCCGCAGGAAGCGTCGCCCGCTTCCGCTGTGCACTGCAGTCCGCTTCCGCCGTGCACCGCTCATTGCATACGCGAACATTATACACTCTCTACGTACAAGTTTCAAGTATTTCCAGCGACTTAAACCTGTGCTCCACATAATGTTCCCGCAGCCAGGTGATCACCTTCGAAAACTCCTGAAACACTTCTTCCCGGAGCGTGAAGGTATAGAGCTTCTCCACCGGAGACGCCACCACGTACCGGAGGGCATACAGCGTGGATTCATGCAGGTTCCAGCCCCGGAACTGCTCGAAGGTCTGAGGGCATTCGCCGCTGAAGACCATGGCCTTCAGTTCATATATGTACCGCACCAGAGTCCGCGGAAGCGACGGGGCAGACAGTGCGCGCAGGGACTGATAAGCCAGCCGCAGATAGTCTCTTCCGTCTGCATTTTCTCTCGTATAGTAGTCCGCAAATTCCAGAAAGTACTGTCCGAAGCAGGCTCCCTCAAAGTCCTGCATCAGCTCTCCGAAATAATTTCTTATGGATGCCTGGGAAATGCCGGTGGAACTTCTGCCCTCAAAGATCTGGAATTCTCCGAATGCAAATACATTGGCAGCCGCCATCAGAGGATTTCCCGGCCTTCTGGCGCCTCTTGCAAAGGCACGGAGCTTTCCCCGTTCCATGGTCAAAAGAGTCACCAGCTTATCATATTCCCCCACCGGCGCGGCAGACAAAACGATACCGGTCACCGTACAGGTCTGGCTGCTCATGCTTTTCTCCCATCCTTCCCGCTTTTCCTTCTTCTGTCTTGTAAGCAAGATAATCTCGTATATCCCCGGTGTGTGCAAATCGATTCCAACTGTCCATCTTTTGAACCTCCGCTTCCTCTGTTCTGTGTAACCTTAGAATCCCCGAAGCGGACCGGTCCTATACTTCTTTCTTGTCATATCCAAAATTTTTTATAAGGAAGTCAGAATCTCTCCAGTCCTTCTTCACCTTCACCCACAACTTCAAGTTCACTTTGGCTTCCAGCTGTTTCTCAATCTCATAGCGGGCGGCAGAGCCGATCTTTTTGAGCATGGCTCCGCCCTTCCCGATAATAATTCCTTTATGAGAACTCCTCTCACAGATAATCGTCGCCTCGATATCCCACAGGTTTCCCCTGCTGCGCTGCTTCATGATGTCAATGGATACTGCAATTCCATGAGGGATCTCCTCGTCCAGAAGCTTCAGGGCCTTTTCCCGGATCAGCTCAGCCGTGATCTGGCGCAGAGGCTGGTCCGTCACCGTGTCTTCATCGTAAAACATGGGACCGCAGGGAAGATACCTGTAGATCAGTTCGATCAGCGTCTCCCGGTTCGTCCCCTTCAGCGCGGACATCGGTACGATCTCTGCAAAATCCAGTATTTTCCGGTAGGCATCGATAAAGGCAGGCACCTCTTCGCGCTTTACCGTATCAATCTTGTTGATCACCAGGATTACCGGGATGTTGATGTGGGCAAGCCGCTCTGCGATGTGCCGTTCGCCTGCCCCGATAAATGTCGTCGGCTCCACGAGCCAGAGCACCACATCCACCTCTTTCAGAGTGCGCTCCGCCACATTTACCATATACTCGCCCAGCTTGTTCTTCGCCTTGTGGATCCCCGGCGTATCCAGAAACACGATCTGCCCCTTTTCCGAGGTATAGACCGTCTGAATCCGGTTCCTGGTCGTCTGCGGTTTGTGAGAAGTTATGGCAATCTTCTGTCCAATCAGCTGGTTCATCAGGGTGGATTTTCCCACATTCGGCCTCCCGACCAGAGTCGCGAAGCCGGATTTTTTCTGTTCATTCATATCTGCACCACTTTCTGTTCCGGACATCAGGAATGGAAGAGACTGAACGTCTGGTCGAACAGCTTCTTTTCCTTCTCAATACGGTTTTCATTTCCAATGGCGCAGAAGCTCCCTTCTGCCAGAAGTTCCCGAATCCCGCCGGCAAGCGCGCGGATATCTGCCGGCGATGCATCCAGCACCTCATCCCGAATCTTCTGCAGGTCTTCTTCTGTCGTACGGGTCAGCCACGCCGACATGGAACGGGTCCCTTCCGCCGCAGGGGTAAGCGGGGTATCCATCTCGCTGATGGTGCCGATGATATATTTGGTCATATCCCGCTCACCTGCATCAAACTGTTCCACATAGTCCGCTGTTTTTTCAAAGACCTCATTGGTCTGCCCAAGGTTCGGATCCCGATAGGACACCAGATAGCTGTCCCCATAGATTCCAAAGCCGCTCATACAGCCGTACGCACCGCCTTTTACCCGGATCTGAGTCCACAGATACTCATAGCTTAAGATCACCTTCAGAATCCGGTACGCGCCCGTATAAGCGCTGATATGCCCTGCGCGCGCCACATACTGAACGGCAGACGGGGTCATGATCCCTTCCTTCAGCACCTGAAGTTTTTCTTCTTCCGTTTTGGCGGACTCCGGAAGCGGATCCGTATACAGAGCCTTTTTCAGCGCCGGAATCTCTCTTTTTACCGCTTCGATCCCTTCCGTTCCGGAAGTACAGCTCACAGTCAGGCACTCCGGACGCAGGATATACTGCATCACCTGTGAAAGCTTATGGATCAGATCATCCGAACGCTCTTCAAAATTCCGCTCCAGATCTTCCATCATCTGGTAGAAGGCAATCCCGTTCATCCGGTCATTCAGCCGGGCAGATGCAGAAAAGCCTGCCATTGCACGCATGGCCGCCGCCGAATGACCGGAGGAAGTCAGATGCATCTGAAGTCTGGATTTTAACTGTGCAATGATCTCATACAGTCTTTTTTTGTCTGTCAGCTTTGTCCGGTGCAGGATTTCACGCATCATGGCAAATGCAAAATCCGTTTTTTCAGAAAGCACCTTTGTCTTCAGCTCAAACATCACACGAAACTTATCCCGATCCCGCATGTTTCCGTAGAGACTGACTGCCGGGCAGATTCCGCCGGTGTGGCAGTTGATCTCATTAAAAAGCTCGCCATAGCTGTAATTTTCCGTATCCACAAAACCAAGCACATGTTTCAGAATTCCCAGACAGGGAATGAGGGGCGCCGGAAGCTGCCCGGCATCAAACAGCAGGCGGATATAGCTGATCCCGTTGGTAAAGATCTCCTGATGCAGAAGCGTTGTTTTCTCCACGCACAGTTCCTGATTGACAAAGGGCCTGATCTTTCTTCTGATATCCTCCCGCGTCAGCATGGGGATCTTTTGAAGTTCCTCCTGCGAAGACGGTTCGTCCTGATATGCCTTCAGCTCCTGCGTACGCCGGATCAGTTCTTCCACCTCATCCGCTCCAAGCCCTTCTTTATATCTCTGAAGCTTCTGCGCAGTGCGTTCTCCCTCCTGCGCCTCCAGCCCGGGCACCGGCCTCAGGATCAGAAGCGCCGCATGGGTATTATCAAGGAGCCATGTCTGAACCAGCCCTTCAAAATATCCGCTGTTCATCCTGCTTTTGAGCGCTGCAAAATGATCCAGCGCAACCAGATGGAGAAACGGTTTTGTCTCGTCATAGAGCCAGCTGTCGAACATCTGCAGTCCATACATAAGCCCTTTGGGATAATTTCCAAAATCCGCCTCCCGATAGCGGAATTCATAATAATTCAGGCCTGCCTGCAGAGCCTTCCGGTCAAATCCGCTTTCCACGATCCTGGTCAGCGTCCGGCGGATCGTATCCAGAAACGCATCCTTCTGCTCCATATCTGTATTTTTGGCAATGATCGAAAAATATGGCTGTGCAATTCCATTTTCATAGGAACTTAATATATCCTTTCCGATGCCTGCATCCAGAAGCGCCTGTTTCAGCGGTGCGCCCGGCGCGGACAAAAGTGCATACTCCAGCACCTGAAATGCCAGATACAGTTCCGGATCCAGTGAATCGCCTATGACTGCATGATAGGAAAGGTATGCCTGCTTTTTCACAGATTCCCCTGCCAGGATCGGATAATCTACGATCCGTTCCCTTCTGCATGCAAAAGGCTTCTGTCTGCTGATGGAGGAATCCACCTCGAGATACTCATATCTGCTCAGATAATGCTCATCGATCCATACAAGCTTTTCTTCCATATCCATATTTCCATATAAATAAATATAGCTGTTGGACGGATGATAGAACTTCTTATGAAACGCAAGGAAGTCCTCATACGTAAGTTCCGGGATGTGCTTTGGATCGCCGCCGGATTCGTGGAAATACGGAGTGTCCGGATACAGGGTCGTCATGATCTCCCGGTCCAGCATATCCTCCGGCGAGGAAAATGCACCCTTCATCTCGTTGTATACAACTCCGTTATAGATGACCGGCTCTTCCGGGGATTCCAGTTCATAGTGCCAGCCCTCCTGCCGGAAGATCTTCTCTTCCCGGTAAATATTGGGATGAAACACCGCGTCCAGATAGACATGCATCAGATTCTGAAAATCCTGATCGTTGCAGCTCGCCACCGGATATACCGTCTTGTCCGGATAAGTCATGGCATTCAGGAAAGTATTCAAAGACCCTTTCACCAGCTCCACAAAGGGATCCTTCACCGGATATTCTTCCGAACCGCAGAGCACGGAATGCTCCATGATATGCGGCGCCCCGGTACTGTCTGACGGCGGTGTACGGAATCCAATGGTAAACACCTTGTTTTCATCCTCATTTTCCAAAAGCGCCACTCTCGCGCCGGTCTTTTTATGCTTCAGCAGATATCCCGTGGAATTCAGTTCCGGGATCTGCTCCTTTTGTATCAGCGTGTAAGCTTCCAGTTGTTCTATGGCCATTCATACCTCCAGATCTTTTTTGACTTAGTATGGACATCTTTCCTGTTCTTTATCATACAAAGCAAGAGGCTGCCGCGTCCTGCGACAGCCCGATACTTCCCTTTTTCCTTACAGATTGGTCTTGAAGAACTCCTCGAGTGCTGCTGCTGCTGCATCCTCATCTTCACCTTCAACCGTTACCGTTACTGTATGGCCTTTCTTTACGCCCATGCTCATGATTGCCATCAGTCTCTTGGCATCTGCTTTCTTGGTACCGTTGTCAAGAGTTACAACACTCTTGTAACCTGCTACTGCTTTTGCAAGCATTCCAGCCGGTCTTGCGTGGATTCCAAGTTCGTCCTGAATGGTGTAAGTAAATGATTTCATATCTTTCTTCTCCTTTTATATAAAATATATTTTTAACAAACAGTATAAACGATATCAGACAGTATGTGCGGTATCAGCACTCGCGGATCCGCTTACGAAGCTCCAGCGTATATCCCGGAGAGACAGACAGCTCATCAATGCCCATCTGTACAAACTTCGCCGTCAGCTCTTCGTCTGCGCCAAGTTCTCCGCAGATGCCGCACCATGCACCATATTTGTGTGCGTTCTCAATGGTCATCTGGATCAGACGCAGGATCGCTTCATGATGCGGATCAAAGAAGTTGTCCAAAGACTGATTCTGACGGTCGATTGCCAGTGTATACTGGCTCAGGTCGTTGGTTCCGATACTGAAGAAATCCACATGCGGAGCCAGCAGGTCGCTGGTAACCGCTGCCGCAGGCGTCTCGATCATGATACCAAGTTCTACTTCTCCCATCTGCACATCTTCTCTTGCCAGCTCCAGTTTCACTTCCTCCACGATCTCCTTGATCTGTTCGATCTCTTTTACAGAGATGATCATCGGGAACATGATGCCGAGCGTACCGAAAGCGGAGGCACGGAATAATGCACGAAGCTGTGTCTTAAATACTTCTTTTCTGGTCAGACAGATACGGATCGCGCGGTATCCAAGCGCCGGATTGTCCTCCTTCGGAAGATCAAAATAGTCGATCTGCTTATCTGCACCGATATCCAGCGTACGGATGATGACCTTCTTGCCTTCCATACGGGACAGAACGGTCTTATATGCCTCAAACTGCACTTCCTCGCTTGGATAATCATCACAGCCCAGATACAAAAATTCACTGCGGAACAGGCCGATGCCTTCCGAATCGTTCTCGAGAACCGCATCCACATCGTTGACACCGCCGATGTTGGAATACAGATGGATGTGCTTGCCTGCCTTTGTAACGGTCTCTTTTCCCTTCATCTCCTGAAGAAGCGCCCTCTGATCGTCTGCCTTCTTCTTCTTCTCGACCATCTTCGCCATGGTCTCTTCGTCCGGATCAATATAGATCAGGCCTGCAAAGCCGTCTACGATCGCCTGTCTGCCATGATACTCCTGGTCGATCTCAATATCCGTTGTCACAAGAGACGGGATGTTCATGGTCCTTGCAAGAATCGCCGTATGAGAATTCGCAGAACCCTTCTGGGTCACAATCGCCAGAAGCTTGCTCTTGTCAAACTGAACCGTCTCACTGGGGGCAAGATCCTCTGCCACGATGATCACCGGCTCCGGCATTGCCTCCGGGCTTACCTGCGTCCCGTTCAGGATGGAGATCAGACGGTCGGAAATATCATGAATATCCGCTGCACGTCCCCTCATATAGTCGTCGTCCATACTGAGGAACATGGCTGCCATCTGCTCGCCGGTCATAAATACCGCATACTCTGCATTCATCCTGTCATTTTCGATGATGCCGGTGATGGACTCATTGTAATCCAGATCGTCCAGAAGCATCTGGTGAACGTCGAAAATCATTGCTTCTTCTTCTCCCACGTCAACCCGTGCCTTCTCATAGAGTCCTTTTAACTGCCCCATGGCTTTTTCTTTTGCCGCCTCAAAACGGGCAAGCTCTGCAGCAGTATCTTCGATCTCTACTTTATTGACTGCTTTTTCAGCTTTCCGATATACGAAAATACTGCCGATGGCAACTCCTTTGAATACACTTTTGCCTTCTCTTACAATCATTGCTCTTCCTCCCAATCCATAGTATCCGCCTGATGTTCCACCAGGCCTTCTTCGGCAGAAACCTCAGCTGCACCCGGTTCCTCTGCCGTTTCTTCTGCCTCCGTCTCCGGCTCAATCGTCACAAACCCCTTGCTGACTTCCTCCACCGCTATGGAAAGCGGTTTTTTTCCCTTGCTGCCTACATATGCCTCCTCCCCTGCAATCAGTTGTCTTGCTCTCCTTGCTGTCGCCAGAACGATGGAGTACCTGCTGTTTACGGTCGGCGTATCACCTTCTGCCTCGCTGTTGATGGTTCTCATTAAGTCTGTATAAGACGGATGTAGCATAAATCATTCTCCTTTCGAAAAGCTTCTCAGTTCTTCTCTTACTCTGTTTACAAGCTCCATATTATAACGGATCTTCCGGTGTTCGCTCTCAATAATGGAATGGATCTCGGCAACACAGTCATCCAGCCGGTCATTGACCACCAGATAATCATATTCTTCGATCCCCTCCGACTCCTGTACTGCCCGTAAAAGCCTCTGAAGGATCACTTCCTGACTCTCTGTTCCCCTCTTTACCAGACGCTCCCGAAGCACCTGTGCGTCTCTGGTCGTCACAAACAGGAGCACTGCGTTCGGAAACTGCTCCCGGATCTTGCGCGCCCCCTGGATCTCGATCTCCAGGATCACGTCTCTCCCTTTGGAAAGCATCTCCTCCACATAGCCCTTCGGCGTTCCATAATAATTTCCCACATAGCACGCATATTCAATCAGCGCGCCCTCTTCAATCATCTGTTCAAACGCTTCTCTGGTTTTAAAAAAATAGTCCCTTCCCTCTGCTTCTCCCGGCCTCGCATCACGAGTCGTAGCCGAAACAGACAGCGCATACTGCTCATACCTGCCTGTCAGTTCTTTCATGACCGTACCTTTTCCGGCGCCGGAAAAGCCGGATACCACAATCAATATTCCCTCTCTCGCCATATCCTATCCTATTCTATATTCTGAATCTGTTCGCGCACCTTCTCAATGGCAGTCTTCAGATCGATGGCACGGTTGGACACTTCCAGATCATTGGCCTTGGACAGTGTTGTATTCGCCTCCCGGTTCATCTCCTGCGCAATAAAATCAAGCTTCCGCCCAATGCTTCCGCCGGTCTCCAGCGCCGCCTTCACGGCCTCCACATGGCTTCTCAACCGCACGATCTCTTCATCTACACAAATCTTATCTGCAAATATGGTTACTTCCGTTGCAAGCCGGTTCTCATCAATCTGCGCATCTGCAAACAGCTCCCGTACCTTTGCCCTGAGCTTCTCCCGGTACTCTGAAAGAATCTGCGGAAAACGCTCCTCCACAAATGCAACCGTCTCAAGTATCTCATCCAGCTTCTGCATCAGGTCGTCCTTCAGCGCTTCTCCCTCATGGACACGCGCTTCCACGAACTTCTCGCAGGCCCCGTGTACCGCCTGCTCCAGAAGATGCCAGATCTCCTTTTCATCCTCCTGCTGCTCTTCCATCACAAGAACCTCCGGACAGCGCGCGAGGACTGATACCTGTATATCATTCGTCAGGCCGAACTGCTCCTCCATCCGGCGGAAATATTCCACATACTGGGCGGCAATTCCCGGGTGGTAGGTAAGCGATGCATTGCCTTCGCTCAAATCCTCATAACTGATATAGACATCCACTTTTCCTCTCTGAATATATTTTTTCAGAATGGCGCGGATCGAAGAATCGAAAAAGTTCAGCTTCTTCGGCATCTTCATGCTCACGTCCAGATAACGGTGATTCACGGATTTCATCTCAACGGTAATTTTCCGGTCTCCTTCTGAAACCTCACAGCGGCCGAAGCCGGTCATACTTTTTATCATACCAATCATCCTCGTCAACCCGGCGCTGCATGTGTCCGCCGTAATCGTTTCTATTATAGTTGATTTTCTAAATCTTGTCAATTATAATGGTACGGGAAGAACGGTTGTCCGGCAGATTGACGTTGCTGTTCCGATTCACATTACGTTTCACATCTGTGCCATCCGGACGCTCTGCAAACGGCGCAGAGACCGCAGGGCAACAGCGAACAAAGACCGAATTATAACCTTGTTATTCGAAAGCGGCTGCCGTAATCAGAACTTTGCGGCAGAAAATATAATGGAGATGAAATAATTATGGCATTTGACGGCATTACGATTGCGTGTATGGCGCATGAATTACAGGAAAAACTGACGGGCGGACGGATCTCGAAGATCGCACAGCCGGAAGCCGACGAACTTCTGCTGACGGTAAAATCCAGAGAAGGAAATTTCCGGCTTCTCCTCTCGGCAAGCGCAGGCCTGCCGCTTGTCTATCTGACAGGAGCAAACAAACCCGGCCCCATGACGGCGCCGAACTTCTGTATGCTGCTTCGGAAACACATCAGCGGAGGACGGATCCTGTCCGTCACACAGCCTTCCCTCGAGCGAATCCTGCGGTTTGAGATCGAGCATCTGGATGAGCTGGGCGATCTGTGCCGGAAATATCTGGTCGTGGAGATCATGGGAAAGCACAGCAATATTATCTTCTGTTCGGATACCGATCAGATCATCGACAGCATCAAGCATGTATCCGCCCAGATGAGTTCGGTCCGGGAAGTTCTGCCCGGACGGGCATATTTTATTCCGGACACACAGGAAAAAGCCGATCCCCTCGGAATCACAGAGGAGAACTTTACCGCACTGATCCGTAAAAAAGCAGCAAAGCTTTCCAAAGCGCTCTACACCTCTCTCACCGGCCTGAGTCCCGTCGCCGCGGAAGAGATCTGCGCCCAGGCTTCTCTGGATTCCGACCGGGCGGCGAATTCTTATGAACAGGCGGAACTGATCCATCTGTACCGGACCTTTACCCGGTTTCTGGCTCCGGTCCGCTCCGGAGCGTATGAGCCTGTGATCTATTACGACGGGAAAACGCCGGTGGAATTTTCCTGTCTCCCGCTCACGGTCTATGAACACTGCCGAAAAGAAACTTTCTCCTCTGTCTCCGGCCTGCTGGAACGGTATTATGCGGAGAAGAATACACTGACCCGCATCCGGCAGAAATCCACGGATCTGCGCCGGATCGTGCAGACGGCTCTGGAACGGAACATAAAAAAATACGACCTGCAGGCAAAACAGCTGAAAGACACGGAAAAACGGGAAAAATACCGGATCTACGGCGAACTGATCAACACCTACGGATATGGAGTCGAGCCGGGCAGCAAAAGCTTTGAAGCGCTGAATTATTATACCGGGGAAATGGTCACGATCCCTCTGGACCCTCAGATTCCGGTACAGGAAAATGCCAAAAAATATTTTGACAAATACGGAAAGTTAAAAAGAACCTGCGAAGCCGTTACAAAGCTTCTGGAAGAGACCGGTTCCGAAGTCGAACATCTGCGCTCCGTCCAGACTGCGCTGGATATCGCACTTCAGGAAGAGGATCTGGTCCAGATCAAGGAAGAGCTCATGCAGTCCGGTTATATCCGGAAACGGAACCCGGGCAGCAAACGCCCGAAGATCACTTCAAAACCCTTCCACTACATCTCCAGCGACGGCTATCACATGTATGTGGGAAAGAACAACCTGCAGAACGAAGAGCTGACCTTCCAGACTGCCAGGGGAAATGACTGGTGGTTTCACGCAAAAGGCGCACCCGGTTCCCATGTGATCGTTCAGACAAACGGCGGCGAACTGCCGGACACTACTTTCGAAGAAGCTGCACGGCTGGCCGCCTACTATTCCAGCAACCGGGGAGCCGACAAAGTGGAAATCGACTATGTGGAGAAAAAACATGTGAAAAAACCCAACGGCTCCAGACCGGGATTTGTAGTCTACTATACCAATTACTCCATGATGATCGATTCGGACATCTCCGGAATCCGACAGGCTTAAAAGCATGACAAGTCCCTGTTCAAAATGACAGGATCCGTCTCTGAACGGAACCTGTCCCGGAGCCCTTCGGTCACATACAGCGCTCCCTGATCCGTAACCAGCACCATGTCAAATGCTTCGCTGTGCGCCTTCCAGTATTCTACCGCGCCGTCATATCCCATGATATACAGAGAGGTGGACAGGGCATCTGCCAGCGTCCCGTCCCCGGAGACGATCGTCACAGACTTCAGATCCCCGTCCGCCGGATATCCGGTCCGCGGGTCAATGATGTGGATATAAGTATTTCCATCCTCTTCAAAATACCGCTCATATCCTCCTGACGTGATGACCGCCTGGTCTTCCGCCTCCACCACAGCCAGTACTTCGCCCTGCGTACTGTCCGGATCCTGAATCCCGATCTGCCACCTTGTGCCATCCGGCTTCTTTCCGATGGTCTGCACATTTCCTCCAAGAGACACCATCCCGGACCGGATCCCATGGGAACGGAAAATCTCCATGATCCGTGCCGAAGTATATCCTTTGGCAATCCCGCCAAAGTCGATCTTCTGCTTTTCCTCCAATGTGACTGACGCACCGTCGTACTGCACTTTGGATGCATCCACCAAAGAGAGCGCCTCCCTCAGCTCTGCATCCGTCGGAACATGATATTCCTGTGTCGGAAACCCCCATAACTGCATCAGAGGATAGATCGTCGGATCAAACAGGCCGCCGGTCTCTTTATGGATTTCCAGAGCCCTCTCCAGAAGAACCCTGCTGTCTTCTGATAATTCTCCGCTGCCGGATGCGTTGACCCTGGACACCTCGCTGTCCGCGCTGCCGGTCGACCACAGCGCATCCAGACGCCGCACCTCCCAAATGGCTTCCTCTACCGCCTCCTCACAGTCCCGTCCACAAGCGGTAAAGGTCATAAACGTATCCATGGCAAAAAGCTGTTCTGTGCAGGACTGCTTCCGTTCATTCATATGGAAACGGAAAAAACATCCTGCAAGAATCCCTGCAAATATCATTCCGAAAACTTTAAACAATGTCTGTCTGCTCATAATCTGTAACCCTGTATTACAACTGTCTTTCTCTGCATTCCTGGTATGATACCCTGACCCGGATAACCATGCTCTGTATTATACAGGGAAATCTGTCTGTGTACAATACATTTCTCCCTGTTCTGTATTCTGCCCCGTTTACGGCCGTTACCGTACAGGCGCCTGCCTGTGTTCAGCAGCCAAAAAAGGAAGATGCAGCCTGTCCGGACCGCATCTCCCCATCGCTTCAGACTGCCTGTTTTTACGGCAGTTCCAGGTCAGTTTTTAAATCTGATAAAATGATAGCTCTCCACGATCTGGAAATATTTCACAATCCGCGGATACAGAGGCTCCGCCTCTTCCCCAAAAGCTTCTTTCTCAAGTTCTGCCAGCTCCATCACGGTTTTCTTCCCGTCGATCAGAGGCCATAGAAAACTCCCGTACTTGTCCATATGTACGTTCGTATACTTCGGACGTCCAAACACCTTCTGGGCAATTCGATTAAATACACCTGTATTTTCCACCTGAAGAACCACCATACCGTCTTCATCTGTTTCCCATATAATCTGTTTTGCCCTCTCGGGAACCAGATCCAGATAATTTTTCTGCCGCTTTTTTCTGCCCATCAGCTCTTCTGTTTCTTCCACAGAGAGAATTTAAGCAGACTCAGGGTCATCAGCACCATCAGCACCACGCCGCCGACATTCCCCAGATTCACTTTTCCGGACAGATCCAGGCTGATGCCGAAGACCGTCAGAATCGCCAGTGCGATACCCACCAGTCCTTCTCCTGCGATCATTCCGGCACAGTACAGGGTTCCGTCCGTAGACTGACGCTCTTTCGTCTTCTCATCCACATTCTTCCTGCCGTCCATCAGCATGCGGACCACACCGCCGATCATGATCGTTGCATTCAGATAGATCGGAAGATACAGTCCGATGGCAAAAGGCATAACCGGAATCCGAAGAATCTCCAGACCGATCGCCATAAACACTCCGATAAATACCAGATTCCACGGAAGATTGCCGCCCATGATTCCTTCCACGATCATCTTCATCAGAGTCGCCTGCGGGGCCGGTACTTCTGTACCGCCATAGCCGTATGCCGTATTCAGAAGATACAGCACACCGCCGATGGCAAGTCCGGAAGCCACAACGCCGATCAGCTCACCGATCTGCTGTTTCCTCGGTGTCGCGCCAAGCAGGAAACCGGTCTTCAGATCCTGAGAGGTATCGCCTGCAATCGCAGCTACGATACAGATAACGGAACCGATGGCAATCGCCCCTGTCATACCGGTAATTCCGCTGTCCCCGGATGCCTTGATGGCGATGGTTGCGATCAGAAGCGTTGCAATCGCCATACCGGAAACCGGGTTATTGGAGCTTCCGATGAGCCCCACCATACGGGAGGAAACCGTTGCAAAGAAGAAACCGAAGACGACAATGATCACTGCGCCGAGAAAATTTACCGGGATCGCCGGAACCAGCCAGATAATCAGGATCATCGCTGCAATGCCGATCAGCACAAAATTCATCGGAAGGTCCTGCGCTGTTCTTGCATTACCGGTGCTTCTGCTCCCTTTCATGCTCTTCATGGAATCGCGGAAAGTCGTGATAATCAGCGGAAGAGACTTGATCAGTGAGATAATACCGCCGGTGGCGATCGCTCCTGCCCCGATATATCTTACATAAGAGCCCCAGATACTGGATGCCCCGCCTCCTGCATAGAGCTGGCCGATGGTGACGCCCGCATCTGCCGGATACATCCAGGTATCCGCTCCAAACAGACAGATAAGCGGAATCAGAACCATCCAGCCGAACAGGGAACCTACGAACATGAAGGATGCGATTCTCGGACCCACGATATAGCCCACACCCAGCAGCGCCGGATAGACCTCCATGCCAAGCTCGCCTTTAAAAGCCCTGAATTCTGCTGCCACATCGGCAGGTATGACTTTGAAACCATCTACTACAAGCTTGAAAATCGCCGCAAGCCCCATACCGCTGAAGACCGTGGACGCATTGGCACCGCCTTCCTCTCCTGCAAGAAGGACCTCCGCACATGCGGTACCTTCCGGATACAGAAGCGTTGCATGCTCTTTTACAATCAGCGCATTCCGGAGCGGAATCATGAAAAGGACGCCCAGGATACCGCCGCACAGTGCAATCAGCGTGATCTCCACAAGGCCCGGCATATCGCACAGACCTTCTTCCGCCCACAGAAACAGTGCAGGCATGGTAAAGATCGCACCGGCTGCCAGAGACTCACCGGCCGAGCCGGTCGTCTGAACCATATTGCTCTCCAGGATGGAATTCTTCTTCATGATCACGCGGATCACACCCATGGAAATAACGGCTGCCGGTATGGATGCAGACACGGTCATACCAACCCGAAGGCCAAGATATGCATTGGCAGCTCCGAATACGATCGCCAGAATGATACCCATGATGATCGAGGTGACTGTAAATTCCGGCGTGATCTTTTCCGCAGGAACATACGGTTTGAACTCTTTGTTTTCGTTCATGTCTTTTTCTCCCTTAATTTAATAATAGTCTCTCACCAGGCGGCACGAACCTGCCTTTCTCCGGTGATATGAGTTATATTATACAGAACCTGTACACTTTTTACAAGAAAACATTTCAAAAATCGTCCATACTCTAAAAAACCACTAAAAATAAAGAGAAAAAAATTAGGATTTGCATTCATGGGAAATGTGTGATAGAATAGCAGGGTACGGAGACGTATCGAAGTGGCCATAACGAGCTTGACTCGAAATCAAGTTGTCGGGCAACCGGCACGTGGGTTCGAATCCCACCGTCTCCGCTTTTGTCAAAATCCCGGCAATCACTGCTATATACTCTCTGTTCATCAAAGCAAAATCTGTCAGTATACCCGATTTTCAGCCAATGATCACGCCTTAATATCCATCGACGCGATATCGGCTGCGTTATCAGTGATCACTTTTCGCAGCTGATGATCCGTAAGCAGCGCTTCCATAGATTTTATCTATTACATCCGGCACTTAACGACCACCGGCTAAAGCCGGTGGGTTATCGCGGTCTAAAGACCGCCGTTTAGCGACTGGAAGTCGCAGTGG
>VSND01000047.1 GCA_009774145.1 Lachnospiraceae bacterium | reverse complement strand
CACCGTCCCGTCCGGCATGAACAGCTGCAGCGGGCTTCCCCATTTCTCATTGTAGTACATCTCTTTCAGGGTTTCAACTGCATCATCGCTGAATACGGTTTCTTCTTTTCCATTCAGCGGGCTGTCCAGCTGTACTCTCGTTCCTTTCAGATGAATCTCTTCCGGCAGAAGCGCTGCAGCGCTCATCCCGCACTGAATAAAGATATATTCCTTCGCTTTCAGGCTGATTTTTTTTCCGGACAGCAGATCGATCTCGATCCCGTTTTTCCCGGTAAGAGCCATGTCTTTGCGGCTGTACAGGCTTATCCCGCCTTTTCCCATCACGGCGGCTGTTCCTTCCCCTGTCTGCAGGCGGATTCCCGCCGTATTCAGAGACACTCCCTGTCTTCCGGGCGTGCTCCAGTTCTTATAACCGGTCATACTGGAAGCGTCCGCTTTCCGGCTTTTCCCCTGGACGGGGGCCTGGGCTGCCATGCCTCCTGTCTTTTCCGGGACGGCGCTACCCTGGTTTTCCACCCCCAGTGGGAGCGGCTGGCTCTTCTCCGCCTCCTCTTCCTCTGCGGCTGTATCATCCATGACCTGCTGCGTCACCGCCTGAAGCTTTTTACAGTCCGCTCCGCCTCCGCCGATCACCGAACGGTCTTTTTCCTGTTCCGTGGGGAAATACAGATACAGCGTATCTCCCTTTTCCGGCCTTCCGCTGTAACCGGTTCCGCCTCCGCTGTAGAAGACCGGACGGCTGTGCCAGCTGTCCGCAGGCTCTCCTTCTGCATCGGTACTGAGACTCATCCGGGATTTCTCCGGGCCGCTTTCCAGTACCGTCCCGGAAACGGATGCCCCGATCAGGCCGTAGTTATACACCGCTTCTGTCCGGAAACCGTCTTCCCTCCGCAGAATATATGTATTCTTCAGCTCCCCTCCTTCCAGACGGCTCTCTTTTGCGGCCACTGCCAGCCTCTCTCCGCGAAAGAAGACACGGTCTCCGGGATACAGCATGTCACGGCAGTCTTTTATCACATACTCCGGACCTGTGCACCGCATCCCGTCCTCCAGAACACTGCCAAAGGGATAACTCCGGATGCTGTAATGGTCTGATTTTAATTCCGTCCCTGCCTGGCTGTCCGGGAGGCCGATGTAGAACCCGTTTCCGGGGAAGCGGGATTCCGGCAGGAGCCCGTTCCCTTCTGCGGACAGCACCCTCCGGAGGAATTCCCAGTCCGTTTCCTCATACTGGAGCAGGAAGCCGCACTCCTTTTCTCCTCCTGCCCCGGTTTTCCATACAGGATATCCCTGGTACGGGGCCGCGATCTCCCCCACCAGCTCTTTATAAGTCCGTCCCTGTCTCTGAAAAGAACGGTTCTTCTTTTTCCGGTCCAGAAGACTGCTCCCGGTCTCCGCCTCCAGATACACGCAGTCCTGCCCTTTCTCCTTTCCGGCCGCGGCTTTTTTCACCACTCCGCAGAAAACCGGGGCGCCGGCCTCCAGTTCCAGGATGACCTGCATATCCGGACGGATCTCTCTGCGGATTTCTTCCGGGACCCATATCCCCGCCTTCATGTACCCATGACTGTTAAATCCCTGGCGGATCTGCAGCCGGAACGGAGGTCCTTCACAGGGGATTCCGGATATCTTTAATTGTCCCTGTTCGATTACTTCCATGATGTTTTCTCCCTTCCGGCGTTTTCACACAGCTTCTGAATAAAGATACTCTCTTCCTTACTCCTGCCAGTCCCATCTGTCCCGGTTTGATAATTTATACTCACAATTCCGGGCATTTGCCGATTGAGAATGTATAACGAGTGAGCGCACTGGCGATACAGAGCAAACAACAGCAAATGAAGATTTTAGACCGATATCGGTCTAAGGTCCTGCAGATTCAGTCTTCCATTCCTATTTTGATCCACTCATCAACAACATCCCAAAAATTAAGATGATACTTCGGCTGGCCCTTGGCAGACCATAAGGTTGCGCTGTCAATATCACAGTTCATGATATCGACTGCCACATATGTCCCCATCATATTACTAAAAAACCCATAGGTACTTTCCATATCAATCTGTAAATCTTCCTCCAGATCCTCAAGAATCCCCCATTCCCATTCATTATCCCTAACATAGGTTATATCACTTGTGCGTACAAGTCCCATTGCCTTGCAGGCATAATCATAGAATCCATTATGAACATTTTCATAAAAGCAGCGAATGGACTGTGGTATTTTGTTCCAGACGTTCTGCAGGTTTGACTCGACAACCGAATCCTGCGGATTGCCTCCCGCATAATACCGTATTTTCCCTGACGCTTTCTTTACTGAATAGAGCAGGTAATACGTATCGTTTATTCTAAGCAATTCAATATTCGACAGGTTTTCTTCCAGATAACCAATGGTCAGATACAGCTCATCCATCACATACTTTTTCCACGTTTCCAAAATACCCTGTATTCTTTTATCAGCGTCTTCTCTGCTTAAAGCATCATGCCAGTATTGCGGAATGATACCAGCCGGTATTTTTTTTATCTCACATGGCTGATAAACATAAGCGTCTGCATCTTTTATCAAAGTATAAGCTCTTAAATATTCCATTTTGTCTTTCATATATATTGCCCGTCTTTCTGCGAAAGACACCAATGCGGCATGAAACAGTTGCACTGGCTTTTCGCTATCTAATTTTTTTCTCTTCTGATATTATATTTTTATAAGACTGACACACTACAGAACACGTGGAGGTGAGTGGCGGGGCTGTATAGCGGCGACCACGTATTTATATATGTTGTCGGTCATCCGTTAAGGCATCAATGAGTGGCGCATAACCGTAGCTCGTAAACTTATCTCTTCCGAAGTCGACTCGATCTCGCCGGATAGCCAATCACTGTCAGTTTTATCACTATAATATCAGGAGGTAGTTACTTGTCTTTCAAAATCTTAAAATTCAATTGCTGTAGACTTGATGTTCACAAAACATGGATCTATGCCTGTATTGGTATTACTGATTCCAATAATCGTACTGTATATAAGCAAGCTCACTTTTCTTCCTTTACCAAAAGATTAAATGAGCTGTGTGACTGGCTTGCTAAATATAATTGTATGGATGTTTGTATGGAATCTACCGGCAAATATTGGATCCCAGTATTCAATATTTTGGAGCAGCGCCAAGTATGGGCTACTTTGTCTCATCCTAAATACACAAAGCCAATGAAAGGAAATAAAACCGACCGCAAAAATGCTAAGTGGATCTGTGATCTATATATGTGTGGTATGGTAAAACCCTCCTTTATTCCACCAGCTGACATCAGACAACTTAGAGATCTCGTAAGATACCGATACAAACTCACCTGTATGATTACTGGTGAAAAAAATCGTGCTCAGAATTGTCTACCTTTTGTTGATGGCAGATGCAAAACTCCTATCGAAGAAATACAGGCTTCTACTGATGGTGCCATCTCGAAAGAACAAGCTGTTAAACTTAGACACTGCCTTGACCACATCGATGAACTGGAAAAGCACATTTCAGAAGTAAAACAGAAAATCCTTCGTCTCAGTGATAAATGCGATGTTGCCTTAAATTTGATGAGGACGGTTCCCGGATTCGATAAGAATCCTATGACTGTCATTCAAGTGCTTTCAGAGATTGGCAGTGGTATGTCTGTCTTCCCCACAGCAAAACACCTCGTCTCCTGGGCAGGATGTTGTCCTCGTAATGATAAGCTGGTTCCTATTTTAAACCAGTTCTGGTACAAGTTGCAAATGCTTTAATCAAATCTAAGAAACATCCTGAATTTACTACTCGCTACAAGCGTATCAAAGCACGCCGTGGTCACAAGAAAGCCATCATTGCTATCTGTCGTATGATCCTGACCGCTATCTGGCAAATTCTTACGGATTTAAGGCCATATACACCAGACGGCTTTCTTGAATCTCGTCCTGTGAAGAAAGAAAAAGTTTTAACCACTTCACAGGCACTTAATCTGCTCAGACAAAGAGGTTATCTTATCAAAGATGAGCCTTTACCAGCTTCCTGATTAGGTGCTGCGTCTATATTCAATTTTTCGGCCACCTTTAGATAGCTTAATTATCATGATTTTCACCAATTCCCTGACAATACAAATAACCTGTTCTTGATTATAACCTCTAAAAATTTTTTTATCTCCTATTTTCATTCCAACAGCAATTGATTAGATTTGATTTTTTCATTCAAAGTACTTAATACCACTTTTAACCTTTGCTCCAGCGCATCTACAATTACCTCACTTTGTTCCGTAGCATATATCATATTTCCAAAATCCTCATGCCATAACAACTCGTAGGTAACTTGATCTTTATCATATAATTTTATTATGCTAAAATATAGATAATCGACTTTTTCTTCTGCTAACATACCAAATTTCTTACAGAAAATCTTTGCCAAGTAATCGCTGCCATCCTCATAATCCCAATTAATAAGCAAAAACTCTACTCTATTATTTTTGTCTGCATTTATATATCTTTTATAAGTTATTTCCATATTCTTTACTCCAACCCTAAAGATTTATTAACGGATTTTCTTGATCGCTGTAAACTTTCAATTATTGCCTTATATATGTCGTCACCATCCAATCCTTTCTCTTTTTGCCTTCTGATTATAGCTTCCCATGTGAGATTGGGATCTGATTTATATAAAGCTTCTGCTGTCTCCCTGTCTGCCATAAGTTCTCTGGCCTGTGTTCTAAATTGATTTCGCAGGTTAAATGCCTGTTTTGCCTGTTCTTCTAATGGTCTTGAGAGTTAAAAGTTTGTGTCGCTTAAGAAACCCATGAACCCCAATAGATTCCGGACTCGTCCTGTAGCTCTTGAATTATTCATGCTGTGAGCAATTCCAGCTGTTTTCCTAAAAAACGAAAAAATGTTTTCGCAGATAGCACATAACAGCTGATTCTGACACCCTGCCTTTGGAAGGTGTTCTCTGGTAACGTATCTGGCTGGTACTGGTTTTTCCAATAAAGCAGATGGAAAGGCTCTGTAAATCCTCATTGCAATACAGGGCAGTGCCATATGCATTTCGACAGCACGTACTGCTTCCAGCACTTTTTGACAGGATTTTTCAGCCCGCGCACATTCCATTGGTTGTCGGCTCACTTTTCTTTTGGTAATAATTCAGCTTCGGCATATACTTTGACCAGAAATGGTGACAAAATACGCCAACCTGCTGCTTCAGTTCACGAAGAGTGCATTCAATCCGGAGCCAGTAACTGTAAAGACAGATCACAGACAGAGCATCCAGTGCAAAACTGGTGCTCGCCACTATGCTCTGCACCCCCTTCATTTCCACCAGAACAAACCGGAGTTTCTAATAAAGTTTTTGTCCCCATAAGAAGTCGATGCAATATTAACGGATCGGTTCTTTCTTAATCATAGAGTTCCATCTCTGTTTCCTGAAATTCTTTTCTGTGGGAAACAAACAGAACTTTCAGGTAGACAGCGACCCTGCCCCTTTTTAGGCGGGCTTCCCATTTTCAATAAAATTTAGCATAACCATATGGTAAATCACCTAGAAGTATGATAAACTCATACATGAAATAACTCTTTCAGATAGTTTGTATCTTTCTCAAGTGTAGGAATTTAAAGATACCATAAATCCATACGAAAAGGTTATTTTTTTGACAAGAACTTTTAACTCTCAGGTTCATAAAATGGGAGGTTTTTATTTTATTTTTTTAAGCGTCAGTGCTGATCTAAAACATGACAATAAATCAATAAACTATTCCCCTTCTAACTCCGTTTTCTACATAGGGTATAATATTGGGTATGAGGTAGCAACATTCCAAACCATCTCCTTATAACTCTATTCCTGACTTTGAAAAGAATTTTATCAAAAGTCATAAGAATCAGCATATTGGAAATCCTGCTCCTCCCATATTTTCTTTCTTTCCAACATTTTGAAGAACTCTGAAATGGTATCTTCCAAAGCTGTTTTTTCTGTTTTTCCATGTCCTACAGCACAGCAATAATCTCCCAATCCATCAGCAATATGTAAATTTGTATATCCACTATAGGTATGATTCGAGCTTTCATATATTTTTATCTTAAATTTACCATATGGAATTTTATGTAATTCCCAAATATTATATTCTGACACTAATTTTTCAATCTTGACTATCCCTTGATACTTTATCTCATTCCACATATATTTTATCACCTTTCTAAATATAAATTTATACTGCCAAAAATTATAACCGTTAATGCTCTAAGCCAAATGATAAAATTTTACCATCTGGTCCTATAATGATATATTTACCATTTTTGGTATAACGTACTGCCCCAGGAGTTCCATCTCTTGGATATGATTTCTTGGCTCCTCTTAAATTCTGACTAAATCCCTCTGCTTTTCGAACATACTGATCAATATCTGTTGCTCCAACCTCAGCTCCATGTTCTTTAAAATGATATTCCAAAGAATCTTCAACTGAATCAAAACTTCCTCTCCCCCATTTTTCTTTACTTATGTCAGATATTCGAGGCTTACTTTTCTTTATAACATCTCCAGCCAGTTCACCACCATCACCAGCTTTATTCCCCAGCCTGACCGTATCCTGCACGATCTCTCCGCTCTCATCCATCAGGTTGATATTCGCCCGAAAATCTCCGTTTATCCGGATCCGGATGCCTTCCGGGGTCACCAGCTCCACAGCCTCGTCCCCTCCCCTGAGAAGGTTATCCAGGTTTTTCCGGATCCACTTCTGCAGTTCTCCCATATCGGCTTTGCGTGCCCTGACGAAGATCTCGATGCTGTCCAGGACTTTTATGACTTTTCTGCTCCGGTTCAGCTTCATCATTTCCGCTGCTTTCAGCGCATATTTGATTCCTTTCCCTCCTTTTCCAAAATAATCTCCCAGCAGCGGGATCATACAGACGATGGACAGACCGGCATTTCCCCAGTCTCCTTCCGTCATGTAAAGAACCGCGTTCAGCAGATCCGCCGGCTCGAAGAAGATCCCGATCACGTCAAGAGACGCATGCATCCCTTCTCTGGTGGTCAGCCAGTCCCCGAATTTTTCCAGCTTCGTCTTTCCGTAGGTGGCGGACAGCCATTTCAGGTACAGGCTGTTCTCAAAGTTCTCGCGGTCTGCAGCATTCAGTGTCCCGTCCCTGTAGAACGGTTCAAGGGCTTCGCTGTCCAGATGGTTGACATACCCTTCTGTCCCAAGGACATTCTCTTCAAAATATTTCCGCAGGGCCGCATTCCCTTCCAGTCCTTTGACACGGCCGATCACCGTCCCGTCCGGCATGAACAGCTGCAGCGGGCTTCCCCATTTCTCATTGTAGTACATCTCTTTCAGGGTTTCAATCGCATCATCGCTGAATACCCTCTCTTCTTTTCCATTCAGCGGGCTGTCCAGCTGTACCCTCGTCCCTTTCAGATGGATCTCTTCCGGCAGAAGCGCTGCGGCGCTCATCCCGCACTGAATAAAGATATATTCCTTCGCTTTCAGGCTGATCTTTTTCCCGGACAGCAGATCGATCTCGATCCCGTTTTTCCCGGTAAGGGCCATATCTTTACGGCTGTACAGGCTTATCCCGCCTTTTCCCATCACGGCGGCGGTTCCTTCTCCTGTCTGCAGGCGGATTCCCGCCGTATTCAGAGACACCCCCTGTCTTCCGGGCGTGCTCCAGTTCTTATAACCGGTCATACTGGAAGCATCCGCTTTCCGGCTTTTCCCCTGGGCGGGGGCCTTGGCTTCCATGCCTCCTGTCTTTTCCGGGACGGCGCTCCCCTGGTTTTCCACCCCCAGAGGGAGCGGCTGGCTCTTCTCCGCCTCCTCTTCCTCTGCGGCTGTATCATCCATGACCTGCTGCGTCACCGCCTGAAGCTTTTTACAGTCCGCTCCGCCTCCGCCGATCACCGAACGGTCTTTTTCCTGTTCCGTGGGGAAATACAGATACAGCGTATCTCCCTTTTCCGGCCTTCCGCTGTAACCGGTTCCGCCTCCGCTGTAGAAGACCGGACGGCTGTGCCAGCTGTCCGCAGGCTCTCCTTCCGCATCGGTACTGAGGCTCATCCGGGATTTCTCCGGGCCGCTTTCCAGTACCGTCCCGGAAACGGATGCCCCGATCAGGCCGTAGTTATATATCGCTTCTGTCCGGAAACCGTCTTCCCTCCGCAGAATATATGTATTCTTCAGCTCTCCTCCTTCCAGACGGCTCTCCTTTGCAGCCACTGCCAGCCTCTCTCCGCGAAAGAAGACACGGTCTCCGGGATACAGCATGTCACGGCAGTCTCTTATCACATACTCCGGACCTGTGCACCGCATCCCGTCCTCCAGGACACTGCCAAAGGGACAGCTCCGGATGCTGTAATGGTCTGATTTTAATTCCGTCCCTCCCTGGCTGTCCGGGAGGCCGATGTAGAACCCGTTTCCGGGGAATCGGGATTCCGGCAGGAGCCCGTTCCCTTCTGCGGACAGCACCCTCCGGAGGAATTCCCAGTCCGTTTCCCCATACTGGAGCAGGAAGCCGCACTCCTTTTCTCCTCCTGCCCCGGTTTCCCACACAGGATATCCCTGATACGGGGCCGCGATCTCCCCCACCAGCTCTTTATAAGTCCGTCCCTGTCTCTGAAAAGAACGGTTCTTCTTTTTCCGGTCCAGAAGACTGCTCCCGGTCTCCGCCTCCAGATACACGCAGTCCTGCCCTTTCTCCTTTCCGGCCGCGGCTTTTTTCACCACTCCGCAGAAAACCGGGGCGCCGGCCTCCAGTTCCAGGATGACCTGCATATCCGGACGGATCTCTCTGCGGATTTCTTCCGGGACCCATATCCCCGCCTTCATGTACCCATGACTGTTAAATCCCTGGCGGATCTGCAGCCGGAACGGAGGTCCTTCACAGGGGATTCCGGATATCTTTAATTGTCCCTGTTCGATTACTTCCATGATGTTTTCTCCCTTCCGGCGTTTTCACACACCCTCCGGATGAATTCATCGGCCCCTTCATCTCCTATATAGGAGGACAGGCCTCTCTGAAGAATCAGAAGATCCTTTTCCTCCTGACTCCACTTGTCCCAGTCGGCCAGCCTTTGCTTCCTTGCCAGTATTTCATCCGGATCCCCGTAATATTCCAGCGGGACGCCCGGTTCATAGTAACTTCCATCCAGAGAACTGCCCTGCTTATACATCTGCTCATAAATGTCCCTGGATACCTCCGACATCTCCAGATAATCGGAATACCGGCTGCTCCCGTTATAATCCGGACTTTCATAGGAATCCAGAAATTTTTTCATTGCTTCCAGAGCATTCTCCGAAGGCTCCTGGTGGCTGGCTTCCAGATAGCCATTATAAGCTGCTTCATCTTTCAGTATTTCAGGTTCCAGAAGGCTCCAGCAATTATTCGGTGATTTGTTCATTGCCACATTAAGTCCTGCCATGTAGCTGATATCTATGTTTGTCCCTGTCTGTTCATCAAACAGATAGATTCCCCGCTCAAAAAAATTGGAAAGGGACGGGTGATTTTTTTCCATATAGATACCAAAATCCCACAATTCCTGACTGACCTTTGTATCCCACGGGATCGCCCCATAGCCATTCCAGAGTGCTATGCTGTTGATCAGATCGTTTTTGTGTTTTTTTGAAATTCCATTTTCCTGCATATAGGCATCAACCACCTTTTCCAGCTGTCTCAAACGTTCCTGCAGTGTCTCCGATACGTTCTCCACCTGCCCGGAATTGTAGAGTGTAATGATCCCAAGTCCATAGATGCAGAATGTCCAACTGTCCTCCATGAGTGCCCGGTAACCTGCAATATAAACATCTTCTTTTGTCTCCATCCACTGGGGACCCGGCTGATACTGGCATGGAAAAGAAATCCCCGCAGCAGCAAGCTGATGAAGATTCGCCGATTCATCATATTCAAGAAGTGCATCATGAAAGCTCTGAGCTGCCTCCTGTGAAATGTGGGGACTATGGCACCCTCCGAAACTCCCACACCCCAGACACGTCTTTTTGTAATCCGTCTCATTGGCCATTCGTCTGCCGCCAATTGTAATATGCCTGTCTCCTGGCACAATCAGCCAGCTTTCCTCTCCATACTGACAGTTCAATCCTGCATTTTCCACTACATATTTTTTTGCCAAGGTGTCCCCTCCTTCACGCTGACGGGAACTGCCTGAAATCCGACAATTTCCTCCTTAAGCATTTCTTCCAGCACATCCCCCGCTATCACGATGTCCGTCCGGTGTTTTCCTTTTACTCCAAAAACTCTGTGTATTTCCACAAGCTCCCTGCAAAGGCATATTTGATCAATCTCTCCATCTTTTAAATATACCGTATCTTTATGCAGCACATTGATCAGTCTGGGATACATAAGATAACAGGTTTCAAATTTTCTGGTCTCCACATGCCCAAATACACAGGGACGATATCTGCCCCCCTGCTGATATTTTTTCCAGATATCTCCCGTTTTCTTTGAAATCAGGAATGCTCCGGACAAAATATTGGCCTGATAAAAAGGCAGAAAACAGATATCCTTATCCTCCTGTTCTGCTTTTCCCTGCACCAGCAGCGGCTTTTCCTCTCCCCATATCTGAGACATGGATGGTAATAAAGGGCGCAGTATATTTCTATATTTTTTCTCCTGTCCGATCTTAAAGTATTCCATTCAGCCACTCCCCTGTTTCCTTTGTCTGATGGTTCAGAACCAGCAGCGGTTCATATTCTCCCATATAATCGCTTAATTGAATCGAAATTTCCCTTTGGGATGCTGCCCGTTGGAAGGTTTCCCGTGTCAGGAGATCCGCAAGAGATTCCTGAAACATACGCCGGACAATCTCTTTCGTTTCTTCCAGTTCCAACAGACAGAGACGGGACAAATCCGCATCTGTAATCTGCATTACATACTTTCGGCTGGAAGCCGTTATCTTTTCACAAAACTCATAATAAGGTTCATACATCCAGTTCCACTGCAGCTCTTTTTCGGCCAGAGGCGGCGCGAGATAAAATTCAGGGCCAAAGATTTGAAGCTGATAAAACGGTCTTTTTTGCAGGATTTGATATCTTAAGAGCGAGATTTGAATATAACAGGTCCGGATATCCGAAAGTCCTTCCTCTAATTCGTCTAAAAAGCGCTTGATTGTTTGATCCTTGTTTTCAGCCTGAAGAACAGTCATCGCCTTATAGATCCATTTTGCAGACTCTGAAGCAATCTCATTTCTTATGAATAACCGCATGGCACTATTCATTTCCATTTGTATCCCCCATCTGATCCATGTTTCTCTGTGCGCATACAGCAGCTTCTATGTTAGAAAAATACTGATTTTGCACCATCTTTTGTATTGCTGTTTGATTCTGCATTCCCACCAGTGCAAGATGGGACAGTGGAAAGGGAAGCCCTCCAATCGCAGCTCCCTTTATTCCTATCTGCATCGCTTTTTCCGGATGGTTTTTCAATTCTTCTTTTAAAACCGCAACTGTTGGAGCCGCGCCTGTCGTAACCATACAGGTTCCCCCCTTTATTCATTGATCTTTATATCTGTTCCATGAATTGCAATCCCGTCCGGAGTCAGCAAAAATTCACTTTCTTCACATCCCAGAGTAATCTGCTCTTCCGCCTTAATGGACATGGACCCGTTCGCTGTCAGGCTGATATTCCCGCTTGCACGGAGATGTAAATAACCAGCTGAATGAATCTGGATTCCGTCTCCCTTTAAAACAATAAAGGTTCCATTGCTGTAACGGATCGACACGCTTCCATTCCTGTCGTCCAGGATAATCATTTTATGATCTCTGGTTGATAATACCTTTACTTCCTCGTTATTGTACAGATTCTGGAAATCAAATTCCGGTGCCTGGGACTGCGTTCCATTGCCTGAGTAAGATGCCGGTGCTGCCGTCCCTGCCCGACTGCTTTGCATGCTGTCCCCATCTGGATTCTGCATTTCTTCCGCTGCTTCCGACGTTTCAACCCCGACTCCAACGATTGTTCCGTAAGGCATTTTTGACATCTGGTTTAACCATGACAACACATTTGTCCCGTCTCCGCCCGTATTACCTGACTTTTTCTTTTTGGAGTCTGATGCAGTCACAGCGCTTCCCCCATGAAAGCTGCCGGCCCCCGTTTCCCCACCGCTCACTTTGTCACGGATTGAATTCAGAACAAATGCCTGTTCTTCCCGCATACCGGGTATATACAAATGAACTCTGTCTCCAATCTCCGGCATACAGTAGAAGGTGGAATAAAAGGTAGAATATGTATACCAGCAGTTTCGTCCTCCCACGGCGTCAATGTCCAGTTTCACCTGTACCTGGTCTCCGGATACCTTCTCTACCGCACCTGGCAGGGACAGCCCTGTCATATGGGAATTATGCATCTCATTGATATGGAAGCCGTTTTGCAGGCAAAAACGGTATTTATGCCGAATTACAGAATTCTCTACGAAAAGTTCTGCTTCCTTTATGTAATAAGTAACGCCTTTATATATAACAGCATCACCTACCCCTTTGGGGGACAATCCGCCCTTTTCTGTCACCCATGTATATTCCAGGTGACCATTTTCATCTCCCTGTTCAATATAATAATATTCCTGTACATGGCTTTCTTCCTCCACAGGGATTTCGTAAATTTCATCCCTCCCTACAATGCCGGTATACATCTGTGGTTTCCCGGAAGTATTATCCGGTATAACAGGCTGATTGATCCTTGACATTAACCGTTTTAAGAACATCCAGTCCGTTTCCTGGTACTGAATCATCAATCGTCCAACAGGAATGGAATCCAGCCCCTGCTTCATGATGAGGGATGCCCCTTTATAATTTTTAAGTATTATTTCTGCCACTGCCTGATAACTCATTGAGGTATCCTGAAAAGCACGGTTCTGTTTTTTTCTGTCCAGCAGCCAGGTTCCGGATACCATTTCCAACTCCACCCGTTTCAACGGATCTGCATCAGCTGTTTCTACTCCAATCTCTACTGTCCTGATAATTCCAGAGGACAAAAGTACTTCCATCCCATTGTCAAAAACCTCAATTTCTGCTTCCGGAACAATACTGTATTCCTGTCCTTCTTTTTGGGGATCTAAAAGCCCTGAAAGAATTGCTTTTGTATGCTGGCCAGCTGTCTTCTCCAATCTCATAGCAGCCTCCAGCAGCATAATTTCTTCCTGATTTACTACTATTCTAAGAATTGTACTTTCTCCCATTTTTCCCTCCTACAAAAGTACGATCTGTCTCTGCGTTCCATCCACGCTTTTCTGAACAGAGGACTCTCCTCTCCTGTTTTTCAGGATTTCCATCAAGCCATGATAAAGCCCTTCATTGCCTTTTCCTGCCTTATTCTCTATACGTGTATCTATATACATCCTGACAGCATCCTCTGCCATGATTCCATTATTTGCAAGAATATCAATTGCGAAGCTGTTGTCTAATGGATCTTTGTCCCTCTTTTTCAACAGTTCAACCGCAAACTGTTTCAGAATGATTGGATGAAGGGAAGGCTTTTCGGGAGAAGCCCATGGAACATGAACCAAATGAATGGTATCAAATTCCGTGATGCAATCTGCAAAATTTTCATACATATACCGCAGTCTGGCTCCTTCCTGCAGACGGAATCGGCACAACTCAATCTCATACGCAGGGTCTGGCGCTACGTTGTCCAGACAAATTACCGCCTTTCCTGTAAGACTTCCATTCTCTTTAACCGGTGTCTGAAACTGCGCTTTTAAGTATCGGATTTTATCCTGATTTTCGCATTTCATCTCGAATGTTTCTTTCATGAGATATAAATGTTTATGGTATCGGAGAATTCCCGGCCCAATTACCAGCCTGTTTTCGGTCCATCTAAGCGCACACCCGTGCAAAACCCCATCACTGTAGCCAGCATATAGTATTTCCAGATAATCCCTGGGAAAATCCCGTATCTGTTCCAGCATTTCCGTGCGTAACAGCCTTTTTTTTTCAAATTGAGGCACTTCATAATAAAACATATCCCTGCTCCTAACATAATGCAATCTCATCTATCCTCATGGTTTCTTCCACCCCTATAATTCCAAAATGATGCTCGTAATACACATCTACATGATAAGGCAAATCTACAAAAAGCTTCTTTAAGAGTTCTACCTTTGCCACTATCTGCTCTTCCTTTTTTACTCCAACATAGACTAAAATCTCATAATAGTTTTCATTACTGTGGTAAATAATGTTTTCCGGAAGCAGTTCTTCTGCCATATCCTTAAAGATATCCAATGAACTTCCTGTCTGATATTGACGCAAAAGCCCGCTTAAAATAAGTTCTCTTTCTTCCCGTTTAAACAATTCGACTGTGTCTGCCGCATCTCGTCCGAAAGCACCGCTTCTTATATTTTGATATAGAAATTGTTTGTAATATTCTTCTTTTGTCATTCCAGACATAGCGTCATTTTCTGCAAGCAGATGAAAAATAAGATTCGCAAGGCTTTTTCGCAAATCCGGAAATTCCTGCATTTCCGGATGGAACAGGTCCTTGAAAATATCATAAAACCGGTAATAGGGATTAACTTCGATTCTAAGTTCTTCCTGCAATTCTTTTTGGTTGAGAAAACTATCAGAGATTTCCATATAACCGCTGTAGCTCTCTGCAATCAAAAAACGCATTTGCTCCTTTTTGATTCCCCGTTCATCCGCATTTAAAAATGCTTCCCATAAATAATTCATAAAACTTTACCCTCACAATGGTACTCCGGATAAAGCTCCTGCACCTCAGAAACAATAAAACTGACTATATCACGTGCAAGCCATTTCTCATTCCCTGTTGCCTTAAAAAGCAGAATAAGAACCCTGCGGCCTTTTTGCTCCCGAATTTCATCATGAATGAAGAAATTCATAGAATATGTTTCCTCCAGTCCCTCATTCTGATCTGCAAGTTGGCATCCCTGATATTCAATATATCCATTCAGCCCAAAGCCTCTTATATACCGTTCCAGTTCCCCTTTGGTCTTTACTCTCTGACCGTGTTTTTTCTGGAACCTCTCCACAAAGTCATCTTTTCTTATGTTCTCCATAATCGGAAATTCATACTTATCAATCCGGCGCTCCCCGCCGCCTTTAATCATATACACATCCCATTCACGTTTGTTGCCAAGCTGTCCGGTTACCAGAAGACGCCCTCCATTTTGCCGCACACTTCGAATCCCGGCTTTGTCTTCCATAAGATAGGCATTTCGTTCTCCATATTCTCTTATTGACATGATATATTCAAAATTCTCATGATCTTTGCATGGAACAGGAAATCCTGTGCTTTCCAGTGTCAAATGCCATACGTTCCAAACCGGCACCATATCGTAACAGACCATAGAAGCATACTCTCCAAAATCTACGCCCAGCCCAGCCACTATTTCTGAATCAGGAATTTCTTTTGGCAGCTCGCGGATTACCAAATCCATCATCTTAAACAGATATGGAGCATTTAAAGTCTGCCATGGAATTCCATTCTTCATAAACAGGTGATACAGTTTCTCCATCTTTTTTAAATAGCGGACACAGGGCTGAAGCTGCACAGAAACCGGATACTCCTTATCCACTTTTAAGATTCCAGAATACATGCTGTCTTTTTTCAACAGCTCTTGTATTTCCAGTGCATCTCCCTTTAAGAATACCGTGGTCAGGCATGCTCCCCTGTTTTTTTCAATCTCTTCCCTGACCTCTGCAATTGAATGGACAGCCGGACACAGATCCTCCTCGCATACCGCAGTCAGCATATGATGGGACACATCCAGACAGTCTTTTTCCACCAGCCCTGCGCAGATTCGATAACGGTTGATATCATATGCCAGATCATCCATAACCCGCTTTTCCAAAACCTGATACATCTCTTTATTCTTTTCATACAGGGACAAAAATACGCCCTCCATCACATCCTTAAAGACAACCCGCTCATCCAAAGCAGGGATGGACCGGATCTCCCTTTGGATCATTTCTTTTATATCCTCACTTTTGTCCATAGTCCTTCCTCCTCATTCTCCCGTCTCATACCTGCATTCCAGCTGACATTCATTTATTTTTTTCCATCAAAAAAATTTAATTCCCATGTATCATCCTCAAAATCAAAAAATGCTTCTTCCCCTTTATATAAAAGGTCCCCATCCCTTAAAACCGGAAGAATGATAAAGCCCCATCTCTTTCTGGAAATCCAGACAAAAAATTTCATTTCTCCCTCTACAATAATGTCTGTTTCTTCCTGGATAACGGTTCCGCCATAGAGCCGATCAATCTCTTCCTGGGTCGTCCGGGCAAAAACAGAAGTATCATATTCATAATAATAAGTCTTCAGCTGATGTCCCTGTCCGTCGCTTAAATATAAATCCAGCTGGTTCCCTATCCGGAATCTGGAGATATAACCGATATGATCTTCCGGATCCAGGCTATGTATCAGAATTTTTTCCTGATTTTCATGGGTAAAGGCGCTTATCTCATACGGCAGGCTCCCTACCTGATAATCCTGGCTTACATTCATATATCCCAGTTTACAGTTCAAAAAATAGGCAAGCGCACCTTTCAGACAGCACATTTTAAGCTCTGCCCCATCCTTTTCCTGCTTTACACTCTGAATCAGCTTTCCAGGGACGTATTCCTTAAGCGCCTCTGTAAACAATCTTGATTTACAGGACTGTCCAGTCAGCTTAATGATCTCATACTCCTGGAGCTGTCCCTGTTCAAACTTCTGATTTAAAAAGCGTTCCATAAGACCATAAATATCAGGTCTCAGAATTTCTTCCACTTCGTTTAAAAACAGGGAAAATTCCACTGGTGCATCCATATGTCCAAACTGTCCGTTCCGGCAGACAGAAAGACGCCATTTATCCAGATACAATTCTTTTCCCCGTCCTGCTGTATCTTTTCTGGAAGAAATCTTCAGTTCATAGCAAAAATCCGGCTGGAAAAATTCTTTTTTTACCTGTTCAGCAAGTTCAAAAAGATAGTAATAATTGTTTTTTACGAAAAAATAGGATTCCCTGCCTTCTCCCTCGTATTCTTTAAACCGGGTTGGTATCCAGTCCTCTGCCTTCCGGTAAAACTCATCCAGGTGTTCTATGGCAGATTCCTTTTTGTTTCCTGTCTTTTCTGCCGCTATACAGCCAAGTGCCTGAGCAATCCGAATCTTCAGCAACTGAAGGATTCGGTATGTTAGATTGTTTCCGCCGAAGTTGGTATCTCCGTTTTCATACCTGGTTTCCAGATGGATGATGTAAGATACCCGATTATTGTCGATACAGAACCTGCCGGAGGTCAGATCTGTGGTTCCACCCCCGCAGTCAATAATCAGCGCACGGTACCACCGTTTCCCATCATAACGTTTCTGGGCGATCAGACTGTCTATGCTGTAGAACAACACGGCCATCCCTTCATCCAGTTCACAGTTGACCGTATATTCCGGCATAATCTCTTTAAAAAACGACTGAAATTTTTCTTTTTGTCGGATAGGAGCAAGAAGCTGGATACTGGTAAAAATGCATTTAAACTGCTGACCTGCCAGGTCAAGGAGATAATCCAGATAGGCACGCAACATTTCCCTCCTGGAAAACTGATATTTATAACCATCTGGAAGAATGACTCCCTCTGAGCGATTCGGGTCGCTGATCCACCGTTTAATATCGTAGAAAACAGCTACGTCCTCGTCCCGGTAGTTCTGCTCCTCCAGCTCCTTCGCCTCATAGCCAAATACAAATTCTGCCTCTTTTTCTTTCTTCCTGCACACTCCAATCAGACTTGGTATGATCTGGGTTCCTCCTGCTGTTGCCGTCCGCATACTTCCGTCCGGCAGGCAGATCCCCATTGTAGTGTTGGAGCTGCCCAGATCAATGATGAGTGGAAGTTCCGCTTTCACGATTTCCTTTTCCTGAATATCCAGAAGCGGAATCCTGACTGCTTCCAGCGTACCCGGAATCGAAGCGCAGTTCCCATAATAGCAATCATACAGAAATTCCGAATCCTTTTCCCGGACTGGATACACAATAAAATACTGATGTTTTTCCAGCTCCCGTACCGGCACGTCCTTTCCTTTGAACAGAAAGAAATTTTCCTGGATTTTCTGAAGATAAAAACAGGTATAAACGCAGTAGTTTTCATCAATCAGCAAAAGGTTACCCTCATACAGTTCTCCGTCCGACTGTACCTGATAGCCGTCCAGTTCATTCATCTGTGTTCCCTGGTACAGTGTGATGGTTCCTGGAATCCGCACATTTGGACGCTTTGCGAATAAAATCTCGTGATCCCGGAGATATTCCTGAATATGTTCCAGTCCTCCTTCGCACCCGGTCTGGATACGGCGGTATTCCTTTTGCCCCCGAAAACGCATAATCAGACGGATCAGGCTTTCCCGGTCACCGCTTTGGGCAGCCGGTACCACCAGTCGCTCCTTCCTGCATATCTCCCTGAGATGAAACAGGGTCATCTTTTCCAGATCCGTTCTTCTGTAGAAGTTCATGGACGGCTCCTCACGTTTTTGGTTCAAAGTGTATGTATACCTGCCCATAGGCTTCCTCCCTCGTTCTTTCTGTGTTATTCCTGACCGGACTATGTCTCCGGCACAGCAGCCGCCATTCCCGCCCTTGCTGCTTCTATCTTCGGATTTAAGTTATTTGCCAGGTCAGTAAGGTCCAGTCGTTTGTAGATTGCCTGAGCAGTCTGATAAAAAGTAATTGCGCTTTCATACTGTCCCTGTGCAAGAAGCGAATTCCCCTGATTTTCCAGGTCAATAGCATTCTGTTGATCATTGGCCTTCTGCTGGTTGTCAAGCTCCTGTGCCGCTGCTTCCTCCTGCTGTTGTCTGGCAACTTCCGCGGCGATCTCTTTCTCATGCTCCTTTTTTCTGGATTCTTCCTCCATCTCGGCTTTTTCCAGTGCCTCTTCCGCTGCCGCCTGCTTTTCCAGCGCCTCTGCCTTGCCATCTCCGTAATACAGATCTGCCGCTTTTTCCCTGGCCTCTTTGTAGGCCGCAATGGCTCCTTTCAGATTCCCGTACTCTTCTTTCCTCTCTCCAAGAGCAATCAAATCATACACCTCAATATAATCTTTCGCCCGGTCGAGCTGACTTTCTATGTAAATTCTCCCCACATTTCCAGCATCTTCTGACAACTCTCTGGCCGTTAGATAGAGTTCCTGAGACTTTTCATATTCTCCGTCAGAAAGTGCTTCATCTGCCAGAATGACCTGTTCTGCCAGTTTTTTATACTGATCTGCTTTCTCATATTCTTCATCCCTGTTCAAGCTGCCAGCCAGTGTCTTTGCTTCCCCATATTCTTCTGCAGCCCTCTGGTAATTGTCGTATCGAAGATAGGCTTCTCCATTTTCCATGCATTCCATCAGATTCTTTTCTTTATTTCGAATACTTCTGTAACGTAAAAACAGCGCAAGACTGATCCCACCTGTGACAAGGACTACAGGAATAGCAATCATCAGTACACGTTTTAATGTCCACGGTTTTTTCGGAGACTGATACACCTTTTGTGCGAACGTGACTACCATTGTATAATTATCAATTTCTTCTGTTTCCTGACGTTCCAGAATCCAGTCCTCTGTGCGTTTCAAAATCTCATCCGGATCTTTTGCGTCATTAATGATTTCCAGAAGATTTTCGTCTGGACACTGTTCCCATACTCCTTTGGTGATTAGAAGAAAAATATCACCGTTTTCCAACTTTTTCTTTTTAGAAATCTGGAGCTTAGGCGTTCCCCGTTCTCCCAGAAAGGAGTATAAATTGTTTCGCTCTTCGTGGGATGCTGCCTGGTCAAGAGGGATTTTCCCCGTTTGCGCCAGATGGCTGGTCAGGGACTGGTCTTCGGTTCTTTCCATGATTCTTGCATTGCGAATCAGATAGTAGCGGCTGTTCCCCACATAAGCGTAACGGATTTTCCGATAGTCCGTGACTACCACCACAATAGAAGCTTTCAGGTGCATTCCCTTCTTCTGCTTCTGAAGCTCTGTATGTGCCTGACGGATCATCCTTTGCAGATGCCTTTTCCCCATAGAAGGTGCTTCGGTAAAATTTCGGATTATGCTTTCTACCACAAGTCTGGCGCTGTTTATGGATGGTTCCTCGTCCAAACTGTCTGACAGGACATAACAGGCAAAATCATCCATCTCCACATAGCCAAAGTAATCCCGGTTGGACAGTTTCTGCCCTTCTTCTGACATATTGGCAGTTTTAAATTCCGAATTCATCCTTCTCATGCCATTCCTCCATACCGCCACGACTTCTCCGAATCTGTAGAAAGATGCAGCAGAATAACGCTTCCGTTTTCTTTCTCTGCATTTTCTTTCTGTTCCGTCTTCTGAATAATCGCCTCAGCTTTTTCTTCTAAGCTCCCCGGCTCCGCCAGCAAATCCTCCAGTTCACTCCACGACAGTTCTTCAAAGATGCCGCAGGTGGCCAGAAAAACCACATCTCCCGGTTTTGTCAGGATAGGCTGACTCTCAATTTCGATCTCATGGAAACCATCCAATCCCAGATAGTTCCAAAGCCGCTTTTCTTCCATACTCCATACAGCCTCCTGCCTGGAGATCTTCCCGTCCTTCCACGCTTCCACTGCCAGAACATCCAAAGTCTGTCCTTTGCTCAAGGGAATCAACTCCCCTCTCCGGAAAATTGCAATCCGTATGTTCCCCGCAAGCGCATAGTAGAGATGTGTGCTGTTGGCGAAAACCGCTCCCAGGCTTGCCCCTCCTTTGCGTTCTCCGAGGGTTGCCTGTATCCTCCGGTTTGCTTCATAAAACGTGGTGCGAAAAAAATAATCAGGCTGGTTTAAAACGGAATACAATTCAAATTTATCCAGAATTGTATCCACGGCAATCTGTGCACACACCTGGCCGGTATTTTTTTTCCCAATCCCATCAGAAATGACTGCCATCACGCCTGCAGCACTTTTTTGTATCTGTGCACGATCAGCCTGAATTTCCCTGTTTCCTGTCGTCTGGGCAATACCGGCATCTACCTGCGGCTCCTCTTCATCCTCTGACATCATTTCCGTATTCGCAAACGCTGCCCAGAACCGGACCACAGCAGCCAGCACCAAACAGATAAGAGCCGCCATGCTAATGGTCCCAATCCCTGTCATCCCCATAGTTTTCCCCTTCCTATTTCACATCTTCCCAGGAGAAATTAGTCCCGCACAACGGGATAAATAAAAAACGGCTGTTTCCCATGCTCACTGTATCATAAGCCTTGAGTTCCACAGGGACATATACTGGCTCGTCATTCAAATAGGCAAGACCGGACGAATCTCCCGGAAGGAGCATGGTATTCAGTTTTTTTGCATCATACACAATAATCGTGTGGTTTTTCCGATTAATCTCATTGTCTCCCAGAATCCGAATATCCATATCATCTCCGCGTCCTACAAAATTCTTCCCTTTATAAATTTTATAGTCCATTCCGACCCTGGCACCTTCAATACAGATCAGCCAGCCACATACTGGTCGTACTTCCTCCTGCAGAATTTCCACCGGAGGCTCAAATCCTATTGGTTTTGTTGCTTCTTTCTCTTCCTGGAGCTTCATACTACAGTACGGACATACTTTCCCATAACGTTTTGCATTATATACGTGTCCGTTGGGGCATCTTACTAAACTCATTTGCTTGGTTCTCCTATCTTCATCGCTTTTTCTGCCATCCCGTTTTTATCATATTCTTCTCAGGATAAAAGAAGCTTTGTATTCGCAATATAAAGGACATCTCCCGCCTGTATTCTGCAGGGACGACCCATCACCTTGTAACATTCTCCGTCTTCCGCTTTTCTCACCCTCACACCGTTCTGAGAACCCAGATCCTCCACATACCACTGATCCAGACAGAAATTAAGGACAGCGTGCTGAAAGTCAATAAAGCTGCTGAAAGCGCAATCCTCCAGATCCACATCGATCTCTTCTTCCCCTCCCTCCCGGCCAATCACCATGGAAACCCGACCTGCCATGTCCCAGGATTTTACCGGTTTATCCTGTTCGTCCAGAAGGATCAAACGGTCGATTTCTCGCACTCCGGTTCCATGTTTTTTCATTTCTTCCTTTCCCTCTTTTTTGATCTGCTTTCTCTGGCAAATCAGATCCACAATGGCAAGAGCCGCACATAAAACAGCAGCTGCAAGAATCACTGCTGACCAGAGCGAAACCCATGGATTAAGGTATGCCGCAAAACACAGAATCAAGCTACACAACAGAATTACTGCATCAGAAACTGCTTTTATCCAATATTTTTTCTTCATCTGCCATTCCCCTCCTTTCTCCCACGCGGGGAACCGAAAAAACGGGAAAACATTTCTTCAGGACTGATTGGTCCTTGTTTTGAAGCCGCTCTTGTTCTTTTGTCCTGGTACGTTTCCATCCCTTTCCCCGGCTGGAAACCAAAGAAACGTTCAAACTGTCCCATATCCGGAGCTGTCCCCCATCCGGTTTCCTTTTTCTTTCTGTCAGGTCCAGGAGCCTTATTTCCCATGAAGGCTGTCTGTTTTCTTCTGGATTCATCATAGCGCCTTCTGGTTTCTTCATTTCCCAGACATTCATAGGCCTCCTGAATAGAATACATCCTTTGAAGCTTTTCCGAATCATCCCTGACTGCATCCGGATGATACTTTTTAGCCAGCCTTCGATATGCCTTTTTTATTTCCTGTGCATCTGCGGTTTCTGGTATTTCCAAGATGGCATAATAATCTTTCATTGTATTAACACCGCCCGTATCTTTCTTTCCACTTACAAAAGGCTGCCTGGAAACAGGCAGCCTTTTTTGCTCCGCTTAAGCTGCTTTCCGGAAACCCGCTTATGATACGCTGTATCCGCCTTCAACCGCAACCTGCGCCATTTTATCCTTTTTCTGTTTGATAATCAGGGTAAAGGTTCCAACGCCTTCCACATCGCCGTAGTCCTCTTTATAATCGACCACAAATGCATTTGGATATGTATATTTCCGCACTACCTGAGAGGCTGCGATCACTTCCACGCTGACCTTTCGATAGCAGTCAGATTTTTCTGCCGGTACCAGCGCCCACAACCCAAGCTGTCTGGTGCTGTCAAATGGATCGCCATCTACTGCAGTCAAAATTTTCCCGGTAATCGTTACCGTGCTCCCCATATCCGTCGAACGGGCATTGCTGTCTTTTGGAATATCAGTTCTGAACTTCACACCAGTAACAATGGTCGTTCCCAGTTCAATCGTTGACGGTCCTTCTACTTTTAATTTAAATCCCATAATATCTCCTTCCTGTACATGTACTGTTTCAAAAATATCAAATCAAATTGATTACTGTTACTCGCCGCTAAATCCGCCCTCAAACTTCAAGCCTGTCATTTTATCTTTTTTCTGTTTAATCAAAAGATTAAAAGTTCCAGCTCCGGTTTCATCCGTAAAATCCTCTTCATAATCCACCACAAACGCATTGGGAATGCTGATCTGGCGAACAATTTGTGAGGCATTTACCACATCAATCTGCACCTTCCGATAGCAGTCAGAGTTTTCCGCCGGTACCAGGGACCATCTGGCAATCTTGCTGGTGTCGTCAGCAGCCTCCCCATCCACTGCAGCCAGAATCTTTCCTGTGATCAGTACGGTGGAGCCTAAATCTGTAGAGCGCGCATTGGAATCATGTGGGATATCTGCCCCAAATTTCACTTTCGTGATACTGGTCTCTGAAAGACTGATCGACTCGTTTCCTTCAATTTTTAAACGTAAACCCATTCTCTTGTTCTCCTTCTTTCTCTTTTTTTTGTTGTTTTTTTATTTCATATATTTTACATATTTTATAGGCCACAACAGTAAGAATTGTCACAAAGGCAATGTTCCCCAAGTACCACAGATGCTCATGAACTGTCCCGTGCATTTATTTTTCTCCGGCCTTTCTGGTAAGCTGCACCTTTAAGTTCCTGGTTGTATTGGCAAACGTTACCAGAACATTGCAAATCCCATATTTTTCATCAATTGTATAATCCAGTTCATCCCCGTCCTGTAGAATAGAATTGATGTATTGACGATCCGTATCCCAGCGGCTCTTCTGACTGTTCGGATTGCTGCTGAAGAATTTCAGGATCTTGTCCTGCTTAAAGTCTCCGCTGTAGAAACGCAGCATCCGTTCTATATAAGTAACCACAAGGGTTTTATAGATTGGCTCAAATTCGTTTCCATTGCTCAACAGGTTTCTCGCCTTATATACTGTGATACTCTTGATATCCCGTCCCTTATGTTGGGCATTATCGGAAGAGAACACAAACCCAAAACCTGTATGGTTGATGGAATTCTTGATCGCGTTGGTAAAACCGGATATTTCCTTAGTCATACTGGTTGCTGCAAGAAGCGCATTATCATCCGCTTCCACATCAAACCTTACACCAGGATATTCGCTGCTGGTATTATTGAATCGCTCTTTTAAGTATTCCGGACACTGCCATGCAGCTGTGATCCCGGCGGCCTCATAAGCGGCTCCCACATAGATCCCTTCCAGCCACATCTTCATAACATCCTCTTTTTCTTTCGACAGAGAAATGTTGCCTGCCTCGTCCATGACCATCTTCCGGTCAAGAATCAGCCCTGACTTGTCTTTTGGAATGATCGTTGCATTCGGGATACATGGCACCACAAACTCGCTGTATTCCTTTTTCATCAACGATGCACATTTCTCTTTGAAAATACCGACTCCCTCCGTTGCCACATAGTTAAAGGTCGTCTCTTCCCCTGTCTGGAAACTGAAAAATGTGGTAATTCTGTATGGCTGTATGGCATTCATAAGGATTGACAGATTTTCCATGGAATTGGTTCCTGTCTTTTCCTGTCTCTGGTTTCCGGCAAAACGGATACGCTGCAGTTTTCCCCCACTGCTCTGGTTCAGCTCCACATCTGGCACAATAGCAAACCAGACCGTATTTTCAAACTCATTTTTATCATTGGTAGTATTCAAATAAGTCAAAAGCCTGGGAAGATTGCTTGCCTTTACCATCATATCCAGAGAGATATTCGTGATTAAAAGCTTCGGCTGCATCCCTTTCTCTTTTACCTGATACTGATCAAAGAAAATCTTAACGCCCAGAATTTTCTCTATCAGAGGTTTTACAGCCTTCACAAAATCGTCCTTACTCTTTTTGTAAAATTCCAGATACTGGTTATAATTACGTACCTCTGCCTCTCGTTCGATTCGGCTTTCCATCGTAGAACCTAGAGGACAGAAGGTACGCACGACCAGATCCCTGACATAGTCCGAAGGAGTATCATTTAAAGCATCATAGTCCTCTCGGAACGCCTCAATCAATCCAGCGTTGATCTCATCATCCACCACAGCAAGCTGAGTATTTTCTTCCTGTTTCATTTCCAGGATCTTCAGTTCTCCGTCTTCCCCCATGCTGAGAAGTCCCGCTCTAAACTCCGGACCTCCCTGCTTGGCTTCTCCATCTCCCAGAAGAAGTCTTGTTTTGGCATCCTCGATTGCCAGAGGAAGCATGGCAAGCACATGATTATAGTTGTGACTGGCCTGTTCAAACTGTTCGTTCAGCTGATCACCCAGGTCCAGCTTCTTCGGATCCTCATCGTCCAGCTGGGCATATTTTTCATAGGTATACTGGATTTCCCTTCGCACCTGACGGATATCCTCCATAATCTTTTTCGGAGATATCATGTCCAGAATATTACTGAAAGTAAAATCCACATTGGCAACTCCCTGGGCGCTTTTCGCTTCCAGAAGCGTAATGAGCATATTCAGCAGATCATTATTCTCATTCAGCGGGATTTCTGTAATGCAGTTATCCGGAATGTTCTCCGGCTTTACAAGCGTATATTTCACCTCTCCACTGTATGCATCGCAGTGAGAATATACAGTCGGACAAAACTTTTCAAGGTATTCCTCAAAGCTGGATACCAATAACTCATTGTTGATCTCTTTCATCTTGTCATCGTCCAGACTGCTCTTGCCCCGCACATCCCCAATCAGGGTAAGGATATTGTTCCGTTCCGGATTAATTTCTGCAAACAGCAGAGTCCGGTTGGTTTGTGTTATCGTCTCCACAGGATCTCATTCCCTCCTCTTTCTTTTGTCTTTATTGGATCACCGCAATGTAATGAATTTCCAGCTCATAACTTCCATCTGGAGATGTAATATAGATCACGTCTCCAAAACTTACACTGTACTGTATCTGCTTACATGCGATGGAATTCCCTATCATAACAGAACCTTCTGAGGTATGATACAGGATCATCCGCCTGTCGGCATCCGCCACCAGATAAATATCGTCCAGTCCCAAAGCATCGACCGCATCAGGATATTCTTTCAGCAACATACCTAATATCAGCGTATTATCTCTGATCTTATGGAATGGAAAAGACAAAGGAGAAATCTCTTCTTCTGCTTCCGGCTGCACCGTAAAATAGGCATCCAGCCTGCCGCAGAAATGATTTTTTCTTGTTTCTACTTCCAACTGCTCCAGTTCCTGCTTCGGCCCATGTGTTGCTTTCCAGATTATGAAGGCGGCAGCCAGTCCCATTGTCAGAGCCAGCAACCACCAATACGCCTGCCAGAGTGGTGTAACTACAACTTCCCATTCATAAACACTGGTGCTCTCCCCATCTGAAACAGTTAGAAATACAGTCTGCACTCCTGCTTTCTTCGGATGAACTGTCAGGACATTACCTGAAACTTCAACTTCCGCACATTCATCTGCAGCGGACTCCACAACATATGACAATACATCCCCATCCGAATCGCTGAAATACTCATCCAGCGTATAATGACATTCTCCTGTCAATCTGGTAACAAGACCCATTTCTGGCATGGTTCCTTCTGGTTGACAGTTCTCCACTACCACCGGAATCGGTTCAAAGGCGCTGCTACCCATGCTGTCTTCCAAATATGCATAAAAGAACCAGTTTCCAGACTGTTCGATTATTGTTTCTCCCTGAATACATCCATCAGAAAATGAGGTGTCCAAGATTATTTCTGAAAGGCTGTCCTCTGATCTGTCTTTCTTTGGAGCATTGCTTAAGGAGAACTGACAGGTAAAATTTCGATACAATATCTCATCCGTCACCTGATTCCCATTTTCATCCCGGAAATACAGCTCATAATGCAACGGCTCATTTTTATGTACTGCAGTATTGATCTCCAACACGGGCGTTAATGACCGGTAACTGATCAGGTAAAGTTTAAGCTTCTGGTTTTCCAGTATCTCAGCTCGGACAATCAATTCCTTAACATCCTGATTAACCTCTGCGATTTTTCCTACTGCATAATTACCCTGATTGATTGTCTCGATCTCCTGTCCACCATAAAGAAGCAGCATATCTCCAATTTCTCCGGGTGAAATCAGAAGTACATTCATTTCATCCAGGTAATCTCCATTCAATGCCACCCGGATATTCTGGGTTCCAGGAGCAAACACACTGTCTACAATCTCCTGGATGCTGTAATCCATATTACTCCCAAAAATTCCATATAATATTTCAATCAGCCTCTCTGGTGTTTCTGCCATATACATCTGCGCTGATGTTTTCTCCGAAACTGTTTTTAAGGCTTCTGTATTTCCGTCATAATCTCCGAACGCAATACTGTAAATCTGAATCCCATTCTCCGCACACGTCTCAGCTGCCATCTCCATATCTGCTCTGGAATTCTCCGTTGTACGTCCTGTATTAGAGCCTACAAGATCAGATTCTCCATCGGAAATCAGGACAACCACCTGTTTCCTTTCTGCCTCATCTCCCAAAAGCTTTATTCCATATGAAAGCCCCAAACCAATATCTGTGTTTCCGGAATATTCTTCCTGATCGAGCAATGCTTTCAGCAGCGCCCGTTCCTCTGCCGTCTGTATGGCAGTTGGCGATGTAGACGTAAGGATCCGATCATTATAAGCCACAAATCCTACCCGGATATCCGCACTGTGAACCGTATCCACAAATGTCTTTACCATCCCTTTTGCAATATCCTGGGAGTCGTTGCTTTTCATGGAACCGCTGTAGTCCATGACAAACATAATGTCTAACCCGTTTTTTTCGCTGGTAAATTCTTCCGCATAAACTATAAGGGGGCAAAAAAGAGTGAAAAACAGGCACAATATATATCCCTTTATATGTTTTTTCACTTCTTTTTCACCCCCTCATTCGTTTTTGTTTACTGCTTTTTCACAGGCTTCTTCGGCTGATGCATTCCAAACTCGGATGCCCGGCCATCAGCTCTTTTCGCAGCATTTCCCGCTACCTTTACAAGAAGCTTAAGCATTTCTTTTTTCATGGCTTTTTCCTCCTATCATTAAAATTGCTACTGCTATGAATGTACTTATGAGACTGGCCTCCATCTGTATCAGATGCGTCATCCATAAGACGATTCCGATTACGATCCAGAAACCATAAATCTGGATACTCCTTTTTCTGAAACGGAGTTTTTCTTTATCTGTAAAAGGTCTGTTCTCATGCTCTAAAGGAGCCATTTTAAAAATACACAGCCACAACAATACTGCGGCCAGAAAAAACAGCCCGGAGATAATATTCTCGTGTTTGGCAATCCATCCGGATGCCCCAAGGCAAAGAGCATTCGTCAAGGCAAAAGAAAAAAAACATCTGGAATAACTGTCCGCATGATAACCACCACAGAAAAACCGCAGGCTGACAAATGCCAGATCCGTTACGACCCCCGGCATCAGTTCAAAACGCTCCATGTTATAGGAGGCATTGATCAGGTCTTTGATGGAACATTCCTGCCCTTCGCGCTCGGTTTCGATGCAGGCCAGGACTCCTTCATACTGTGACAGTCCCTCCTGATTCATCCCGTCGACCCGGCTGGCAAGGAAGTTCACCTCCTGTATATCCGTTTCGATTTTGGAAAGACGCTCCCGCAGAAAGGATGGCCAGTCACGGAAGGTGATCATCCGGTACGCTTCATCCCCCTGTGCCCTTGCCCGGTCCATGGCGTCCTGTATGGCCTCTCTGGTGGCAGGCACCTTCAGTTCCGCCCCCTGGTATTCCGGACAGTTTCCATATTTTGTTGCCACAATCGTTACATACATCTACATCCCTCCCATCTGAAGGCCGCGGTTCTCCTGAAATCAATATTTTTATCTTTGTATTTCTATATACCGTCTGGTTTTCGTACTTCAAGAGGATTGATTATCGTACTCCATGAGTGTGGTTTTCAACTCTCCGGCGTACCAGAACGGGATTTCTTGAAGTCGGTGTTTGGAACCGCTTCATAGGATTTTGGGTAAATGCGGTTGGGTTTTCCACAGCCCTGCTTCTTAATGTCAATCAGTTCCGCATATTGCAGCTCCCGAAGGGTGTTGACCGCTTTCTGCCGTCCACAGTGGAGCAGCTCCACCACCTCGTTGATGGGATAGTACAGGTAAATGCGCCCATATTCGTCCGCCCATCCGTTTTTCCGGGACAGGTCTGTCCGGCGCAGGATAAAGGCATACAGTACCTTTGCTTCGTTGGACAGGGGCGTGAATGTAGGAGCTTCAAAAAGAAAATTGGGAAGCCGGGTAAAGCTGACTGCCTTTTCCGGCTGATGGATATAAATGGTGTTTGTCATATCGTGTTTTGTGGACGGTTAGAAGCCCGTTTCCGGGGGCAGACGGTAGTTTCTATTGCCCGCCCCTGTTCTGTGCTTGCAAAGCCTTGTAAATCAAGGACTTTTCAGCTCCTAACTGTCCACATAAGACCTCCTTTTCCGTTCACTTTCTGTTTTCTGCCGCCTGTGAACTCTGGCGGCGCAGTCGGGACAGTATTTCCCTCGGTTGGACTTTGGGACGAACACTCTGCCGCAGACCGCACAGCGTTTTAGCTCCTTATCCCGGAAAATCTCTGTTTCCAGCGTTCCGATTTGCGGCAAGACCGACCAGCGGAACCACTTACAGCAGACCGAGAAAGAAACCGTCTGCGGGCAGGTGTGGGTGTCCCCATCGTCAAGGAGCATACAGTTCCCGTCCTCATAACAGCAGCACTCCCGGCGGATCAGGGCGTTTGCCTGTTTCCTCTGTGCCGGTGTCATGCGGTAAAGGGAGCCGTCCGGCTTGCGCTCTATGGGCGGCAGTCGTTTATATGGGTTCTCTCTCATGTGTTCCCTCCATTTTTCCTTTGCCGTTCTCCCCGAAAAGGCTTCCTGCCCCATTCCTGCGGCGTGTTTCGGCGTTGGCACGCTCCCCGGACTTCGGGACATTTTGTCCCGAAGTGGCTCCTTGCGGTGCTTCCCCTGCCGGGGTATTCCTTTTCGGACGGTCATTCATTTTTCAAGGTGCGGCTCATCGATGAACTACCTTAAGTCTACACCTAAAAGACCGCCCGCCCCGTATATCCATAAGGTCGGAAATCAGCCCTGAAATCTCCCTATTTCCAAGTTCTCGGAATTGTGGTAAAATGGAAGAAACAGAACAGGAAATCGGAATTGAGAATGAAAATTCGAGTGGATGTGTAAGCGGATGAACAAGCATAAAACATTTAATTTCAACATTTGGAAAAATCATGCAATTAAAACGAGAGATATTTTGCCATTGAAATTTGGTATGTCACAGGACGAAGTAATAGAAATTTTGGGACAACCAGATGATGTGTCTACAATGAGAGTTAGTGGAAAACCGTTGATACTAAAATATCATGACATTGAACTACACTTCGATAGAAAAGGACTTCATTTAATTTACAGTGATGATGAAATTGAGCTGAGCATCACAGCCGAACATGAATAAATGATGCAACAAATCGGAAATTTGAAAGGAGTACAAAGATATGAAAATCACAAAAGAATTTGAAAAAGAAATTACACCGTTTTTCTGGGTTGAGCATGAAGAAAGTGCTTCCGTCTGCCTAAATGTGGGAGAGTATCTGCAAGAGATTTTTGATACTCGTGAAGATGAAGGTTTTGAAGGAAGCGGTTATGATTGGGGAAGTTTAGCACAAGTGTTTCTGGACGAACAGTGTTCGGATTTACAAGAAAAAATAGGTTTTGACCCAGAGGGTAGTATGTTCTGTGTCTATTCAAAAGATAAAGATGCACTGGCAGATTTTATTCTTCGCTTCAAAAAAGCCTGTGAGGATAAGCCTTTTATTTTAGACTTATTTAGCCGGGCTGAATTAGACTAAAATTCAATCCTATAACTTTCTATTTATTATCAAGCAGACAAGGAGGGAGAGCATGGAACTATCTATACAAGAACGATTGAAAGACCTGCGTGTGGAGCGTGGGCTGACGCTGGAGCAGCTTGAGGAACAGGTAAATCTCTCCAAGTCTGCACTGGGCAGCTATGAAGCAAAAGACTTCAAGGACATCAGCCATTATGCCATTATCAAGCTGGCGAAGTTTTACGGCGTGACCGCCGATTATCTGCTGGGACTGTCCCAAACAAGAAATCACCCAAACGCTGATCTTGCAGACCTGCATTTGAGTGATGATATGATTGAACTATTGAAAAGCGGGCTGATAGATAATTCCCTCTTGTGTGAGCTGGCAGTACACCCGGATTTCCCCCGGCTGATGGCTGACCTTGAAACCTATGTGAACGGCGTGGCGGGAAAACAGGTACAGAGTGCAAACGCCATTGTGGACGCTGTAAGCGCAACCATTATGAAGCAGCACAATCCCGGCTTGACCGACCCGCAGTTAAGACAGCTTATCGCCGCCCATATTGATGATGACAGTTTTTGACGCTATGTGATACAGCAGGACATAAACAAGATAGCTCTTGACCTGCGGGAAGCACATAAGGACGATTTTTTCAGCGTCCCGGAGGATAACCCACTGGAAGATTTCTTGCAGACCGTTGACGAAGCTGCCAGCCCAGACAGCGACCCAGAGCAAGCGACTTTGGCGTTTATCTGTAAGCGGCTCAAATTGAATTTGAAGAAGCTGTCCGAAGAAGAAAAGAAGTGGCTGAAAAAGATTGCACAGAAGTCGGACTTGCTGAAAAATCCAAACCCACAGCGGGGGAGGAAGTAAGAGAGCGACAAATCGGGAGTTGCTATGAGGTAATTATCATGGAAAGGAATATTGAGTATATACAGCTATTTATGGAATACGAATCTGATGATATGCCGATGGTATATTTTTATGAAGTCGATGTGAATGATGACCGTTTTGCCCTAAGAGCGATAGAAATTTTTGTAGACAGGACAGTAAAGTTTTATAATGACCTATATTGTGATGTTGTAGAAGTGTGTCCAATTCCAACCGTTGATGAATTAAACGAAAAGGTTTGGGGAGAGGGCTTTTATGCAACTATTATTTCTAAAGATAAATTTGACGAGATATGGAATACAGGAATTTATAACGAAAGCCTAACGGCTACTTAACATTCCCATTTATCGAGGGAGATAGCAAATCCAGCTGAGCCAGTCAACGGTCAAGATGAACGGCGCATAAATGCACCGCCGTTGACAGTCCCGCCCGCCTTTGCTAATGGGCAATCAAGGCGGGAAAGCCCTAAAATGGCTTAAAGGGATTTCAGAGAAGTGGGACTTGCTAAAAAATCCAAACCCACAGAGAGGAAGAAAATAGGGGAACGATAAATCGGAATTGGAGGAGGGAAAAGGGAATTGAAAATCTCAATAATAGATAATGATGGTAAACTCCAAATTAAAATTCAAGATACTAATTTTGAATTAAACATCAAGAATTTAATCGTAGAAAATATAGTTACATTATCTAATATTTATAGTACTGACTGGGTGGCGAGAAAAACAATAGAAGCTGGAATTAGTGCAGGAGCAACAGTGTTTTGGGCATGTGATGAAGAAAAAAACCATGTATGTATATTGGTTGGAGAAGATGATGAGTTGTGGGACTTTGGAATTGTCATAGATTGTGATTACTTTCTTCAAGAAATCAACAGGTTCATTTATGATAAGCCAATATTATTTTGATTGAGACAATTCCCATCTATCGTGGAGATAGCAAAGCCAGCTGAGCCAGTCAACGGTCAAGATGAACGACGCATTTCATGAGCCGCCGTTGACAGTCTCGCCCGTCTTTGCTGATGGGCAATCAAGGCGGGAAAGCCCTAAAATGGTTTCCCGCCCATTTCAATTTTGAGAGAAAAATCTGTCTGCTGATGAAACCAGCCCTGAGCTTGCGGCTTCACGCCACGCAATCACATGCCACTTCAAATGTACTTGCCCACCCCGGCGGCAACCGCATTTTCGCAGCAACGCCGACAGAGCGTATAACACACTACACTTTGCAAGCAAAGTCGTGTGCCAAGGGGCAAGCCCCTTTGGAAACCCCGGACAACAAAACAGGCTGAATATCTCGCACTTTCCCGGTGCTTGATACTCAGCCTTTATTTGTTGTCAGCAGCCCGTTTCACGGTCTGTTTTCGCCCTTTGTAAAGTTTGGCGTGTCAGATTTTGTGGGGTATTTAAAAGGAAAAAGTACCCTGATGATATTTGAGAGACACGCGAATCTCAAATACAA
>VSND01000046.1 GCA_009774145.1 Lachnospiraceae bacterium | reverse complement strand
AAATGCCGGGAATGGGTTCGGGAGTTTGAACGGAAAAACGGACGTCGCCCGTTCGCGTTTACTCAAACATTCGGGTGTCAGATGAACGCACGGGATTCAGAGAAGCTCCGGGGCGTGCTGCGTACGGTCGGGTATCTGGAGACAGAGAGCGAGGATGCGGATTTTGTGATCTATAATACCTGTACGGTCCGGGAAAATGCGAATCTGAAGGTCTACGGGCATCTGGGTATTCTGCACGGTTATAAGAAGAAAAATCCGGATATGAAGATCGCTCTGTGCGGCTGTATGATGCAGGAGCCTTCTGTGGTGGAAAAGCTGAAGAAGAGCTACCGGTTCGTGGACCTGGTCTTCGGAACTCACAATATCTTTAAGTTTGCGGAGCTGCTCTGGACAGCGCTTGCGTCAGACCGGATGGTTCTTGATCTCTGGACGGACACGGACCAGATTGTGGAGGACCTGCCCATAGAGCGGAAATATCCATTCAAATCGGGGGTCAACATCATGTTTGGCTGCAATAATTTCTGCAGCTACTGTATCGTGCCCTACGTAAGAGGACGGGAACGGAGCCGTGAGGCGCAGGATATCATCCGGGAGATTAAGGGGCTTGTGGCGGACGGCGTGGTGGAGATCATGCTTCTGGGGCAGAATGTGAATTCCTATGGGAAAAACCTGCAAAGTCCCATGACCTTTGCACAGCTTCTGCAGGAAGTGGAGAAGATCGAAGGGCTTGAAAGGATTCGTTTTATGACCTCTCATCCGAAGGATCTGTCGGACGAACTGATCCAGGTGATGGCAAAGTCAAAGAAGATCTGCAGGCATCTGCATCTGCCCCTTCAGTCCGGAAGCAGCGCGGTTTTAAGGGTCATGAACCGGAGATATACGAAGGAGCAGTATGTGGAACTGGCAGAAAAGATCCGGAAAGCGATGCCGGACATTGCGCTGACGACGGATATTATTGTGGGCTTTCCGGGAGAGACCGAGGAGGATTTTCAGGAGACACTGGATGTGGTCCGAAGGGTCCGTTATGACAGCGCCTTTACCTTTATCTACAGCAGAAGGACCGGTACGCCGGCTGCCTCCATGGAGAATCAGATTCCGGAGGATGTGGTGAAGGACCGCTTTGACCGGCTGCTGAAGGAAGTACAGGACATTTCCGGTAAGATGGCAGAGCGTTTTACCGGAACCGAACAGGCGGTGCTGGTAGAGGAACCGAACCGGCAGATGGAAGGATATATGACCGGACGGCTCGGCAACAACCATGTGGTGCATTTTCCGGGAAATGCGTCCATGATTGGAAAGATCCTGCCGGTCCGTCTGGAGGAATGCCGCGGATTTTATTATATGGGAACTCTGACAGAGGCGCAAAACGGATGAGGCAGTTATCCGGGAACGGAAAACGGACTGGGAAGACGGATGACAGGCGGCGGACCGGAGGTACATAAAAAGGCAGGGCAGAAAGGGAGCGGAAATGAAAAAAACATGGATTCACACCATAAGAGACTGTCTGGTCATATTTATTGCATCGGGAATTTATGGCGCAGGCATCAGCCTGTTTCTGGATCCGAATAATCTGGCTCCGGGAGGGGTGACCGGCATTGCGGTGATTCTGAACCGTCTGTCCCATATGGAGACCGGTACGCTGTACCTGATTTTGAATATACCGCTGATCCTGCTTGGGATCTGGAAATTCGGGTGGCGGTTTATGGCCCGCACGGCTTATGCCATAGTCATGACTTCTTTTTTCACAAATCTGCTGTCGCCGTACGGAGCTGTGACTTCGGATCCTCTTCTGGCGGCGCTTGCCGGAGGCGTGTTGATTGCAACCGGGATCGGACTGATCTTCCGGGCAAAAGCCACCACCGGCGGGATGGATATCATTGTGAAGATGATCCGCCGGAAATACCGGCATCTGAAGACCGGATTTTTATTTCAGTGTATCGATATGGTTATCGTTGCGGCGTCCGGATTTGTTTTTAAAGATCTGAATATTGCACTGTATGCTTTGATCGCCGTTATGATCACCGGAAGGACGCTGGATGATATTCTCTATGGCAAAGATGAGGCGAGAATGATCTATATTGTGACAAAGGATCCTGCCAGGGTCGGCCGAAGACTCATGGAGGAGATCGGGGTTGGGGCGACCTATCTGAAAGGAAGGGGCGGCTGGACGAGAGAGGAAAAGGATGTGATCTTCTGCGTCGTGCGCAAACAGCTGGCGCCCAGAGTGGAAGAAACGGTGAAACAGGAGGATGCGTCTGCATTTCTGATCGTTACAAGCGCCAATGAGATCTATGGAGAAGGGTATAAGGATTTCTTTGAAGAGAGCATGTAGGGACAGAATGTGAAAAATGTTCTTGCATCTTTGCTTCGTTAGTGATACTATATTTAGTGCAGAGTAAAAATATGGAATACCAGATATAGTTATCCCCTGCGGGCGCAGGAAGCAAGGGCTTCCAAGGGCGCAAAGACGCAAAAAAAGGCAGGCAGGGAATTTTCGTGGAGGAGTAAGGATGAGTGGGAACGCTATTGTATGTCCGGAGGTAATCAGAAAGCGGAACGGGATGCCCGTGCCATTTGATGTAAAAAAGATCAGGGATGCCATCCGAAAAGCCAATGATGCAGCGAGAGTGGAGGCGATCGCTCCGTACCAGTTTGAGAAGCTGGTAGAAGCAGTGGTGGAGGCGATTCCGGAGGGAAAGACGCCGGATGTGGAACAGATCCAGGATCTTGTGGAGGAAAAGCTGATCGAAAACGGTTTTGCAAAGACTGCCAAGGCCTATATTCTGTACCGTGCAGAGCATACCAAAGTCCGCAAGACAGAAGCGGATCTGGTGAAGATCTATCAGGAGCTTACCTTTACCAGTGCGGCGGAAGCGGATATCAAGCGGGAAAATGCAAATATTGATGCCGATACCTCCATGGGAACCATGCTGAAATACGGCTCGGAAGGCGCCAATTATTTTGTGGACAACTATATCCTTCCCAAGGATATAGCGGCGGCGCATATCAATGGGGATATCCATATTCATGATAAGGATTTTTATATGCTGACGGAGACGTGCTGTCAGATTGATCTGCTTAAGCTGTTCCGGGACGGCTTTTCCACCGGGCATGGCTATATCCGCCAGCCCAGATCGATTGCCAGTTATGCGTCGCTGGCCTGTATTGCAATTCAGGCAAATCAGAATGAGATGCATGGCGGACAGTCGGTTCCCAATTTTGACTATGCCATGGCGGAAGGTGTGGCGTGTACATTCCGGAAAGAATATTATGACGCAGTCCAACGGTATTTCTGGCTGGAGTATGACTGCGGGGAAGTACTTGGAGATGCATTTCGCCAGGCGCTGAAGGACGCCATGCCGGAGCGGATCAACATGTCGAATATTGATGATTATGAAGAGCAGTTTGTACAGTGGTTTACCGAATGCGGAGCGGGGTGGCTTGCGGAAACGCCAGAGGAACAGAAGATCAGGAGATGCCATAAGACTTCGATACAGATTGCCATGAAGGAGACGGATATGGCCACGTATCAGGCGATGGAATCGTTGATTCACAACCTGAATACAATGAATTCGAGGGCAGGCGCACAGGTGCCGTTCAGTTCCATCAATTATGGGACGTGTACGTCGCCGGAGGCCCGTATGGCAATCCGGAACCTGCTTAAGGTGACGGATACCGGCCTTGGCAATGGAGAGACGGCGATCTTTCCGGTGCAGATCTTCAAAGTGAAAGAGGGTGTCAATTATAATCCGGGGGATCCCAATTACGATCTGTTCCGGCTTGCTGTCAAGGTGTCGGCAAAACGGCTGTTCCCCAATTTCAGTTTTATCGATGCTCCTTTTAACCTGCAGTATTATAAAGAGGGCGATTACAATACGGAGATTGCCTATATGGGATGCCGGACCAGAGTTATGGGAAATCACTACGATCCGGGACAGGAGGTGACCTGCGGGAGAGGAAACCTGAGTTTTACATCCGTGAATCTTCCGCGTCTCGGGATCAAAGCCCACAAGGATCTGGAGGTGTTTTACAGGGAGCTGGACAGGTATCTGGAACTGTGCTGCAGGCAGCTGCTGCACCGCTTTGGGATCCAGCAGAAGAAGACCGTGAAGAATTATCCGTTTCTGATGGGGCAGGGCATCTGGATGGGTTCCGATGCGCTGGGTATCCATGATGAGGTGGGAGAGATCCTGAAAAACGGCACCTTAAGCGTAGGCTTTATCGGTCTGGCGGAGACTCTGACAGCGCTTACCGGAAAGCACCATGGAGAGAGCGAAGAGAGCCGGAAGCTGGGATATGAGATTGTCTCCCATATGCGGGATTATATGGACCGGAAATCAGAGGAGACCGGACTTAATTTTACCCTGCTGGCTACTCCGGCGGAGGGGCTTTCCGGAAGATTTGTAAGGATTGATCAGAAGCGCTTTGGAAAGATTCCGGGTGTGACCGACCGGGAATATTACACGAATTCTTTCCATGTACCGGTGTACTATCCCATCCATGCCTTTGAGAAAATCCGGATTGAAGCGCCTTTTCATGCGCTGACCAATGCCGGGCATATCAGCTATGTGGAGCTGGACGGGGATACGGCGAAGAATCCGGAAGCGTTCGAAGCAGTCATCCGGTGCATGAAGGAGAGCGGCATCGGGTACGGTTCCGTGAACCATCCGGTGGACCGGGATCCGGTTTGCGGATATACCGGCGTCATCGATGAAGTGTGTCCCCGCTGCGGCAGACGGGAAGGAGAAGCGGTTTCCATTGAAAAACTGAACGAACTCCGGAAAAAATATCCGGATGTTCCGGTCTACTAAGAGACCGAATACGGAAATTATGTTGTACAGAACGATCATAAATGAAAATGCAGTTTATGAAAATATATATCTTGTAATTATATATTGCCGGAAAATATGATAAACGGCACATAGGACAAGACTCTGTGAGGGCAAGAATTTAGTGCCGTTTATATATGCAGATCAAGGAGGAATTTGGGATGGCAGGAAAAGTAACAGCAGAAAACGGACAGGCAGGAGCGAATGTGGGGTTTGACCGGATCCGGAGGATCACAGGGTATCTGGTAGGAACCACGGACCGGTTTAACAATGCGAAACGGGCGGAGGAGAAGGACCGTGTCAAACACAGCCTGTCCTGAGCCGCTTCGGATCGCGGGAATCCAGCAGGACTCCATCGTGGACGGGCCGGGGATCCGTTATGTGATCTTTACACAGGGATGCCCGCATCACTGTCCGGGATGCCATAATCCTCAGACCCACGATCCGAAGGGCGGGAGGGAAGCGGATGTGCACAGGATCCTGTCGCAGATTGCTGCAAATCCGCTGGCGTCCGGCGTCACTTTCTCCGGCGGAGAGCCGTTCTGGCAGGCGGAGGCGCTGGTTCTGGTAGCAGAAGAAGTGAAGAAGCTTGGAAAGCATCTGATGATCTACACCGGGTATCTGTATGAGCAGCTTGCGGACTCCGGCGAACCGGGGGTGCGGCGTCTTCTGGAACTGGCGGATCTTCTGGTGGACGGCCCCTTTGTGATGGAAAAACGGGATCTTACCCTGCCCTATCGGGGAAGCAGCAACCAGAGGGTCATAGACCTTTTGAAGACCCGGGAGCAGGGGGAAATGGTACTGTACCGGAGCGGGTATGACGCTCTGTCTTTTTGACAGGCGGAAACGGACGGGGAAGAAGCAGCCGGAAGAAAGAGAACCGTTTCTCTGAATCGGTTCTGCCCCGTCGCTTTTCAGGTGAAGGCGGGGAACATAAGGCAGAAGGAGGAAAAGATGAAGACAGCGGTACTGGATATCGGAGGAAGTTTTATCAAATACGGACAGATGGATGAGGAGCTTGCCATCACGGAGCGGGGGAAGGTCCGCACACCGGAGGCGGACAGGGACGCACCGCCGGAGGAGGGGAGAGCTGCATTTCTGGATGTACTGGACGGCGTCTGGGAGAAGATCGGAAACGGCGTGGATGGTCTTGCGATCAGTATGCCGGGGGTCATTGATTCTGCCAGCGGATATGCCATCAGCGGAGGCGCGCTTACCTGTCTGGATCAGTGCCATTTTGTGAAGGAAGTGGAAAAGAGGTACGGGACTTCTGTATGGATCGGAAACGATGCAAAATGTGCAGCCGTTGCGGAGGTCGGATACGGCGCCCTGAAAGGTGCGGATACCGCGCTGGCAGTCATTCTGGGAACCGGGATCGGAGGATGTCTGATCCTGAATGGGGAAGTATATATGGGCAAACATTTCTCCGCAGGGGAAGCCAGTTTTATCCATACAGACTGTCATCAGCCCTACAATCAGGATGCATGGTGGGCGCAGGTGAACGGCCGAAAAGGACTCCTGTCACTGGTGCAGAAGCATAAGGAGACGGAAGAAGAGTTTTCCGGAGAGGAGATCTTTGCCATGGCTGAAGCCGGAGATGAGACAGTCCAGAAAGCGCTGGATGAATTTTCACGGTTGATCGGAGTACAGCTTTTTAATATCAACTGTATGGTTGATGTGGAGAAGATCGCCATCGGAGGCGGCATCTCGGCACAGCCGCTGCTGATCCGGAAGATCAATGAACAGTTCACAGAGCTGTACTCGGATTTCCCGTATCCGCTGTATCAGCCGCCGGTTGTGGCATGCAGATTCCTGAATGACGCCAACATGATCGGAGCCTATTATCAGTTTACCAGATGGAAGAAATGATAAAAAGAGCCGCCGCACCTGTCAGTATTACCTGCAGGTGCAGCGGCTTTTTGAATTTTTGCGGGCTTTTCTTTCCGCCTGCGGTTGTGAAACCCGGTTATGCTTCCTCTGGAATTACCAGGAATTTTTTGACGGCAAAGAGAACCACACAGAGCAGGATCAGTGAAATCAGCAGGATGATCCATGCATTCTGGATAAATCCGGCAATACAGTATCCCACAAAGGAGACAGCCGCTACCAGAAGGGCGTAGGGCAGCTGGGTGGATACATGGTTGATGTGGTCGCACTGAGCTCCGGCAGATGCCATGATCGTTGTATCCGAGATGGGAGAGCAGTGGTCTCCGCACACTGCACCTGCCAGACATGCTGCGATGGTGATGATCAGCAGATTGCCGGGGAGGCTGATGCCGACAACAATGGGAAGCAGGATTCCGAAGGTTCCCCAGGAAGTACCGGTGGAGAACGCCAGGAAGATCGCCACGAGGAATACAATGGCAGGAAGCATGCCGGTCAGCCCTGCTGCGCTTCCTTCAAAGATGCTGCTGACATATTCTGCCGCTCCCAGATTGCCGGTCAGCCCGGACAGGGTCCATGCAAAGGTCAGGATCAGAATCGGGCTGATCATGGCTTTGAAGCCTTCGGGAAATGCTTCCATACAGTTCTTGAAAGTGAGCACTTTCCGGACCATATAAAAGATGACCGTGATCAGAAGCGCTGCCGCAGAACCCATGGAAAGGCCGGTGGGCGCGTCACAGTTTGCGAAAGAATTCACAAAGTTTTCCCCGTCAAAGAAGCCGCCGGTATAGATCATGCCGACGATACAGCAGGCGATCAGGACGATGACCGGGAATGCCAGATCGATGACTTTGCCTTTGTCTGACACCGCATCAAAGGCATTGTCAGAAGCAACTGTTTCACCGGATGTAAAAAGGTCGCCTTTTCTGGCGTTGTCCTCATGTTTTTTCATCAGTCCGAAATCGATGTCGAAGCAGGAGATGAGGATAATGGCGGCGATGGTGAGCAGAGAATACAGATTATAGGGGATCGCGCTGATGAACAGGGTCAGCCCGTCGGTCCCTTCCACTACGCCTGCTACAGCAGCAGCCCAGGAGGAGATCGGAGCGATCATACAGACCGGAGCAGCTGTGGCGTCGATGAGATAGGCAAGCTTTGCGCGGGACACATTGTGCTTGTCTGTAACCGGACGCATAACGCTTCCGACGGTCAGACAGTTAAAATAATCATCCACAAAGATCAGCGCACCCAGTGCGAAGGTCGCCAGAAGGGTTCCCCTGCGGGTTCTGATCTTTTTCTGTGCCCATTTTCCGTAGGCAGCGGAGCCGCCGGCTTTGTTCATGAGGACGACGATGGTTCCCAGAATGACCAGGAAGATCAGGATCCCCACATGCCCGCTGTCGGACAGAGAAGCGATGAATCCGTCGCTGAACATGGTCGTATATGCGGATACGACGTTGAAATTGGTGATAAAGAGTGCCGCCGTCACGATTCCGATGAACAGGGAACTGTAGACTTCTTTGGTGATCAGCGCAAGGATGATCGCTACCAGAGGCGGTACCAGGGACCAGAAAGTTGCATACATAACATTTTCCCACCTGTAATTGGATTTCTGCAAACAGACAAAAGAAAAAGCCATGGCACGTGTAACGTCCATGACCGCAGTAATCCCTTTCACAAACGATAGCGCTCCACATACCTGTGACAGTGTACAGCATATTCTGCTGCACCCCAGCAATGTCTCTTCAGGCAGGGAACACTGCTTCGGCGGATAATCTCTTCGGAATCTTCGGGATGCCTGTCCCGTGGCAAAGGAACCTGATGGTATTAGCCGCGCCTCTATCTTTTTCTTATGTAAATGTTGTACAGATGGTTATAGAGTAATACATATGACGAAAAATGTCAAGAAAATGCGCACATATCGTAAATATTCATGAAAAACAGCCATATGCTTACCGGCAGATATCAAAGATAAATTCCGCTGCCTGGTCCATGGCTTCGTATGCGGTCTTAAACGGGGACATCTGGAAGACATGCCACATGCCCTGATAGACGGCGATCCGGGCTCCCACCTGATGGCGGATCATCTGTTTGTGAAGGTCCTGAGAATCCGACAGGAGGATTTCATTGGACCCTGCCTGGATCAGTGTGGGCGGAAAATCATGAAAGTCTCCATACAGCGGTGAGATAAAGGGGTCCTGCAGATCCCGTTCTCCTACATAATCTTCAATTGCCTGCGTCAGATATTTCTCCGTCAGAATGGGGTCAACTTCCTGTTTGCTTCGGTGGGACGCACCGCTTCTGGTCAGGTCGGTCCAGGGAGAGAAGAGGACAAGCCCTCTGGGAAGGATGCGTTTCTGCTCTTTTAAGGTCAGGGTCAGGGCAAGGGCAAGGTTTCCGCCTGCAGAGTCGCCGGCAAGGATTACATCTCTTGCACCGTATCCCTGGTACATCAGATAATCCCACATCTTTACAGCATCATGAAGCGCTGCCGGATAGGGATTTTCCGGGGCCAGCCGGTAATCGAAGCTCAGGACGTCCATGGAGGTGGAAGCTGCCAGCTTGTTGGTGATGCTTCTGGCGTATTTCAGGCTTCCGGTATTATATCCGCCGCCATGGCAGTAGAGCAGGACATATTTTTTCATATGCTTTCGCTTGACGCTGACCCATTCCGCGGAAATTCCATCCACTTCCAGATCTTCATAATTCATCTCCGCGCTTTTCACCAGCAGATTCCCGAGGTTATCTTTGGAGGCGCGCTGCTTTTCGATATCTTCATTCTCCACCAGGGTGTGCATCCGCCGGATTGCTTTCAGCAGATTCTGATTGTGGCGCTGTTTCTCTATCATAAAATGATCCATTCCTTTCTGTTTTTCGATATGATGGTTCCTGTTCAGATGTGCCGTCGTTCAGCCTGTTATGGGCATATGTTCCTGAAAGCCCCATGGAAGGGTGCCGGTCCTAAGGCGCGGTCTTTTCGCGCCTTAGGACCGCTGCTGCCCTTCACTAAGCGCAAGCGGGAGCTGGAAGGAATATATGCCCATGGCAGGCGTTCAGGGCATGATGTATATTCCTTTATAAATTTTAGCATATTTTTATAGGAAACCCAAGAAAATAATGCTATAATTATACACATGAGCAAACGATTGAATCATAAAACCCCATGGTACCGTCTGGATCTGTCGGCGATTGTGTATCCGACGCTGCAGCGGCGGAATTTTTCTTCTGTATATCGGCTCTCAGTGATCCTGAAGGAAAAAGTGGAGCCGGATCTTTTGCAGAAGGCAGTGGATCTGACGCTGCCGCGTTTTCCCACGTTCAAGGTGGCGATGCGAAAGGGCCTGTTCTGGCGCTATCTGGAACCGAATGACCGCCCGGGACCGTTTGTGGAGCCGGATATTGTAAACCCTTGTATGCCGATGTTTTTCCAGAACAGTAACCGGTACCTGATAAGAATCTATTATTATGAATGCCGGATCGCGCTGGAGGTCTTTCATTCTCTGTCGGATGGAGGCGGGGCGCTGTACCTGCTGCGGACGATGACTGCAGTCTATCTGCGGCTGAAAGGGTATGAGATACCGGATGGACATGGCGTCCTTGCGCTTGACGAAAAACCGGATCCGGAGGAACTGGAGGACGCTTACATCCGGTATGCCAGCTCCCGGGTGCGTCCGCCCAGAAGCAGGGATAAGACCTACCGGATCCGGGGAACAAAAGAACCTTTTTATACACTGAATATTATCAACGGGGTACTGCAGGTCTCTCAGGTGCGGGCAGTGTCAGGAAAATATCAGGTATCTGTAACGGAATATCTGAATGCGGTGCTGCTCTATGCCCTTCTGGAAAAGCAGAAGGCGGACCGTGTATTTCGGGAACTTCCGGTATCCATTGCCATGCCGGTGAATCTGCGGAGGTTTTTTCCGTCGAAAACGCTTCGGAATTTTATTACCATGGTATACCCTTCCATTGATCCGCGCATGGGAGATTATACCTTTGAGGATATTATCGTACAGGTACACCATTTTATGCGGTATTATATCAATAACAAATTTCTGAACGCAGACATTACGACCAATGCGGCAGTGACCAGGAATCCGTTTATACGGGTCGTGCCGCTGTTTTTCAAGGATTTTGTCGTGCGGCAGTTTTATAAACGGGTGCAGGACAGGCAGTCCAGCGCAGGCCTTACAAATCTGGGAATCATAGAGACGCCAAAGGAGATGAAGGCGTATATCGAACGGTTTGACGTTTTGATGGGACAGCCCTTTTCAGCCCGGACAAACTGTGCGGTTGCAAGCTATGGGGACAGCCTGAGCATCAGTTTTGCCAGCAGTATTGTAGAAGCAGACGTGGAACGGCTGTTTTTCCGGAAGCTGGTGAAAGACGGAATTCATGTAAAGATCGAGAGTAATCGAAAGACGGGGTGAGAGAAAATGTCCTATTGTGTGAACTGCGGAGTGGAGCTTCATGCCGGCTGCTCTGTATGTCCTTTATGTAATACGGAAGTCCATAATCCCAGGCAGGCAGTGGACCGGACGGCTTTGGCGCCTTTTCCGGTCCGGAAGGGAGATGCATCACCGGTGCAGCAGACAGATGCGATGATCCTGATCAGCATCATACTGGCTGTAACAGCGGGAGTCTGCGGGCTTCTGAATCTTCTGGTCTTTCAGAGGACATCCTGGTCCCTGTATGTGATCGGAGGCTGTGCGATTCTGTGGATTTTTTTCCTGCCGGTCTTTTTTCAGAAGCTGAGTCCTTACCTGAGCCTTTTTCTGGACGGTGCGGGCATCAGCATGTATTTTGGAATCATCGCATGGCTGCATCCGGGGAACGGATGGTACCTGGGTCTGGCATTTCCGCTGACCGTGCTTGCTACCGGACTGGTTCTGCTGTTTGTCGTGTGCGTCCGGCAGATTCATGCTTCGATTCTTTCCTGTGCGGCATTTGTGCTGGGGGAGATTGCGGTATTTACCATAGCGGCGGAGCTTTTGATCGATCTTTTCCGACAGGCGCCTCCGGGAATTACCTGGTCCGCCATCGTACTGACCTGCTGTGTCATCATCGATGCCGCGCTGATTACGATCATACGGCGCGCCAGACTGAGAGAGGAAGTTCGAAGGAGAATGCATATCTGAGGGAGCCGGGCTGCAGGATTGCGCGTATATTATGCAGGATACCGGTCATCCTGTTCATAAACAGAAAACAGGGAGTATATGAAAATTGAACGGAAAAAAGAAGCGGACAGAGAAAATGCGGCGCAGAAAAAACAGGATCGGATATGTGCTTTTCGGAGCCTTTCTGGGAATACTGATGTGCGCGGTTGTCGGAGGAGTCGGCGTGTGGCTGCTAAAGGAGCAGAAGATGCCTGCAGAAGACCGGGAAGAAGAACTGCTGGAAGCATCGGCCGGGCAGAAACCTGCAGAAGGGGTACAGCCGGAAGCAGCAGAACCGGACGGACTGGATACTCCGGAACAGGAAGAACCGGAAAAAACAGGTTCCGAAGATACACGGCAGACAGACGCAGATGAGGAAGAGACAGCAGTTCAGCAGCCGGAAGAACCGGAGAAGACAGAAGAGGAGCTTCTGGAAGAACGGATTCAGGAAGTGATGAATGACATGACCATCGAAGAAAAGGTGCTTCAGCTTTTTATGATCACGCCGGAGGCCCTGACCGGCGGCGAGACGGTGACGGCGGCGGGAGACCGTACGAGAGAAGCGATTGCACAGTATCCGGTGGGAGGTATCGTTTATTTTACCAAAAACCTGAAGGAACCGGAACAGGTGCGTACCATGCTCCAAAATACAAGGCAGTATTATGAGGAAGCAGGATATCCGGTTCCGTTTTTCGGTGTGGATGAAGAGGGCGGACAGGTGGCGCGGATCGGCAGGCAGCCTGCTTTTGGAATGGAGCAGATCGAAGATATGCGTTCCATCGGAGACCGCGGAGAAATACAGGAAGCAAAGCGGGTTGGACAGGTGATTGGTGCCTGTCTGTCAGATCTGGGCTTTACACTGGACTTTGCGCCTGTGGCGGATGTGGTGACGAATCCGGAAAACCAGGTGATCGGAAGACGTTCTTTTGGCACGGACCCGGAACTGGTGGCAGACTTTGCCATGGCAGAGGTGAGAGGACTGGAAGATTATGGCGTATGGGCCGTTCTGAAGCATTATCCGGGGCATGGAGCGACACTGGGAGACAGCCATCAGGGCTATGCATATACAGATAAGAGTCTGGAGGAGCTGACAGAAGCAGAGCTGGTTCCTTTCCAGAGAGGAATACAGGAGGGAATCCATTTTATTATGGCAGCGCATATCGCAGTGCCTTCCGTCACCGGGGACGAGACGCCGTGTACCCTGTCTTCTTATATGATCTCGGAAGTGCTGCGCAGCAGAATGGGCTACGATGGCATCGTGGTAACGGATGCCATGAATATGGGCGCCATCAGCCAGCAGTATGATTCGGCAGAAGCGGCGGTCCTTGCGCTTCAGGCGGGCGTGGATCTGATTCTGATGCCGGTGGATTTTCACAGCGCCTGTGAAGGGGTGCTTGCTGCACTGGAAACGGGGGAACTGACCGGGGAGCGGATTGATGAATCGGTCAGGCGGATTCTGCGAGTGAAGGAATCCGTTCCCCGATAAAAAATGAAAATGTTTCTGCGCATATCTTCATTTCCGGCATAATCCAAAATACTTTCATTCGAAACAATTTTCTGAAAAATGATTCCTGCGTTTCACAGGCAGATATTTTGCCGCTGGTTTTTTCGATAAACAGCATAAAACAGTTGACAACAGTTATGAAGTGTTATATACTGTTTACACAAAGGAGGAGCAAGATGAAACTGATCATCAATCATTCATCCGTGCAGCCGATCTATGAACAGATCTCCGGCCAGATCAAGGATCTGATCATTCACGGGGAACTAACGGAAGGAGTGGTCCTTCCATCGGTACGCGTGCTGGCCAGAGAGCTTCGGGTCAGTGCCCTGACTGTGAAAAAATCCTATGACACGCTGGAACAGGAGGGATTTGTCACTACCGTCCATGGTAAGGGAAGCTTTGTATCCAGCGCCAGTCAGGCACAGCTTCTGGAGGAGAAGCGGCGGGAAGTAGAAGCGGAACTGGAAGCGGCGATCCGGAAGGGCAGAAGCTGCGGGATGAACAATACGGAGATTACCGAATTATTTCATATCATACTGGAGGAATCATGATGCTGATAAGATTAGAAAATGTGGAAAAGCACTATTCCGGTTTCCGTCTGAACTGCTCCATGGAGGTGCCGGAGGGAAATGTGACAGCGCTCATCGGTCCGAACGGGGCAGGTAAGAGTACGACGTTTAAAGCAGTTCTGGGTCTGATCTTTCCGGACCGGGGAACCGTGGAAGTATTTGGAAAACCAGTGGGGCAGATGACGAAGGAAGACCGGGAAAGACTGGGAATTGTTCTGCCGAATGCCTGTTTCAGTGAATATCTGTGTCTGGAAGATCTGATACCGATATTCAGCCGTCTGTATTCCCGTTTTGAGGAGAAGGATTTTTTGAACCGCTGCAGCAGCTTCGGGCTTCCCATGAAAAAGCGGATCCGGGAACTGTCCACCGGCATGAAAGCGAAACTGAAGATTCTGATTGCCATGTCCCATAATGCAAAGCTTTTGATTCTGGATGAACCGACTGCAGGGCTGGATGTGCTGGCAAGGGAAGAGGTTCTGGATATGCTGCGGGAATATATGATCCCCGGCGACCGGTCGATTCTGATCAGTTCTCATATTTCCACCGATCTGGAGGGGCTCTGCGATGATTTCTATCTGATTGACAATGGAACGATTGTCATGCATGAAGAGACAGACACGCTTCTTGGAAATTACGGACTTTTAAAGGTTACAGAAGAGCAGTACAGGGCGCTGGACAAGAGCAGGATTCTTAAGAAAAAACGGGAAAGCTTTGGCTACAGCCTCCTGACAGACCAAAAGCAGTATTATCAGGAAAACATGCCGGGAATCGCCGTGGAAAAAGGCTCCATTGACGAAGTAATCACAATGATGGTAAAGGGGGAAGCAGTATGAGCGGATTGATGATAAAAGACTGCATGCTTTTAAAACGTCAGGGACGTTATTTTATAATCGTGCTTGTAGTTGCCTGCATGATGGCATTTACGGGTTCTGAAAACTTTTCTTCTTTTATGACCAGTTATCTGACCTTTATGATTACCATATTTTCTTTCAGCAGCTTCAGCTATGACGAGTATGATAACGGGATGGCATACCTGATGGCGCTGCCTTCAGGGCGGCGGAATTATGTGAAAGCAAAATATCTGTTCAGCATCCTGCTGATTACGGCTGCATGGTTCCTTGGATGTCTGCTGCGCATGGGGCTTTTTCTGATGCGGTTTTCCGCGGCTGATTATCTGGAGCTCCTGCCGACGGAACCGATCTACCTGCTGGTCTGCCTGATCTATGTGGGCGGTACCTTTCCCGCCATTTTGAAATACGGGGCGGAAAAGGGACGAAATGTTGCGTTCACGGTGCTGGCGTTTTTGGCCATCGGTGTTTTTATGATTGCCAGATTCAATCCCCGGATACCGGTGCTGAGATCTGTGTCGGCAGAGATCGGCCAATGTCTGGAGACTTCTCCGCTGACGGTTCTTTTCTCTCTGACAGCCGTATGTGTACTGGTGCTGACAGTTTCTTATCTGTGTGCGGTACGAATCATGGAAAAGAAAGAATTCTGATTTCCCATGAGACTGTCGTAACATGCCTTCTGTCTGTGTCCGGCGCCTGTATGGAATGGGAGAACCGGGCACAGAACCGGTTTCAGGACAGCATATGGACGCTCAGGATCAGGGCGCCCAGAATGACCAGCACGACGCCGGTGGCGCGGTTCAGAGTTGCCGGCGTGGCGCGGTTGGCAAAGCGTGCGGCAATTCTTGCCCACAAAAGCGTGGAAGCGATGCAGAAGATCAGGCTTAATACATCCGGGGCTCCCCCGATGGAAAAATGGCTGACGGCGCCGGTGAAGGCGGTAAAGGTCATGATAAAGACACTGGTTCCGACGGCAGTCTTTAATTCAAAGCCGAGGACGGAGGTCAGGATCAGAAGCATCATCATGCCGCCGCCGGCTCCGATAAAGCCGCAGATAAAGCCGATCCCGGCTCCGCAGAGGACGGACCGGAGGAGCCGCTTCTTCGGGTCAACGGCGTCCATGGTCTCTCTGGTGGTCATGACCGGCTTCAGGATGAATTTGATCCCGAGAAGCAGCGTCATGATAACAGAGAAACTGCCCATGGTGGAACCGGGAACCAGGCTGGATACAAAGCTTCCGACCACCGTAAAGACAAGTACGGCGAGCATCATGGGGACGCCGTTTTTGATATCCAGATTTTTGTTTTTTCCATAGGTATAAGCGCTGACGGCACTGGCAAGCACGTCGCTGGCAAGGGCGATGCCGACCGCATCATAAGGCTCCATATGAAGAAAGGTGATCAGCATGGGACTGATGACTGCGGCAGCGCTCATGCCCGCAAAGCCCGTGCCAAGACCGGCGCCGATACCGGCGACAAAACAGATGATAAAAGTATATAATATTTTCATGGGATGTTTCCTCCGATTTTAAGTTCTGAATTTTCTCCCTCAATGCCCGGGTCCGGGCCCTCATGTTTCCGATTGAAAATGCGTCTGCAGGTTGTTCATGATTCGGCATAATAAGGTCTGAAGCTGCTTTTTTTCTTTTTCTGTGAAATCCGCAAGCAGAACAGAAGCAAATCTGCTCTGTGCCTGCAGTCCATCTGCGATCGCCGCGTCTGCTGCCTTGCAGAGCTTCAGATGAATGGTTCTGCGGTTGTTGTCCTGATAAAAGGCCGTAAGCCAGCCCCGTTCCTTTAGAGACTGGATGGATTTGGACACATGGGACTTGGACAGATGTCGGAGCTTTACAATATCTGTAGCAGTATCAAATCCGGGATTGTTGTGCAGAAAAAGAAGAATGTCCATCTCGGTTTTTATAAGGCCATGCTGTGCACAGGCAGCATGGATGCACTGTTCATAGAGGATGTTTCCAAGAATCTGATGATTGATAAACTGTGACTGCATGATTTGCCTCCTGTTTTCCTGAAAGTTTCCCAAAGAACTGTTCTCTGAAGAACATTATACGCAGGAAGGGGGAAAAAGTCAATGCTTCATTGACAAATCTGCTGATTGGATGCACCAATTCCGGGTGTATATGAGGCTGTATTCTTTGAATCCCAATGGCGATGCCGCTATCGCAATCATTATGGCATGCTTTCAGGAAAACGGCGCTGCGGGTAATTTTCATACCTGCACCGCCTCTTTTTTATTGGAAAGAAGTTGTGGTCATGATAGAGATAAACTTTTTCAACAGAGGGCTTACGGCGTTTTTTCGATAGAAAATACCATAAGACAAAGGCTCGCTGCCGGTGATCGGAATGACGCAGATGTCCGAACTGATGAAATGCATCTGCGGCAGGATGGAACAGCCATAACCGGCTCTTACCAGCGTAAGGAGAGCCTGCAGATTGTCGCAGATGCAGGTGGACTCCGGAGGGATATGCTGCGCGATGCGGTTCTGCATCTCCGCTGCCTTGAATGGAACGGCATAAGAATTGCAGACCACCATATTCTCCAGATACAATTCTTCTTTTGCCAGCTCTGTCCTGCCGGCGTAAGGGTGGGTATCCGGAACGATGCAGCACAGCGGGATCTGGAACAGCTCCTGATAGATGATGTCGTTTTTCAGCGGAATAGCATCATATATGATGCGACAGTTGATTTGCTGAAGCTTGTCATGAAAGCATTCATTACAAGCCCTTCTGACACGTTCCGGGCGCCTTATGACAAAAAGGCGGATACATACCCGCGGCTGACTTCCTTTGGAGCAACCACAAACAGCGATCAGTTCCTGAAGGAAGAGAACAGCCGCAGGTACTGGACGATCGAAGCGGAGGACATAGATCTGGATACGCTGACAGGGATCAACTTTGACGCGGTATGGGCGGAGGCCATGGCGCTGTACAGGCTTCTGGGATCGTTAAGCTTTCGGCTTACAGCTGCAGAGCGGTCAGCCCTTGCACGTGAAAACAGATCGTTCCAGATTGTCCGTGATGAAGAGGCCCTTTTAAGGGACATGCTGGACTGGAGCCAGCCGCGGGACCAGTGGCGGGAGCTTACGGCATCGGCCATATGTAATCTGCTGGGAGTGGGTGGAAGGTTGTCCCCGGTAAAGATCGGGCGGGTTCTCCGGAAGATCGGATATTCAGAGGACAGTACGGAGTTTCCGTTAAGAGGAAGGAGCAGGCGCCCCAAGTATCTTGTGCCGTGTTGCGCCGTTTGGGGATCCCCGCAAATCGAAATCAAGTAAGACGCGGGGATGCGGGCTTGTGCGGACATGATTTTTAGAAACCCCACACCCTGAAAATGCTTTAAAATCAAGGTTTTTTGAGATAGTGCGGACTTGTATTCAGGAAAGGAGATATAAAAAAATGAGTAAAAAAGCAACAACGGGAAGTTACAAAGGATGCAGGACTGCGTCAGATACTGGCGTGATTGGTGCGCCGGGATTTACTGCAAAAATGCAGGGCCGGGGGATGGCTTCGGGACGGGCATATTAGGCAGCAGGTCGCCGATCAGGGCGCCTGCTGCCGATCGGATGCATACAGGGAAACAAAAAGAAAATCGCCCTCAGAACATCTACGGATGTCCGGGGCGGTTTTCATGTATGCTATATGATGGGGAATATTACCGCGCCTGTACTTTTGCGAGCAGAGCTTCCTGTAATACCTGGGAGAAATTCAGATTCATTTCCAGGGCGGCAGTGTTGAGCCATGCTGGGATGGTGAGCGTTTTCCTGACAGATTTGTCAAAGTGCTCTTTTGCATAGGCATCCACATCTACCGAAACCATATTGACGAAAGCCTCCCCGACAGGTGAATCCGGATCGACATCCTTTGCCACTGCTTCCAGATCGATCTGATCCATTGGTGAAGGATCGGGAATGATATCTCCGTCGCGTCTGCACCAGCGGATATAACCGGCAAGGCAGTCTACTGCCATTCGCATGGCTTCGTCCAGAGTTTCCCCACATGTGGCGAGATGGTTAAGGTCGGGAAAGATAACAGAATAGCCGCTTTCTTCTTTAAAGAAGCAGGCAGGATAAACAGTCAACATATTGTGGACCTCCTTTTTTGATCGGCGGGGTTATTTCAGCCCCGCCTGCTTTCTGATGGAGTTTTCAGTCTTTATGTCAAGATCGCCGCTGTGAAAGGGGATTGTTACTTTACCCGGCTTGGTTGGATGCTTGTAATGCCTGTGCGATCCGTCCGCCCCAACGTATTCCCATCCATCCTTACGGATAATCTTTTCCATCTCTCTGGCTGTCTTTGGCATTGGCTTTACCTCCTTGCGTTATTATAATACCATAATATACGCATAATGTAAATGCGTATATGAAAAATACGCATAAAATGCAGGGGTGAATTACATTTTGCGGGGCTTCTGCAGGCCGGCAGGAAGTGATCCCGGAATATAAGAGGCTGATGATCGAGTTTATAAAGATTCTGGATGATGTTCAGACAGACGATCAGATGCAGTTAAAGCGGATGGTACTGGCGAACTGCAGGAAACAGTGCCCGCAGTTTCTGGTACATATGATGGTCGTTTTCATGGCAGCGGAGTACAGACAGCCGCTTATGATCGAGATGAAGGCGGGCAACGGGTACAGGGGCATAGAGGCGCCTTCTGCCACTCCGGAGAATATGCAGTCAGTCCGGATGGCAGCAGGATATTCACAGAAAGGAAAGCCTGATATAATGAGGACAGACCGTATAAAGATTTTCCCGTGTTTCGCGGAGCATCCTCCGAAGCCGGAGAAGATGGAGCACAAAGACCGGCATTATCAGGAACATGGCTTTTTTGAGTCGGAGATCATCCTGGACAGCTCCGGACGCCTGATAGACGGGTACACCAGCTACCTGCTGGCGGTCAGGTACGGCGTGCCTCATGTCCCCGTGAGGTACGGCAGGCGGCAGATCATAAGGGCGGCACACCGGCCAGGTGGAAAGCTGTATGCCTGGGAGCTTCCCGTGGGCCTGACAGATCGGATAAAGATCGGGGACCGGGTATTTGTTCGATCTGGAAGGGGCGTGAGGGTGGTTACAGTGGCAGCGCTTGAGGAATACGGGCAGCAGACAGGGCCGCAGCGCTGCATATGGGCCTGTCTGTGGATCAGATCAGGGAGATCAGGCAGAGGCCCAGGCATACAGGGGCAGCGGCGTGGAACGATTCAACCGGACGTGGACCAGCTCCACGGAACGGGTGGCCATGCAGCTTTCCCTGTAGTACACAAACAGTACAAAAAACCATAAATTCAACCCTGAAACACAACCGAATTCAGAACAACAAAAAACGGAAGAGCCTGATTTTACAAGCTTTTCCGCCACATGGAGCATATGGGATTCGAACCCACGGCCTCAACAATGCGAATGTTGCGCGCTCCCAACTGCGCTAATGCCCCTTTTATTGAAAAAAATGGAAGCAATGGGGCTCGAACCCATGACCTCTCGCGTGTGAGGCGAACGCTCATCCCGGCTGAGCTATGCTTCCATGCATTCTATTATAGCACTTCTGTAGAAAAATACAAGATGAAATTTGAAGAAATATATAAAGAAATGCAAAATTCAGGTTCAGAATGACAAGCAGCCAAAGACGTGCTACAATAAGTAACATGACTTTATCTATTTCAGGAAGCAGAAAGGAAGCAGGATCCGGATGGAAGACAGACAGAAAACAGTTTTATTTGAAGAGACCCCGATTCCCAAAGCAGTTATGATCATGTCCGTGCCGACTATCATCAGCTCGTTGGTCATGGTCATCTACAATCTGGCAGATACTTATTTTGTAGGAATGGTAAATGATCCGGTACAGAATGCGGCAGTAGCGCTGGCAGCTCCGGTACTGCTGGCTTTTAATGCCGTCAATAATCTGTTCGGCATCGGAAGTTCCAGCATGATGAGCCGGGCACTGGGAAGTAAGGATTATGATACCGTATACAAAAGTTCCGCTTTTGGCTTTTACTGTGCACTCATCAGCGGCGCCGTTTTTTCGGTTTTGTTTACCATGTTTCGCCATCCGCTTCTGCTGATTCTGGGGTCGGATGCACAGACGGCTGCAGCCACAGGAGAATATCTGAAATGGACAGTTACCTGCGGTGCAGTTCCTGCCATTTTAAATGTGGTTTTCGCCTATCTGGTGCGGGCAGAGGGCTCTTCTCTTCATGCCAGCATCGGAACCATGAGCGGGTGCCTTCTGAATATTGTACTGGATCCGGTATTTATCCTGCCGCAGGGTCTGAATATGGGTGCGGCAGGCGCCGGTCTGGCCACTTTTTTGTCCAACTGTGTGGCATGCATGTATTTTCTGGTTCTGCTGTATGTCAAGCGGGGGAAGACGTATGTATGCGTCAGACCTTCCATGTTCCGTCTGAACCGTTCGATTGTCGTCAGTGTCTGCGGTGTCGGGATTCCGGCATCCATACAGAATCTTTTAAATGTTACAGGAATGACGGTACTCAATAATTTTACTTCGGTTTATGGTTCCGATGCGGTGGCTGCCATGGGGATTGCCCAGAAGATCAATATGGTTCCCATGTATGTGGCACTGGGGCTGTCTCAGGGGCTGATGCCGCTGATCAGCTACAATTATGCCAGCGGCAATACGCCGCGCATGAAGAAGGCAGTCACCTTTTCCGCCGGTATCTCCATCTCGTTTCTGGCATTGATATCTGCGGTTTATTATCTGGGATCGGATTTTTTCATCAGCATGTTTATGAAAAATGAAAGTATCGTCGCATATGGAAGCCGGTTTCTGCACGGGTTATGTCTGTCACTGCCGTTTCTGTGTCTGGATTTTCTGGCAGTGGGTGTCTTCCAGGCATGCGGTATGGGAAGGAAATCGCTGGTATTTGCCATTCTTCGAAAGATCATTCTGGAGATTCCGGCACTGTATATCCTGAACTGGCTGTTTCCTCTCTACGGGCTTGCATTTTCACAGCTTGCCGCAGAGGTGGTGCTTGCGGCGGCTGCCACGGTGGTGCTGCTTCGGATGTTCCGGCAGCTGGAGCAGAAGAGAGTGAAACAGGCAGAATGAAGCATACAGCAGGGGGGATATCATGAACAGGCTGCTTTTACTGGAGGATGACATCAGTCTGGTGGACGGACTGGTTTACATGCTGGAAAGAGAGGGGTACCGTACTGACGTGGCACGGACCGTCCGGGAAGCCCAGACAGCGCTTTTGGAAAAGAACATTGCTTATGATCTGCTGCTTCTGGACGTGACGCTGCCGGACGGAACCGGATATGAAGTCTGTGAGCAGGTTCGTGCGGCCGGAAATCAGGCACCGATTCTGTTCCTTACCGCGTCGGATGAGGAACTGAATATTATCCGGGGGCTGGACAGCGGCGGGGATGACTATCTGACCAAACCCTTTCGGATGGGGGAACTGTGCTCCAGAATCCGTGCGCTGTTAAGACGCAGTAACACACAGAAGGAAAAGGAGCCGGAAAACGTTTTACGTTCCGGTCCGATTCAGATCCGTCTGGCGGAAAACCGCGTATGGAAGGGAGAGGAGCTGCTTTCCCTGACTGCCATGGAGTATCGCCTGCTCTGCCTGTTTCTGAGAAATAAGGGACGGGTTCTGACCAGAGAGGTCCTTTTAAATGCGCTCTGGGACAGCGGCGGAAGCTTTGTGGATGACAATACACTGTCGGTTCACATCCGGAGGCTTCGGGAGAAGATTGAAGAGGAACCTTCCCGTCCGGTATATCTTCTGACCGTCCGGGGATTTGGATATCAGTGGAAGGAGGATGCGGTATGAACCTTTTCCTGTACCGGCAGAATCGGCAGTATTTTGGATATCTGTCAGCGATCTGTCTGGCCATGCTGTTTCTGTTGCTGTTTTCCGGCTGCCTGGATCTGGTCCGTTCCAGAGATCTGATTCTGCTGCGGGAAAAGCAGATGGTCTCGGCGCTTCTTGCGGAAGGATTGACACCTGCACAGATTGCGGCGGTATGCTCCGGTACGGAAGTCACAGAAGACGGAAAAATGCTCCTTTTGCAGATGGGACATTCAGAACATACGTCCCCCCTGTATTTTCCGCTTATCCGATCAGCGGCGGTTTCCCATATGTTTCAGAAGGCCGCTGCGGGTGCTGTATTCGGTGCAGTGGTCCTCTTTCTGGCTGCCTGGTATATGGGAAAGCTGGACCGCCTGTATGCAAAAGCGACTGAGCTGGTGGAGCACTATGCAGAGGGAGATTTTACAGAGCATCTTCCCATGGGGGACCAGCAGGGAACGATCTGCCGGCTGTTCGCTTCCATTGATCAGCTCTCCAGAGCGCTGAAGGTGCAGTATGAATCAGAACGTGCCTCCAGAGAATTTCTGAAAAATATTATATCGGATATTTCCCATCAGCTGAAGACGCCGCTGGCAGCATTGAATCTGTATACGGATATCATCGCCGGAGAGCCGGATCACCCGGATACGGTCCGGGCTTTTTCCGAAAAGTCCATGCAGTCTCTTCTTCGGATGGAGGATCTGATCCAGTCCCTTTTGAAGATCGTCCGGCTGGATGCCGGAAATATACTGTTTGAGAAGGAAAGGATCCCGGTCCGGGAGCTTGTACTGCGCGCGGCTGAATGCCTGCGGGCAAGGGCAGAACAGGAGGGAAAACAGATTCAGGTGGAGGGCGATCCCGAAGAGTGCCTCTGGTGTGATCCGGTATGGACGGCGGAGGCTGCCGGGAATCTGCTCAAAAATGCACTGGACCATACGGAAGAAGGCGGCGTGATTCGAATCTTCTGGGAACATTCGCCGGTCATGATGCGGCTGTCGGTGGCAGACAACGGATGCGGGATTCTGCCGGAGGAACTTCATCATATTTTCAAGCGGTTCTACAGAAGCAGCCGTTCCTCCGACCGTCAGGGCGTGGGACTTGGACTGCCCCTTGCCAGAGCGATCATGGAAGGGCAGGGCGGAACATTGACGGTCAGGAGCGTGCCGGGAGAAGGGACCGTATTTTCCATGAATTTTATGTAAATGAGTTTCCATAAACGGCGCTGAATTAAAACTTTCGGAACTGAATCATAAAATAGCGGAACTGTTAAGCGAACGGGAAGCGGTAATCAAAGAATGGAATCAGGGACGGCCTGATGGACAGATAAAAATCTTATACGGGAAAACCTTACGAAACCGTAAGCTTCCTTTCACCGAAACGTAAGCAGGACCTGTTATGATTTTTCTACAGGCAGCGGATTGACGCAGTCTGCGGGACAGACGGCAGGCATCAGGGAAACGTCAGTCCGGCTGCAGGAAAGAAAGGAAGGCAGGTATTATACCATGGAACTGTTACAGGTACAACAGCTTTGTAAAGTATACGGAACCGGCGAGACTGCTGTGAAAGCGCTTCAAAATGTGTCGTTCTCCATGAAAAGGGGAGAGTTTGCGGCCGTAGTGGGAGAGTCCGGTTCCGGGAAAAGCACGCTCTTAAACTGCATTGGAGCACTGGATACGCCCACATCCGGAAGCGTCCGGATGGACGGGACGGATCTGTTCGGTATGAAGGAAAATCAGCGCACTCTGTTTCGCAGGCGGAATATCGGGTTCATTTTTCAGTCTTTTCATCTGATCGGGGAACTGGACGTGGAACAGAACATGATCTTTCTGCTGCTTCTGGATCATCAGAAACCAAAGCGGGAGAGAGTGGAAGAACTGCTGGAGATTCTGGGGCTTCAGGATCGGAGGCGCCATCTGCCCGGTCAGTTATCCGGCGGGCAGCAGCAGCGGGTTGCCATTGGCCGGGCCATGATTGCAAGGCCCATGCTGGTTCTGGCGGACGAACCGACCGGAAATCTGGATTCCAGAAGCAGCCAGGATGTGATGGATCTGCTTTTGAAGGCATCCAGACATTATCAGCAGACGGTGCTGATGATCACCCACAATATGCAGCTGACCTCTTCTGTGGACCGGGTATTCAGGGTTCGGGACGGACAGCTTCAGGATCTGGGAGGGATGCAGCCATGAGAAGATATCTGGATCTGGTCGCCGTTCAGGCGAAGGTGAACGTCAAACAGAGCCGCATGACAAGGATCTGTATTTTTTTATCGGTATTTCTGATCATGGGACTTTTTGGCATGGCGGATATGTCGATCCGGAGCCAGGAGATCCAGGCAATCCAGAAAGACGGAAGTTGGCATGCCGCATTTAAGGGACTTTCCGATGAACAGGCAGCGATGCTTGCTGCAAGACCGGAAGTAGAGGCAGGCGCCCAGTATGATGTGAGAAACTACCGGCTGGATGAAGGGTGGCAGATCGAAGGTACGCAGACGGTCATCTGCGGGTTTGATGAAGCTTTGATGGAGATGCTGCCGGCAGCCCGGATTATGGAGGGAAAATTTCCGAAAGGGGAAACGGACCTTGTATGCTCCGACAGCATTCAGAAACGCCTGAATCTTTCGGTCGGAGATGAGATTACGATCACTTCGCCGGAGGGGAAGACGCTGGTCTTTACAATCAGCGGGTTTTTCCATACCACAGCTCTGCTGACGGAGGCGGATGCTTTCGGCGTATTTGTCAATCTGGAAACCTTCCGGAATACGTTTCTTTATGGAGAACCGGACAGAACGGACAGTGTGCTCTATGTGCAGTTCGTGCCGTTCTGCAGGATTCAGAAAGCCATCCGGACAATCGTGGAACAGATGGGACTTTCTGAAGAGCAGGTGGGGCAGAATGCCATGCTTCTGGGGCTGCGGTTTCAGAGTAACGATACCTACCTGATGCAGCTTTATCTGGTGGTGGCGGTGATTGCGGTGCTGGTGGCAATTGCAGGCATCCTGATGATTACCGGCAGCCTGAACAGCAGTGTGGCACAGCGGACGGAATTTTTCGGAGTGATGCGGTGTCTGGGCGCCACACCCGGACAGGTGGCGAAATATGTCCGAAAAGAAGCCCTTGGATGGTGCAAAACGGCAGTTCCTGCCGCACTTTTAGCGGGTACCGTGGTCATCTGGGGACTTTGTGCACTGCTTCGTTACATCAGTTCCGGATTTTTTGGAGAACTGCCGGTTTTCGGCATCAGCTGGATCGGAATCGGAGCAGGTACCGTGATCGGCATTCTGACCGTGCTGCTGGCAGCCCGTGCTCCGGCAAAGAGAGCTTCGAGAGTCTCTCCGCTGACCGCTGTCTCCGGTAATGCGGGAACCGTGTATGCGGCAAAACGCGCAGTGAATCCCCAATGGCTTCCTGTAGAAACGACTCTTGGCTTCCATCATGCGAAGGGCAGCCTTAAGAATCTTCTGCTCATGTCCGGTTCTTTTGCGTTTGGGATCATTTTGTTTCTGTCCTTTTGTACCCTCCATGCTTTCATGGACCATGCATTAACGCCTTTACGCCCCGAAGCGCCGGATCTTTCATTTATCAGTCCGGATCACACCTGTTCCGTTTCACCGGAACTGGCAGAGAAGCTGGAAGCGCATCCGGCAGTGAAACGGGTCTATGGGAGGAGTTTTGCTTATGAAGTAGAGGCGGAATGGAACGGACAGAAGGGAAACGTCATGCTGGTCTCTTATGAAGAGCATCAGCTTCGGTGGGCAAAGAAAGAACTGTCTGCCGGTACGACGGAGGAGATTTTAAAGGGCAGTTCTGTTCTGGTGTCCCGTCAGGAGACCGGTTCACTGAATCCCGGAGACCGGATCACGCTTTTTACCGGAAGCGGGATATGGGAGCTGCCGGTGTCGGGCGTTGTCGGCAGCCATCCCTTTGATGAAGAACCAGGTACAAAGACCGTATTCTGTTCGGAAGAGCTGTTTCAGAAGCTGACCGGAGAAAATGGATATACGATCATTGATGTGCAGGTACGGCGCGGGACGACGGACGAGGATGCACAGGAGCTGCGGGCTCTGGCAGAAGACAGCGTCCTGTTTTCTGACCGGCGCCAGAGCAACATGGAAGTCATGGGCGCATATTACGCTTTTCTGCTGTTTCTGTACGGGTTTCTGATTCTGATCCTTATGATCTCGGCGTTTCATATCATCAACAGCATGTCCATGAGCGTGTCTGCACGGATGGGACAGTACAAAAGCCTGTACGCCATTGGCATGAGCCGGACCCAGATTCTCAGGATGGTGGCGACGGAAGCAGGCGCTTACCTGTTTTTCGGAATCCTGTCCGGCGTACCAACAGGCCTTCTGCTTCATCGGTTCCTGTTTCAGATCATGGTGACTTCCCGGTGGGGGGATCCGTGGAGGATACCGGCGGCGGAGCTTCTGGTAGTGCTGGCGCTGCTTTGCATATCCACGGCGGTATCTCTCTATGGACCGTCAAAGCGGATTCAGACCATGGATACTTTGTACACCTGAGCCCCCTGGCTGAACACCGGCGTGAGTGTGAAAAGTACCCCCGCGGACACAAGGCTCCGGAAAATTTTCACCAGAGACTTGACAAATGATGCCGTCTGGCGTACAATGCAAAACGGAACAGACAAAGGCGTCTTCCATGTGTTTTTACGTGGAAGGTGTCTTTTTTTGTGCCCAACGGACAGGGAAACTGAAAATCTTACAATATGGAGGAGCTTTATTATGTGTTCTATTATGGGATACTGTGACAGCAGTGCTGATCTGGAAACGTTTCAGAAGGGTTTCCGGAGGACCATTTCCAGAGGGCCGGATGACAGCCGGATCGTGGATACCGGAAAAGGATTTCTTGGCTTTCACCGGCTTGCAATCATGGGGCTTACCCCGTCCGGCATGCAGCCGTTTGCCTTAAACGGCAACTATGTGGTGTGCAATGGGGAAATCTACGGGTTTGAGAAGCTGAAACAGACCCTTTTACATAAATATACTTTTAAAAGTGATTCGGACTGTGAGATTCTGCTGCCGCTGTATGAGGAATATGGTACAGACATGTTCCGCATGCTGGATGCAGAATTTGCGTGCATCATCTATGACGGGAAGACACAGGAATATATTGCGGCAAGAGATCCCATCGGTATCCGTCCGTTATACTACGGGTATGATTCGGCCGGCGTGATCGTATTTGCCAGCGAGGCCAAAAACCTTGTGGGATTGTGCAGCAAAATCATGCCGTTTCCGCCGGGACATTATTACCGGGACGGAGCGTTTATCTGTTACCTGGACATTGCGAAAGCGGATACCGTATGCCGGGATGACCTTGAGACCGTGTGCAGGAAGATCCGGGAGAAGCTGACGGCGGGAATTGAAAAAAGGCTGGTGGCGGATGCCAAAGTCGGCTTCCTTCTGTCAGGAGGACTGGATTCTTCCCTTGTCTGTGCCGTGGCGGCAAAGAAAAGTTCTGAACCGATCCGGACATTTGCGATCGGAATGAGCGAAGACGCCATAGACCTGAAATATGCAAAGCAGGTGGCGGAACATATTGGAAGCGAACATACAGAAGTTATGATTACAAAAGAGGATGTGCTGGATGCGCTCCGCAGCGTGATTGAGCTTCTCGGCACCTTTGACATTACAACGATTCGTGCAAGCATCGGAATGTATCTGGTCTGTAAAGCCATTCATGAGCGGACGGATATCCGTGTCATACTGACCGGGGAGATTTCGGATGAGCTGTTCGGTTATAAATACACGGATTTCGCGCCGTCTGCAGAAGAATTTCAAAAAGAATCCGAAAAGAGAGTCCGGGAATTACATATGTATGACGTGCTCCGGGCAGACCGCTGCATATCGGTCAACTCTCTGGAAGCGAGGGTTCCGTTCGGTGATCTGGATTTTGTGCACTATGTAATGTCTGTGGATCCCCGAATGAAGATGAATATCTATCAGAAAGGAAAATATCTGCTTCGCCATGCTTTTGAAGACGGAGATTATCTTCCGGAAGAGATTCTGTGGCGCGAAAAAGCCGCCTTTTCAGATGCGGTCGGACACTCCATGGTGGACTATCTGAAAGAATATGCAGACGGCTGTTATACAGAAGAAGAATACAAAACGAAATGCCAAAACTACTCCCACGCAGTTCCTTTTACGAAAGAGTCCCTGCTCTACCGGGAGATCTTTGAAGAATACTATCCGGGACAGAGTGAGATGATCGTTGATTTCTGGATGCCGAACAAAGAGTGGGAAGGCTGCAACGTGGATGATCCTTCTGCGCGCGTTCTGGCAAACTACGGGGCGAGCGGAGAATAATAGAAGAGAAGAAAGCGGGTGGACATATGAAGGCATTTCTCATCCTCGAAGACGGCACGGTATTCACCGGGAAAAGTATCGGAAGCGGAAAAGACGCAGTCAGTGAGATTGTATTTAACACATCCATGACCGGTTATCTGGAAATATTGACGGATCCGTCCTATGCAGGGCAGTCCGTGGTCATGACTTATCCTCTGATCGGCAATTATGGGATTACGCCGGACAGAGAATCCCGGAAAATATGGGCCAGAGGGCTGATTGTAAAAGAGCTTTCAAGGACGCCGAGCAATTTCAGGTGCGAAGGCACAATACAGGCGCTGCTGGAAAAAGAAGAGGTTGCCGGGATCGAAGGAATCGATACCCGGACCCTGACAAAAATCCTGAGAGAGAAGGGGACCATGAACGGACTGATCACCACCGACGAACACTACGACCTGCAGCAGATCCTTCCCATGCTGAAAAAATATACGATCGGAGATGTGGTTATGGAGACGACCTGCCAGGAAGTATACAGACTGGAAGGGGATGGTCCCAGAGTCGCACTTCTGGATCTGGGGGCAAAGGACAATATCGCCGGCTCCCTGAACCGGAGAGGATGCCAGGTAACCGTCTATCCTGCAGATACATCTGCGGAGCGGATTCTCGGTACGCATCCGGACGGCATCATGCTGTCCAACGGTCCCGGCGATCCGTCCTCCTGTACGGCGATCATCCAGGAGATCAAAAAGCTGTATGCTTCGGATGTTCCGATCTTTGCCATCTGTCTGGGCCATCAGCTTATGGCGCTGGCAAACGGGGCATCCACCTGCCGGCTAAAATACGGACACAGAGGAGGAAATCATCCGGTAAAGGACTCAGGCAGCGGGCGGGTCTACATCTCTTCGCAGAATCACGGATATGCAGTAGAGCGAAAGAGCATGGATCCTTCCATAGCCAAAGAAGCATTTGTCAATGTCAATGACGGAACCAATGAAGGATTCGTCTATATGGGCAAAAAGATTTTTACGGTACAGTTTCACCCAGAGGCCAGTCCCGGACCGCAGGACCTTGCGTGGCTGTTTGACCGGTTTCTGGATATGATGAAAGGAGTGGAAGAATGCCCAGAAATGAAGCGATCCAAAAAGTACTGGTGATCGGCTCCGGTCCGATTGTGATCGGCCAGGCAGCAGAGTTTGACTATGCAGGCACGCAGGCCTGCCGGTCCTTAAAAGAAGAAGGAATTGAAGTAGTGCTTTTGAACTCAAACCCGGCTACGATTATGACCGATCAAAACATTGCGGATCATGTATACATCGAACCGCTGACGGCCGAAACAGTGAAACAGCTGATTCTGAAGGAACATCCGGACAGTATTCTTCCCACTCTGGGCGGTCAGGCTGCCCTGAATCTGGCAATGGAGCTGGAGGAAGACGGATTTCTGTGTGAACATCAGGTAAAGCTGATTGGAACAACGTCTGAAACGATCAAAAAGGCAGAAGACCGTCTGGCCTTCAAGACGGCCATGGAGAAGATAGGAGAACCCTGTGCGGCATCTCTGGTGGTGGAAAGCATCGAAGAGGGCATGGAATTTGCAGAAAGCATCGGTTATCCGGTGGTGCTTCGTCCCGCCTATACGCTTGGCGGAAGCGGCGGAGGCATTGCGCATGACAGAGAAGCGCTGATCCGGATTCTGGAAAACGGACTCAGGCTTTCCCGCACGCATCAGGTGCTGGTGGAGCGCTGCATCGCCGGATGGAAGGAAATTGAATATGAAGTGATGCGCGACAGCAATGGAAGCTGCATCACCGTATGCAATATGGAAAATATCGATCCGGTCGGCGTCCATACAGGAGACAGCATCGTTGTAGCTCCTTCTCAGACGCTGGGAGATAAGGAATACCAGATGCTTCGGACCTCTGCTTTCCGTATTATCCATGAACTGAATATTACGGGCGGCTGTAATGTGCAGTATGCCCTGAATCCGGATTCTTTTGAATACTGCGTGATTGAAGTCAATCCCCGGGTCAGCCGGTCGTCTGCGCTGGCTTCCAAGGCAACCGGTTATCCCATCGCAAAGGTGGCGGCGAGGATTGCGCTCGGTTATACGCTGGACGAGATCAGAAATGCCGTTACACAGAAAACATATGCAAGTTTTGAGCCGGTGCTGGATTATTGTGTGGTCAAGATTCCAAGACTTCCTTTTGATAAATTTATCCGTGCAAAGCATACTCTGACCACGCAGATGAAAGCGACCGGGGAAGTCATGAGCATCTGTGATAATTTTGAAGGGGCATTGATGAAGGCGATCCGGTCGCTGGAACAGCATGTGGACAGTCTGATGTCCTTTGATTATACGCAGTTTTCAAAGGAGGCGCTGCTGGACGGGCTGGCGCTTGTGGACGACCGGCGGATCTGGAAGATCGCAGAGGCGCTCCGCCGCGGTATTTCCTGTGAACGGATCCATGAGATCACAAAGATCGATCCGTGGTTTATTGACAAGCTTGCGCGGCTGGTGGAGATGGAACAGACGCTGAAACGTGCGCCGCTGACGCAGGAGCTTCTTGCAGAAGCCAAACGCATGGAATTTCCTGACCGTGTGATTGCAGGGCTGACCGGTCGTACGGAAGTGCAGATCCGAAGCCTGAGAGAAAAATACGGCATCCGGGCGGTTTACCGGATGGTAGATACCTGTGCGGCGGAATTTGAAGCCAGAACCCCCTATTACTATTCTGTCTTCGGCGGTGAGAACGAAGTCCAGAAGACAGAGGGCAGGAAAAAAGTCCTGATTCTGGGTTCCGGCCCCATCCGCATCGGACAGGGGATTGAGTTTGACTTCTGTTCCGTACACTGTACATGGGCATTTAAAAAAGAAGGATATGAGACGATTATCGTTAACAACAATCCGGAAACGGTCAGCACGGACTTCGACATCGCAGACAAACTGTATTTTGAACCGCTGACTCCGGAAGACGTGGAACACGTTGTTGCAGTGGAGAAGCCGGACGGGGCAGTGGTCCAGTTCGGCGGACAGACGGCGATCAAACTGGCAGAAGCACTGGGAAAAATGGGAGTGCCTGTTCTTGGGACTGCTCCGGAGGATGTGGATGCCGCAGAAGACCGGGAGCTTTTTGATAAGATTCTGGAAACGTGCAAGATCCCAAGGCCAAAAGGAAAGACTGTGTATACGGCGGAAGAAGCCAGAAAGGCGGCGCACAGTCTCGGATATCCGGTTCTGGTAAGGCCTTCCTATGTGCTGGGCGGGCAGGGAATGCAGATCGCAGTCAATGACCATGATGTGGATGTATTTATGGGAATCATCAATCAGATCACTCAGGACCATCCGATCCTGGTGGATAAATATCTGCAGGGAAAGGAAGTGGAGGTGGACGCCGTCTGCGACGGAGAGGATATTCTGATTCCCGGTATCATGGAGCATATTGAACGGGCAGGCATTCATTCCGGTGACAGCGTATCCGTCTATCCGGCAAGGAGCCTTTCTGAAAAAACGAAAGAGACCATCGTGGATTATACAGGGAAGCTGGCACGCTCGCTTCATGTAATCGGACTGATCAATATCCAGTTTATTGTATGCGGGGAAGAAGTATACGTGATTGAAGTAAATCCAAGGTCCAGCCGGACGGTACCTTATATCAGCAAGGTGACGGGCGTTCCGATTGTAACGCTGGCCGTGCAGGCCATAACCGGAAAGAAGTTAAGAGACCTGGGGTATGCACCGGGGCTTTTTCCGGAGTCGGACTGCTTTGCAGTGAAGATGCCTGTCTTTTCCTTTGAAAAGATACGCGGCGCCGACGTCAGCCTGGGACCGGAGATGAAGTCGACCGGGGAGTGCCTGGGAATATCCGGGCGGTTTGAAGAAGCACTTTATAAAGCGTTTCTGGGCGCAGGCATTCGCCTTCCGAAATATAAGAACATGATCATTTCTGTCCGGGAGGAGGATAAAAAAGAAGCAGTGGAGATCGGACGGAGGTTTGAGCGGCTTGGTTATCAAATCTATGCCACAAAGGGAACCCATGAAGCGATGAAGGCAGCCGGAGTCAAAACCGTGCAGGTAAACAGGCTGGGGCAGGAGTCTCCAACACTTCTGGATCTGATTCTCGGGCACGAGATCGACCTTGTGATCGACACGCCTCATCAGGGCTCGGAGCACACGGGGGACGGATTTATTATTCGAAGAAATGCCATAGAGACCGGGGTCAATGTGCTGACAGCAATCGATACGGCGGCTGCACTGGCCACAAGTCTGGAAAATACGGATGCCGGACAGCTGACTCTGGTTGACATTGCGGGTAAAGTGCCTTTTTCTGGTTCTCAGGAAGGGTTTGAAAGAAAGGAAAAGAAACAGAAGGAGAACATGGTATGAATAAGTATAACAAGGCTGAGATTCTGCAAAAGATGGAGGAAGAGGGCGTTGAATTTATCCGGCTTCAGTTTACAGATATGTTCGGAGTACTCAAAAACATTGCCGTTCCGGCCAGCCGTTTAATAAAAGTGCTGGAAAATAACTGTACCATAGACTGCGCGTCTCTGGACGGTTTTGTAAATGGAGAAGAAGAGTATCTGTATCTGAAACCGGATCTGGATACCTTCGCGATTCTTCCATGGCGGCCGCAGAACGGAAAGGTTGCCCGTTTTTTGTGTGATATCTGCAGGGAGGACGGGAGTGAATATGAGATCAGTTCCCGCTGGATTCTGAAAAAATCGCTGGAGAGGGCTGCGTCTATGGGATATACGTTTCAGGTAAACCCGGAATGTGAGTTTTTCCTGTTCCATACGGATGATAACGGCCTGCCGACAACGCTGACCCATGAGAAGGCAGGATATCTGGATACTTCGCCTGTTGATCTGGGAGAGAATACCAGACGGGATATCATTCTGACACTGGAGAAAATGGGATATGAGATCGAGTCCTCTCATCATGAGATCGCTTCGGCCCAGCACGAGATCGATTTCTCGTATGAAGATGCACTTGGCACGGCGGATAAGCTGATGACCTTTAAGATGACGGTGCGGACGATTGCAAAAAGATACGGGCTTCATGCTACCTTTATGCCCAAACCCCGTCAGGAGATCAACGGTTCCGGCATGCATCTGAATATGCGCCTTTTAAAGGATCATAAGAATGTGTTTACGGAAGAGAACGGGGAACTCAGCCGTACGGGAGAGGCATTTATCGCCGGAATCTTTCAGCATATTGCCGGTATGACGGCAATCCTGAACCCTCTGGTCAATTCCTATAAACGTCTGGTTCCCGGTTTTGAAGCGCCGTCGGATGTAACATGGTCACGTACACAGAGAAACCCCCTGATCCGGGTCTGCAAGAAGAGAGACCGGTCGGTCAATCTGGAGCTTCGGAGTCCGGATGCGGCTTCAAACCCGTATCTGGTCTTTGCACTCTGTCTGGAGGCGGGGCTGAATGGAATCCAGAGAGGACTGAAGGCCCCGGAAGAACTGAAAGAGGATATCCGCAGGCTGTCCTGTGAGGAAAAACAGGTGCGGGGGATTCAAACCCTTCCGGAGAATCTGGGAAGAGCGCTGGATGCCATGTATCAGGATTCTCTGATTATGGAGGTACTGGGAGAGCCGTATGTATCGGTTTACGGAAAAGCAAAGAGAAAAGAGTGGAAAAGTTATCTGGCACAGGTGACAGAGTGGGAGATCAGTCAGTATTTATATATGTTGTAAAGCCGTCGTTGGAGGTTGTGGATGAGTGTAATCGTTGTAGTATTGCCGAAACTGGATAATGCAAAAAAGATCAGAAAAATCCTGCTCGAGCATGGATTTCAGAATGTATTTGCATGCGCATCTGCTTCCTCGGCGTTTCAGACGATAACCCGGAATGAGTGCGGGCTTGTGCTCAGCGGCTATCGCCTGAAAGATATGCATTATCTGGAGCTTCTGGACAGCCTTCCTCCTTATTTTGAACTTGTGCTGATGGGGTCCTCGGAGACAGTTGCAGAGGCATCGGCAGGGATTCTTTCCCTGACCACGCCGGTGAAAGTATATGACCTGGTCAATACGGCAGAGATGGTGCTGCGGCAGCTGGAACGGCGGTTCAAAAAAGAGAAGAAACCGAAGGCAAGAAGCGAGCGGGAAGAAAATTATATCCGCAATGCAAAGTTTCTGCTGATGGAGAGAAACCATCTGACCGAGGAGGAGGCGCATCGATATATTCAGAAAAGCAGTATGGACAACGGCACCAATATGGTCGAAACCGCCCAGATGATATTGACGCTGCTGTTTTATGAGGCGTGAAAGCCACAAACAGAGGTTGCAATCCGGTATATAAGGCATTATAATAGTGAAATGCTATAAAATACGGAGGATTGATACAACTATGAAACGAGAGCGATTTGGTTCCAGGATGGGGTTTATCCTGGTATCGGCAGGATGTGCCATCGGCATTGGAAATGTGTGGAAATTTCCATATATATGCGGAGTGTACGGCGGAGCGGCATTTATTCTGATCTACCTTGCATTTCTGCTGATTCTTGGAATTCCGGTTCTGGTCTGCGAGTTTGCAGTAGGGCGGGGCAGCCGGAAAAGTGTGGCGCTCAGTTTTGAGGAGCTGGCGCCCGAAGGCACCCTCTGGCACCGTCTGAAATACATTGGTATCTTTGGCTGTTACCTTTTGATGATGTTCTATACGATGGTCGGCGGATGGATGATGTATTACTGTTACCGAAGCTTCCGGGGTGAATTTGCCGGAACATCTCCGGAGCAGATCTCCGGTGCCTTCGGCGGAATGCTCCTTGACCTTCCCACCATGGCATTCTGGACGATTCTGATCTGTCTGATCGGATTTGCCGTCTGTATGCTGGGGCTGAAATCCGGCGTGGAGCGGATCACCAAATGGATGATGGCGGCTCTGCTTCTGATCATGCTTATACTGGCGGTCCATTCGGTATTTCTGGAAGGGGCAGCGGCAGGCATCCGGTTTTATCTGGTGCCGGATTTTCAGAGGATGGTGGAAAGCGGCATCGGAAATGTGGTCTTTGCGGCGCTGAGTCAGGCGTTTTTTACCCTGTCTCTCGGTATCGGAGCCATGCTGATCTTCGGAAGCTATCTGGACCGGTCCCACAGTCTGACCGGAGAGGCTGTCAGCATTACTGCCCTTGACACCTTCGTGGCGCTGACCGCAGGCTTCATCGTGATCCCGGCCTGTTTTGCCTACGGGATTGAACCGGGAGCGGGACCGAGCCTTGTCTTTATCACGCTTCCCAACATTTTTGTGCAGATGCCGGGAGGCTTTTTGTGGAGCGCGCTGTTTTTTCTGTTTCTGACCTTTGCGGCGCTGTCCACGATCATTGCAGTATTTGAAAACATCATTGCTTTTGACATGGATCTGTTCGGGTGGACACGGCAAAAGAGCGTGCTGGTCAGCGCGGTGCTGGTTATCCTGCTCAGCATGCCGGCGGTGCTTGGATACAATGTGCTGTCCATGATTCAGCCGTTGGGAGAGGGCAGTACGATCATGGATCTGGAGGATTTTATCGTATCCAATAACCTGCTTCCTCTGGGCAGCCTTGGCTATGTGCTGTTTTGTACCCGGAAAAACGGATGGGGCTGGGACCGTTTTATTGCAGAGGCAAATGCGGGGACCGGACGCTCCTTTCCGAAAGGACTTAAAAATTATGTGGCTTATGGGATTCCGTGTATCATCGTGGTCATCTATCTGAAAGGATACTATGACATGTTTGCCGGAAAAGGCCCTGTGATGCTGGCGGGCTGGATGACGGCGGCAGTGGTGTTCCTGCTGTTTGTATTCTACTGCGCAGTCGGAAAAAGAAAACGTTATTTTGGAAAAACTTTTCTGTTTTAAGGCATACTCCCCCCTTACTCCAGATGTTTATGTCCTATATCCGGTTATTCCAATTTCTGCATACAGGAATCATTTCAGATAAATTACTGACTCCTTTGTTTTGCTGTGCCATACTTGCAAAAATCAAGTAAATAAATAGTCTGCCACCGGGTAGGGAAGCGAAAGCATTCGTTACACATCATCAGGTCATTGAAGATGTGTAGACGGGTGCTTATTTTTTATCATATTTCAGCGGCTTTTCATACGGCAAACCTGATACCAGACACGATATCTGTCACAACAAGCTTTCAAAAAGAAAATCTGGTTTCTGATCAGGGCAATTTCTATTATACTCGTTAACGAAATGAATTGCCAAATTTATGCAGCCTGCTTTATCTCTTGATTTTTGGCAGAGAATGTGTT
>VSND01000045.1 GCA_009774145.1 Lachnospiraceae bacterium | reverse complement strand
TGGAAAACGAATTTTATCTTAGAAGAATCAGAACAGGTTCGATAATGCAAAGCCCTTATACAGAAAAAAAAATGTATGATTTACATAAAGTTGCTGATGAAATTTATAAAATAGTAACTCAGAATATTGCTATCAGGCAATTGCCTAATAGCAGATATGAAGATTTGATTTGGAAATATTATCTTAATTTTATGGTGATACATGAAAAATATTTTCAGAACATCAATATTACAAATCAATGTCTTGATCTAATAAATAAAATAGATTGGCTTACTGGTTTTGCAGAGGCGACAGAAGCTTCTTGTATAGAGAAAAAATATAGATTACTTAAATTTGTTAAAAATAACAATATTTTTTCGGACAAACTTAGTGTTCTATTACATAATTTAAATGATAAAAATGAAAAAAATATAAGAAATAAATTAAAGCTTTTGAAGCTTAATGATCCGGAAAAGACGATAGGAATATATGGTATTGGTGTGCATACGGATAATATGCTAAGGGCTTATGAGAACAGATATGGAAATATAAAGGCAAAGCTGGTTTTTTATATAACAGAAAAGAAAGAAATCATGTATAGAAATTTGCCAGTACGTTCTATAAATGAATTATCAGATGATTTGGATATGTTGGTGATTTCAAGTTTTCGATATATGTATTCGATGATTGAAATGGCCAGGAAAATAGATCAAAAAATATTTATTCTTGAACTTTACAATAATGATGACATAGATGGTTTTGGCTGGATATAACTTATTGGGAATACAAAGAGATGGTGGAATATTTTCATGGATGAGGAAAAACTAATAAGTATAATTGTCCCCGTTTACAATATAGAACAATATATTGAGAAATGCATTTTAAGTATTATAAATCAAACGTATAATAATCTGCAGATTATATTGGTAGATGACGGTTCAACAGACTGTTCAGGTCAAATATGCGATGTTTATATGGAGAAAGATCAGAGAATCCAAGTGATACACCAGAAAAATGCCGGATTGGTATGTGCAAGAAAGGCAGGACTAAAAAAAGCAGAAGGTGAATTTATAGGATTTGTTGACGGTGACGATTATATAGACCCCAATATGTATTTTGAAATGTTGCAGGATATGCTGTTAAATGATGTGGATTTTGTACATACAGGGTATCTGGAAGAAAGAAACAGCAGTGTAAAACTCAGAGCTGATTTTGAAAGTGGAGTTTATGATATTGGAAACGCCAAAATAGATTTTTTGCGTGAATATATCTTGGAAGCCAGTTCTGACAAGAGTTTATCATATAGCATATGGTCGAAGTTGTTTAAACGGGAGCTGATAGAAAGGTGTTATCAAAAAGTGCCAAATGAACAGTCTTACGGGGAGGATCTTCTGACGTTGGTTTTCTGCATATTTGAATGTAATCGGATATATTTAAAGAAGAAGGCGTATTATCATTATATTTACAGAAATGATTCTATGACGAATATGGGATGGCTACCAGTTGCTTTAAAAACAGGGGATTTATATAAGTGCCTCAAAAGCCAATTGGAGAATTATAAATGTAGTGCTGAACTGGAATCATCTTTGAATAAATGGTTTCAATTGCATATTATAGAAAATGTTTTATCCATGCAGGACATACATTTGGATATGCAGAGATATTTTTATCCTGATGTATCAACTTTATTTGGGAAGAAAATTGCGCTATATGGAGCGGGAGTTGTAGGAAAAGATTACTATGTGCAACTTTGCAGATACGTGCAGTGTAAAGTTACAGTATGGGTGGATAAAAATGCTTCGAAATATAAATATGAATACCATGCTATAGTGCACCCAGATCAGCTGTCTAAATATGATTATGATGTATGCATTATTGCAGTAAACAGACAAAGTTTAGCAGACAGGATAAAATATGAATTGATTGAGTATGGAATAGAAGAGAGCAAAATAATCTGGAAAAAGCCGGAGTACTTACGATAGGTAAAGATGAATGGAATAAAGGAGCCACTCATGCATTCATTTGATATTTTTGATACATTGATAACAAGAAGCACGGCTGTTCCGCAGGGGATCTTTATGTTAATGGAGAAAAAGATGTGCGGGATGAATGGATTCACTTCATTTCTCTGTACAAATTTTTATGAGCTGCGCACAGGTGCTGAGAGACTGGCGCGGCGATATGCCCGTTCTGCCGGAAAAGAAGAAATTACTCTGGATGATATTTATAAGGTTTTGTCTATGACGACAAATATATCAGAGGAACAGCTGGATGAATTAAAAAGGCTGGAAGTAAATCTGGAATGTGAGCATGTTCTTGGTATACAAAAGAATATTTCTTTACTGAAAAAAATAAAAGAGGAAGGCGAAAAAGTAGTCCTGATTTCAGACATGTATCTGAATGAAGAAAGTATTCGCTGTATTTTGTGCTGTGTGGATTCTGTTTTTGCAGATCTTCCTGTTTATGTATCTTCCGCTTATGGAAAGACCAAAAGGAGCGGAAATCTTTTCTGGGAGGTTAAGAAACAGGAGCAGGCGGATTTTGCGGATTGGGTGCATTATGGGGATGATGAAACTGCAGATATCCGATCTGCTGTAAAGTTGGGGATTAAAGCAGTGCATATGCCTGCAGAGGAATTAAAAGAATATGAGTATCCGGAAAAAAGTATCTATCACCAATTGTCAGTTGGAAGCTCCCGATATGTGAGAACTTTGGGAAAGAAAGACTGTATCAGCGAAGTAGGGGCATCTCTGGCCGGGCCGATTTTATATCCTTATGTGAGATGGATTTTGAGAGAAAGCTTAAAAAATGGAATCGACAGGCTTTATTTTGTGGCGCGTGATGGTTGGATATTACAGCAGATAGCAGATAAAATTATTGAGAAAGAGTGTTATCAGATTCATACAGCTTATATTTATGGTTCCAGAGTAACCTGGCGTTTGCCCTGTTACGATGGTTCGAAAGAAGATTTCGGAGAGATATTATATTATTCAAATGTGGAAGAAGTATCCTCATGGAAAGGTCTTGCAGAGCTGTTTCAATTGACACTGGAAGAATTAATTTCTTTTTTGCCTGAAAAATCAGACATTTATAAGGGGGATAAACAAATTTCTAAAAGCGAGGCAGATACCGTATGTAAATGGCTTCAGGAAAATGAATCGTTTAGAGAATATCTGGTAAAAAATCAGGCGAAAAACAGAGAACTTGTTATACGTTATCTGAAGCAGCAACTGGATGTCTCTGATGGCCGGTTTGCACTTGTTGAACTATCCGGGTCTGGTTTCACACAGCAGTGTCTTGCAAAGCTTCTGGGAAACTTTTATACAGGAGAAGTAAAAAACTTTTTTTATTGTTTGAGCGATATTCATGGGAATAATTACTGTAAATATTTTCAATTTTATCCTAATGATTTGAAAAGATATTTTATGCTGGAACTGATGTGCCGTGCACCACATGGTCAGGTGACAGGCTATAAGGAAGAATCGGGTGTTATTTCACCTGTTCTGGAGTCCCGAGAAGGGGAGTGGATAAAAAAGTATGGTATAGAGGCGTATCGGGATGCAGTACTTGCATATGTTGAACATATGGAAAATGCATGTGTTCGAAATGGACTGGCAGAGACACAAAAACTTGATATTGTAAAAGAGTACATGGAATTAATTGCGGAGTATCCTCCAAAAAGAATTGCGGAGTACTTTGGTCATATGCCTTTTTCATGCAGCGGTAAAAAAAATGCAATGGTGGAATTTGCACCTTCGGTTTCAAAAAAACAGTTAAGAAAAATATATTTTTGGAATAATGGTAAAAACATCCGTCAGGTATATCAGGGAGATCATATAGATTATGCGTTAGCTGCATCAAATGAAGCCAAAGAGTATAAGAAAAAATGTGAGAAATATCGAAAAAGCAGAATTGGGAAATGGATCATTAATTGCACCCGCCTTTTTCATATTTTTTATAGTCCAGAATTCAATTACTATTGTCCCAGGGAGTTTCTAAAAGGAAATATCATTATCTATGGAGCAGGAAAAGTCGGACAGGAGTTTGTAAAGCAGGCTCAGCAAAAACATGCCGGATGTATTCGTCTGTTGTGGGTTGACAGCAGCTACATACAGCTGCGGGCTGCAGGATTAGATGTGAAATCTCCGGAAGAAATTAAAGGCCATTCTTTTGACCGGATTATTATAGCGGTACATCATGCAGCGGCAAGACAGGAAATATGGGAAAAGCTTCGGAATATGGGAATAGAGGCAGAGAAAATATATTATGGATAATAAAATACAAAAAACGGTTAAAGTTCTTTTTTTTGGAGCTGGAAAGATTGGAGAGCGATGGATAAGGCAGTTTAAGAATATGGGAATCGTACCGGAAAGCATTATTGACAATAATGAATTTTTGTGGGGAAGCATGTGTGAGGATATTGCTGTCTGCAATCCGGCAAAGATTCAGACGTTTTGCTATGAATATATTTTTATTACCTGCGCAAAAGAAAAAGAGATATTTTGTCAGTTATTGGAACTGGGTGTTTTGGAAGAAAAAATTATAGGCGGCAATTTTAATATTTTGAACCATCTTATATTTCTGGCAGCAGAGAACAGAATTTTTAATAATATTAAAACCGAATGTTGTATTCAAAATACAGACCGAAAGATATTAATTGATTTATATAATGGAATGGTATTGGGGGGCGTAGAATCCTGGAGCTATATGCTGGCAAAAAAGTTGAAAGGAAGAGGTTATCAGGGGATATTTCTGACAACGGATGCAGAAGGTCCGGCTGTCATGGATGAAACATATCCTGTACATATGCTGAGATATGGTGGAATTCAAAGTGAAAAAGATAAAATCGCCATGTGCGTAAAAAAGATTGAGGAGCATCTTCCCTGTGTAATTATATGTAATTTTCCACAGCATATATTCTGGTCTGCCTGTATTGTAAAAAAACGGTATCCGGATCAGATAAGGATCATAGCTGTTCAGCATAATGATGAGCGGCTGTATTATGATACATACAGTCTTTGGAAGAAATATATAGACCGGTGTATGGTACCTGGTTCCTGCATGAAAAAAAAGCTGCTGTCTTTGGGCATGGAGCGGAATAAAATCAGGAATCTGGAATGGGAGATACCATGCAAGGAAACGATGAAGAGGACAGGAAGAAAAAGGAATACCTGTTTGCAGCTTGGATATGCAGGAAGAGTAACCATAACACAGAAAAGGATCGATTTACTTTTGATACTGGCTCAAAACCTTAAGAAAAGGGGGTGTGATTTTCAGATCAATATAGCAGGAGCAGGAGATTACAGTGAGACATTACAGCAGAAAATAGAGGAAGAGGGGCTTGGTGATTATGTAATTCCTGTAGGATATATAGACCGAAAAGATATTCCGGATTTTTGGAACAGACAGGATATCATGATCAGTTGTTCAGAATACGAAGGTCATAGCATTTCTCAGTCAGAAGCCATGGCAGAAGGAGCGGTTCCTGTTATTACAGATGTGTCCGGGGCAAAAGATGATGTGACAGATGGATATAATGGATTTATTGTGGCAGTAGGTGACGTGGAGACTCTGACAGATCGAGTATCTTATCTATATTATAACAGAGAGGTACTTGAACAAATGGGGACATGTGCACATAATACGATTTACAACCGACAAAAGGACCTGGATCAGGCCGTATTTTGGGACGATCTGTTAAAGGAAGTATGGGAGCAATGAAAGCAAAAGTATCTGTAATTTTGCCATCATTAAATGTAGCAGATTATATAGAAGAATGTCTGGACAGTGTGGTCAATCAGTCTTTGCGTGATCTGGAAATTATTTGTGTTGATGCGGGATCAACAGATGGCACAATAGATATACTGAATCAATATGCAGGAAAAGATTCCAGAATAATTGTTTTACACAGTGATGTAAAAAGTTACGGAAAGCAGGTTAATATTGGACTGAATTATGCGTCTGGAGAATATGTTGCTGTTTTAGAGACGGATGACTGGATAGAAGCGGATATGTATCAGTGTCTGTATGAAACTGCCAGAGCAGATGCCCTTGATTATGCAGCTGCAGATTTTGATACATTTTACCAACTTCAAAATGGAGCGTATTATTTTGCCAGACAACATTTATTTGGTGTAGAAAAACAGGAATGGTATGGAAAAATATTGAATTCCACACAACTTGCCACACTGCGGGCTTCCGATTATGTTCTCTGGAAAGCTGTTTATAATAGACAGTTTTTGAATACGAATCATATTAGACTCCATGAATCAGATGGAGCAGCGTTTCAGGATATGGGTTTTTTACAGCAGATTAAAACATATGCAGGGAGAGCAAAATATCTTGACCGGAGTTTTTACAGATACCGACAGAACAGAGATGGTTCTTCATCTGTTTCTCTGGAAGGTCTGCACTATTATATGAGGGAATTTCTTTGGATCAATGATTCTTTGAATATGAGGGGTGTTCTGAACGATTTCCACAGCAAATATTATTATTTAACTATGAGTATATCTTTTATAACCAAATATGAACAGATTTTAGTAAATCTGGATGGAAACTGGCAGGATGAAAGACTTTGTACTCCATATAACTGGTTTAAGGAACAGGTGACAGATGCAGTAGAAAGAAATGTTCTGGACGAAACACTGTATGAAAAAGAGCAGTGGAACAGGTTGATGCTTTTATTAAAATCACAGGAATTTCATGCAAAATTGATTGGAAACAGGGAAAAGAAAAAAAGGAAATGCATACAGGAATTTATTGGGAGAGTTGGTAATAGAACGGTCGTTATATTTGGCTGTGGAGTGCGGGGAGAACGCCTGCTGCAGTTCTGTGATAGAAACGATATAAGTATTCATTCGTTTTGTGATAATAATGCGAAGCTGCAAGGCGAAGAAAAATATGGTTTCACAGTTATGTCTCCTGTAAATTTAAAGAAGTTCTTAAATCAGAAAAATGGAGTGGTATTATTATCAATGAAGAGCGGCCGAGAGGAAGTAAGCAGGCAATTACAGACAATGGGGATTGGAACTGACAAAATAATACAATATATACCGGACGGAATTTTATGACGCGATTTTTCAACAGATATTTTTGAGAAAGAGGAGTCATATTAAGCTGAATACGAGAAAGGAAGGCAGTCATGCATCGATCATCTTATTTAAGAATGGAATATCTGGTAAGATATTATGAGCGTTATTTTAAGAAAGATAAGGAAACTGTCAAAGTGCTTGATATTGGAAGTTATGATGTAAACGGCACATACAAAGATATTTTCTGTGATTCCTGTTATCATTATACAGGTATGGATATGGCGGAAGGATCCAATGTGGATATTGTACCTGCGGATATATATTCATGGAAGGAAATTGCGGATGAATCGTTTGATCTGATCATATCCGGGCAGGTATTTGAACATGTGGAATATCCATGGCTGACGGTCAGGGAAATAGAAAGAGTGCTGAAACCCGGCGGATTTTGTATGATTATCGCGCCTGGTTCGGGAATGGAGCATAAAGCTCCAAAGGATTGCCGGCGGTATTATGCGGATGGTCTTGTGTCTCTTGCAAAATGGGCCGGTTTGAAGGTACATCACACTTCTGTAGGAGGAGTACCCAAAACGGAAGAGCCGTGGGACTGGGTCAGTGAGTGGAATGATGGATGTCTGGTTGCACAAAAAGAACCAGCAGCGGTAAATATGGCAGGAGAACCATTTGAAAAAGAAATTCGTGTTCCAATGGATGATGTTGTTTTCTATGGAATGTGGAAAGAAGCGGTTCAAAGTGCGTGTGAAAGATTTTCAGCAGAAAAACCATTTGTACTGTTTGGTGCAGGCTGGATCGGGGATATGGCGCTGGAAATACTGGGAAGCGGAAAAGTAGAGTATTATGTTGATAATGACAAGTCAAAGACCGGCAGAGAGCGACGGGGAAAAAGGGTCCGGTCTTTTGATGAGTATTTAAATGAAAAGGACAAATATAACTGTCTGATCACAGTGTCTTATCACGCTGCTTTGGAAATCTGCAAACAGCTCAGTAATTCTGGAGCAGCAGGTGAGATCGTGTATCCCCGGAACAGGATAAAGGAGACCGACAAAATTCTGTCCTGTCTGGAAGACGAGGAATCCAGATTTATTTATCAGAAAAGAGCAGAATACAATGAAAGCGGAGAATTCAGTGCGATTAAGGCGATTGCAGACAGATATCTGCCTCAGTTAAAGGACAGGCCATATTATCCTGGCATCGAAAAGAAGATGCTGGAGCGGCTGGTGGGAAGGAACCGGATTGTTCTCTTCGGAAGCGGGCTGAATGGAAGGATGTGCCGGGAGATTTTGAAGGAGCATGATACAGAAGGTCTGTGTTTTGCTGACAATAACAGCAGTAAATGGGGAAACACGATTGATGGACTGGAAGTGAAAGATCCGCAGAAAATTGATTATGATGAGATCGATGCAGTTGTGATCACTCCATATGAGCAGGTATTTGCGGATGCGATCCACAGACAGCTGCTTGATCTGGGGGTGTCAGAGGACGCTTTGATCTATTATAGAGATTATTGTCCTTCGATGCTGGAATATGAACAGTATTTTGATCCTGATATTATAAAGCTTCAGGAAAATGAAGTATTTGTGGACGCCGGTGTTCTGAACCTTGGGACCAGTCTGCGGTTTATAGAAGAATGTGGAAAGCATCAGATTAAAAATTTTAAAATATATGCTTTTGAGCCGGATGGAGCATCTTATACAAGATGTCAGGAGATCAGGAAAACGATACCGGATGTTGACCTGCAGTTATACCATGCAGGCTTGTGGAGCGAAGAGACCACACTGCATTTTACGGAGATGGGAAATGGGGCAAGCCGTATTACGCAGCAGGAGACAGAAACATCAATCAAAGTGGTATCATTGGATCACTGCATCTCCGGCCCGGTTACCTTTATTAAAATGGATATTGAGGGTGCAGAGCTGAAAGCATTAAAGGGTTGTCAGGAAACTATTCGTAAATACAGACCAAAGCTGGCGATCAGTATCTATCACAAAAAGGAAGATCTGGTGGAGATTCCGTTGTTTATCAAAGAACTGGTACCGGAGTACAGGCTGTATATCCGCCATTACAGCAATGACACAGGGGAAACCGTGCTGTATGCCGTATATTAAGGCAAAGCCGGTATTATTGTAGATAGAAAAGATATATTTCAGATGCTGCAAGGTGGTGGATGAAAGTGATTTTGGAAAAGGAGCCGGATTTTTAACAAGATGAGACATCATAGAACAGAAGAACTGCTGCAGGGAATTCCGAAAGCATTATTGAACTGGTACGATTTTCAGCATGGCAGCCGAATCCTGTACATCGGGAAAAAAGATTCCTATGCGGAAGTTCTGGAAAAATATGCAATACAATTACTGTATGCAGACTGCAAGGATTTGAAAAAACGCATCTGGCAGGAGCGGTATGAGGGATATTTTGATTATGCAGTATGTGTGGAGCTTCTGGAGAAGGAAGAAGAACTGGAACTTCTGTTTGCTGTGATTCAAAAGTCGCTGAGGCCAGAAGGAATTTTTCTGGCAGGCATGAATAATCGGCTGGGACTTCGATATTTCTGCGGAGACCAGGATCCGTATACCTGCCGCAGCTTTGATGGGATCGAAGATTACCGGAGGGCATATACGAAGAAAGAAGACCGGTTTCAGGGGAGGATGTACGATCGGCAGCAGCTGACCTCCATGCTTTTGCAGGCAGGATGGAAGGCAGATGGTATTCGTTTTTTTTCCGTGCTGACAGATCTGCACAATCCGTCGTTTCTCTATGCGCAGGACAGTCTGCCCAATGAAGATCTGTCTAACCGTGTGTTTTCAACTTACAATCATCCGGATACGGTATTCCTGGATGAAGAACCGCTGTATCAGAGTATGATAGAGAACGGCATGTTCCATCAGATGGCGAATGCGTATCTGATGGAATGTACCATGGAAGGCAGGCAGACGGATGTCACTCATGTAACAGCTTCCATGGAAAGAGGAAGGGATTCTGCGCTGCTTACAGTTATACATCGGTCAGGAATCGTGGAAAAAAGGGCGGCTTATCCGGAAGGAAGGAAACGTCTTGAACAGATTGTTGCCAATGGGGAGGCTTTAAAACTCCGAGGTTTGGCGACGGTCAGCTGCCGGCTGTCAGATGGTATCTGTCAGATGCCATATATTGCCGGGGAGACAGGCCAGATTTATCTGAAAAAGCTTCTGCAGACAGACAAAGAAATTTTTTTTGAGCGGCTGGACCATTTCCGGGATCTGATCCTGCAGTCCTCAGATATTGAGACGGTTGATTCAAAGGATGGAGTGATCCTGCAGAAAGGATATCTGGATCTGGTGCCGTTGAACAGTTTTTATGTGGATGGGAATTTTATGTTCTTTGATCAGGAATTCTGTGAAGAACATTGTCCGGCTGCTCTTTTGATACAAAGGATGATTTCTGGATTGTATGCCGGAGATATCCGGATGCAGAAGCTTTTGCCCGCCGAAGAGCTCTACATACGTTATGGGATTGCAGAAAGGCGACAGTACTGGCAGGAGATGGAATGGAAGTTTCTGAGCAGGCTGCTGAAACAGGAGGAACTTCGGATTTATCACGAAAGCTGCCGTAAGAATCCGGAGATCATCAACGCCAACCGGCACCGGATGAATTATTCGGAAATGGAATATCAGCGTCTTTTCGCAGACATATTCAAAGGGACAGGAGGTCGGAAGCTGATTCTGTTCGGATCAGGCATTTTCGCAAAACGGTTTATCGGAATGTATGGAAGAGAGTATCCGGCAGATGCAATTGTTGATAATAATGAAGAGCGTTGGGGAAAGGAACTGGAAGGCGTCCGGATCCAGCCGCCGGCCATTCTGCGGGAACTGGAAGAGGGAGAATATAAGGTCATTATCTGCATTAAGAATTTTCTCTCAGTGGTCAGACAGTTAAAAGAACTTGGCGTGAAAAATTACAGCGTTTTTGATCCTGGAAAATCTTATCCATGCAGGCAGACCATTATGGTTCCAGGGACGGAAGAAAAGGCTGTACAGGTGAAAAAATACCATATTGGTTATGTGGCAGGAGTTTTTGACATGTTTCATGTGGGGCATGTGAACCTTCTGCGCAGGGCAAAGGAGCAGTGTGACTGCCTGATCGTGGGCGTGGTTCCGGATGAGGGAGTGTACCGTCAGAAGAAGAAATATCCGATAATCCCGGAGGAAGATCGGGTTGAGGTGCTTTGTGCCTGCAGGTTTGCGGATCAGGTGGAGCTTTTGCCGCTGGAATATGCAAGTATTCAGGATGCATATAAGAAATACCATTTTGACTGTATGTTTTCAGGAGACGACCATAACAGTGATATTGGATGGCTGGCGGATCAGGCGTTTCTGGAAAAGAGCGGCGTGGATATCGTATTTTTCAGTTACACGGAGAAAGTAAGTTCTACAAAACTAAGGGAACAGTTAAAGAAAGACAGTGAGGTATAAAATGGATATCATCTGCTCTTCGGCCGGTATCGTTAACCCTGATTGTCCTGGACAGGGTATTATGGATATTGTGAATGCCGGCTTTGATTCCGTTTCTCTGGAAATCGGGATGTGCTGCTCCGGATTTGAATTGGAGCACTATGGATGTATGCCGAAGGAAGAGTGCGGCAGGACATTGATTTCGGAAAATCCGTCAATGGTTCGAACCTGTTTTCAAAAGCTGATCGAAACCTGCCGCATGCAGCATCTGCAGGTGGGGATTGCCCGGACGCCGTATCAGTTAAGAGACACCAGTCGTACGGATCTGGAAGAGATTCTGGCGCAGATCAGCGAGGCCTGTATAGAGCTGTGCGGCGAGGTTGGTTGTGGCTTTCTTGTGATTCCGCCGTTATTTGCCGGAATCTCTTCAGAGGATATATGGAAGGCAAATCGAATATATTATCTGCGCCTGGCAGCCGCCGCCCGGAGGAACGGGGTGATAATCCTGCTGGAGAACCAGTGCCGGGATTTGAATGGTCACCTGGTCAGAGGCGTCTGTTCGGACAGTGCTGTGACAGCCGAGTGGATCGATGAACTGAATCGGGAAGTGAAAGAAGAACGTTTTGGATTCTGTATGGATGTGGGTGTGTGTAGTCTGTGCGGACAGGATATGCATGAGTTTGCTGTGACGATGGGACGGCGTATGAAGGCAGTGGTGCTTCGTGATTGTGACGGGCATCATGAGAATTCTCTGCTGCCGTTTACCTGTGTACACAATGGACAGCCGCAGACGGACTGGCTGAGCCTGATCCGCGGTCTCAGAGAGACGGGTTTTGACGGGAAGCTGATTCTCAGTATGGCGGACACCGCGTCTTCTTTTTCGCCGCTTCTGCGTCCGTCGCTGCTGACTTTTGCCAGGGCTGTTGCAGAATATGTCCGCTGGCAGACAGGGATTGAACTTCTTCTGAAACGTTATCCGTCGATCGTTCTGTTTGGGGCAGGAAATATGTGTCGAAATTATATGAAATGCTACGGAGAGAAATACCCGCCGCTGTTTACCTGTGATAATAATCATGCAGTGTGGGGAACGCTGTTCTGCGGCCTGGAAGTGAAACCGCCGGAAGCGCTCAAGACGATACCGGGTGACTGTGGGGTGTTTATCTGTAATATTTATTACAGGGAGATCGAGAAACAGCTTCAGGATATGGGAATCCGGAATATTGAATTTTTTAATGATGAATATATGCCATCCTTTTATTTTGACCGGTTGAAAGGAGTGTGATTTTGTGGTACAGATTGGTGTACAGACCAAAAATGTAGTTTGTGATGAAAATCCTGCTGTCGGGTTTGGCATGTTGAAGGAAGCGGGATTTTCGTGTGCAGATTTCAGCCTGAACAGTTATCTGACCAATCTCTCCCTTTATAAAATGCAGCCCAATCATTTTTTTGATCAGTCAGAAGAAGAATTGTATCGTTTTTTTATGCCGCATAAAAAGGGAGCTGACGCTGCCGGGATCCGGATTCATCAGATGCATATGCCCTATCCGAATTATGTTCCGGGCGGCAGAAGAGAACTGAATGAATATCTGTGGAATGTTGTTGCGCCGAAAAGCATGAAGATCTGTGCATTTTTTGAATGTTCATACATCGTTGTACATGGGTTTAAGCTGGCGCGTCAGCTTGGCTCTGAAGAGGCTGAATGGGAGCAGACAGAACGTTTTCTTCATTTTCTTGCTCCAATGGCGAAAGAGCTTGGGATTACAGTCTGTATAGAGAATCTTTACAGCAGTATGGGGGGACACATTGTAGAAGGGCCCTGCTGCAATGTCAGGAAATCTGTGGAGCGGATTGACCGGATGAATAATCAGTATGGAGCAGAGGTTCTGGGCTTCTGCTTTGATACAGGCCATGCCAGTCTTGTAGGGCTTGACTTTGAGGAGTTTATCTCAACGCTGGATTTTCGGCTGAAAGTGCTGCATATTCATGATAATGACGGTGCCGGTGATCTGCATCAGATTCCTTTTACATTTTCGAAGACCCGGGAAAACAGAGCTTCTACAGACTGGGACGGTTTTCTCCGCGGATTGCGTACAGTTGGATTTGACAGGGTATTAAGTTTTGAGACGGCGCCGGTGCTGACTGCTTTTCCGAATGAAATGAAACAGGATGTGCTGGCCTTTATTGCCGAAATTGGAAGATATTTTGCAGAGAAAACAGGGACGGTGCATGACAAAAGTGAATGAATAAAATCAATATCCCAACCATTGAATCGGCAGCCGGAAGTTGTTATACTGTTAACAACGAAGGCTGCTGTTCATCCGCAGAGAGCCTGGCACATGTGACAAATGCAGATATCGATTTTTGAAGGGAGCATATATGGCAAGGACGGTTAATGTTGGCGGTCAGAATTTTGAAGACATTATTACGAACAACTGTTTTTATGTAGATAAAACGATATTTCTGAAAGAATGGTGGGAAAACGCAGATACAGCAACACTGATCACCCGTCCCCGCCGTTTTGGTAAAACGCTGACCATGAGCATGGTGGAATATTTTTTCTCCATAGAATATGCAGGCCGCAGCGATCTGTTTGAAGGGCTGACTATCTGGCAGGAGGAAAAGTACCGTAAGCTTCAGGGAACTTATCCTGTGCTCAGCCTGTCTTTTGCAGGTATAAAAGAGACAGGTTATGCGCATACCCGTGAAAAGATCATCCAGCTGATCGCCGGCGTATATGCCAGATATGAATTTTTGTTGAATGCCGATTGTCTTACAGAGGGAGAGAAGGAAACATTTCGCAGAAAAACCATTGGGATGGGGGATGTGGATGCAACTTTGTCGCTGAATCAGTTATCAGAATATCTATGCCGTTATTATGGTAAAAAAACGATCATTCTGCTGGATGAATATGATACCCCGCTTCAGGAAGCATATATACATGGGTATTGGGAAGAACTGACTGCATTTACCAGAAATCTGTTTAATTCGACTTTTAAGACCAATCCGTATCTGGAACGGGCAATTATGACAGGGATCACAAGAGTCAGCAAGGAATCCATTTTTTCTGACCTGAACAATCTGGAGGTAGTAACGACAACCTCGGAAAAATATGAGACTGCTTTTGGATTCACTCAGCAGGAAGTAACAGGTGCATTGCATGAATACGGTTTGTCTGATAAAGGAGGAGAGGTCAGAGAATGGTACAATGGTTTCACATTCGGAAAAAGGGCGGACATTTATAATCCATGGTCGATCCTGAATTTTCTGGATAAAGGAAAAGTGGCTTTATACTGGGTAAATACGAGCAGCAACCGTCTGGTGGGCAGACTGATCAGAGAAGGCAGTCCGGAAGTCAAGATGGTGATGGAGGATCTTTTAAAAGGGAATGCTTATCATACAACAATGGATGAGCAGATTGTCTACGATCAGCTGGATCGCAGGCGAAGCGCGGTGTGGAGTCTGCTTCTGGCCGGCGGGTATCTGAGAGTGGATCATTTTGCATTTGATGAGAGTCGGGGGAAGACGGACTATGATCTTTCGCTGACCAATAAAGAAGTCCGGTTTATGTTTGAACAGATGATCGAAGACTGGTTTTCAGAATATACACCGGCATACAATGCATTTGTGAAAGCGCTGCTGAAGGGGGACCGTCGGGAGATGAATCATTATATGAACCGGATAGCTCTGGAAACCTTCAGCTTTTTTGACAGCGGAAACAGGCCGTCTGACAGGACAGAGCCGGAGCGGTTTTATCATGGCTTTGTGTTGGGGCTTCTGGTAGAGCTGAAAGGGCGTTACCACATCACATCCAACCGGGAGAGCGGCCTGGGAAGATACGATGTGCTTCTGGAGCCTTATGACGCCGCAGATGACGCCATGATTCTGGAATTCAAGGTCTATGATCCGGAAGACAGGGAGAAGACGCTGGAGGATACCGTGAAGTCAGCGTTGAAACAGATCGACCAGATGAGATATGCGGCATCGCTGGAAGCAAAAGGGATTCCGGCAGAGCGGATCCGGAAGTACGGGTTTGCATTTGAAGGAAAGAAAGTTCTGATCGGAGGAGAATAAAGATTGCGGACGATCCGGACAGAGGAGAGCTCTCAAATCTTTACCGCCCACAACGGTCCCCCGCTGTCATAGCTTTTCTTCAGTTCTGAGAGCAGCTGCGCAAGATCCCATTCCAGCGTACTGTTTTCATAGCTTACCGGATCGGCGATATAGATCTTCCCATTATCCAGTAGCTTGGTGAAGAGAACAAAATGTCCGTTTTCCGTCAGGGTTCCATGTCCCATAAGAGCGACGAGGATATGTCCGGAGGAGAGAAGCTCTGCCGCGTGTTCATAAGATCGGTCTGTGACACTTTCGACCTGAAGCCCGTAGGCTTCCAGGGCGTCAGGGATCAGGCTGTGGTAGGAGCCGCCGTGAAGTGCATAATAACCGTTGTCAGAAGCCCACTGCGCGATATCTGTGGGATCAACGGCAGTGCTGCCAAAGCTGTTGACGACCATAGAGACAGCTGTCGGACCGCAGCCGTATTTGCTCATGGGATCATAGCAGCCGTAGAGATAGTCTCCCCATCGGATATCTCCCTGGTGGTAGTAGATCATGGGACCGCAGCCGGTATCCAGCATGTTCAGATAGATTTGATCAACAGGGTCGTTGTACTCTGCCTGAAGACTGGAGATATCGCCGGATTCACCGGTGGATCTGATATAGGGAACCGGTTCCTCTTCTGTATCAGGAATGGCGGGAGCATCTGGCGATACGCCGGAATCGGAAGTGTCGGTCCAGGACGCTGCGGCAGCGGAAAGCGAGGTCAGATGCTGTGAGAAACAGGTTCGTGCAGCAGCTGCATGCTGCAGGACGTCTTCCATGGTAAACGGGCGGTACATGAAAAGGCTGACAAGCAGTACAACACTGCAGATCAAAATGCCAAGAAGCAGCAGGGATGACAGGATCGTCCTGTTTTTTTTTGTGGATTGTCTGTATGTATTCATGAAGAAATCAACTCCATAAGATCATGATTATGTTCCGAACGGTATACTTTTTCTTATCGATGGATATCGTCCATTCGTTTTTCCGATGAGAACTATTATAAACGAAAAAAGAGATTATGGGAAGTGGGGGAGAGTGGAAAGTTATACATCTGCCGTTACCATGTTGCTGTCCGCTCCTGTTCTGCCCCGGACGCCGGCAGACATCTGAACAGCGACGTTGCCATGTATGTCCGGTCAGACGGGATTTGAACAATTTTGACAAGTATGGTATGATATGCAGCATACAGGCGGAGCCGGAAAACAGATCCGTGAGGGCACAGGATTTTTTATGAAAAGGCCGCATGCCTGGAAGATTTCCGGAAGCAGGTTTGAATGAAAGAAGGCAGATAAGAGAGGAGGTGAGAAAAAGTGATCATCATGTTGTGTGTTGATAATAAGAACGGAATGCTCTTTAACCGCCGAAGGCAGAGCAGAGACTGCATCCTTCAGCAGCATGTGCTGGCGCTGGCCGGTTCCGGCCGGCTCTGGATGAGTCCATACAGCAGAAAACAGTTTGCGGATACCGGACCGGCAGAGATCATTGCAGATGATGCATATCTTGAGAAAGCAGAGACGGGGGATTACTGTTTTGTAGAGGACAGGGATGTCGCCATGTATGAGGACAGGATTGAGAAAGTCATTCTGTTTAAGTGGAACCGGAATTATCCGGCAGATACATTTTTTTCGCTTGATCTAAGCGGATATACATTGGAGAAAACGGAGGATTTTGCAGGAAATTCTCATGAAAAAATAACAAAGGAGATATACAGAAGATGAAAAAAAGAATATGGTTACTGGCGGCTGCATTGTCGGCCGTTCTGTCGATGACGGCATGTGGAGAAGCGGAGCCGGAGAGTGCCAGAGAGGTACTGCAGGCTTCCGTAACAGAAGAAACGGCATCCGATGAGACAGAGGAGCCGTTGGAGGGAGCGCCCGGGGATGATGATTCCAGGCCGCCGGCAGGAGAACATGCGGATCCGGAGGAACTGGCCGGACAATGGTCGGCTGCAGATTTTTCTTTGGAGGATGTGGCGGTATATACGGATCAGGCATACGTTGCAGTCAATGACAATCAACCATATTTTTCAGAATATGATCTGACCGGACAGTCCGATGAATTTTACAGTGAACTGGACGGGCTGGGCAGATGCGGTACTGCATGCGCCAGAGTCGGAGTGGACCTCATGCCGACAGAAAAGCGTGAGAGCATCAGTCAGGTGAAGCCTTCCGGATGGCAGAATGCAAAATACGATAATGTAGACGGAAAATATCTGTACAACCGGTGTCATCTGATCGGTTTTCAGCTCTCCGGAGAAAATGCCAATGAGAAAAACCTGATTACCGGCACCCGGTATCTGAATGTGGACGGAATGCTGCCGTTTGAAAACATGATCGCAGATTATGTAAAAGAGACAGAAAATCATGTGATGTATCGGGTGACACCGGTCTTTGAGGGAGACAATCTGGTAGCTTCCGGAGTGCTCCTTGAAGCGCAGTCGGTGGAGGATCAGGGTGAAGATCTTCAGTTCTGCGTATATGTGTATAATGTGCAGCCCGGAATTACCATAGATTACGCAACCGGCGCCAGCAGTTCAGGGGAACAAAGTCCGGAGACCGCATCCCGGTCCCGGGCAGAAGAACAGAATCCGGAGACCGCATCTCCGTCCCGGACAGGGGAACAAAGTCCGGAGTCCGCATCTCAGCTCCGGACAGAAGAACAGAATATGGAATCCGCATCTCCGTCCCGGACAGGGGAACAAAGTCCGGAGTCCGAATCTCAGCTCCAGACAGAAGAACAGAATATGGAATCCGCATCCCGGCCCCAGGCAGAGGAGCCGCAGCCGGAACTGGAGGCTGCTCAGGAGTCGGCGCCTCAGGGAACGGATTACATTCTGAACACCAGTACGAAGAAATTCCATGATCCCACCTGCGGCAGCGTGAAACAGATGAAAGAATCGAATAAACAGGTATATACCGGCAGCAGAGATGAGGTAATCGCTCAGGGATACGATCCCTGTAAGAAATGCAATCCGTAGACAGATTCCGGTACCGTTGAGAAGCGGGTGGCTGTTCGGTTTTGGACGCATGCCCATAGCAGGCAAAACGTCGGCAGACATCCGCACAGGAACAGAAGCGGCGCGGAAGGTAACAGAGTATTATCTGAAAATTGACGAACAGGCAGAAATATGGTATGCTCTTTATCAGACAGATTACATCAGAAAGTGCTGCCCCTGCGGGGCAGAAGAGGGAATCAGGTGCGAAGCCTGAACGATCCGGTCACTGTAAGCGGGAGCGAGATCTGACATGACCCATTGCCATGTGGTGAGAAGGGAAGATGGAGCGATAAAAAGAAACCGTAAGTCAGGAAACCTGCTTTCTGATCAAAGGTGAGCTTCCGATGAAAGCAGATCCGGAATACAGTTATGGTGAAGAATATATCAGCCGGGTTTTATGATTTCCGCGCGGCAGACAGGCAGAGGTTTTGTGCCGGTTTCCGCAGAGCAAAGGGCTGTCTGACTGTATGAAGGACCTGCAGCATTGCTGCAGGTCTTTTGACTGTCAGGAGCAGATCATACAGAACCGGTATGCGTCTGACGCCGGAGACAAAAGGGGCAGAAAAACCGTCGGGAGCTTTCAGACATCAATACAGGGGAGAGAAGAAATGGTATCATTTATCGGAGCGGGTCCCGGAGACCCGGAACTTTTGACGATCAAAGGAAAGAAGATCATTGACAGCGCGGATGTGATCATCTATGCGGGATCTCTGGTGAATCCGCAGGTGCTGGCGGACGCAAAGAAAGAGGCGGTTATCTATAACAGCGCCACCATGAACCTGGAGGAAGTGATTCAGGTCATAAAGGAAGCGGAGGACAAAGGGAAAAAAGTAGCGAGAGTACATACGGGAGATCCGGCCATCTATGGTGCGCACCGGGAGCAGATGGACCGGCTGGACGAGCTGGGGATCGAGTATGAGGTGATTCCAGGGGTCAGTTCCTTTCTTGCCACAGCGGCCGTTCTGAAAAAAGAGTATACGCTGCCGGGTGTGAGTCAGACCGTGATTCTGACCCGCATGGAGGGGCGGACTCCCATGCCGCAGAGAGAAAAGCTTCTGGATCTGGCGCAGCACAATGCAACCATGATTATTTTCCTCAGCGTGGGAATGCTGGAGGAGATGTGCAGGATTCTGAGACAGGCCTACCGGCCCGGGACGCCTGTGGCAGTGGTCTATAAGGCCACCTGGGAAGATCAGAAGATCGTGTACGGGGATCTGACCAGTATTGCAGAACGGGTAAAGGAAGCAGGGATTAGAAAGACTGCGCTGACTGTGGTGGGCGATTTCCTTGGGGATGAGTACGAACTTTCGAAGCTGTATGACAGGACATTTACAACAGAATTCCGAAAAGGAGTGACGGAGTAATGGGAATTTCACTGCTCAGCATCAGTCATCAGAATGCGCCGCTTGCGGTACGGGAACTGTTTGCATTTCCGGAACATGTGCAGGAAGATCTGATGAAACAGATGCTGGAGCGCGGGTTTGCTGCGGAATGTGTCATCATCAGCACCTGTAATCGAACGGAAGTCTATACGTTCTCCGAGCGTGAAGAAAGTAATTTTACGGATATGCAGAACCTTCTTCTGGAGTTTGCCGAAGCATCGGATGCGGAACATATCGGAGATTACATCCGTCTCTACAGCGGAACGAAGGCAGTCCGGCATCTGTTCCATGTGGCAGCAGGACTGGATTCCATGGTTATGGGTGAGGATCAGATTCTCGGTCAGGTGAAGCGGGCGCATGAGCAGGCGAGACGGGCAAAAACCTGTGAAGTGTATCTGAATACGCTGTTCCGGTATGCGGTGACGGCGGCAAAGAAGGTGAAGACGGAGACGGACCTGTCCAGGACCACGGTGTCCACGGCGACCATGGCAGTAAAAGCGGCGGAAAAGACGCTGGGCTCTCTTCATGGGAAAAAGGTGATGCTGATCGGGGCTTCCGGCAAGATCGGAAGCGTGGTACTGAAAAATCTGCAGTGCATCGAGGGGGCAAAGGTCTATATTACTTCAAGAAATATGCGGCAGGCATGGGAAGACCGGCATCACAAGGTGACCTATCAGGTCATGGAATATGAAAGCCGCTATGACCTGATGGATGAGATGGACGTGATCATCAGCGCCACCAGCAGCCCTCATTATACCCTGACTTACGACAATCTGGCAAAGTGTATGAAAACGTCAAAACAGCGGGTGCTGGTGGACCTGGCGGTGCCCATCGACATTGAGGCAAGGGTAGAGTGGCTTCCGGGCATCAAACGTTATGACATCGATGATTTTCAGGAGCTGGCGAAAGCAAATAACGAAAAGAAGCAGCATGAGGCGCTGGCTGCAGACCAGATTCTGGAGGAAATACGGCTGGATTTTGAACGCTGGATGGTGTTCCAGCAGGCGCTTCCCGAGATTGGCAGAATGAAGGCGTGGATGTTGGAAGAAGCAGAGAAAAAAGGGTTTGAAAAAGCCATAGATAAAATGTTCTACCGGATCCGGGACCATTCCAGCCCGGACTCGCTGAAGGCATTTTTTGAGACGATGAAGGAGAAGTGAGAAATGGGAAAACTGTACGTGGTAGGCTTTGGGCCGGGCGGGTATGAACATATGACGGCCAAAGCAATTGATGTGATTAAAAAAGCGGATGTGGTGACAGGTTATACCACCTATGTCAACCTGCTGAAAGAATATTTTCCGGACAAGCATTATATTGCAACTCCCATGATGCAGGAGGTCAAACGCTGCGAGATGGCAGTGGAAGAAGCCGGGAAAGACCAGATCGTAGCCATGGTGTCCAGCGGGGACAGCGGAATCTACGGCATGGCCGGGATCATCTATCAGGTGGCTGACGAAAAGAATGCGGATATTGAGATCGAGACCGTACCGGGGGTAACGGCAGCCAGTGCGGCGGCATCGGTGCTGGGCGCGCCTCTGATGCATGATTTCGCAGTGATCAGCCTGAGCGATCTGATGACGCCGCTGGATCTGATCAGGAAGCGTGTGGACTGTGCGGGCCAGGGGGATCTGATCGTCTGCCTGTATAATCCAAAGAGCAGAAAGAGGACCGGATATGTGGAACAGGCAGCGGATATTCTGATGAAATACCGAAAGCCCCGGACGCCGGTGGGCATCGTACGCAATGCGGGCAGAAAAGACGAGACGATGGGCATTACTACGCTGGAGGAGTTGAAGGATGCCGAGATCGACATGTTCAGCATAGTCATTATCGGCAATTCACAGACCTATGTGAAAAATGCAAGAATGATTACTCCCCGGGGGTATTCGTTGTAGAGGGGCTGTGCATCGGCAGACGAAGCAGGATCAGAATAACAGGCGGGAGGCAGTGAGATATGCAGGAGTTGATTCGGATCGGAAGCAGAAAGAGTAAGCTGGCTCTGGTCCAGACGGAGATTGTGAAGAAAAAGATCGAAGCGGCATTTCCGGGAATCCGGGTGGAGATCGTGGAGATGTCAACGAAAGGGGACGAGCTTCTGGACCGTTCCCTGACTTCTTTTGGCGGAAAAGGAGTTTTTACAAAAGAACTGGAAGAAGCGCTGCTTGACAAAGAGATTGATCTGGCAGTGCACAGCGCCAAGGATATGCCCATGGAATTTCCGAAAGGACTGGGGATCGGAGCGGTTCTTCCGAGGGGACCGGTGGACGACGTGCTGGTCACCTGCGACGGGACCGGACTTCAGGATCTGAAGCCGGGCAGCGTGGTGGGAACCGGCAGCCTCCGGAGAGAACTGCAGATCAAAGCGGTCAATCCGCTGGTCCGGATCCGGATGATCCGGGGAAATGTGCTGACCAGGCTTCGGAAACTGTTGGAGGGACAGTTTGATGCGATTGTGCTGGCGGCGGCAGGGCTTGACCGGCTGGAACTGTCGGACAGCAAAGCGTATCATTATGAGAAACTGGACCGTTCGGTATGTCTTCCGGCAGCGGGACAGGCGATTCTGGCGGTGGAGAGCCGTAAGGGGCATCTGAAGGAGGTACTGGAGGCGATCCATGATTCGGAGGCAGCGGTATCTCTGTATGCAGAGCGTGCATTTCTTTCTGCCATCGGAGGAAGCTGCAATGCCCCGGCGGCGGCCTGTTCCTGGCTGGAGGGAGACGTGCTTCATATGGAAGCGCTGTTTGCGCCGGATGGAAGACACATGAAGAGAACCGCAGGAAGCAGAAAGACTGGGCTTCAGACAGAGGAAGCAGAAGCGCTGGGCCGGGAACTGGCGGCAGAACTCTGCAAAGGGAAAGTATGGCTGGTGGGAGCCGGGCCGGGAGACCGGAATCTGGTGACACAGCGGTGTCTTTCCTGCATTCGGGAAGCGGATGCGGTCGTTTATGACAGTCTGGCGACGGATGCCCTGCTAAATGAAGCCAGAAGGGATGCAGAGCTGATCTACGCCGGAAAACGTGCATCCAGCCATCATCTGAGACAGGAGGAGACCAATGCCCTGCTGATTCGGATGGCGAAGGAAGGAAAACGGGTGGTCCGGTTAAAAGGCGGGGATCCGTTTATCTTTGGAAGAGGCGCAGAGGAAGCGCAGGAGCTTCTGGAAGCCGGTATTGAGTATGAAATCGTACCAGGAGTCTCCTCCTGTTACGGGGCGCCTGCCTATGCGGGTATTCCGGTAACGCATCGGGATTATGCGTCTTCCTTTCATGTGATCACCGGGCATGAGGGCAGCCATAAGGAAAAAAATGTGCTGGACTATGCCACGCTGGCAAAAGAGGAAGGAACGCTGGTCTTTCTGATGGGTCTGAAAAATCTTCCGCATATTGCAGCCAGTCTGATTGGGCATGGAAAAGACCCGAATACGCCGGCGGCAGTCATTCAGGAAGGAACTACAGGCCGGCAGAAGGTGGCGGAGGGAACGCTTCAGGATATTGCAGAAAAGGCAGAACACGCCGGAATCCGGACTCCGGCCATTACCGTTGTGGGCGAAACCGTGTCCTTAAGAGAAGCGCTTGCCTGGTATGGAACGGGGGCGCTTGCCGGCGTGCGGGTACTGGTGACTGGTACGGAAAAGATGGCCAGACAGCAGTGCCGGGTACTGGAGGCGGAAGGAGCGGAAGTGATCTCTTTCAGTCTGATTTATACGGAGCCGCTGATTACGGAAGCGTTTCAGGCCGCCATGGGAGAACTGGACCGGTACAGCTGGGCCGTATTTACCAGCAGCAACGGGGTGGATATCTTCTTTGACTGTCTGCTGGAAAGCGGAAAAGATATCCGGTGCCTGGCCGGGCTGAAGTTTGCCGTCATTGGCGAAGGAACGAAAAAAGCGCTGGCGGCAAAGGGGATCCGGGCAGATTTTGTGCCGACAAGATACAGCAGCCGGGATCTTTCCCGGGAATGGGTTCCGACATTGACAGAAGGAGACCAGGTGCTGCTGCTGCGGGCAGAGGAGGCGTCCGAGGAACTGAACCGGGCGCTTCAGGAAGCAGGAATCCGTTATCAGGCGCTGTCTGTCTATCATACGGCCGTGGATATGCGAAAAAGCGAAGAGCTGAACAGAATCCTGCCGCAGGTGGATTATGTGACGTTTGCCAGCGCTTCTGCCGTAAAGGCGTTCGCAGCCATGACGGATGGCGGGAACATGAAAGCAAAGGCGGTCTGCATCGGCCCGGTGACGGAAAAGGCGGCAGAGGCCGCGGGTATTCGGGTGCACCGGTCAGCGGTTGAATATACGGCGGAAGGCATCCGGGACGTGCTTCTGTATGAGACAAAATCCGATGTATAAGTATAACCCGCTTCCAGGAGTTTATCTGGAAGAATGGTCCGGCGTAGCCCTTCTGGTCTGGACTGGCTATGTTCTTCTGTTTCTCTTTCTGCGCCGTCTGATCCGAACAAGAGGAGTGTCCCGGTGGATTCTGGCGGAGGGCGTGCTGATCTGTTTTCTGGCGGACCGCTTTCTGGCGCTGTACAGCGGTGAGTGCTGGCGGCTGACCATGGAATGGGATTTTTATATCCGGCGCTGGCGGGCATATGTGATATTGCTGACCGTGCAGATACTGGCCGGCGGTGCGGTGTTACGCTGGTGCCGGCGGAAATGGGGCCGGCGGATCGGCTTTGGATGTATTCTGGGGGCCGGGCTTCTGATCCGTTTTTGCAGTGCGTGATGCGTGATCTTTTGCGGAAGCGGGGGCTGGAAGGAACATATGCCCATGGCGGGCGTTCGGGGCAGAACGCGATGGAACCATGACGGCAGAAGTTCTGCTGTCCGGGGAAAACCTTCGGAACGTTGAAAGTTTCATGGCATCGTGTTAAAATGAAAACAGATATCCATAACAGTTTCGGCGGCAGAGGATACACAGAATACAGGACAGGGAGCTGTGACTGCAATGACACAAATGTTTGACAATGAGATTTTTTACCACTATACGGACTTTCAGGCGCTGGACGGAATTCTCCGGCGCGCGCAGCTGCGCGTCAACAATGTCCTGAACATGAATGATGCGGCGGAGATGCGGCTTTTTATGAGCGGTCTGTGTCAGGCGGTGGTGAAGCGGCTTCTGGCGGATGGGAAGAAGGAGCTGGCAGAAAAAGTCCGGGGACTTTTTGAAGAGGAGCTGAAAAAGGAATTTTTTTACTCCGCCTATGCCGCCTGCTTTTCTTTCTATCGGGATGACGCGGCTCAGTGGGAGCGGTACGGCAATCGCGGCAGAGGCGTGTGTATTGCGTTTCATGGAGAGCTGCTGCAGAAAATGGCGGAGGGCGATGTGTCTTTGCAGAAAGTTTTTTATCAGGATGATATGACAGAACACAGTCTGGTAGATGTGTTTTATCAGATGGCTGTGAGCGGTACGGAACTGTCAGGTGATCATCCGGACATCAAACATGTGATGAATGATGCATGGATCTGTTCCGTTGTCTATAAGCATCCGTCTTTTTCTTCTGAAAACGAGGTGCGGCTGGTAGTCTATCCTTATGAAAAGGAATACTTTGACGTGAATCCCTGCTATCATGTGACGAAAGAGCGCATTAAGAAATACTATCCGCTGGATCTGGAATCCATGTGCTGGAAGATCGGGATTGGGCTGGAGGATCTGATTGCGGAAATCATCATCGGGCCGGAATCCACGCAGTCTGCCTGGATCCTGCAGGATTATCTGAGGGACCACGGTCTGAAGGAGCTGGCGGAACATGTGTCGCTGTCCAACTGTCCTCTTCGGCGGCCTCCGGTATGATGTCGTGTTTTGAATACCGGCTCATGGATGGGATACAAAATCCGGTCAATAAAATGAATGGAAAAACGGGCGGGAAACAGAGATGAATTTGCTGCATGGCGGAAATATATACGACGAAGAGATAACAGAACAGTATGGAAAAGACAGAGAAAAGCTGCTGGATTTTTCCGCAAATATCAATCCGCTTGGGATGCCCAGGCGTGTGCAGGAGGCGGTCATCCATGCCCTTCAGGATGCGGTGCACTATCCGGATCCCCTTTGCCGGAGGCTGAAAAGGGCGCTGGCAGAGGCATACGGGCTTCCAGAGGAGGTGTTTCTCTGCGGAAACGGCGGAGCGGATCTGATCTATCGGCTGGCATATGCGCTTCGCCCAAAGCGTGCGCTTCTGACTGCTCCTGCCTTTGCGGAATATGAGGAGGCGCTCAGGCAGGTCGGTACAGAATGCGTATTTCACGAGCTGAGAGACAGTCTGGAGGTGAGGCAGGAGATTCTGGAGCAGATGGATGCATCGACGGATGTGATGTTTTTGTGCAACCCCAACAATCCTACCGGGCTTCTGACCGATCCGGATCTGCTTGTTCGGATTCTGGATAAAGCAGAGCGTCTGGGCATTCTGCTGGTGCTGGACGAGTGCTTTCTGGATTTTACGGGTCAGGAAGAACGGTCCCTGATTTCTTACATAAATGAGACCGAATATCTGTTTATTTTGAAGTCTTTTACCAAAATGTATGCCATGCCCGGGATCCGCCTGGGATACGGCATCAGCAAAAACCGGGTGCTTCTGGAGCGCATGGAAGCGGCCGGACAGTGCTGGGGTGTCAGCGTGCTGGCAAGCGCGGCGGGGATCGCGGCGCTTGGAGAACGGGAATACAGGCAGAAGGCGGTGGAGCTGGTGAAACGGGAACGCGCGTATCTGAAAGAAAAGCTTCAGGCGGCGGGCATGCAGGTGTGGGACGGACAGGCGGATTATCTGTTTTTTCGTGCGCCGGGGATCCGGGATCTGTATGAGCGTCTGCTGCCGTATGGAATTCTGATCCGGCGGTGCCGGAACTACCGGGGGCTGGATGAAACCTATTATCGGATAGCAGTGAAGGACCATGAGGCCAACGTAAGATTTGCGGAAGCGCTGAAGTATGTGGTCTGAGCGGGCATTTTATATCAGAGGCGCCGGTTATGAAAAGAGGCAGATGTGTGAGACGGTTATTTCATTTATACTGCAGGAGGAATGAGGTTCAAAATGTTTGAAAAAAGAGAAGAAATGAAGATGTGGGAGTCCATACTTCAGACAAAAACGTATCAGAGGAGGATGGAAGATACGCTGCAGGAACTGGAGATTCAGGCGGTGACCGGCGCCGGCGGATTCGGAGCGGGCAAGGCGGCAAAGGAAAAGTTCTGGAACGCCTCCATCCAACTGACCGCATGGAAGGAAGTGCAGAGCGATGAAATTCATCAGGGAGAGATTCTGCTGTCAACGCCTGCGGATGACAGGCTTCTGAGGCATCTGCAGAACACGGTAAAACAGGATTCTGTGATCCAATGCCGCGTGCGGCCTTCCAGAAACGGAAGATATCTTCTGCTGCTGGGTCCTGTTCAGGCGGGAGACGATCCGGGGCTGAAAGTGCTTCTGGAGGAGCAGATGCGGGAAGTGACCATGGAAGTGGAAGGGCTCGGGACGTTTACACTGGAACGGCTTGCGGACTGGTTTGAAATAAAGACGGACTGGCAGGGAGAGGAAATCTGCCTTTCGTTCGACCGGGAGGAAGAGGATGCGATGGAACGGTCCATAGCGACTGCCCGTATACTGATGGCGGATCAGAAGGACTGGGATCGGCGGGTGCGGGAATGCGCGGTGAAAGATCTGCTGGATCTTGCCAATGACTGGGCGGCAGAGGAGATGGATCCGGAAGAGCTGGAACGACTGGACGAAGAGGATGAGCAGCCGGTCAGCCGGGAGCAGTTTCTGGAGCGTCTGGAGCTGGAATCCATCCAGGTGGAGGAAGATGGGGGCTTTGAGTTCTGGTTTCGGGACGGAGACATGTTTTACGGGCATTCCATTCATGTGACCGGAAATTTGGAAGACGGACCGGACTGGGCCAGTATCGAAGGATAAATCCGGACCGGATCAGATCTGACCGGATGCAGGTGAGACCGCAGGCCGGAGAGAGGAGAGAATGTTCATGGCAGAGCATACAAAGAGGATGGAAGCATTTGTAAAAGAACTTTTGAAGACTCCGGGGCTTTCAAAGACAGAACGAAAGCTGCTGCCGTCACTGGACCGGAAGGGAGCGCTGAACACAGGGGTCGATACAGAAGCCTGCAACTGGATCAAAAGCCTCCTGCTGGCAAAAGAGGCAAGAAAGCCATCGGAAATATACCGGCAGCACCTGTCCTGTCTGGTGGATGCATGCGTGCAGCCGGAACTTCAGGAGGAATTCTGCTATGCACTGGACGAGATGAATCAGTTTCAGGCTTCCGCCGGCATGTACCGGCGCAGCGTGCGCGGACAGAGCTATACGCCTTTCGTGGAAGCAGGCGTCCGGCTTCTCTGGGCATATGCAGGATTTCGGTTCTATGGAGTATCGCTGGCAGATATTCTGACCGGTAATGCGGCGCCGGAGATTCTGAAGGATGTAAAAGATGAGAACTGGTATTATTCCGGTATGCTGGCGGCACAGATCGACCGGGGAGATGAAAGGATCATACAGGCAGTGAAGGATGTTCTTTCAGGCGACAACAATACGCAGATGATCAGTCATGAGCTGCTCCGGGGCATTGTTATGAGTAAAAGCAGGGAGCTGTATCAGGCTCTGGGAGATTTTCTGCTGGCGGCAAAGCTTCAGGAGGGAGCCAGACAGGCGGTCTGTGAGACCATGGACGCAGGAAGGGCGGAGGCTTTTCAGTATCTGTTCCAGATCATCGAAGATCACGGACTGATTCGCTATTCGTCTGTGAAACGGGCGGTCAGTACATGGATTGGGATCTATGATTACAAAAGTATGGAGCGGATGGCGGATAAGCTTCTGAAGCTTATGGGCGCGTGTCTTCGGGATTCTGCCTTTCTGGAAGAACAGCTCCGGGGGGAGGATGCCGTCGGGATCTGCTGTGCGCTGTGGGCGGCGGCTTTTTATGATGTGCAGAAAGCGTCGGATGTGGTTCTTCGCCTGGCGGAGAACGGGACAAAGCATCAGATGATGACGGCATCGTATTATCTTGGTTCTTTTCAGAACCGGACGCTTTCCATGCGGGCGGCAAAGAAAGTTTTCTTTGCGTATCCAGAGGATCTGGAGCTCCTTGCCTGCTATCTGCCGTATTTTATGGGAGATGTGTACGATCAGTTCCATGAGATCATGGAATACCGGGTCAGCGGCTGCAGCAGATACTGGTATTCGCCCTCTTATGACAAGGGACAGATGCCGAATATGATTACCGTGGAGCGGCTGTCTCTGAACAGGGAAGAGGCAGTGCGCGCGTATGGGATCTTTCAGGAACTTCTGGAAAAGCTTCCGAAAAAAGGACTGGTGCTGGATCCGTGTATTTTTCCGTGGTATAAAGTAACCATGAGCCGGTCGGATGCGGCGATCCGGATGTGCCTGCTGGCCTGGGCGCTGCAGGAGGACGCATATCTGGATGAGGCGGCAGAGCTTTTGCCCGTGATTACAGACGGAAGGCATCTGGCAGCCCGGGTTCTTCTGTGCAGGCCGAAAAGTGAGATTCGGAAAAAGATCCTTCTGGACTGCCTCCGCAGCCAGGAAGAAAATACCCGGAATGTGGCGTTTACGCTGGTGAAGCGGATGAAACTGCTCCCGGAGGACTACCGGAAGATCGAGGGAAATATGCGGTACAAAAAAGGCCGCGCTGAGACGCTGGAGATTCTCAAAAGCCAGGAGCCGGAGGCGCTTCGGGGCAGCATCGGGCGGCTTTTGAAAGAAAAATCCGAAGAATCCCATATGGGAGGACTGGAGCTGGCACAGCATCTGAAGAAGAAAAGCCTTCCGGAATACCGGCTGGTGGTTCCAATACTGAAAGCATATGAAAATCCTACACAGAAAGAGCGGATTCTTCTGACGGAGCTGATCGGAGAACAAAGCGAAGCGCGGGATATCCTGAAAAAGCCGGGCTACGGACTCTACGACCCGAAAAAGGAGTGGGTGGTTCCAGAGGTCCGGGTGGATACAGAGCAGGCATCAGAGCTGTTCGTCTGCGGGGAACAGGCATGCATCCGGGTACTGGAACGCCTGGATGCGTGGATTGGAGCGCATAAGGATCTGGAATATGAAGACTGCATGGGAGTAGAAAAGCTTCTGGGAATAACGCTGGTTCCCGGAAATGTCCAGGGCGGCGGATGGAACGGGTATCCGTTCGGAGAACTTTGGGCGCAGTTTTATGAGGAAGAGATCAAAGATCCGAAGCTTTTGATGGAAGTGTATCTGTATCTGGTCTGTTATCATGGAAAAAGCGATTACGGGAAGCATTCATCCATCTATGCAAAGGTATTCGGAAAAGGCATCTTAAAGGAAGCTCCTTTTAAAAATCCGGTATTACGGGGCAGCTATCCGGAACAGGTGGGAACCGTGGTAAATCTGCTGTTTTCAAAATATGTGCCGAAGGAGATGAAGGCGCACTGGGGGCTTGTGGGAACCGCGAAGCTTTTCTCGGTTCTGGACGGTTCTGTGAGTGCGTATGTGGACCGTGCAAAGTTTTGGCGGACAAAAGGAAGCCTTCTGATGAAGCACGGGCGGCTTCCCATCTTTGACAATCTGCTTGTCTGGCTGAAACTGGCGGATGAGCAGGATTTTGAGAGCGCCTTTGCTCTGCAATTCCGAATGAGGCAGGAGAGTCAGGGATTTGACCGGCTGGACGCACAGGGGTACCGGTCCGGTCAAAAGGTGCTGAGATTTTCCGAACTTGTCCAGTGTTATCTGAGAGGGATCTGGGATAAGGACCAGTTTTATAAAGCGGTATTTACCTTCTATGATATGGGACGGCTTCTGGCAGTGGTGACATCGGCGGCGAAAAGCTGTCTGGATCCGTTATCCGGCGGCAGGATGGGGACGAGGGAACTGTGTGATCTGTTTGGCGATCCGTTTGGGTCGGCCCGGAGGGTGGACGGTTCGGAACCAGAGATTCAGTTTGCGCTTGCACTGTATGAAGAAACCGTGCCGAAGGTACTGGAGGTAGAGCTCTGCCGGGGCGAGCAGGCGACGCCCTTTTCCAGGTATGTGTCCAGCATCTGCATGGTAAAGGGAATTCCGGTTCTGGTCCGGCTTCTGCATGCCATCGGAAACGACGTGCTGGACCGGAATGCGTATTATTACGGAAACGGAGAGGACCGGCGCAGAGTGTTAAGCTGCCTTCTCATGAGGTGTTATCCAGGAAAGGAGGAGACGGCAGAGGATCTTCGTTCTGCACTGGAAAACACCAATATTACGAAGAAGCGGCTGGTGGAGCTTGCCATGTATGCGCCGCAGTGGATTTTGCTTCTGGAGGAATATCTGAGACTTCCGGGGCTTCAGAGCGGCTGTTATTATTTCATGGCGCACACCAGCGAATGGCTGGATGACGCCACCATGGCCATGGTGGCAAAATACACGCCGCTGACGAAAGAAGAGCTTTGCGACGGGGCGTTTGATGTCCGGTGGTTTTGGGAGGCGTATGAGAAACTTGGGGAAAAGGATTTTCAGCTTCTGTATCAGGCGGCAAAATATTCTTCCGGCGGGACGGCGCATGCCAGAGCGAAAAAATATGCGGATGCGGCTCTTGGGAAAACGGATTTTGCGGCGTTAAAGACACAGATTGACGATAAGCGGAATAAAGATCTGCTTATGAGCCTGCCGCTTCTGCCTCTTTCAGAGGAGCCTGCAGAAAGAGAAGAGGAGATTCTGGCCCGGTACCAGTACATCCAGACTTACCGAAAGGAGAGCAGGCAGTTCGGGGCGCAGAGGCGAGCCAGCGAGGGAAGGGCGGCGGATATGGCGCTTCAGAATCTGAGTACGAACGCGGGATTTTCCGACGTGACCCGTCTGATGCTGCGTATGGAGTCCCGCCTGACCGCTTCTTATGAGGAATTTTTTACATGGCAGCCGGTAGAAGATGTGGAGATCCGCATCTTTGTGGATGAGACAGGGAAAAGCAGCCTGCAGTGCAGAAGGGGCGAAAAGATCCTTCGGTCCGTGCCTGCAAAATATAAAAAGAATGAAACGGCGGCAGAATGTCAGGCCATCGTAAAAAAGCTGAAAGAGCAGTATACAAGGACGAAGCAGATGCTGGAGCAGGCCATGGAGGACGGGACGGCATTTGAGATCCGGGAACTTCTGGCGCTCCTTGAAAATCCGGTGGTGCGTCCTCTGACGGAACCGCTGGTGTATGTGGCAGCAGAACCGGAGAGGGATCCGGCTGGCGGGATGTCTGCAGAACCGGAGGAGGATCCGGCGGTCAAAAGACTGCCGGATACAAAAATCATGGGATTTCTGTCTGCTGAAGGACTGACCGACTGGTCCGGTAAAATCGTTCCCATGTCCTCTGATACAAAGGTGCGGATCGCGCATCCCTGTGATTTTTATCAGGAGGGACACTGGGCGGAATATCAGAAGTTTTTATTTGCGGGACAGATCCGACAGCCCTTTAAGCAGGTATTCCGGGAGCTGTATGTAAAGCTTTCGGAGGAACTGGAGAAGAGAGAGACCTGCCTGTTTGCCGGCTATCAGATCCAGCCGAAGAAGACGGTGGCAACGCTTCGCGGGCGCCGGTGGGTGGCGGATTATGAAAACGGGCTGCAGAAGGTGTACTATAAGGAAGATTTGATTGTCGTCCTGGTGGCTCTGGCAGACTGGTTTTCTCCGGGCGACATCGAAGCGCCCGTGCTGGAATCCGTGGTTTTCTATGACCGGAAAGATTTTTCTCAGAAGAAGATCCGCGAGATTCCGGAGCGCATCTACAGCGAAGTCATGCGGGATGTGGATCTGGCGGTGAGTACGGCTTATGTAGGCGGCGTGGATCCGGAAGCCAGCCATTCTACCATGGAGATGCGGCGCGTGATTGTGGAGGAAAACCTGCGGCTGTTCCGGGTGAAAAATGTACAGCTTAAAGGGAATCATGCGCAGATCAACGGAAAGCTTGGACAGTATACGGTTCATCTGGGAAGCGGCGTGATCCATCAGGTGGGAAATGCCATGCTCCATGTATTGCCGGTGCATTCTCAGCACCGGGGAAAGATCTTCCTGCCCTTTCTGGATGAGGATCCGAAGACGGCGGAGATTCTGACAAAGATTCTGATGTTTGCAGAAGATACGAAGATCAAGGATCCGGCGGTCATCAGGCAGATCCGTCAGGTGTAGGAGACGCCGGAACTGGCGTTTCTGAGCGAGCTTTCAGAGACCCGCCCCGGTCCCGGCGGTTCGCCGGCGCCTGTGAGGAGAAGCGCAGGATAAGCATGCAGGAAAGATTTGAGAGATGAGGTGAAGCGATTGGCGAAGGCAATCATGGTGCAGGGAACGATGTCGAATTCGGGAAAGAGTTTTCTGACGGCGGGACTCTGCAGGGTGTTTATGCAGGACGGGTATAAGGTGGCTCCTTTTAAATCGCAGAATATGGCGCTGAATTCCTATATTACGAAGGACGGGCTGGAAATCGGGCGGGCTCAGGCCATGCAGGCGGAGGCGTGCGGGATCGAACCCACGGTGGATATGAACCCGATCCTTTTAAAACCCACCAGCCATGTGGGAAGTCAGGTGATTGTAAATGGAGAGGTCCGGGGCAACAGGAAGGCCATGGACTATTACCGGGATAAAAAACAGCTCCGGACAGATGTGATGGAAGCCTACGGCCGGCTGGCGAAGGAGTACGACATCATTGTTATTGAAGGCGCCGGAAGTCCGGCAGAGATCAACCTCCGGGAAAACGACATCGTCAACATGGGCATGGCGAAGATGGCAAAGGCGCCGGTACTGCTGGTGGGCGATATCGACCGGGGCGGGGTCTTTGCGGCGCTGTACGGAACGGTGAAGCTTCTGGAGGAAGACGAACAGGCAATGATCAAAGGGCTTGTGATCAACAAGTTCCGCGGAGACGCCAAGATTCTGAAACCGGGCCTTCAGATGATTGAGGAGCGCCTGAAGATACCGGTGCTGGGCGTGGTGCCCATGGAACAGCTGGATATTGATGACGAAGACAGCCTGTCGGACCGGCTGACGCAGACGCAGAAGGGCGCCGGCGTGGATGTGGCGGTGATCCATCTGCCGCACATTTCGAATTTTACAGATTTTTCCGTATTTGAACGGATGGACGGAGTGTCCCTGCGGTACGTGCAGAAGCCGGGGATGCTCGGGAATCCGGATCTGATCCTGCTGCCAGGGACAAAGAATACCATGGATGATCTGCAGTGGCTGCGGCAGTCCGGTATGGAGGCTCTGATCCTGCGGCAGGCGGAAAAGAAGACGCCGGTTATCGGCATCTGCGGAGGTTTTCAGATGCTGGGACAGGTGCTGGAGGATCCATGTGAGGTGGAACACGGCGGTTCCATGCGGGGCATGGGACTTCTGGATACCCGGACCGTCTTCAGCCAGGCCAAGACAAGAACGCAGATTTCGGGCAGAATGGAGCAGGGCGCAGGTCTCTGGAAGCCCTGGGAAGGCAGGGATGTGACCGGATACGAGATTCATATGGGAGTGTCCGAAAATCTGGGCGGATGCCGGGAGCTGATCCGGCTTTCAGACGGCAGGCCGGATGCTCTTTCCAGTGAAGACGGCAGCGTGCTGGGAAGCTATCTGCACGGGATCTTTGATACGGAAGGCTTTGCGGAGGCCATGATCCGGAAGCTGATGGCGGACAAGGGGATGGAATACGGAGCGTGGAGTTTTGATCTGGAAGCCCATAAGAAGCAGGAGTACGACCGGCTGGCGGATCTGGTGCGGCGTTCCTTTGACATGAAAAAAATATATGAGATACTGGAGGCGGGAATCTGATGCTTGACAGGATAGAGATCGTGAAACCGGCAGACATTGAGAAACGGAGTATGGAGATCATTACGGAGGAACTGAACGGGAGGACCTGGCCGGAACCGGAATTTTCCATTGTAAAGCGGTGTATCCATACGTCTGCGGATTTTGAATATGCGGATAATCTGCGCTTTTCAGAACACGCAGCCATGCTGGGGGTGGAAGCGCTGCGCCGGGGAGCCGTGATCGTGACGGATACGAAGATGGCGTGGTCCGGCATCAATAAGAAGAAGCTGTCCGAATACGGCGGGGAGGCCTTCTGTTTTATGGCGGATGAAGATGTGGCAGAAGAAGCGAAGAAAAGGGAGTGTACCCGGGCAGCCGTCTGCATGGAACGGGGAGCGGCGCTTGACAGAGAAGTGATCTTCGCGGTGGGAAATGCTCCGACGGCGCTGATCCGCCTGTATGAGCTGATCCAGGAGGGGAAGGTTCGCCCGGCGCTGATCATCGGCGCTCCGGTAGGCTTTGTCAATGTGGTGGAAGCGAAAGAGCTGATCATGACCGCAGGCGTGCCGTACATCGTACCCCGGGGACGAAAGGGCGGCAGCAACATTGCGGCGACCGTCTGCAACGCCATGCTGTATGCGAAAGTGTGAATGGCCGCATGGGCTAAGAAGTTTTACATACAATTCGAGGAGGTTTGTCAAAACAGCACATATTTTTGGGGATTTACTGTTTTTTGAATGATTTTTGAAACTTTCTGTTGCATAATAAAACTGTTCGTTGTAAAATAAATACAGAACATGTATTCGGACGGGAGGATTGTGCAGTGGAAAAGAGAAATGAGATTGTGTTGTTTGAGACGGAAGATAAAAGCATATCGTTGCCGGTTGCGCTGGAAGATGAGACGGTGTGGCTGAACAGAAACCAGATGGCAGAACTGTTTTCCCGCGATGTAAAGACAATAGGAAAACATATCCATCATGCATTGGAGGAAGAACTGGCAGATGGTTCGTCAGTTGTCGCAAAATTTGCGACAACTGCGACAACTGCGGCAGATGGAAAAACTTATAACGTGGAATATTATAATCTGGATGTAATCATCTCGGTCGGATACCGGGTAAAATCCAGACGCGGTGTAGAATTTCGCAAATGGGCCAATTCCGTCCTGAAGCAGTACATTTTAAAAGGCTATGCAGTCAATAATAACCGTATCAGTCAGCTTGGCGAGGTGATACGGATCATGAAGCGTACGGAGCATGAACTGGACAGCAGGCAGGTATTGTCCGTGATTGAAAAATACAGCACGGCACTGGAGCTGCTGGATTCTTACGATCATCAGAATATGAAGCGTCCCAAAGGAACGGCTACCATGTTTCTGTATTTTCTGGATAAAAACGGCGTATTGTTTATGGACGGCAGAAAACTGATCGAAGACTATACACTGGTGGCATTGACGATCATGATCGCAGAGTCAAGGCCGGAAGAAAAAGAGATGATGGTCAGTGTGATCATGAACTGTCTGGGACAGACTGCATAGATATGCCAAACAGGAGGAGTAAAGATGGATTTTACACACAGCAGTAATCAGATTGCACTCTATGATGAAGAGGGCCGCCTGACAGCGGAAGTGACGTTCCCGGATGTGGACACGGATACTGTGAATATCGATCATACATTTGTGGATGACAGCCTTCGCGGCCAGGGAGTGGCAGGACAGCTTATGAAAGCGGCGGCAGAGCAGCTTCGCAGCCAGAACAGGAAAGCAGTTCTGACCTGTTCCTATGCGGTGAACTGGTTTGGGAAGCATCCGGAGTATCAGGATGTGGTAAAGGGACAGGGATAGAACGCCCTGCGGCGGCAGAGGCTCCGGAACATGAGACAGGAAGGTCAGGGAAAAGAATTGCATACCATCGAAGTTCAAAGCAGGAAGACCTGTTATGGTTACCCGGAAGATTACTGGATCATAGACGGGATTTCTGTGGTGGAATATCTGGAAAAATATGTAAAGGAAGGACGGTGTCCTGCTCTTTCCATGTCTGCTTCCATGCTTGGCCTGCTGCCTGCATGGAGTGGCCTGCTGCTTCAGAAATGGGAAAATGATTTTGTATGGGAGCTGATCGACAGCCCGGAGGAACTGAATGTTCCGATTCTGGTCTGCGAAGAGGACTGTGATCTGTCCTGCATTGTCATTGTGGTAAAGATCAAAAAGACAGAGAACAGAGTCTGCTGGGAACGGCTGGGATATCTGGACCGGACGAACTGGGACAGGGATGCAGAATGCAATGCCGGGATTCTCTGTCTGGAATCCTATACAGAGGAAGACTGGCAGGAATACGGCGACAACATTGCGACAGAGTCTTATGGAAGCCATGAATACTGGGAGTGGGTCGGAACGCATGGATATGAGGAACCAATCCGCAGATTACGGAATTATATGAAACCCTATATGCAGAAGGAGGAAAATATTCAGTGGATCAAAGAGGTAACATGGATGTTTGAACGAAAGCAGTACAGGGAAATGGTGGAAAGATACCGGGAGATCGCGGCGATGCATCTGCGGGAAACATGACGGAGGATGGCTATGGAAGAAGAAAAGAAACTGCCGGTTCCGAGGCATCTGGAGAAGATTTTTCAGGCGGATCTGGATGAGACCGATACATATGAACTGAAAGGCACTTTAAAATGTACCTGCGGTTGTGAACAGTTTTCTTTAAAAACGTATTCTTTCTTACTTGAGAGTAAAAAGTTTATATGCTTAAGAAGCCAGTAAATCCTCACAGATTTCTGACTGATCCTGCACTTCC
>VSND01000044.1 GCA_009774145.1 Lachnospiraceae bacterium | reverse complement strand
AAAATAATCCTCCCATAAATCTGCTTTATCTTTTACTAAATTTGCAAATGCAATATCTTTATCAATAGCACTTCTATATTCATTTTGCTCTACCGTTTCTGTAATCACAGAAAATGCAAAAGACTCTTTCGTCGCCAGGTCAAGATTATCATGATGAGTAGTAATTGATTCTATAATACGATCTTTTATATTCTTTATAATTGCAAGCAGTCTTTTCTTTCTCAACCTGTCATCATGTTCATTTGACCCTACAAGAAGATATAACGGTATAAGATACACACCACTTGTTCCAAAACAATAATCATCCAACTTGTCATCATATCTTTTTCCCGGCATATACGGAGCTTTTCCATATTCTGACGCCAGAAAAGTTCTACATTCGATATGATCATCAGAAATATCTGCAGTCAAAAAGTCCGGTTCCTGGCCTTTTGAAACATCAAACCGAAAATCCAATGTTCGAATACCAAACAAGTCCTTCTGTGCTCCTGGCACCGTATCTGCATCCCAACGATCAATTTTTAAATAAAATCGCGTCGCCAATAACTGTCTTGATGCGAGCCTGCTTACTTTTTGTTCCGTTGCCTCATGAATAATATCAGAGAAAACATTTGTCAAACATGTCATTCTTTGTTGCCCATCCAGCAGAAAATTTGTCTTTTGTGGAATATTTCCTATGACTTCTTCTTTAGAATCCAAACCGATTCGTTTACTTTTATAGTCCTTTGCATCAGCTTTCAGCAGCAAAATCCCACCTACTGGCAATTTTGTCAATACCGATGCAACCAATGCACGTTGTTTCTCTAAACTCCAATCAAATTGCCTCTGAAAATCAGGTAGCATTATTTCATTTTTTTGAATATCCTCAACAATACTTTTTAAATTTTCTTCTGGTGTGATCATGCTGATTCCCCTTTCATTATTAGCCCTTTAATAAAATTCTTCTTGGAATAAATCATTTTCATCCAAATCCATCCCTGTATTGATAACAAGCGTATCTATATACTCATCAAATGAATCCATAACCAACATATCCCATACTCCATATGTCTTTAATTTCCATGCAATTTTTTCTACGGATAATTTGGTTGAAAAGGTATTATTAAAAATGTTAGTAAGATTCTGTATCGACATTCTATTGTTATTATCAATAAGCCATTTACATATTAAAGCTACATTAAGTTCACCACTATCTTTACTAAGAATAATGCCACCACCAACTTGTAACGAAAAAATTAATTCCTGTTGTCTAAAGATGCATGTACACATCCATTCATTATTTTGTAATTTTTCGGCCAATCCATCTTCTTTCAACTTGTCCCATACACTATGCGCATTAAAATATTTCTCATCACAATTCAAAATCCAATCTTGCAAAACTATAATATCATCTTCTGTAATCCCGTAAACCCGTTCTATTTCTGGCAATGTCATCAAAACTTTCGGTGCTACTTCTATGTATTCTAAAATCATCTTCTTTTTATACAACGTCGATCCAAAAACAGACAAATTTACAAGTTTTCGATCTAAATTATTCAAGTCCAAAATAGAAGTAGAAAAAATTTCCTCATCAAAATATTTAATCACCGAACTATATTTATCACTATAAGCATATCCCATATTTAAAGAATACCCTATTCTTTTAAATGCAGCACTGTTAAACGCATCAGCAGATGAATGAATACATATTTTTGTAAATTCTTTTTCCAGATCATCTAAAAGCCAAAAATTTTTAATGGAAAGTGCCTTTATAAATGGCATAACATCTCTCTCATCAATTACTGGTACATCAATCGCATAAATACCCTCATTATAATAATTACTTAATGCTTTTGTAATTGTCAGATTCCCAGGTGCGCTTTCCTTCCTGACTCCGAATTTTTCTTCATAGGCTTCATAATAACCAAGAAAATCAATTGGAGAAATCTTCTTTAACAATTGAAGCGCCTGCCGTTCTTCATTTCCATCTCCTATCACAATTACTGGCACTCTGCGACAATTAATTTCAAAGAGCGAACTATCCCAAAACTCTAAAGATGATTTAATTATATAAAAAAGCTCATATCCATCTCTTATATCAAGCTCTTCCATCAATTCTCCATAGTCTCTGAATATCAGTTCTGCTGAGATGACAAGATTTTGATATTGAGAAAAATCAATTATATCCCATATTATCTTTGGTTCCGCTTCACAATATCGTACTAAATTATTTTTATCAAATACAATATATTTTGCATTACGTAAATAATTAGTTACTGTTCTTAAATTGATTACGAGTCTTTCTCTTGGATATCCTTTTTGCTCTATATAGTTATAATATTCCTTTTCAAACTCTTCCAAAGACATAGATCTGTCACTGTTACTGAACAATACTCTATAAATCATATCTGTTTTAGAGACAGTTCGTTTATCTTGTTTAAGTAATTCTTCATCCAAAAAATCCTTCATTCTTTCGCAAAACAAGCCTGTATAATCGCTGACACTATCGGGTGTTATATCTTTATTTCCTTTTTTATATTTAATAAACAAATACTCATAACCGTTTTCTCCACAAGATGGGAAAGCATTACTAAATTCTTCCTTTGAAAATTTGAAATATTCATATGGTTCCCGAAAAAAATCCTCATACATTAATGGATATTTTTTTACTGTCTTTACAAGGATTTGCCGCACTCTTTCCCTGGTCAACCCACATGAATCTCCTATAGTCTGCAAATTTTCTCCTTGTATTCTTCTTAAAATGATTTCTTCGTTTCTTCCTCCTCTATCCAAGTAATTTTCCTTCACATACCGCATTACATGCGGTCGCTTCAAATAACAGTACTCATCCTTTACACAACATATAGTACTATCACAGAATTTTTTAATGAGTATATTGGTGTCAAATTCCAAATTCAGTGAAGACAGTATGATCTCCATATCTGCCAATCTTATAATACCATCCGGAGCAAAGTTTAAAAATAAATTTTTAAGACTCACATCAAATTCAGAAACGTTTAATATTTTGCTAATGCAGACATCATTAACAAAACCTGCATTTACATATTCAATCACATCGTTTAATCCGGCTTCATGGATAATATCTCTTAGTTTTTCCCAATATATATGAACAATTGGACTAAATTTTCTTGCCAATTCTTTATAAAATTCCATCTCTTCAAACGAGATTTCACCAACCGATTCATCATCTTTCATGAAAAACAAATTGCCTTCAATCCACCGTTTTAACTCACATAGTATTTCTTCACATGTTTTCGCTCCCAGCCCCTTTAAATTCCTGATATCCTCTTCTGACATCAGAGTCAGTTTATCCAATGTATTACATCCAATCTTCGCCAAGGCATTCATTGCTCTATTAGAAAGATTCAATTCCGTTATAGAATGGCAGGACAATTCTTCAATTTGCTCTTTAGAATATACCCATTCTCCAGTTTTAGAATTACTAATATTCATCATACGTAATTCTTCTATGTCTACATCACCCGAAACAATTTGATCAATAATGCCCTGAATCTCCGAAATAGTTTTTACTCCAATATTCCTTTGATCTGCAATTTGTTCCATTGGAGTATTTATCAACTGATCAACTTCTGTAATTCTCATTCGGTAAAGTACATTCATTGCCCTTACTGATAATTTCAAACTTTCAATAGGTATTCCTGACATTTTACTCACCTATATCTTTCTAATATTCCGGACGAAGTAACTGATTTACATCAACACCTGTCCGTCTGCTCTCTATCAAAATATGTTGATCAAAGATAGCTTTATAAGCATAATCTACCACATTATCAATACCTACTGTAGCATTACTGGAAAAATTTTCATATAAAATCTCAATTCCACCCATCACATATTCATTGAATAAGTTTAATGCTTCTTTCATTGTCCTGACTTCATATTCAGATACCGGCGGTATTGCCATTTCGTCCATTTTATCTCTATATTTAAAACAAATATTCACACGTTCTTCATCTGACCACGATTTAGACGTATCATTGAGAATTACAATTTTAAACAATTCGTTACACTTTACATGCTCATTATTGAAAGTAGACGCAAGAATTTGTGCTGTATCCGCTGAGCTGCTCTGTTTTGCCCGTCTATCATTAAGTATGCCTATAATCGCCCCCGCCATATATGCATCTATGAGTCTTTCAAATACTCTTACTTCTTCCTTAAGATATTTTATATAAGTTGCATGTATTCCATTAATTTTGTAATCTCCTTCAAACATAATTCCTACCTCACCCTTCTATTTCCGTATGAGATTCCGAAAGTTTCTTCAAAGTACAATATTTACCTACATGAGCATTCATGACTGTTTCAGCATATTGCCAGTCTTTCTCCATTACAAACATAATTACCTGATTTGCTATTTCCGGAAGCACCTTTGAAATATTTTTAATATGTGTTTCGTCCGCATTCGAAAATGGTGCGTCCATTACCAGAGGATACGCCTCATTCTCCCATTCTATTGCTTTGTTGTTCTTACCCATTGACGCCTTCGCCTTTGCCAAATCTACTAATCCCGCAATAAAAGCAAAGTTCTTAACCCTTTTTAATCCCTCTGACTCTCCGGTAATCACTTCTTTACCATTCAATTGCGCAAATAACGTAACATGATACTGACTGTCAATCTGCACTCTACGTTCACCATGATACATTTTTGAGAAAATATCATTTACATTTTCCTGTAAACGAGAACGCATTTCCTGTTCCTTTTCAGCATAACTTTCATCAATCCAATTGCATATTTTTTCTGCATATGCCAAATAAATAATCAATCTTCTGTTCCTATCAGATGCAGCTACCAGTCCATCATACACCTTTTGCGCTGAATCAATCGCATTTTCACATGCTCCAATCTCTCTATTACAACGTTCCTTTTTATCAATCATACGCTTTATATTTGCCTTGATATTGTTCATATCTTCTTCATAGCTACTCATGTTTTCCTTACCATAAATACTTTTTTCTATGCTACTAATATCGTCTTCCATCCTGGCAATCGCATTTCTGTGTTTTAGTATTTCTTTGTATACATGATCTATCATAGAATAAAACTGTTCTATATTGCGTTGATCCATAGTTACTAAATCTTTAAAACTCATTATTGCCGTTCCTAAATGTGCAGGAAGAACATAATTTAGTTCATCAATAATATGTTGATATGCTTTGTTTCCCAGGTTACCATCTTGTGGTATAATAATAGGCGTGCCACAAATACATCTACCTCGTTTAATAATATCTCGGATAGATGCCTCAGTCATGTCCCGAATTCCTCTATCATCAACATTAGCATTTTTCAAAAATCCTAATGCCTGATCTATAAGCGGTACAGCAAAATATGAGGTAGCATTAGAACTAAACATTTTTAAAAAGTTTTTATTCGAATCATCAAGTTCTTTCCTTTCACTTTCCAGTAAAAATTCCAAATCCTGTTTTTTTCTCTGCAATTCTGCTGTACTTTGATTATCTCTCAGGATCTCAGCAATTTTCTCTTTTTTATTATTAAGACTCTCCAATTCATGTTCTGCATTTTCGATCTCAGCTTTTAATGCTTCTATTTTATCCGCTTCTCTGGAAATTGTTTCCTTAGCTTCTCTCGCCCTATCATCACCGCCTGAATCCAGTGAGTGGCTCCACTGTCCAATTGCCGTAGTTTTTTGTGTACGTGACCCCAAATGCTTTCTGGCGTTTCCTACTGCTGCCAAACCAAGTAACCCTCGAACAGCTTCTGACAAATCTTTCCTTGTACTAATATCCGATACGCGTTCTGTATCAAAGAAGAAATATCCAGAAAGTGATTGCGGTAAAATACTATTTATTACATTTCTTTCCTCGCCTTCTCTTACCTGCTTTGTTATCCCTTTTTCCTTGTATGATACTGTTAATTGACTATTCAGTGCATTCCAATTCCCATACGCTCGATCTATGTACGCCTGTTTTCTTAAAACAATATATTCAGTCCCTTTATGTTCCAAAATTAATTCAATATAAACCTCGCATTTTTGCTGAATACCTGATTGTTCATTTGCAACTTCCAGATTTAAAAGGAAATCCGGATTACTGTCTTTCGGAAAATCTGCAATTCCGTATAAGCACCAGTTAAATGCCTGCAAAATAGTTGTTTTCCCAAAAGTATTATCCCCAAGCAATACTGTTACATTTTGATTCGCATCAATAGAAAATACTAATTTCTGTTTCCCTTTGAATTGTCTAAAGTTATTTAATGTAATACTTTTAATCAGCATCTTCTTCTCCCTTATTCTGCGTATTTCTCAATAATTTTTCTCACTGCATTGACCATATCCCGAGTAGTAAATTCTCCGGTCTTAATATTTCGCCTTTCTGCTGAAATTATAAGATTTATCATTTGATTTAATTTTTGCTCATTAATTGGAACCTTTTGAATTTCATCAGATAATATCATTACCTGTCCCCTCTTTCTTAAAATCTTCTTCTGTTACTCCGAATCCATGTTTCAGATCATATACCAAATCATACGTTTCAGATGGGTTTTCTGCTATTTCAGCAAAATCCAACATACGAACGATTTCTCTCTTAACTAATCCTTTTGTTGAATTTATGACTTCCTGATTTTGAAAACCTAACGAATCTACCGGAAAGGGAAGGGTTATAAAATCATATATAACTGCAAAGTCTTTACCTGGAAATTTTCTAAGCACTCGGCCCCGTCTTTGAATGTATTCTTTTGGATTAGTGCTGCTTGCCAAAATAAAAGCTGTTTTTATGCTTGGTATATTTACTCCCTCATCCAGGCATTTTATAGCTACAAGAGCCTGTAGCATTTCACCTTCTGCAAACGCCGTTCTTATCTGTGAGCGCTCTTGGGCCGACTCCTGCGAGGTAAATCTTCCTACCCGCATATCCAGTTCGTTTCCCAGTAAATCTGTTACGAGATCTATTTGTTTTGTGCCAAAACTTATATCTTCTGCATCTGTCTCTTTAATATTGGCAGCTCCACAATATATTAAAAGATGTTTATCATTCTTAAACGGCGTAATTTGTTTTTTTAATGCAGGAAGCTTTCCTCTTGTTCCTGCTACAACTCTTGACCTTTTAATCAACAACTGTTTGGCATATTCTGACAATGCTGCCCTGCCACTTCTTTTTGTTATTGTTGTTGCTAATTGATGTGTTAGTGCTAAATATTCTTCAAGTTCATCCTCATCCAAATATGTCAATACCGGATAATAAAAATATCGTGTAAGCATCTGGTTTTCGATTGCATCTTTCAAAGAATATTCTATACATTTTTCTCCAAAAAATGATGACAATGCTACGGTTCCCTCATCGTCATTATGTCTATCTATGGTTGCAGATAAAGCCAATCTAAATTTAAAACCATTCGGAAGAAATCTTCTATAATTAATCGCCCCTATATTGTGTGCTTCGTCTACGATAAATAGTGCATCCTTGTTTAATTGTACTATCTGCTCCTGTACCTTCTTCGTTACAAACGAAGCATTAGTTGTGATAAAACAAAATATATCAGATACTCCAAGATTAAATGAACGAACAGCCTGTTCTAAATTTTTCTTCCATTTTTTTTGCAAAGATGCTGAATATCCTATAATGGGACGTATTCCAAACCTTACAATATCTTCTACCCACTGTTCCACTAAATGCTGATATGGGCAAACAATCACTACAGCAAGCCTATTATTATTTTTTCGAAACAGATATTCAATACTTGCCAACGCAGTCAAAGTTTTTCCTGTACCTGTTGCCATATCATAAATACCGCAGAAATTCATTTTATCCCAGTTTTCTATCGCATTTCTTTGATATTCTCGAATTTTAAAATCTGCTGGCAGATAAATAGAATTCTTTAATTCAGCAGAAAATTTTTCCTCTGTATTATCATTAAAAAGCATCCTGTTACCTTTTCTAAGATCAGGATTATATTCATACAGCTTTTTTTTAACTGCTACTGGAAACTCTAATATTTCCACACCTGGTTCGTAATCTTCCCAAATTGCCTTAAAAGCCATTTGTTTTTGAAATACTCTCTCACTATCAGTTGTCCATGAACAAAATGCATCAAATGACTCATAATTTCTTTTGAATGCATTTTCACTTTCATTCATTGAACCCGAAAAAGCTACTGTATCACCATTTGCATCTGTAATAAGTCCCATTTTTTCATGATACATTGCAATTTCATTTTTTTCAGTTAAAAAGGCTATCTTTATATCAAGTATGCCATCTGCAACTAATCTTGCTATAAACGAAAGTCTTTCTAATTCTATTTGATTGTCAGGCTCTTCCAGCTCTCTAATTAACGCATTCTCTATTATCTGCCGTACTTCATAGCCCTTCTTTATCTCTTCAATATCTGATACAGTCAGCTTTGGAGATGCAATTATTTGGATTTTTCCACCATTTCGTATAAGCCCCTCAATACCTTTCGATATCAACAATAATGCTGATGACGAAAAAAATCCCACTGCTCTTTGATAAAGTATAGCCTCTTTCAATAATGGAATATAAAAATCTTTAACCACATCATCGATTAGCGACCTGTATTCATTTTTTATTGAAACATCTTTGACCCCCATTATCCTCTCCTCTAAATATTTTCTTCTATATAATCCAATACTTGTTTCAGTTCTTCAAAATCTTGATCAGAAGTAAACCAGTTTACGCTGAATCTTATTGTACCTGCAGGATATGTTTCCAAAAATCCATGTGCTAATGGAGCACACTGCAAACCTGTTCTTACAGCTATACCATATTCACTAAAAATTTCATCTGCGCTGTCACTACTAATTCCATCAATTACACACGCAACTATACCAACATACTTTCTGTGCATTACATTACCGATGATCCTTATAAACTCATAAGAACCCAGCAAATCCAACAAATTCTTCCTTTTTTCATTTTCAGATTGATAAAGTCTCGCAACAGATTTTTCTGCAATCCACCCAAGTGCAGCATTCAACCCCGCTATCCCGGCAATATTCAATGTACCCATCTCAAATTTCTCCGGCAGACTATCCGGCATATTCTGATTAGCAGATTCATAACCAGTCCCGCCAAAGATTACAGCTGGCAGCTTTATCGATGGATTCATAACAAATCCTGAAATACCGGTAGGTCCATATAATGTCTTGTGACCTGCAAATACAGCAAAATCAAATGTATCCAGTCCTACATTACAATCAACTAAACCTGCCGTCTGAGCCATATCGGCCACTGTAACCGCTCCATATTTTTTGACCAAAGAAAATATTTCCTCCAGCGGAGCTATCAACCCAATGGTATTGCTTGCATGGCTTACGATTACCAAATCCGGTTTGACAGAATCGAACTGGTACCTTATTTTTTTTAGGTCGAAACAAAAATCGTCAGATACTGCCAACTGTAAAACAGTAATGTTTCCTGTTTTTTCATAATGATGTAATGTTCTGGTCACAGCATTATGTTCAAACGGACTGATATAAACATTCTTGATGCCTGTTGCAATCATTCCCTGAATAATAATGTTTAACGCAATCGTCGCAGTGGGAGTAAATACAACCTGTTTAGCCGGACAGTGAAATAATTTTTGAAGTTTTTTTCTTGTATCGGCAATTAAACCGCCCGCTGTCGCAGACATGGCATAATTCCCTCGTCCTGCATTTCCACCACCTTTACGATAAAATTCATCCATAAACGCATAAACACATTCCGGCTTTGGATATGTAGTTGCTGCGTTATCAAAATATGCCATTCATATATCTCCTAACTAACAAAGTGTTTTTAATATTTCTACTAAAACCTGTCTCTTTTCCTGATCTGAGATAGACCGTCCCATAGAATCCAAGGCTGCTGTAACCTGATTATATAAAAGAGTTCCCCTATTAGTTCCTTCCACGCTGTTAAATCTCTTTGTAACAGCAGTTCCGCTATCATCCAAAAAAGTTATCTGATAGGTACTTGTCTTCTGAGAATTCTCTGCTTCCTTTGTTTCTGAGTGATGTGCTTCAGCAGTCTCTTTATAGCTTTTTATATTCTTGAAGAAGAGTTCCGATACTTTTTCATCCCAATCTTCTATTCTCAAATCTGTTGCCAGTTTAGCCAATCTTGATATGGTCAGATCATCATCATTTGTAATGCTTTTAAACAAACCAAGACATTTCTCTGTTCCATCTGTAAACAATTGTTCAAATACTGTTGGTTCTAATGATTCACACCAGTCCTTGATTACGGAAGATAACGATATTCTGTTCACCCTGGTTTTATCTTTGGGCAACACAAAAATTTCTTTCACTTCTTTACAGAGAATTTTCTTTACGTCAGATACATAGTTATCATAAAAATCTTTAACTGCACGAATATTATCAGCCAGAGTTTCCCTGAAATCTACTAAGCCGTATAGCTTGGGCAGCTTATCAAAAAGCAGCTCATTTCCACTTATATTCTGTTTCAATAATTTAAGAGTCTCCTGCCGATCTTTACCAATCTTCCTGCCATCGGGCGCTTTTTTGCTCTCTTTCGCATATTTTGGCAAAGCCATATACCATCTTCGCATGGCCGATACAACATAATCATAGGAATTTGCCCTCCGCTCCACATCTACAATATAATCGGCAAAACAATCTGCGACTCTTTGAACAAACGCTTCCTTTTCCGGATTCCAGTCCAGATAAGAGAGTGAAAACCTATCCGGTTTTGCATTAATTTGTAATATAGTATCCGCTGTTAATGGTACTTGTCCGTATCGATCTAATATAATAACTTCTTTTTTATATTCATGGACAACTGCTGATAAATATATTGGTATTAATCCTCTCCTCAGGCCTATATGATATTCTGGTGAAGTAAGTCTTTTATACAGTTCTTCAAAAGATATACTACCATTCTGACGGGTTTCAAGAATAAAGTTTTCAATAACAGCCAGCATGTCATCCATGTGTCCAATAACTGTTGGTCTAAGATTAAGTCTTGGAAATCCATCATTCTCTTCCCAAACACCTGTTCGGATCAAAGTGCTCCTCATAATAGAAACTTCCTGACCTGAACCGGTAAAACCGAGATTTGGCTCAAGTTCATTGCGAAGTAAGGCAGCCACAATTTTATTTCTGCTGTTGTTAGCCGTTACAGTAATTTCATTTTTATTCATTGCCTCGTTATTAATTACCGGGGTACACGAATAAACCTGATCGCATATATTGGACATCAGTTCCGTTAACGCAGCTTTTCTACTTACCAAAATTTCTTTTCCTGCATATATATATCTGGATTTATAATCTTCCGGACGCATATAACCACGCATAAACGTCCCTATTACTTCCCGAAGATCTTCGTAGATCACTTCATATTCTTCAAAAAGCACTTTGTCATCATTGGCATTATCTCTAAGAACCGATATTGCATTAAATTCTCTGACTACATCCTCAATTTCCACAAAATGTTTTGGAAGAATAAAAATAATCCTCTCACTATGCACACTTGTTGATAAAAGAATATCATTTATCTTTGAAATGGAATCTTCGCTGTGAGGAATAATTCCATAAACCACCCCGTCTGCATCAATAATGGAACTCTTCAATGTCCAATCAACATCTTCTGTTACTTCTTCCTCATCAATAAACTCGAAAGAAAAATATCTGATCATATCATGTTCATTATTATAACGTGATGGATATACATAATTGTCAAAATTGGAATTATTCAGAGTCTCCTTCACTGTAATTTTTTTCCTCTGAAGTTCGATCATGTCTTTAATTTTCTGACGAATATCTATCCCTGAAGTTCGTTTTAACCTTAAAAAATTATTGCTTCTCCTGAGATAAATTACATATTCTTTCTCAATCAGATTATCTATCGCCTGATTGATTTCTTCTGATGTAAAACTGATCGAATAAATACTTACCAGTTCTTCTTTGGATGGAGGTAATTTTTCAAACTGTTCAAGCATATAGATTAGTGCCAAAGTCTTAATTATTTTGCTTTCAAGAGATATTTCATCCAGCCTTTCCAAAATCATTTCAGTCAACACATAATTCTCATGAATGCTTCCGTTATAAACCTCTTTTTTTAACAACGGTTCAAAATAATCATAAATCAGATCCGGCGTGATAACTTCAAAATGGTCATCTTGATAATTATGTAAAAATCCGGGTAAAGTAGAATTACCCGGTGCTGAAATAAAGGTAAATAATGTTCTTTCATTTTGAGCAATCCGCTCTGATAACCTTGGCAATATAAATGTTGAAACCGGGTGTAACGGATAGCATCCAAAAATGGTTTTTCCTACCAACTCATAATGGATATCTCCGAATATATTATGTTTTTCGTATCTTTGAATAAGATCTGAAAAGCTTGCAGCATATTCTTTACAAAACAGATCCCATTTTTCATTTTTCTTCTGTATCGCAGATTCTACAATTTCATACGTTTGTATAAAATTGTTGTTTAAGTGAATATGCTTAAATCTTTCCGATACACCTCGCCAACCATCAACCTTCCGTTTTGGTAACCTGTCAATATAATTTGCAATTTCTTTATGAGAAATCAGCATTAGATGCATCTGATTCTCTCCGCTCCGGTTACACTTTTCGGCAAAATCCTGAAGCATTTTTGTATCACTTACAGAAGCTTCCGTTATATTGGCTTCCAGGAATTTACTAAATTCATCATATATTACATAGATTCCTGTATAGCCTTTTGATTTAAGCCCTCGCAAAGCTTCTTCATATAGATCCACTACATCAAAACCAAGAAATGGATTAAATACACTTCCTGATGTCAAATCCGGATAAATTTTTTCAAATTTTTCATATGCCTCAATATTATAATTCTGCAATTCTTCAACATATTTTTTAATTGGTATATCAATTGAAGCTTTCAATTTTTTATAGGTCTCTGGAAATTCTTTTTCCCATCTTTCAATCACCTGTACAGCTGCCTTATAATTTGTTTCCGGCATAATATCCAACAGACCATTAGTGGATAATGTTCTCTGCAAAGCCAGAAGAAACGCCTGTGTCAAACTTGTATTACTTCCAGTAATAATTACCGGAAATATTTTATTGCCAGAATCATAATAATTCTGAACGCACTGATATAACTTTGGCTCTTCTTGAATCTTAGGCATGGCTTTTACAAAAAGACTCTGTTCCCGTTTCATCAACATGGCAAGGATTGTCAGCACAATATGAGACTTTCCCTTTCCGTATGCTCCGATTAACACCCTGGCTCTTTCTGCAGAAGTTGAATTGGTGCTTAGAAGAATATCTTCCATCAGTGTCAATGCTGATCTGGTTGGTATAAAATTCTTTAATTTATCATCATTGTTCAGATCAAACCCAATATTAACAGAATACTGAAATCCTGAAGCAACTGAAATCATTTCGCTCATCTGTAGTCACCTACACTCCTTCGTTTATCGTTTCATAATATTTTCTTACACACTGTTCAAATGTAAGTTGTTCATTTAAATGAACAACATCCAGGCCTGCTGTTCTGATAATCTTTATCATTCCCCAATTTTCCACTTCATGAAGAACATCAAGCATTGCGATGGCATCCAGATTAAAAACTTTACCGATATTACACGGTTTCGTCAGAAGTTCATTAAGACCAATTTCAATCCTTCCATTTGCCTGATCCATAATTACGGCATAGATAACCCATGGATTAAACGAACGCGCTGCAGGGATTGATTTTTTATAGGTCTTCTGTTTTTTATTTGCAATATCAATCAGCCCTAATTCACCAAATGGACAATCAATATTATTTTCTGGAGATACTTTGTTTGGATTGGATTTATAACGAGGCAAATATGTATTAATAATACATGCAAAATCGTCATTTAACGATCTTATTGCTACATTAAACTCATCAGCTGTCATCATAATATAATTTTGTAAGCCCTGCACAAATTCTTCCCGCGTAAATTCGGACATGGTAAATTCATTAAAAAAGTAATACCAGGCTGTAGCTTCTTCATCTTGTTTTGCCAACTGATATTGTAATAAATAGAGGGTTCCCATCTCTTCTATATAACGATCATTTGCATATATTTCTTCCCCCAGTTGTGTAAGGTTTTGAATGCGTCTTCCCTTTGTTGGTTCAGATGTAAGTCCTACAACCTGCAACCAATACCTTAATGCCTTAACCATGTTAGCTCCAATGCCTAATATATCCATTGGATTTTCAGTCTTATCTATAAATAAATCATTTTTAGCAACAACACGTTCCATGCCTTTGCTAAGCCATCCCTTTCGAATAAAAAATGTATCATGAGCACGAAACTTCATTGTCATTGCCTATAACCTCCATTATCACTATTTTGTTCTAAGATATTTATCCATCGTACAGCCGCCATCAAGGTATTTTGCTGTCATACACATTTTACAATGAGCACATTTGTCTGGATCAATATAATAACCATCTCCAGAAATAGAGATTGCTCCTGCCCGACAGATTGATTCACATTTCAGACACTTTCTGCATGCATTAAACTTCCGCACCTGATATCCAACCATTCTTTGAAGCTCATCATGATCTTTAACATTCATTGTCCGAACTTTAACTGCATGCTCATATCCATTCTGACTGAATGGTTGTACAGAAAGAACAGGAACATTTGTTCTCACATCAAGAATTAATATCTCGTGTAATAATTTCCTGCCTAATTCTGGTGCCAAATGCCCAAATGGCGTAAACATTCCTATAAGTTCATCATTAAAAGGACGTACTAATCTATAAATCTTAGCATGATCTTCTGTAGTGCAATTAGTAAATTTTATCTTAACATCACCAGCTGCTGATAATCCATTTCCACCTTGTCGTGCTTTCCATTTTCCAGTATCCACATACACTTCCGCATCTTCTTTACCAACTTTTTTGGCAAAGTCAATAAGAAAAGCTCTCCACTTTCTGGATTCCTCCGGCATATATATTCTGGATAAAAACTGAGCTCTCTGATTATTATTAGGACAACACCAGCAACCAACTCTATCATATCCAAATCTGTAAGCTTCATTAAAATCCACTTCTTCGGTTAAAATATACAGCCAAATATCAATATCCTTCCAAAAGAAGATTGGTGAGGCTACTGTTTGTTGTTGTATTTTTACAGATTCTGCATCATCTTCTATTCGATTGTATTTACTTCTACTTACAGATTCCGATTTTCTAATGCCATAAAAAGTCAGTATCTGTTGATTCCTGTATAAATGATTTATTACTCGTGCAATTGGTCCCGTCTTAAACATTGAACAACACCAACGCATTAATCGAGCTGGTGGACCTATATCCTCACAAACATCATAAAAAACCTGCTCATCATTCTTGGCAAACAGAAAGATCGATTGAGGATGATTTTCTCGAAACCGTTCAGCATATGCCACCGTTGAAGGAAATTCTAACGTCGTATTTCCAAAAATATGTACCAAACTGGGATTACTTAATGCCTTTGTAACAATATCCGCTGTTACGGTTGAGTCTTTTCCTCCCGAAAAGGAAATCACCAACCGCTCATCATCAAATTTAGTTGCCACTTTTCTTACAAAGTCAAATGATTCATCTTTCAAATAATTAAATCTGTTTTTATTTGCAGTAATGAATGCTTTAATATGATTATTGAAATATTCATAGCTGTTATCTGTTTTATATTTTTTCAGCTTTTCGCCAATGGCCTCTGTATCAGCGGTTTGGAATAACTTACTGGAAATCGAAATACCTTTTCCATCAATATAATATCTATTATTCACAGCCCATACTGGTTTTTCTAAATACTCCTGCGGCTTTTTATTTAAAAGAATTTCCAGCAATAATCGTTCTTCAGGAAATACCGGACGTAAATCAGTTGATAAATACCTTGTCTTTTTACCGCAAACAGGACAAATACCTTTATCTATTTGATTCATTACTTGAATTATCGGTATTTTGCAGTGCCTGCACCAATATATTTCCACAGGAAGATCTTCTATTGTTTCAGCACCACAGATTGGACAATATTTTTCCTTGGTTTCTATATTACAATTTTTACACCACACTCTGTTGCTTGTCCCCCTTCCCATATGATGCCATTCCAATTATATCTTTTTATACACTCACTTATTTTATATCATCTGAGATAGCTTCAACAATCTCTTCAATTTATACATCTAAAGCTTTACAGTTCCTCCCCAGTATCTGAGTAGACACATCTCCACCCTTGCCTATTTTAGCCAGGCATTGGTAGATATTCCTGCCATTTGCCGCAAACCTTTTCGATATAAACCTCTGTCTACCAGAAGCTTCTAAAGTTTGTTATAATTCCTCGCCATAATTTCGCCTCCATCTACTTTCACCGATGGATAAAAACACCTATATTATAATATCACTTCACTCTCCACGAATCAAATTCATTTTGATTTGTGCAAATTAAATTTGAAAAGCTTTTATGCAGAATTAACTTTTCTTTCTCAAACTTTGATTTTGCATACAAGATGTAATTTTTAATTTATTCCCTCCCCATCCCACAAAAACTTTGCAACCCCCACATCATAGCACTTCACTTTTTTTCCGTGAATCTCCGCTACCGACGGTTCATACTTCCCACTCATCATGTCAACGGCCGCATCATGGAGCGCATCGATCAGATTCGGGCTGACTGGAAATGTTCCGTGAGAAGGATAGATTGTATCAAAACGGTCTCTGTAACGGGCCAGTTTTTTCAGACTGTGCAGATAGGCGTGCATCTCCCTCTGTACGCCGAACATAAAGATCATACCGTCCTGCACGGGATCCCCGCTGATCAGCACCCGTTTACTGATGTCCAGGATCCCGATACTGCCCGGTGTATGCCCCGGAAGCGCAATGATCTCCAGAGGCCGGTCGCCCAGATCGATCACATCCCATATCGCACCTGCTTTCTGTCAGCCCGAATTTCTCATATCAGGACAGAGTAATTCATTTTCCCGTCGTCATTCACCATGCTCCCCATATTTTCCTCCAAAAAGAGAAAATACCCTTCCGGTCCCATCTGTCTGTTCCATAATTCTATGGATTTTTCGATCCGGAGCAGGCACATGACCGGCACCTTGAAATATGCTTTCAGACCCTCTGCAGAATTCAGATCCAGTTGCTCTTCTGCCGCTTCCCGGATCTCGGCATTTGTAAATGGATCAAAACTCATCAGAAGGCCATGTGCCAGTTCCTGACTCTCGGGTGCTGTCACTGCCGTTGTGTCATACTCTTTTCCGGTCAGATAACTGTCAATGGCAAACAGACAAATACGGACTGCTTCCTGTGCCCGCCTTCCGTTACGGCTCTTCTTCTCCCGGTAAAGTTTAAGCATATTTGCCTCCATGGGGAACAGAAGTATGTCATAGGTATTTTCCTCGCCCTGGCGAATCGTCCCGAATTCTTTCTGCATACTGCTGCTGATTCTGTCAAATTTGTACTGGTTTACCCGTTCCTTCATAAAAATAATTCCTCCTGTCCCCTTCTAATATTCTTTTGTAACCGTATCAATCTCATACATTTCCTTAAACTGCTCGAGCTCCTTCTCATTACGGATCAGCATGATGTTCCTGCCGAACATCAATACCGCCTTCTGTTTATCTCACTGTTCTGTTTCTTCTGTCTAAAGCTTCTGAACCATCGCAATAAAATTCCGCTTCTTTTTATGTTTCTCTTTCAGCTCTTCAAACTGCCGGTTCCACTCCTGCGTTTTGCCAATCTGCTTCATGCAGGACTTGATGATGGCCAAAAGGTCGGTTGCCATCTCATAATTTCTGTTCTTTGTCACCAGCAGCAGCGTGTGCACATCGCGCCAGTAAAGAGCCAGTATCTCATCCGGATATCTGGAAAACAGACGTTTACTGAAATACTGGCCGGAATCCACATTCCAGTAATCATACCTGCGCTCCTCCGACTGCAGATACTTCAGAACTTCCGCTTCCCTTCCGGTCTCCATACAGATATCCAGATAATATCTCCTGTCCTTCTTCCTGACAATTTCCATGATTCCCGGGTATTCTTTTTTCCAGTCTTCCTCTGACAGTTCTCTTTGAGAGGCGTCAAACCATGTTTTCAGTTCTGAGGTCTGGCAGACGTCAAGAAGGAGCAGAAGCATCTTTTTCTGTGAATCATAATCTCCCTTTTCCTTTGCATACGCATACAGGTGGCGGGCAATCGCAGCAATATTCAGATCCCATTTTGTCTGTATGGCAACATCATACAGACGCCAAAGTTCTGCTTCATTTTTCTGTTCCCGATAGATCCACGCTGCATAATCGATCAGTTCATCCAGCCTCCCTCTGCACTCCTTAAGGCCTTTCCAGATATACTCCAGTTCTTTTTCGTGATCTCCTTTCCCGGCATAGTGCTCCGCCACTTCAATATAATCAGAAGCATAGTTCAGGTTCTCGAACCGAATCTGCAGAAACCGTTCTTCATCCCCGATCTCCTGATACAGCTGTGCCGCATAGCTTTTATAAAAACCGCTGTTTCCGCCGGACAATTGATCTGCAAGATACCGGGTCTCCTCTTCCGACTGACAGAATTCCTCGGCAGCATCGATCAGCTGATCGTCAAATCCGCTGTTTCCCACCTCAAACTCGTACAGCATCTCATCCAGGATCTCCTTTCGGATCTCCCATGCCATCGGATGTTCGTTAACGATCTCTATCATCCGTTCAATGTTATCCCCTGCAACCTCTTCCTCATCTTCCGGCCCTCCGCCATATTCATTAAATTCGCTGATGATCTCCTTTGCCTCGCTCCAGAGATTCTGCAGTTCTGCTTCATGGACCAGTCCCTTTTTTGTCTTTGCATTTTTCCTGCCCCAGCTGATGAGCACATTTTCCGCTTCTCTGCTGCATGCGGTCATTTTCCATATGATGCTGATCAGGTCCTCCTGTGAAACTCCTTTTAACAGTTCTTCTGTTCTTTGTTTATCCATTTATCCGTCCTTTCTCTCTCAATACCGGTCTCCTGCCATGATCCCGTCAATCTGACGCCGGAGCAATCTCATCATATGACCGCTCCTTTCCAAAATCACAATCATATCACGGACCGTTTCATAAATCCGGATGTCAAAAATTTATAAATTTATCATATCATACCCAAAATTATATCTCAACCACAAAAGATTCACGGACGTTTTTTCACCTGCTTTTCTTTTTCCCTCTGAAGGAAATGGACAAAAATGGAACCAGCCTGTATAATAAGAGCAGCAGCAAACATCAAAGGGGGCAGATCAATCATGGAGAAACTTGTATGGAACGAACAGCTGAATATCGGTGTCGAGGCAGTAGACAAAGCCCACGCCAACATTTTTCGAATTGCAGGGAAGATGATAGACCTGGTAGAACATGAGGAAAATTATCGGACTGCGTGCAAAGAAGGACTGAAGTATCTGGAAGAATATTCCATGAAGCATTTTTCAGAAGAGGAAGCCTATATGCGTTCTGTCCGGTATTCCGGATATGCAAAGCACAAACAGATTCACGATGCCTTCCGGGACCAGACACTGGTCACTCTTAAGAAAACGCTGGAGCTGTCGGGATATTCCCGGGCTGCTGCACAGCGTTTTCTGGGCGTCCTGCTGGGCTGGATCACCGGACACATCATGACCGAAGATCAGGAGATCACCGGCGAGATCGCCGCCTCCCGGATCTATGACGCCTCATATCAGTCTTCTGTCATTGCCGATGCCTTTTGCCAGGCCATGCAGGATGTATTCCACATCCGTACCCGGCTTGCAGATGAACATTATAACGGCCGCAATATGGGGATGGGATTTTTCTGCCATCTGTGTTATAACGCGGAGGATGGAAAGAGAGTACAGCTTCTTCTGGGCGTAGAGGAGCGCCTGATCCGTCGGGGCGTCGGCCTGATCTTCGGTCTGAGCGCCATGCATGACCCGGCCATGATCCAGGAAGTGTCCATGCAACTCTATGAGCAGCTTCTTCACCATATGAGCAAATTATTCAAATCCGATATTTCCTATCAGCTCGTCAAAGAGGAACTGCTTACCAGCGATGAATTCCGTTCGGATTTCATGACAAGATATCCCTGCAGCATGCTGTTTGAGACGCGGCTTGGATATTTTGCCTTCTGTGCCCGCACATGGAAGAATAAGAAAAAAGCATGAGCAGTTTTTAACTGCCTCCCATCAGGCAGACGGAATCTTTCAGGTCTTTCAGATAGCAGAGGCCTTCGTCTGATTTTATAACGACATAATCATTTTCCCGGATCCAGGCTTCCTCCACGCCGCTTTTTACCAGGACTTTCTCTGCTCCGTCTGAGAAATACAGATCCTGCCCTTCCTGAAACAGTATTCCATCTTTTACACAGCCCTGCATCCGGTCCAGATCATAAGAGACATTGAGACATTCTTTATTTTTTACATAATACAGTTCCCGTCCGGAGGTGGAAAACCAGATCTTCCCAAGATCAGCATCCGCGGTGAACTGGCTGACATCCATGGCGCCGCTGATACATTCCCGGTCCTGACTGCTCCCGATATCCCGGATCTGATACAGTTTCCGGTCCGACAGATAGAGGACAGACCGTCCGTCTCTGGAAATCCGGAACTGTTCCGCATAATTGAGAATGGGTTCCGCTTCTTTTCCATTCCAGTTCAGCCGATAGAGCTTACAGGAATTTCCTCCCACGTCATGTGTGGCAAAAGTCAGATTTTTCAGCGTCTTTCTGCCGAGGGTCAGCCCCTGCCCCTGCTGGCAGGCAGTATCCGTCATATAACAGGTGGTCAGAAGATTTCCTTTTACACCTGCCAGACGTACCGGCTCCTTCAGGTTCATGGAATAATACCAGGTACTGCCCTCTGCTGTATAGAGGATCTCATCCTGCTCTTCATTCAGTACATAATCCATGGTTCCTCCGGCTGATGCCGCCTGCTCCTCTTTCCCGTTCAGGTACCGAAAGAGTTTATCTCCATCCTTCCTGTAGAGAAGCATCTCTCCATTCTCTGACAGTGACAGAACTTCTGATACTCTTCCGGTGATCTTCGCGGCCTCACTGCCGGGCTGCCACAACACCAGCGTCCCGTCCGAGCCCGCTTCCATGCAGGCGACATGCTTTCCGTCCGGAGATATACAGAAGGATCTGCAGTCTGAGACCTTGAGCCGCTCCAGAGATTCTGTCCTGATGGTATAGACGCAGAGTTCGTCCCGGCTGCCGTCTCCGTCTCTTACATACACGATCGCATCTCCATAAAAGGACAGTCCTGCATCTCTGACGCCATCATCCACAAAGACAGGGTCCGTATCATCCATGTAATACAGTTCCCGATCCCGGTCTACATATGCCAACCGGCTGTGATCCGCACTGTACAGGATCTGCTGCGGGAGATCAATGAGACAGAAATTTCCTTTCGCGTCACAGATGGCCATTTCCCTCTGGCCCTGAACTGCAAAGCAGGAAACATCCATTCGCTGAAAGGTATAATCCGAGAGAGCCGGTACTGTATCCTCTCCTGAAAACAGAATCAGAAGCGCAATCACACTGACCAGAAAATTTCCCAGTCTTCGCCCCTGTCGGTGCGCTTTCTGTTTTCTCTTCTGAGCCGGCAGATCCTTCGGTATCATATCCTCTGCCGGCATGACCCTCATCTCCTGCCTGGTCCCGCAGACCGGACAGTATCTGACATTCCCTTTGACTTCTTTTCCGCACTGACTGCAATACATAACTCCTACTCTCCCCTGATGCCTGTATACAGCGTCCTGTTTCCGCAGTTGACACAGTAATTCGCTCCCGGATCCATGACGGCTCCGCAGCTGGAACAGATGTTTTTTTTCATCAGCTCTGTTCCGCACACCGGACAGAATGCCCCAAAGGAAGTCAGCCTGCTGCCGCATTTGGGACAGATCATGATCTTCCGAAGTTTCTGAATCTCTCTTTTCAGGTGCTCCAGTTCTTTTTCAATATTCTGGATTTCCCGATACAGAACCGTACAGTCAGGAATGGTTCCCTTTTTCAGAGAGTCATAGTATTTCTCTCCCATAACGGTAAAGCACTCTTTTCTGTGTGTCTCCCGTATGGCGATCTCCCCGTTCAGACGGCTTAATTCCCCCAGGTCTCTGACTTTTGTGATTCCTTTTTCAATTGTATCCAAAAATGGCATGCTGATTCCCCCATTCATAGAACATACATATGATGTGAAATCCAAAAAAAGACCGACAAACGGCATTAATCAAAGCACACATACTCTCCGTCCAGCACCGCATAATACAGGTTTCCTTCTTCCTCAATCACCGCCTGTCCGCTGGTGGCTTCGGTTACGGCCTTTGTGATCTCCTGCACCCTTGATATGGGCACAAGCACCGCAAAATACACCTTCTCCGCATACTCCGCATCCATCATGGGAATCTGTTTCTGTCCGAACAGATACTGGAGTTTTCCGATTCCGTTGTAATCGGTCCTGATACCAATCCGGGTTCCAGAGCATCTGGTGATGATGCGGCTGTTCTTCAGCCCCTCCTGTACCGCTGCCGAATAGGCCCGCACCAGTCCGCCGGTCCCGAGGAGCGTGCCGCCGAAATACCGGGTCACCACCACCGCCGTATTCGTAAGGCCCGCACCGGTCAGCACATCCATCATGGGCTTCCCGGCAGTCTGAGACGGTTCCCCGTCATCGCTGCAGCGCATGATTTCCTGACGCTCCCCCAGCACATAGGCGAAACAGTTGTGTCTGGCATCCCAGTATTTCTTCTTCATTTCTTCAACAAATGCAAGTGCTTCCGCTTCTGTCTCCACTGGACGGACGGTAGCGATGAACCGGGATTTTTTCTCCACGATCTCTCCGGCACCGCCCTCATAGACGGTTTGATACTGTTCTGTCATCTTTAATGTCTCCTGTTATTGTTTCCGTTGTTTTACCGCTCTGATCCGCTCCATCTCTTTTGCCAGCGGATTTCTTCGTTCCCTTTTCTCCCCGCTTTTGGGCTTTCTTTCGACGTCCAAACCGTTTCCTGCTGTCCCCGCCCCGGATTCTGCTGGCTTTCCCTCCGGTCCGGCTGCAGATCTTTCGGACTGCGCCCTGCGGCTTTCAGCGCCTAGCCGCATGCTGTCCTTCCTCCTGCCAGACGGTCCGCCTTCGCCCCGCAGTTCCTGCAGAAACCGGGAAGGTGCAGTCTCATGGCTGCCCTGTTTTTTCGCATAGCAGATGCTCAGCTCCTTCTTCGCCCGGGTCATGGCCACGTAGAACATCCTTCTCTCTTCCTCCAGATCCTCATCCAGGACCGCCTTTTTATACGGCGTAATCCCCTCTGCCGCGTCCAGTATAAACACTTGTTCATATTCCAGACCCTTGCTGCTGTGCATGGTAGTCAGCTGCACGCCGTCCTTTACCTCCTGCTGGCGGCGGCGCATGTTCTCCATCTCTTCTTTATATCGGTCCACATACTCGAACCATTCCTCAAAGGTCTTACAGGATCTGGCGCTCTCTTCCAGCTCTTCTGCCACCTCAAACAGTTCCTCCTCCTTCATGCGCCGAAACTGTGCATACTCCCGCAGATAATCATCATAACCGATCACATGCCGGATATAGTTGACCGCCGCAAAAGGCCCCATGCGGCTCAACATCTTCAGATCGTACTGCAGCTTCTCAATCCGGTCGCATACATAGCCCCTGTCCTCATAATACATCAGCATATGTTCCCAAGAAATGATCTCATCATCCAGACATTCCCGGTTCATATACCGCTTGGGACGGTTCAGCACAGGCAGCAGATCCTTCCTCTGCCTGGACCCCATGGCCAGCCGGATATAGCAGAAGATATTTTTTGCAATCCAGTGTTCAAAGAGATTCGGCATCTGATCCCGAACCCGGAAGGGAATATTGAATTCCATCATTTTTTGCAGCAGTATCCTCGGCTGTGTATTGGTCCGGTAGATCACCGCCGTATCCGACCATGCCTTCCCCTGCTCCTGATAACGCTTAAGTTCCTTCAGAATATAGATGCACTCCTGCTGCTGATCGGGAAATTCCAGCACACGGACCGGACATCCGTCTCCTCCCCGGGCTTTGATCTCCTTTGGGAAACGCATCTGATTGTGAACGATGACTCTGCCTGCCGCCTCCACGATCTGTTCTGTGGAACGGAAATTGTCGTTCAGAATCACCTGTCCCGCCGACGGATAATCCTTCTGAAAGTTCAGCATGATCTCCGGCTTTGCGCCCCGGAACCGGTAGATGGACTGGTCATCGTCTCCCACGATAAAAAGATTGTCCTCCGGAGCCGAAAGAAGCTTCAGAATATCATACTGGAGCTGATTGATATCCTGAAATTCATCCACCAGCAGATACTGAAATTTCCGCTGCCAGGCAGACAGAATGTCCGGACGCTTCGTCAGAAGCTCCCAGGTATACAGCAGCATGTCATCAAAGTCGAGAAGCCTCGCCCGCTGCTTTTTTTCCTCATACTCTGTATAGATCGTCCGAAAAATCTCTTCCGAACAGTTTTTGGAAAAATAGTTTTCCAGAGAAATGCGTTCATTTTTCAGAAGACTGATCTCCGCCGAGATCCCTGACAGAAATTCACTCTCATCGTCCATCTCCAGCCGGAGCCGTTCCACCGTCTCCTTCAGATACTGATAACGCACCTCTTCCCTTATAATATTTCCTGCAGTAAATCCGTAGGCCAGCTTCAGGATACTGAAAAAGACCGCATGAAACGTGCCGAAGGATACATTCGTATGGTCCTCCTTCATGAGGCGCAGATACCGCTCCTTCATCTCTGTGGCGGCAGCTTTCGTAAATGTGATGACCAGTATGGAGGAAGCCGGAATTCCATATTCCTGCACCATATACTGTACTCTTCTTGTGACAACGGTAGTTTTGCCCGATCCCGGGCCTGCGAGGACCATCAGCGGTCCGTCCTGATGACGGACCGCCATGCTCTGTGATTTTGTAAAAGAACTCATAAGATCAGCTTAATTTCTCAATTGCTTTCTGGATGCGGGCAATGGATTCCTCCCTGCCGAGAATCTCCAGGATCTCCGTTGCGCCGCAGGGTGTCATCTGCTTTCCGGATGCTGCCGTACGGATGGGCCACATGACGTATCCGTTTTTATATCCTTTTTCCGCCACATAGGCGCTCAGCATTGCATACAGTGCATCGTTGCTGTAGTCTTCCTGCTTCTCCAGAAGCGGCAGCACTTCCTTCAGCACGGCAAGGCTTGTCTCGGCGCTGGTCTTCATCTTCTTGTGGGTATACATGGATACATCGTATTCCGGCACCGCCTCAAAGAAATCGATATGATCCCGGATATCCGGAAAAGTCTCGATCCGGGTCTTCACCATCTGCGCGATTTTCCGGAAATCATAGTCCTTTGTAATGACCTCTTTCATGATCGGAAGCGCCTTTTCGTAGAACGCATCAAAGTCCATCGCCTTCATATATTCACCATTCATCCATTTTAATTTGCCGTAGTCAAAGACTGCCGGTGACTTGCTCATATGGCGGTAATCGAATTTCTCCACCAGTTCCGCCAAGGATGCGATCTCCTGATTATCCTCCGGGGACCATCCAAGAAGTGCTACAAAGTTCACTACCGCCTCCGTCAGAAATCCCTGCTCGATCAGGTCCTCGTAAGAAGAATGTCCGCACCGCTTGCTCAGCTTCCTGTGCGTCTCGTCCGTGATCAGCGGACAGTGAACATAAACCGGCACTTCCCATCCAAACGCCTCATAGAGACGGTTATACTTGGGAGAAGAAGACAGGTACTCATTGCCGCGTACCACATGCGTAATCCCCATAAGATGATCGTCTACCACATTGGCAAAATTGTAGGTTGGATACCCGTCAGACTTAATCAGTATCATATCATCCAGCTCTGCGTTGTCCACCGTAATATCTCCGTAGATCTCGTCATGAAACGTCGTAGTCCCGGTCTGGGGATTGTTCTGCCGGATCACGTAGGGCACGCCTGCAGCAAGCTTCGCTTCCACTTCCTCTCTGGACAGATGCAGACAGTGCTTGTCATAGATACTGATCTCCTTGCCTGCCACCTCCTGCTTCAGGCTTTCCAGCCGCTCCTTATCACAGAAACAGTAATAAGCCTCGCCCTTTTCAACCAGCTTTTTTGCATATTCCAGATAGATGCCGGAAGCCTGGCGCTCACTCTGCACATAAGGCCCCACACCGCCGTCCTTGTCCGGTCCCTCGTCGTGGATCAGCCCCGTCTTCTGAAGCGTACGGTAGATGATGTCCACCGCTCCTTCCACCAGGCGCTCCTGATCGGTGTCTTCAATACGGAGCAGGAAATCCCCGCCCTCATGTTTTGCAATCAGATATGCATATAACGCCGTTCTTAAATTTCCCACATGCATCCTTCCGGTGGGACTCGGCGCAAATCTTGTACGTACTTTTCCCATATTCATTCACTCCTCAATCTTATCAGGAGGAAAATCCTGCCTGATTTTCCTGTAATGATACGATTATATACGATTGCCCCTGCTTTTACAAGCGGTGATTCATAAAAACACAAAGAGACCGCCGTTCATGTCGTTACTGTTCACGGAGCGGGGGGCTGCGCCCTGGGCCTCTGTGAATCGTAATATCCCCTTGAACTGATATTTTTCAATGCATCAGTAAATACTCTGATAGCCTCCCTCTTCCAGGGAAACCGCTCCAAAATACGATGCAAAATCCATTCCCAGGTACTTGCTCATCTGCTTCATCTCCACCAGCGTCTTCTGATCCACGGCGACTCCTTCGTTCTTTATACGCTCGCAGGCCAGCACTTCCTTTTCTCCATGGGTATAGATGCGGTCTTTCCCCACGGCCCTGGGCGCTTCCCGAAGCTCCTTGAGAAAGACGGAAAAATGTTTCTTCATCTCCTCCGGATCGCCGAAAACCGACGGATCGATCGCGATAAAACCGTGGCAGGTTCCGCCTTTGCCGTCCGTGTGGGTGTGATTGGAGGTCAGACCCTGCGACAGGATGGAGGTAAACAGCTCGCAGATCATACCGTATCCATATCCTTTATGACTTCCGGTGATCTCTTCATTTTCACCCAGAGGCATAATCCCGCCCCCGGTCTTGCCGACGATATTACGAAGAACCAGATCCGCGTCACTGGACGGATTGCCGTCCTGATCCAGCGCCCAGCCGTCCGGCAGCGGCTTCTCCGCCTTCCGGTACATCTCCAGCTTTCCTCTCGTGACGACGGTGGTGGAAGCGTCAAAGAAGAAAGGATACGGCTCGGCAGGCACGGCGATGGCGATGGGATTGCTTCCCAGCATGGCCTGCTTCGCATTGGTGGGCACCATGATCGCCTCGGAATTGGTAAAGGACATGCCAATCAGCCCCCTGTCACAGGCCATCTTCGCATAATATCCCGCGATTCCATAATGATTGGAGTTGCGCACCGTGACAATGGCCATACCGGTTTTTTTCGCCTTTTCGATGGCTGTCTCCATGGCCTTGTGCCCGATGAGCTGCCCCATGCCGTCATGTCCTTCGATGACCGCGGACACCGGCGTCTCGAATACCACCTCCGGCACCGCATCCACTTTGATCATCCCTGACTCGATTCCCTTGTGATAGCGGGTCAGCCGCTGCATCCCGTGGGACTCAATCCCATACTGATCCGACATCAGCAGTACATCCGTGATGATCCTGCTCTCTTCCTCCGAAAATCCGAATTTCCGAAACGCGTCCCTGCAGAATCGCTCCAATACCTCAACCTGAAAATACAAATGCGCCATTTTCTCTTCCTCCATATTCCCCTGATCATTGCTTCTGTTTCAGAGGCCTGCCGTCTCTGAACTGCTCCTTCAATATTTTACCTGAAAATGGAAAAAGATGCAACCCGGCCCGGCCAGTCTCCCACTCTGTCCGGCAACGGTATATGCAGCCCCAGCGCCCGTCCCATATATTCTGCGCACAGACATTCTCCCCAATCAAAAAACTCATCAAAGTCTCCCGGAACCGGGATCGCTCTCCTCAAAAAATTTAACAGACCCTCAAAAAGCAGAGCCGTATCACATGGCTCTGCTTTTTGAAAAATATGGCAGTAAAACGGAAGTTTGTTGTCTATTGCAGGTCCGCCCCATTGGAAGCGATCACTTTTTGATACCAGTAGAAAGAATCTTTCTTATAGCGCTTCAGGCTTCCGGAGCCGTCGTTTTCCCGGTCGATATAGATAAATCCGTAACGCTTCTTCATCTCCCCGGTTCCTGCGCTGATCAGGTCGAAGGGCCCCCACATGGTATAACCCATCAGATCCACGCCGCTCTCCACGGCCAGCCGCATCTGCGCAATATGATCCCTGAGATAAGCGATCCGGTATGGATCATGGACTTTTCCGTCCTCCAGCTCATCCACCGCTCCGATGCCGTTTTCCACGATCATCAGCGGGACATGATAGCGGTTGTACAGTTTATGCAGTGTAAAACGCAGCCCCTGAGGATCGATCTGCCAGCCCCAGTCGCTGGCTTTCAGGTACGGATTTTTGGCGCCGCCCATGAGATTGCCCAGAGTAAGTTCCACGCCTTCCTTCCTCTTCGTCACACAGTTGGTCATATAATAAGAAAAGGAATAAAAATCCACCGTCCCGCTTTTCAAAAGTTCCAGATCTCCCTCCTGCATCTTCAGTTCGATCTGATTTTTCTCAAAATAATACTGCATGTAATAGGGATATTCTCCCTTCACCTGCACATCCCCGCAGAAATCATTGAAAAAATGATCCAGCTCCTGATATTCCAGCATATCGTCCGGAGAGCAGGTGAGCGGGTACATGGTAATGTGGCAGAGCATGCATCCGATCCGGAAATCCGGACGGATCCGATGCCCCTCCACGACCGCCCGGGCGCTGGCTAAAAAGACATGATGCAGCGCCTGATATCTGCGGGTTTTATCGTCAAAAGGATGGTTGTGATCCTCCGTCCGGTCATCCAGAATGCCCAGAATGTTCAGATTTCCTTTGGGCATGGTGGCAAAATTGATCTCGTTGAAGGTCAGCCAGTATTTTACTTTATCCTTGTACCGTTCAAAGACAGTCACTGCATACCGCACAAAATAATCAATTACCCGGCGGTCCGAAAATCCCTGATACGTTTTCACCAGATGATACGGAATCTCAAAGTGCGACAGCGTAACCAGCGGTTCGATCCCGTACTGAATACTTTTTGACTCCGAAGATACCGAGGATCGCGCCGCCGATGCCGCTGCCGATCAGAGAAAATAAGAACGGCGTCTTCTCCGGCAGGGCAAAGCCGTAGATGGCGGGCTCCGTCACGCCGCAGATACCGGAGATGGACGCGGACGCTGCCAGCGCTTTCCTTTTCTTATTCCGGATCTTCAGGAACATGGCAAAAGTAGCTGCTGTGGTCGCAAAGGCACATCCAAAGCTGCCGACGATCACCGTATCATAGCCCAGAGAAGCCATGTTCATAAGGGAGATCGGAATAACCGCCCAGTGCAGACCGAAGATAACCAGCACCTGCCACAGAATACCGACCACAGCCGCGGTCAGGACTGCAGAAAAGCTGTACAGGCTGGTAAAGATCTGAGACAGGAAATCGGTGATGAGAGATACCACCGGTCCGATCACCAGAAGTCCCGCCGGGATGCTGACGATCAGCACTGTAAACGGCACGAAAAAATTCTGGATCACTTCCGGTATATATTTTTTTGCCGTCTTCTGTACGAATCCCGCAAAAGCCGTCACCACCAGAATCGGAACGACCGAACTGGTATAATTGCCCGCCACAAAAGGAATCCCGATAAAATTCGTATAGTAGTCTCCGATCATGGGCAGCGTTCCCAGCGCTTCACCTGCCGCCTCCAGCGTGCTTTTCTGTATGGACGGATAACACATGACGGCTCCCAGGAGAATCCCGATCACCGGCTGGACATTGAACTTCCTCGCGGCCGAATATCCAAGGATCACCGGGAAGAAATAAAATACCGAATCGCCGATGGCATTGAGAATCAGATACGTCCCGCCGGCCCCGTAGGACTGGCCCAGCAAAAGGAGCAGCACCGCGTTCAGTCCTTTTACGATACCTGCCGCGCAGAGCGCACCCAGCACCGGCTGGAAACAGCCGCTGATAATGTCAATCAGCCGGTTGAACAGCCCTTTCTGTGTATCTCCCGCATCGGAAGCATTTTCCTCCGTGATACCTGCCGCAATGCATACATCCGCGTATACATCTGCCACGTGATTTCCGATCACCACCTGATACTGTCCGCCGCTTTTCATAACCGTGACGATGCCGTCAGACCCTTTCAGGGCGTTGTCATCCGCCTTTCCCTCGTCCGCCAGCTGAAAGCGCAGACGGGTGATGCAGTGAGTCAGGCTTTTGATATTTTCTTTTCCGCCGACTTTTTCCACGATAAATTCCGCAAGTTTTCCGTATTTTCCCATTTCCTTCTACCTCCACATTTTTTATGACCATCCGATGGACTGCAGGAAGAAAATGCATACTGCAGAGACACCGATCAGGATCAATGCATAAGGCACGGCGTACCGCATCCATTTGGAATATCTGGTTCCGGACAGGATCAGTCCTGTCGCCATGACCGAAGACACCGGAGTCAGAAAATTGGTCAGCCCGTCCCCCAGCTGATAGCAGGTACAGAGGACCTGCCTCGTGATGCCCAGCACGTCCGCCACCGGCATGAACAGGGGCATCAGAATCGGAACCTTGGCCGGTCCCGATGGCATCATAAAGTTAAACAGCGTCGTAAAGAAAAACATACCGATAGCTGAGAAGGAGGAACCCATGCTCTGAATCAGCCCGAGCGCTGCATGGGCGATGGTATTGATCACCTGCCCGTCCGCCAGTATGGTACTGATCAGTTTGGAAAAACCAATCAGCAGACAAACCGCTCCCATCTGTGTGGCCCCTTCGCAGAAACGCTTTGCCCAGTCATTGGGCGTAAAACGAAAGACGCCTCCCAGGATCACCGCCCCGATAAATCCGATGCCGATCAGATACTCAAATCCCCAGTTGTATTTGGAGGAACCATACGCATAGATCACAAAGGGCAGAAGGATCATGAGCACTGACACAACCGAAGATCGTCTCAGACTGACCGGATCATTGTCATCCCTGCTGCCGCCCTCCGGTTCCAGAATCTCTCCGTCAATGCTTTTGGAGGGATCACGGGATACCCGGAGCGCATAACGGGTATTGTAAACGGCACAGACCACCGTAAAAATGATCCAGATCACGATTCGCACCGACAGTCCGGACACAGCGGGAATTCCGCACATCTCCTGACACATGAGGATCATCAAGACCGTCGGCCCGATGGCCTGCCCGGTAATGTAGGGCAGATAGAAGATCGCCATGCCTGCCACCCGGTCCAGCCTCGTCCTCCGGGCCAGAAGCATCCCGCAGGCCACAAAGGTGATCATGGCGTCATTTCCCGCCAGTCCGCCCAGCAGAGACATCATGACGGTAATGCAGGGGATCAGTACCTTCAGGCTCTTGTCCTGGAGTCGGAAGATGGAGAAATCCACCACATTTTCAATGGCGCCGGAAGAGATCAGTACATTTACCATCCCTCCCAGCACAAACAGGAGCGCAAACGTCGTTCCCATGGACGCGATTGCCGAGGTAAGCTTCAGCACCGCACTCCACAGATTCACCGGCGTATTCTGCACATACTGAAAAGAATCTGCGATCACATAGCCATTGTCATCAAACTGATAAGTGCCTGCCGGTATCACATAGGTCAGCGCACAGCTGACAGCCGCCAGCGCCACCAGCAGCACCATCACATGAGGAAACGCCAGTTTATTTTTCACCATAATTTTCTCCTATGTAGAGTTCCGCATCTGTCCTCTCATCCCCCCGGTGTCTGGAAGCATTTCCGGCCACTGACGCGCCCGGAAACCCTTCCGGGGGCTGTTCCGGCAGATGCTGTTTCAGAGTTCCGCATCTGTCCTCTCATCCCCCGGTGTCTGGAAGCATTTCCGGCCGCTGACGCGCCCGGAAACCCTTCCGGGGGCTGTTCCGACAGATGCTGTTTTCATGTACTTCAGATCCTTGCTGTTTTGCTTTTGCGGGCGGCTTCTGCAACCGCTTTTGCAACTGCTCCTCCCACTCTCTCATCAAAGGCCGCAGGTATGATATAGTCTGCATTCAGTTCTTCCACCGGGATCAGGGAAGCCAGCGCTTCTGCTGCCGCAAATTTCATCTCATCATTGATTTCCCTTGCTCTCACATCAAAAGCGCCCCGGAAAATGCCCGGAAATGCCAGCACGTTGTTGATCTGATTTGGATAATCGCTTCTGCCGGTGGCAACCACAGCGGCTCCTCCTGCCTTTGCATCTTCTGGAAAGATCTCCGGCGTGGGATTGGCACAGGCGAATACAACAGCGTTTGCATTCATAGTCTGAACCATCTCAGAAGTAACTGCTCCCGGCGCGCTGACTCCGATAAATACGTCCGCTCCTTTTAGGACGTCTGCCAGAGAACCCCGCTTTTTCTCCCGGTTCGTGATCTTTGCCATCTCTTCCTTGACCTCATTCATGCCCTCGCCCCGTCCCTCATAGATCGCACCCCGGCGGTCGCACAGGATCAGATGCCGCACTCCGGCGGACAGCAGAAGCCTGGAGATGGCGATTGCCGCCGCTCCCGCACCGTTGACCACAACTCTGATTTCTTCCAGGTTCTTATGCACTACTTTCAGCGCATTCATCAGTCCGGCCAGCGTAATGACGGCCGTCCCATGCTGGTCATCATGAAAGATCGGAATGTCGCAGCGCTCTTTCAGCTTCTTCTCGATCTCAAAACAGCGGGGCGCAGAGATATCTTCCAGATTGATCCCTCCAAAGCTTCCGGAAATCTGATAGATCGTCTCCACGATGGTATCCACATCCTTGCTCTTGATGCATAAAGGAAATGCATCTACGTCTCCGAAGGCTTTAAAAAGCACGCATTTTCCCTCCATAACCGGCATGCCCGCCTCGGGGCCGATATCCCCAAGACCAAGAACCGCCGAACCGTCCGTCACCACCAGACACATGTTGTGACGCCGGGTCAGCTCATAGCTTTTCTCCGGGTCTTTCTGAATCTCCAGACAGGGCTGAGCCACTCCCGGCGTGTAAGCCAGAGACAGATCTTCCCTGCTCTTTACCGGCACTGTGGCAACCACTTCAATCTTCCCTTTCAGCCTCTCGTGCAGCTTCAGGGATTCCTTTGCATAATCCATTTTTATTCTCCTGTTAAAGTTCCGCATCCTGCCTTCTCATTCCCCCGGCGTCTGGAAGCATTTCCGGTCGCTTCCGCGCCCTGAAATCCTTCCGGGGCCTGTTCCGGCAGATGCTGTTTTAAAGTTCCGCATCCTGCCTTTTCCAGCAGATACTGTTTTAGAGTTCCGTTTCCGTCTTCTCTGTATCCGGACAGGGAAAGGTCGAACCTCCGTAGGGCATCACAATCACCCGGGAATCGGCTCCCTGTTCCCGGACAGCGGCCTCAAACGCTTCCTGCACTGTACCAAACGGTTTCATAAAAAGCGTCTTTACAAACTCCGGTTCCAGATCGGACACCAGATAAATGTCCGCCTGCTCCAGCACCAGCGCGATTGCCGCCGCCTTGTGTCCTCCGAGTTCAAACTTTTGTTCGATTCTTCTCGTCAGTTCTTCCGGCACCCTGGCCTTTGTCATCCATTTTTCAAAGGTCGATTCCCCCAGCCCTTCCCTGCAGGAGCCAATCAGGATGATGGTTCCGCCCTTTTTCACTGCATGCTTTGCGTTGTCCAGCGCTTTCTGGGTCTGATACAGATTCAGATCTTTGGGTGCGCCTCCCTGGGATACGATCACAATATCTGCTTTCTTCCGGATTTTTTTCTGATAGATGCCGTCCAGATACCGGCAGCCTTCCCGATGGGCTTTCACTGCATCGCCGGCTGTTGCGTAAAGGATCTTTTTATGCTCATCCAGAACCACATTCAGAATAAAATCCACTCCGCAGACGGCTGCCGCTTCCTCAATATCCATGCGCACCGGATTATCATCCAGCCTGCCGGCGCACGCCCGGGGATCTGTCATCATCCGGTGATTTGCCTGGATCGCCGCCCGGGTGGACACCCCCGGCATAATCGCCTTTCCGCCTCCGGAATAACCGGCAAAATAATGATATTCGATATTGCCGATGCAGATCCGCCGGTCTGCTTCCGCAACGATTCTTGTGATGTCCACTGGCGTCCCCCGGGCCGTCACGCCCAGATGCACACAGTCTTCCGGGTCAGAATCCACGCAGCGGATTTCCCGGTAAACCCGGTCTCCGGCCAGCTTTCTCTTTTCCTCTTCGGTATGAGGTCTGTGGCTTCCCAGCGCAAATACAAGAGTGAGATCCTCCGGCTTTGCTCCTGCCGCATACAGCTCATCCAGCAGAGCAGGCAGGATCTCCCTACTGGGTACCGGTCTGGTGATGTCGCTGGTCACAATGGCGATCTTCTCACCGGCTCTTATCATATCCCTGAGTGCAGGCGCACCGACGGGATGCCGCAGAGCTCTTTGCACCTCTTCGATTCCGGTCAGATCATGAGATGCCTCATTGGGAAGCAGAACCTCCGGATGCATCGCATCCGGTATGGATACTTCCTGCACCCGATCCCCGATTCCAAGTCCGATCTTCATCTGCTCATTCCTTTCCGCCGGATGCTTTGATATCATCCGCTTCTTTCATGACCGGATTTTTCTCATTGTCAAAGCATTTGATCCGGCAGGATTCGCCGTTATATTCCGGCCATTCCGTCTCTTTTGGAACCTCATAACGGAAAAATCCGCACCATGCCTCCTGTATGACGGATACCAGCCTCTCCATCTCTTCCCGGGAAGCACCGTCCAGCATAGGAGCGTCCCAGGCTTCCAGGTTGCCGAACACAAAGGGAAGTTCCAGACAATGGCAGGCGCCGAACCGGGACGCTCCCGCCTTCCAGTCAAAACGATATTTCCAGACGCTGCATCCTTTCTGCGCCGCAAGACAGGCAAATGCCCGGGCCGGAAGCTCATAGCGCATCTGCTGAATCTGCGCCGCCTTCTGCACCGTCTCCTCATCTCTGCCGGTGAGAAATGCGTTCATTTCCTCTTTTGTCGTTCCGATTACAATCCGGACCTTTCTCTCTGCCGCTGCCGCTGCCGCCGCCTGGATCGTCTCTTCCGGCGTATGCCAGGAATCCATCACCGGTTTAAAGACCATTCCCTGATGCTTTGCCAGAAGTTCTGTATCTATCCCTTCCGCCGCATCCAGAATCTCATCCACGGAGCAGAACTGCAGCTTTTCTTTCACTGCTTCTTTCTCATCTCCGGAAATCCCGAGATTTTTCACCAGGCTCCTGCCCACCGCAAAAGCATCTTCCTGCAGATGATTGCCTCTTCCCAGCGAGGGACTCTGCAGAATAACCTGCCCAAACAGGTCCCGGGAATCCGACCTGGACAAAATATGTACGATGGCATTGGCACCCGCCGACTGGCCGAACAGCGTCACCTTTCCGGGATCTCCGCCGAACGCTCTGATATTTCTCCGGATCCACCGAAGCGCCAGCATCTGATCTTCCACCGAAAGATTGTGCTCACTGATCCCCGGATACTGGAAAAACCCAAAAGGACCCAGCCGGAAATTCACATTGACCACAACCACATGCCCTTTTTCGGCCAGCTTCGCCCCGTCGTACCATTCCAGATCACCTCCGCCATAACAGTTTGCTCCTCCGTGGAACCATACGGCAACCGGCAGCTCCTCACCGGGAGACGGCGTGCTGACTGTCAGAGTCAGACAGTCTTCGCTTCTGGGAAGCAGCACCGGCCCCATGGGAAGATCCAGGTCCGAAGCTCTCTGAGGCGGGATCGGTCCGCGTCTGCCGGCATCCCGGACTCCTTCCCACGGTCCGAAAGGTTCCGGAAGACAAAATCTCCGGCTTCCAACCGGCGGTTTTCCGTAAGGAATCCCGCGAAACTGCAAAATTCCGCTCTGCATGACTCCTCTGACTTCTCCGCCTTCTGTTTTCACAATTTCTCTCATCGTTCCCTCCTTTGTTATTTGTTCGCCTTTTCGCTTTATTGCCCTTTATGCTAGTATAAAAAGACAAAGTTGTCAATACATAAATGAAAATACGGGATTTTCACCAAAAATCAGCCTCATTTTTTATGCAGAATGCTGATATTATTTGACATTGTACGGAACATCCGTTATTCTGTTTTTATACGCCAACAAACAGATCAATCAGAAAATCTTCATGTCATACGGAGGTATCGGAATCCATGGAACAGGATTTGAAAATCAGCAAAAAATCAACTGCCGATCTTGTCTCTGACAAAATAAAGGAACTGATCACGAACCACACCTGGACAGCCGGACAGAAAATCCCCACAGAGATGGAACTGTCCAGAAGCTTTGGCGTCAATCGCCTGACGGTCCGCATCGCTCTGCAGCGTCTGAGCGCTCTCGGACTTCTGGATATCCGCGTCGGGGACGGCACCTATGTCAAACAGTTTGATCTAAATGACCAGATCCACGAGCTGGCTGATTTTTACATCAATCCGGAAACCATAGAAAATGTCATGGAATACCGGGAAGTCATCGAATCCGGTTGTGTCCCTGCCATGATCCGGCGGTATACCGAAGAAGAACTGGAACATTTTCACGAATTGTGTCTGAAGTTCCAGGCTGACCTGGAACAGTATTATGAAGAAAAGGACCCGGAACAGGCCCGAAATTATTTTCTGAAAACGATTGATACGTCGGAAGAAATGCATGCTTCACTGATCGGTATGACCCACAATACTCTGATGACCTATGCTTTTTCTCTGGCAAAGGAACCCATGCGCCGTCATATGCATCACAACGCTGCCAGGCGTATCAAGGATCTGGACTCTGAGCAGAAAAATATCTGGCCCGGACGGTGGCTTGCACTCTATGAAGCGCTGCGCAAAAAAAATGAAGAAGAATGCAGAACGCTTCTTCTTCAGATTATCCGGATTTAATTTATCATTGCATCAATATTGCCTGCGCATGCTCTTTCACCCTACGCAGGGATTGCTGTCCCCAGGGCCTGACGAATCATTCCGTCAGAGAATCATCAGACCCACGGAACTTTCATCCCCTTCCACGAGCAGAAGAAAATGCCGCTTCGCAGCGCAAATTCGGCGCGGGAAGAAGCGCTCTGCTTTGGATGGATCAACGGGCAGATGCAGTGCATTGACGATCAGACTTATAAGAAATATTTTTCCCTGTGCCGGGAAAACAGCCATCCGGCAGTTCAATCTCAAAACAGATGCATGTTGCCCGTCTGTCGCAGATTGCCTGCTCAGCCCGCACCGTTACTCCATGTTCGGTTACCGATACCTCTTCTTCCGAAAAATCCATCAGCATGGAAGACCATGGATCCGACGGAATATCCAGAGAAAACGCCTGCTCCTTTTTCAGTTGAAAATATTCTGCCGCACTGACTGTCAGTGCAGCAAATAATCCATCTGCAAGTATCAGAGCGCCTGCTTTCTTTCTTCTGGTCAAATATTTTCTACTCCTTTTTTATTCCGCGTTTTCTTTTTGTATCTCCTCTGACGCTCTGGCAAGAATACGCTCCCTTTCGTCCTCCGAAAAGTAATCCTGCTCCAAACCCAGCCATTCTTCACTTTCTTGTTCGTCAGCCCCTGTCTTTTTGCAATTTCCTTTATTCGGTAAAAACCACCACTTTACAACTTTTCCATAAAAAAAATGTCATACAGGACTTTCTGATGTATAATAAGTGTGAATCCATAGCCTGAATTTTGGGCGCACTACCCCCTTGGTGGAAAAAGTCTTTTTTAAAAACTTATCCGAC
>VSND01000043.1 GCA_009774145.1 Lachnospiraceae bacterium | reverse complement strand
GTGGAAATCATTATCAGTAACAATGCCAATAAACCGATTTATGAACAGATCACATCACAAATCAAGGCAATGATAATGAGCGGAGAATTACAGGCAGGCGACGCAATCCCTTCCATGCGGGCTTTGGCAAAATCAATCCATGTAAGCGTTATTACAGTCCAAAAAGCCTATGAGGATTTACAAAGGGACGGATTTATCGAAACTACGGTTGGCAGAGGAAGCTTTGTGTCGGCGCAGAACAAAGAATTTTATCAGGAGGAACAACAGCGTATAGCCGAAGAACATTTACAGGCAGCCGCTGAAATAGGGAGAATGAGCAATATTTCTCTTGAAAAGCTGACGGAATTATTAACTTTATTTTATCAGGAGGACGAATAACATGGAAAACATTTTAGAATTGCAGAAGCTCTGTAAGTCTTTTCCGAAGTCAAATTTTATATTGGATAAACTCTCTTTCTCATTGCCGTATGGGGCTATTCTGGGCTTTGTTGGTGAAAACGGCGCAGGTAAAACTACCACCATTGGCTGTATTTTAAATACTGTCAGAAAAGACAGCGGCATGGTAAAGCTGTTTGGAAAAGAAATGCGGGATATTGACACAGACATTCGGGAAAAAATTGGTGTGGTTTATGACGGAGATAATTTTCCGGGTTTTTGGACAGCGAAACAATTATCTCAAGTCATGGAGGGAATTTATACACAATGGGATCATGCCCTGTTTCAAAAATATTTGGAGGATTTTCATTTGCCTGTTAAACAGAAAATCAAACATTATTCCAGAGGAATGACAATGAAGCTGGCTATTGCAGTTGCCTTGTCGCACCACCCGCAATTATTGATTTTGGACGAAGCAACCAGTGGTTTAGACCCCATTATGCGTGACGAAATGCTGGACGTTTTTCTTGAATTTGTGCAGGAAGAAAGCCATTCTATCCTTTTATCTTCTCATATCACAAGCGATTTGGAAAAGATTGCAGATTATATCACATTCATTCATAACGGAAAATTAATTATGACCGCATCAAAAAATGATCTGGTATATAATTATGCGGTGATGCGCTGCAGGGAAAGCCAGTTCCTTGCATTAGACCCCGGCGATATGATTGCTTACCGAAAACGGGATTTTCAGATTGATGTTTTAGTTGCAAATGGAAAAGAAGCACAGCGAAAATATAAAGGCGCTGTGGTAGACCATGTTTCAGTTGATGAAATCATGTTGCTGCTGGTAAAGGGGGAGCGAGTATGAAAGGGCTGCTTAAAAATAATTTTTTAACGGTTTATTCAAATGCAAAAGTTTTTTCGACTTTTATGCTTATACTGGGGATTTTTGTTGTTGCAGTTATCAGCCAGCCGCTTCTTATTGGTTACGTTCTGTTAAGCATGGTTGGCTTTTCTGTAAATGCAGTTACAAGCATAAAGAAAGAGTTCATTTCAAAATGGGGAAAATACAAATTGACTTTGCCTGTAAAGAGAGCTGCTATTGTGAAAAGTTATTTTATCAGTCAGCTGATATGGCTGCTTGTCGGAACACTGTATGCAGGAATCGTTATAAGTTTATCATGGGCATTGCATGGCTGTCCTTATGACAATCGCATTGACGCAGTTTCCATATTTGCGTTGGGAATTAGTGTAAGCATTTTTACAGGAGCATTTTTCTTTCCCCTGCTTTATCTGGGAGGCGAAGAAAGAAGCGATGTATTTTTAGTAATCAGCTTACTTTGTGGAATTGGTGTTGTATTAGGAATTATTAGTGTGCTCAACCTTTATTTAGTCCCCGGCGTGACTGCAATTCTATTAAGTGCGGCTGTTTTGCTTTTAAGTTCTTTGCTCGTGTTTGCTTTATCCTATCCGTTGACTGTGGGTATTTATCACAAAAAAGAATACTGATGAAATGTTATTATGTGGAAGAGGGGGTACGTCTTGCACAGAAGCATACAAGGGTACCTGAAGCTTGACCTGTCCGGCAGTCAGCCGGACAGGGAACGGCAAAATTTTTTACACTTCTTTTACTTCGTTATCTCACATGAGTAAATGGTAACCGTCTGTCAGAACATTCTGAAATTTTGCTTGCGTTTTTGCCGGATGTGTTGTAAAATAAAAACTGGCATAAATATGAACAAATTGTAAACATGCACGTTTTTGTTCGAAAAAGCCGAATTGTCAGAATTTTCTGACAATTACCCCCTGAAAACGGGCCCGGAAACCATTGATTTTAAAGGGTTTTGGAAGGGATACCGTAGAAATGGGATAAGCCCGATTAAGGGCATTGACACAATTATTCAGCCACACATTTCCCTGAGCGCTGGTAGTGTAGAAATGGGATAAGCCCGACCAAGGGCATTGACACCAACAGTTTCCATAATAATATTAATATTGTTCATTCTGTAGAAATGGGATAAGCCCGACCAAGGGCATTGACACACCCTTGTTCCATTATGAGGTCTCCTTCTTGCCATTAGTAGAAATGGGATAAGCCCGACCAAGGGCATTGACACCTTGTAGATTTTCATTTTGTGTACCTCTCTTTCCCTGTAGAAATGAGATAAGTGCATCACAGTCAGAAAATACGGTACAACAATAAGACCCCGGAATATTCCGAGGTCTTATATCTTTTAAAAGCAGTGTATTTTTTATGTGAATACTACGGCATATCCGCCGGGCACCGCCGCTCCCGGTTATTGGAGTTCATCTGGAATTGACAGCACCGCCGTGCATATTGAATACTCTTGTATTGTGGATAATTCGTTTATGTACCATGCGGATCCTGCATCCCTGAGAAATTCCGGGGGAGCGGTACAGCCGCCCGCAGAAGGGCAGGAGCCCTGGAAGGCCGTCCGGGGGTACGGGGTTATTCCGTCACGCTGGATCGCAGCACACCTTCTGCGGAGACCTCTGCATGGAAGGAAAGTTCCGTCAAATGCTGATACAGGGAGCCTGGCTCTTCTATGACAGAAAGGATTCCGTTTTGCCGTTTGCATGGGACAAACCGGATGTCCAGAGCGCCGTCCGCATGGAAGACGGCTTTTAACAGGAGCGTGTTTCCGTCCCGGTTGCCGAACAGATAATTTCCAAGACTGTAGATGACAGGGACATCCCTGTAGTACTCAAAACCCTGCAGGATATGGGGATGACAGCCGATGATCAGGTCTGCTCCCGCATCGATATACCCTTTTGCCAGCGCCCGCTGATAATCTTCGGGATATTCCACATGCTCGATGCCCCAGTGGACGAAGACAATCGTGTGGTCGTATGTTTCTTCTGCTTCTGCGATGGCAGCATTCAGCTTTGTCGGATCGTAGGTCTGGAACATGCCCGGCTGGCTGTCGGTTGCATACCAGTCGTAGGACGGGGAGACTCTGGTGGCGGCAAAGATGGCAAAGGTCTGACCGTTTACGGTACAGACGGCGGGAGCGGATGCTTCGGCGATATGGTAGCCGCCGCCGACACAGGTGATCCCGGCCTGCTTCAGCGTATCCAGCGTATCACAGAAGGCATCCTGTCCGAAATCCAGTGCATGGTTGTTGGCGACCGTGACCAGGTCGGTTCCCAGATCCTGAAGAATCGATACATATTTGGGATCCGTGCGGAAAGTATACTGCTTGTCCTCCATCGGCTCCCCCCGGAGACTGAACGGGAATTCTTCATTCAGCATGAACAGATCGGCATCCCTCATCTCTGCGAGCATCTGTTCGCTGGCCAGGGCCTGAATGCCGTTTCTGTCATAGGCTGCAAGGTACTGTTCCGAGAACATGACATCTCCGGCAAAAGCCAGTACGGCTTCCTGCGGCAGTTCTGCCGTCTCTTCCGGGGTGGTCTCCTCGGCATGTGCTTCTTCCGACAGAACCGTTTCTTCTGCGGCAGAAGAATCACCGGGCGGCGTCTGTTCCGGTTGTTCTTCCGCGGAGAGATCCGATGAGACATCCGTCCCTTCTTCCGGAACCGTGGTCTCTGCTGCTGATGGTTCTTCCGGTTCTGCGTTCTGTGTCCCGGAACCGTTTATTTGAGAATCCGGATGCTCTGCCGTCAGAAAAAAGATACATGCACAGAGTATGCATATCCCAATCCCAAATCCAAGAAACAGCCCTTTTGCTAAATGCTTCATACTTCTTTTCCTCCTGCAGAAAATTATATCATACAACAGCGTCTTTCGCCAGAACGAACAGAGGATGCCAGGTCCGGACTGCGCACAGGTGCACAGTAATGCTTGCGCAGAGGGGCCTTCTGCATATACAATGACAGTATGGAAGATCCGGGCTGCCGAATCTGCGGCCCGGGGAAAGGAGCATCATATGATACTGATAAAAAATGGAAGAGTAGTGGACCCGGTAACCGGGACAGACCAGGTGATGGATGTCCTGCTGGACGGAGCCAGGATTGCAAAGGTTGGAGAGGGGCTTGCCGATCCTGCAAAACGGGTGATTGACGCGTCCGGGCTGGTGGTGGCGCCGGGGCTTATGGATGCGCATGTGCATTTTCGCGATCCGGGATTTACTTATAAGGAGGATATTGAGACCGGCGCGCGCGCAGCGGCAAAGGGCGGTTTTACAACGGTGGTCTGTATGGCCAATACAAAGCCCGCCGTAGACAATGTGGAGACACTTAAGTATGTGCAGAAAAAAGGAGAAGCAGCAGGGATCCATGTCCTTCAGGCGGCAGCAGTCAGCAGAGAACTGAAGGGAAAGGAGCTGACGGATATGGAAGCGCTGGCAGATGCCGGTGCGCCGGGATTTACCGATGATGGAATTCCTCTGATGGACGAGTGTCTTTTGCTGGAAGCGATGGAGAAGGCGAAGGAACTGGGGCTTCCTTTGAGCCTGCATGAAGAAGACCCGCTTCTGATCGCAGCGCCGGGGGTTCATCAGGGGGAAGTGTCAGAAAAGCTTTCGTATGGCGGAGCTCCCCGGGCGTCCGAAGATGTGATGGTGGCAAGGGACTGCATGCTTGCGCTCCATACCGGGGCCCGTGTGTGCATTCAGCATATCAGTTCCGGAAATTCCGTGGAACTGGTGCGTATGGCAAAGGCAATGGGAGCGGATCTCCATGCCGAAGCGACTCCGCATCATTTTACACTGACGGACAGGGCGGTGCTGGAGTATGGGACGAATGCCCGTATGAATCCGCCGGTCCGGACAGAGGAAGACCGGCAGGCGATCATCAAAGGACTGCAGGATGGGACGATTGATCTGATTGTGACGGATCATGCTCCTCACAGTGCAGAAGAAAAAGCACGTCCGCTGGCGGAAGCTCCAAGCGGTATCACAGGGCTTGAGACTTCTCTGGGACTTGGGCTTTTGTCGCTGGTGGAACCAGGACATCTGACGCTTCTTCAGCTTATGGGGCTGATGAGCAGAAATCCTGCTGAATTTTACCGGATGATCCCCGGAAGTATTACCGAAGACGCACCGGCGGATCTGGTCATTTTTTCTGAGACAGAACGCTGGCGGGTGGAACGGTTTGCGTCAAAGGCTTCGAACAGTCCGTTTCTGGGCTGGGAACTTCCCGGCAGAGTCTGTTATACAATCTGTGCCGGAAAGGTGGTATATGAAGCCTAACGGGAAAGTTCTTTTTTCTTTTCTTTGTATTTCAGAAACTCCAGATATTCCAGAAGCCGTTCCTGACTTCTGGCCGGCAGCCTGTGATAATCTTCAACAAGCTGCCGGTATCCTTCCGGGAGCGTGGCAAACGGGTCGATCCTGGAAGGATCGGGATGCAGGCCCCGGCAGACCAGCTGATCCAGCGTGATGTGATAATATCTGGCAATACGGCAGGCCATTTTCAGGTCGGGAAGGCGATCGCCGGTTTCATAGCGGGAATATGCCTGAGAGGTCAGATCCAGCTGTTTACCAAGCTCTTTCTGCGTGATCCCCTGATGATTTCGAAGTTCTTTCAATGTTTTTCCAAGATTTATTTCATAATCTGCCATAATACACCTCTTTTTCGGGGATATTATAGCAAGATAAGGTTTCCACATGTAAAAATACACCGGATTGGAAGAATAAAAAACTGTTAGTATTAAAAATAAAAATATCAGTTGATTTTTTACTCCGCAATCAGGTAAAATAGAAATGGGAGAACACGGAACATGAAGAAAAACATCAGGAAAATATCCATATGGATTCGAATACATCTGAGGCTTTTCCGGCTTCTCTTCCTGCGTGTGAAAAAGCCCGCAGATGCAAAAACGCCGGAAGAGATGCTGGAAGCCATTAAAAAGAAGATGGATTCTGACTGACCGCCGACTGGCTCATGACGCTGTTGTGGTACCTGGGAGAATTCGTGACATCTTCTCCGAACCAGTCCGGCGCCTGAAAAGACAGAGCCTCTTTTTCGGTTGGAAATTCCACTTCGGCGAGCAGAAGCCCGTTTTCCGGAGAAGAAAAAACGTCCAGTTCAATGGTATAGGGCCCGCAGGGGATCCGATAGCGGCGTTTGCTGATCAGGCATCCGTCGGTTTTGCTGCGAAGATGCAGATAGGACTCCTTTGTCAGAGGCAGATTATATTCTTCCCGCACCATCAGTCCTCTGGACTTATAGGTCAGCCAGTATTCCTCATCCTGCCGGCGGATCCGGACCACCGGTTCCGTACAGAGATATCCCTGCTCGATCTCGTGGCAGGGGAAGGCTGCCAGGTTTTTCGGGGGTGTGTGAACCAGATACTTTCGTTCAATCTCAAAATTTTTCATGGGGTTTCCTTTCTGTTTGCTGTGAGTTGTCATTCGGCATCCAGTGAAAAGGATGCTTCGTAAAGTGTAGCATATTTATGAAAAAAATGATATGATAGAAAAAAAACAGGAGGAGAACATATGAGCAGAGTATGCGTATTTCTTGCGGACGGGTTTGAAGAGATCGAGGGCCTGACCGTCGTGGACATCCTGCGGCGCGCAGGCGTGGACACACAGACCGTATCCATAACAGAAGAGAGGATGGTGACCGGAAGCCATAAGATTCCGGTTCAGGCAGACGTGTGCCTGAAGGATGCGGATTTTACCGGGACGCAGATGCTGGTGCTTCCGGGCGGCATGCCGGGGACTGTGAATCTGGGAGCGTGTCAGGAACTGACAGAACTTCTGGTGCGTTTTCATGAAGAAGGAAAAAAGGTGGCGGCGATCTGTGCGGCGCCGAGCGTACTCGGAGACCTTGGGATCCTGAAGGGAAAAAGAGCAGCATGTTATCCGGGCTTTGAAGAAAGGCTTGCGGGCGCAGAGGTGGTATATGAGAAAGTCGCAGTTGACAGCAATGTGACGACGAGCCGTGCAATGGGTACGGCGGTCCCGTTTGCGCTGGCGCTTGCCCAACAGCTGGCTTCCCCGGAAAAGGCGGAGGAGATTAAAAAGGGAATCCTCTACGGACATGCCTGATCCCCCGGTGCAGAAGATGTCCGTGAAACGGAAGAAACTTCCAGTATGTCCATCCGGTTTTGGCGGATACTATGGGCATGGAGGTGATAAACATGACAAATCAGAACAGCACATCCGGAACCAACAGTATGGCAGTACCGGAAGCAAAATCGGCCATGAACCGTTTTAAAGAGGAAGTTGCCAGCGAGCTTGGCGTTCCGCTGAAGGATGGTTACAACGGTGATCTGACCAGCAGACAGGCAGGTTCCATCGGCGGCGAGATGGTCAAGAAGATGATCATGAAGCAGGAACAGCAGATGTCTTCCGGTCAGTAAGGACGAAAAAACGGTAAAAATAACAAAAACAATGGGGCTGTCGGGCTAGACAGCCTCATTTTTTTGTGTTATACTTTCATAATGTCTATGAGTATGTAAAACAGGGAATACTGATATAAAATTACGAGGAGGATATACTTACAACTATGAGCGTACAGGTAGAAAAATCAGAGAAAAACATGGCGAAGCTGACCATTGAAGTGTCTGCTGAAAAAGTGGAAAAAGCAATTCAGACCGTATATCAGAAAGCGAAAAAAAATATCAACATTCCGGGTTTCCGCAAAGGAAAGGCGCCGCGTCAGCTGATCGAGAAGATGTATGGAAAAGAAGTTTTTTACAACGATGCCATTGACGAGCTTCTTCCGGGGGCTTACAGCGAGGCAGCGGATGAGTGCGGGGAAGAGCTGGTATCCCGCCCGCAGATCGATATCGTTCAGTTCGAGAGCGGAAAGCCGTTTATCTTTACTGCAGAGGTTGCTGTAAAGCCGGAAGTGACACTCGGCGAGTACAAAGGCGTTCAGGTGGAGAAGGTACCGGTTGAGGTGCTGGATGAGGAAGTGGAAGCGGATCTCATGAAGGAGAGAGAAGCCAACGCCAGAACCATTACGGTGGAAGACCGTGCGGTAGAGAACGGGGATATGGTCTCCCTCGACTTTGAAGGCTTTGTGGACGGTGTTCCGTTCGAAGGGGGAAAAGGAGAGAATTATGATCTGACCATCGGCTCCGGCTCCTTTATTCCGGGATTTGAAGAGCAGCTGATCGGCGCAGAGGTCGATAAAGAACTGGATGTGAACGTGACATTTCCGGAGGAATATCATGCAGAAGAACTGGCAGGCAGGGCAGCCGTATTCAAATGCCGCGTGAATTCCATTAAGGTGAAGGAACTTCCGGAAGTAGACGATGAGTTTGCACAGGAAGTGTCCGAATTTGATACGCTGGATGAATATAAAGCAGATATCAGGGCAAGACTTCTGAAAGGTAAAGAAGAAGATGCAAAGAAAATGAAGGAAGACGCGGTGATTGAGAAGATCATTGCCGGCGCGCAGATGGAGATCCCGGATGCGATGGTCGAGTTTCAGACCGAACAGCTTATGGAGGATTTTGCGCAGCGCATGCAGATGCAGGGAATGTCTCTCAGCCAGTACTTCCAGTATACAGGCATGACTGCAGAACAGTATAAAGAGCAGATGAAGCCAAGAGCGCTTCAGAATATTCAGAGCAGGCTGGTCCTCGAAGCAGTTGCGGCGGCTGAGAAGATTGAGATAACAGAGGAAGATACGGAGGCTGAATTCCAGAGAATGGCAGAACTTTACAGGACGGATATTGACAAGGTAAAGAATCTGTTAGGAGAAGAACGTCTGGAAGACATGAAGAAGGATCTGGCGATTCAGAAAGCAATCGATCTGGTAAGAGACGCAGCAGTTGAGGAGTAGACTGCGGGAATGCTGCAGCAGGTCCGTGCTGCCGGGGATCGTGTAAGACAGGGGCCCTGTCGGGCCGGGAGGGCATGGCAGGGCAGCTGTGCCCTTTGTCAGCGAAAGAATGGTTTCATCATCAGGAGGAGGACAATAACATGGCATTAATACCTTACGTCATTGAACAGACCAGCAGAGGAGAGAGAAGCTACGACATCTATTCCAGGCTTCTGAAAGAGCGGATTATTTTCCTTGGAGAGGAAGTAAATGAGACAACTGCCAGCCTGGTGGTGGCTCAGCTTCTGTTTCTGGAATCCGAGGATCCCGGGAAGGATATCAACCTCTACATCAACAGCCCGGGAGGTTCTGTGACTGCCGGAATGGCGATTTTTGACACAATGAACTACATTAAATGCGATGTATCAACAATCTGTATCGGCATGGCGGCAAGCATGGGGGCGTTTCTTCTGGCAGGAGGAACGAAAGGCAAACGCTTTGCCCTGCCCAATTCGGAGATCATGATCCATCAGCCTCTGGGAGGCGCCAAAGGCCAGGCGACAGAGATCGAGATTGCGGCGAAGCATATCCTGCGGACAAGGGAGAAGTTAAACGGCATTCTGGCAGAGCGTACGGGCCAGCCGCTGGAAGTGATCCAGCAGGATACAGAACGTGATAATTACATGACTGCCGATGAGGCGATGGCTTATGGGCTTATTGACCAGATTATGGCGAGGCATTAAGGGAGAATTACATGGCTAGAAACGAAATCAGATGTTCTTTTTGCGGCAAGACAGAGAGCCAGGTCTTAAAGCTTCTCAAAGGACCGAACGGCGTCTTCATCTGTGATGCATGTGTAGAGCTCTGCTCTGAGATTATTGAAGAGGAACTGTCGGAAGAAGAGGGCATTTTTGATGAAGAAGAGATCAATCTCTTAAAACCGGAAGAGATTAAAGGATTCCTGGATGATTATGTGATCGGTCAGGAGAACGCCAAGAAAGCGCTCTGCGTGGCCGTATATAATCACTATAAAAGGATTCTTGCGGAGCCGGATCTGGATGTGGAACTTCAGAAGAGCAATGTTCTTCTGCTGGGTCCCACCGGTTCCGGCAAGACGCTGCTGGCGCAGACGCTGGCAAAGATCCTGAATGTGCCGTTTGCGATTGCAGATGCAACAACGCTGACGGAGGCCGGTTATGTAGGCGAAGATGTGGAGAACATCCTGCTGAAAATCATTCAGGCAGCGGATTACGACATTGAGCGTGCCCAGAAGGGCATCATCTATATTGATGAAATAGATAAGGTTACCCGAAAATCAGAAAATCCGTCGATTACCAGGGATGTATCCGGCGAGGGAGTGCAGCAGGCGCTTCTGAAGATCGTGGAAGGCACCATTGCTTCCGTTCCGCCTCAGGGAGGCCGGAAGCATCCGCATCAGGAGCTTCTGCAGATTGACACGACGAATATTCTCTTTATCTGCGGAGGAGCCTTTGAAGGCCTTGACAAGATCATTGAGACCCGCATGGATCGGGGATCGATCGGATTTAATGCAGATATCAGAGATAAACGGCGGGAGGACGTGGGAGAGCTTCTGCGCAATGCGCTTCCGGAAGATTTTATCAAGTTTGGAATGATTCCGGAATTCATGGGGCGCGTGCCGATTGCAGTGTCTCTGGATCCTCTGACTCGTGATGATATGGTGCGGATTCTGCTGGAGCCGAAGAATTCCATTATCCGTCAGTATCAGAAGCTGTTCGGACTGGACAATGTGGAACTGAAGTTTGACAGGGAAGCAGTTGAAGCAATTGCGGATAAGACCATATCCCGTAAGACCGGGGCAAGAGGGCTGCGGTCGATCATGGAAGAGACAATGATGGATCTGATGTTCACGATTCCGTCGGATGACAGCATTAAGAGCTGTACGATCACACGGGAATCAGTGGAAGGAACCGGGAAGCCGGTGATAACGAGGAGATAAGAATGAGGGGCCTTTTCTGAAGGGTCCCTTTTCGGCATCTGCTGCGGCAGCAGATAACAGCATCTGACCGGGGAATGCCGGGAACGGTTTCAAAACGCAGGGCCGCCTGAGACCGTTTCGGACAAAGGGGCGTTCTACGGGCAGATGCAGAACGATAACAGGAGGGGAAGATATGGGAGAACTTGAAATGAAACTGCCGGCGGTTGCTCTGCGCGGGATGGTGATCCTTCCGGAGATGATCACCCATTTTGATGTGACGCGCGCCCGCTCTGTGAAGGCGGTGGAAAGAGCGCTGACGCAGGAGCAGCGGCTTTTTATAACGGCGCAGAAGGATCCGGAGGATGAGACTCCGGATATGGACAGACTGTTTCTGACGGGAACCGTTGCGGAGATCAAGCAGATTGTGAAGATGCCCCATCATATCCTGCGTGTTCTGGTGGAAGGGCTGTACAGTGCAAAGCTTACGCACCTTGACGGGGAGGAATATCTGGAAGCGTCAGTGGTCCGGGTAGAACCGGAAGATTTCGGGAAACTGCCCAGAAGCGGAAAAGAGGCCATGTACCGGAATCTGCAGGATATTTTCCGCAGGTACTGTGAGGGCAGCAGCAGAACCGGGAAAGACATCGTACGTCAGGTTCTGGACAGCGACGGTCTGGAAAAGCTGATGACACAGGTGATGGTGCATACGCCGTTTGCATGGGAGCAGCAGCAGAAGCTTCTGGAGACGCTGTCTCTGGCAGAGCGCTATGAGATGCTCTGTATTATGCTGAATAACGAGATTGAGATCGAGCAGTTCCGGAAGGGCATTCAGGAAAAAGTAAAAGCGCGGGTGGATAAAAATCAGAAGGACTATATTCTGCGGGAGCAGATGAAAGTGATCCGGGAGGAACTTGGAGATGAAGGGCCCGGAGCGGAAGCGGAACAGTTCCGGAAGGCGGTCAGGGAGCTTTCGGCTTCCGGGGAAGTGAAGGAGCGGATTCAGAAGGAAATCCAGAGATTCCTGAATGCCGGTTCCAATTCTGCAGAGGCTTCCGTCATCCGCGGGTATATCGAGACGCTTCTGGAACTTCCCTGGGACAGACGCAGCAGGGACCGCCTGGATTTAAAGGAAGCAAAAAAGATTCTGGAAAAAGAGCATTACGGGCTTGAGAAAGTGAAGGAACGGATTCTGGAATTTCTGGCAGTGAAGCGGATGCTGGATGGAGGAGAAAGCCCGATCCTGTGTCTGGTAGGGCCGCCTGGAACCGGAAAAACTTCTGTGGCGCGTTCGATTGCCCATGCGCTGAACAAAAAATACGTCCGGATCTGTCTGGGAGGCGTCCATGACGAAGCAGAGATCCGGGGGCACCGGAGGACTTATATCGGGGCCATGCCCGGACGGATCGTGGACGGCATCCGCCATGCAGGCGTGAAAAATCCTCTGATGGTGCTGGATGAGATTGACAAGGTCAGCAGCGACCACAGGGGAGATACATTCTCCGCCCTTCTGGAAGTGCTGGACAGTGAGCAGAATGTGAAGTTCAGAGACCATTATGTGGAACTTCCGGTGGATTTGTCAGAAGTGATGTTTCTCTGCACGGCCAACGATACGCAGACGATTCCAAGGCCGCTTCTGGACCGTATGGAGATCATCGAAGTCAGCAGCTATACGGAGAATGAAAAACTTCACATTGCCAAAGACCATCTGCTTCCCAAACAGATGAAGCGCCACGGACTGAAAAAAAGTCAGCTTCAGATGACGGAAAAAGCGCTGGAGAAGATGATTCATCAGTATACAAGGGAAGCAGGCGTGAGAAATCTGGAGCGCAGGATCGCTTCTGTCTGCCGGAAAGCGGACCGGGAGATTCTGGAGCAGGAGAAAAAGAAAGTGCGCGTTACGGATAAAACCCTGGAAAAATATCTCGGCAAGACCGTCTATGAATTCCAAGGACGTAATGAGAAAGATGAAGTGGGGATTGTGCGGGGACTTGCATGGACCAGCGTGGGAGGAGATACGCTGGAGATCGAGGTGAACCTGATGCCGGGAAAAGGCAATCTGGAGCTGACCGGGCAGATGGGGGATGTGATGCAGGAATCTGCAAGGGCAGGAATCAGCTATATCCGTTCCATCAGTCCGGAGTATGGTCTGGAAAAGGATTATTTTCAGGAACATGATATTCACATTCACATTCCGGAAGGAGCAGTGCCGAAGGACGGGCCGTCTGCGGGCATTACCATGGCGACTGCCATGCTGTCTGCGGTGCTGGAGAAGCCGGTGCGCGCCGATGTGGCGATGACCGGGGAGATCACGCTCCGCGGAAGAGTGCTTCCAATCGGAGGCCTGAAGGAGAAGCTTCTGGCGGCGGGAAGCGCCGGTATGAAGACTGTGATTGTTCCGAAGAAAAATAAACGGGATGTGGAGGAACTGTCGAAGGAGATCACAGGAAGCCTTGAGCTGGTCTATGCAGAGGCAATGGAAGAAGTGATCGCACACGCATTTGTATAAGAGGTATTTATGATAATCAAACAGGCAGAGCTGAAGACCGTCTGCGGAATCACCAGCAGGCTTCCGGAAAACACGAAGCCGGAAGTGGCATTTTCCGGAAAATCCAATGTGGGGAAATCTTCGCTGATCAACGGGCTTCTGAACCGGAAGTCTCTGGCGAGGACTTCCTCCCAGCCGGGGAAGACCCAGACAATCAATTTCTACAGTGTCAATCAAGAACTGTACCTGGTGGATCTGCCAGGCTATGGCTATGCGAAAGCCGCACAGGAGATCAGAGCAAAGTGGGGAAAGATGATCGAAAATTATCTTCACGGTTCCAGACAGCTGAAGGCTGTATTTCTGCTGGTGGATATCCGGCATGAGGCGTCTGCCAATGACAGGGAGATGTATCGCTGGATCGTTCATCAGGGATACGAACCGATCATCATCGCGACAAAGCTTGACAAGATCAAGAGAAGCCAGGTGCAGAAGCAGTTGAAGCTTCTGAGGGAGAGCCTGAATCCTGTGCCCGGTACCAGAATCATCCCGTTTTCTGCCCAGACCAGGCAGGGCAGGGAGGAGATCTGGGAGATGATTGATGGATTGTTGGAGGAGGAGTCCGTATGAGCGGTGAACCGCCAAAAGAAAATCAGGGAGAATCCGAGTATATCAGGCTTCGGAGGAACCTTCTGAACATTGGAATATTTGCGGCTGAAATTTTACTGCTTGCTATTGCGGGGCCGGCCCTGGTGCGTTTTTTCCTTCCGGTTATCATCGGCTGGCTCATTGCGCAGCTTGCAAATCCGCTGGTGCATTTTCTGGAAAAACATCTTCACATTGTAAGAAAGCACAGTTCCTTCGGCGTAATCTTCGGCGCCATATTCCTGATCGTGGCGTTATGCTATTATGCGGCTCTCTGGATATGGCAGGAGGCGGGAGAACTGGTCCAGAGGCTGCCGGTTTATTATCAGGCTCTGGTTCAGGGGCTGGATAAAATTGCAGAAAACCTGCAGAGTGTTGCGGACAGAATGCCGCTGGAAACGCGGGAAAAAATTGCGGATTTTACGGAGCATTTTACGGATTATCTGGGACGGATTGTGAGCAGTCTCGGCGGCGGAACGGTAGAAGCGGCGGGAAATGCAGCAAAAAATATTCCGTCGCTTCTGATTTCCTTTATCTTCTCGCTTCTGTTTGCTTATTTTTTTATTGCGCAGCGGGAGCGGGTTCACCGAATCCTGCGGCATGTCATACCGGAACAGACAAGGGAAGGGCTTCGGATGGTCTGGGGAAACCTGAAATATGCCGTAGGGGGATATTTTCGCGCACAGTTTAAGATCATGGGAGTCGTAGGACTCATTCTGGCAGCGGGTTTTCTCTTCATGCAGATTGATTATGCCGTGCTGCTGGCAGCGCTGATTGCGCTGATGGATTTTCTGCCCATGCTGGGAACCGGAACGGCGCTGCTTCCATGGGCGCTTTTCTGCGCATTGAGCGATGCGCTTCCAAGAGCGGCAGGCCTTCTGGTCCTGTATGTGGTGACACAGCTTACCAGGCAGCTGATCCAGCCCAAGATGGTGGGGGACAGCATCGGGGTGGATACCCTGACGACCCTGTTTCTGCTGTTTGTCGGCTACCGGGTGTCAGGGCTTCTGGGCATGATCCTTGCAGTTCCCGCAGGGCTTATCGTGCTTCAGCTGTACGAAGCGGGAGCATTTGAACACATGATGAAAAACGTGCGGGAACTTATGGAACTGATTGCGGACTGGAGAGAGCCCGGGGACAGAGAATGAGTATTACAGAAGCTGCTCCATGACATGGGCATAGATCTCCTGACTCTTTGACTTCCAGTGATTGCATACGGAGATGGCCTGCTTTTCCGAGGGAACAGAGATCGTCAGGTCGATCAGCGTGGCATTTTTTTCCCTGACCTGGCAGCAGACCAGATAGTCTTCGGTATTTCCGAGAAAATAATTGGCGGTGACGGAAAGCGTATCCTGAATCTCATGCTGTTTCTGCCCCAGATATTCCTGGATATCCTGACAGATGGCATCGGAGATCTTGTCGCCGAAATAGCGGAGCGTCTCATTTCCGGCTTCCGTAATATGATAGCTGGAGCTGTTGTGGGTATTGGATATGGTCACGAGCCCGGTTTCATCCAGTTCCGATAAGGCCTGCTGGAGCGTGAAATAATTCGTATATTCTTTTTCCAGAATAAATTCGGAGATCTGGGAATTGGTCAGCGGAGCGTCTATCATAGAAAGCATCTTCAGTATGATCAGTTTGTAGAGAGTCAGCGTGTCAGTCATAAAAAATCCTTTCCATATCTGTTACAGGATATTTGGTATTCCGGTTTGACCTGCGGCATCTGTATTTGTGAAACAGAATTTTCCCTGCCAGGTGTTCCGGCGCCGGAATTCCTGATGGATCGTGTTTAACACATGGCGTTTGGAACAGCTCCAGAGGGGAGCAATCAGCAGGTCTTTCGGTCCGTCGCCGGTCAGGCGGTGAATCACAATGTCAGGCCGCAGAAGCTCTGTACAGGAAAGAATGATCTGTACGTATTCCTCCAGAGAGAAGACGGGGAATGGTGTCTGCGCATAGATCGTTTCCAGGTCTGTCCCTTTTAAGATATGCAGAAGCTGAAGCTTTATGCCCTGAATATCCTGCGTATTCAGATAGCGGATCGTCTGCAGGATTCGTTCCCGGTCCTCTCCGGGAAGTCCGAGGATCACATGGGTGATGACCTCCAGCCCGCAGGCGCGGAGCCTTTGGACGGCGTCCTCATAGACGTCCAGACGGTATCCCCGCCGGATGAAGGAAGCGGTATCCTCGTGCATGGTCTGAAGTCCAAGCTCCACCCATACGGGTTTGATCCGGTTCAGCTCTGCAAGGAGGGCAGTGACTTCCGGCCCCAGGCAGTCCGGCCGGGTGGCAATGGACAAAAGCACAACTTCAGGGCACTCGATTGCCTCCAGGAAGATGGAGCGCAGACGGGAGACAGGGGCATAGGTATTGGTATATGCCTGAAAATAGGCGATAAAACGACTGGCCGGACGTTTTTTCTTCAGACGTTCTCTGGCCTGCCGGATCTGTTCGCGGACAGAAAGCGACGGATCAGCGGCAAAATCGCCGGAGCCGCCTGCACTGCAGAAGATGCATCCGCCGGTACCCACAGAGCCGTCTCTGTTCGGGCAGCTCATTCCTCCGTTCAGCGCCAGCCGGTAGATCTTCTCCCCATACCGCTTCTTCAGTTCATAATCAAGTGAGTGATAAGGTTTGTCATTCCACAACATCATATCATTCAATCTATCACACAGGATGCTAAAAATCAAGCAGCAATTCACCGAACAGAGGCTGCTGGTTACTGCGCATTTCTGCTTCGGACGCCTGTTGTGGATCTATATTCCTTCCATACCCCGCTTGCGCTTAATGAAGGGCAGCAGCGGTACTAAGGGCGCAAAAGACGCGCCCTGAGGACCGGCGCCCTTCAATGGGTCTTCCAGGAATATAGATCCATAACAGGCTGAATGCCGGCAGGCGTTTGAACAGTAACGGCTGCTGCGGGTCCCGAAGACTTTTTATGAAATTCCCCTTTTCATTTGCGGACAAAAAGAGTATACTGTTACTAGTTCGAAAATGTTCTGCCAATCTGGCAGACTCTTTCCCCAGTGTATAGAACAGGAATGGACAACAGGAACAACAGGAGGAATATATGGATAACAGTATGAGAGAAAAGTATGAATCGCTGTCACTTGCAGTCCTGCGGGATGTGGCAAAGAACCGCGGTATCAAGGGAACCTCTTCCATGAGGAAGGATGCGGTGATCGAGGCGATGCTGACAGAGGATGAGAGGGCTGCCTCGGCGGAGATGGTCCGGACACAGGCCGCAGAGAACGGCAGAACGGTATCTGATATGGAACAGCTGGACAGCGGACAGACGGTCAAAGGAATTCTGGAGGTCATGTCAGACGGTTTTGGTTTTATCCGCAGTGATAATTACCTGCCGGGGGAGAACGATGTCTATGTGTCCCCGTCGCAGATCCGCAGATTCGGTCTGAAAACAGGCGATATTGTAGCCGGCAATACAAAGGTAAAGACAGAGAAGGAAAAGTTCTGCGCGCTTCTGTATGTGAAGAGCGTCAATGGACTGCATCCGGAAACCAATGCCAGAAGGCCCAATTTTGAAGATCTGACGCCGATCTTCCCCAATGAACGCATTAAGATGGAACGTGCAGGCGGAAGCATTGCCATGAGGATTGTGGACGAGATCGCGCCGATCGGAAAGGGACAGCGCGGCATGATCGTCTCTCCGCCCAAGGCCGGCAAGACGACGCTTTTAAAGGATGTGGCAAAGTCCATTACAAAGAATAATCCGGAGATGTATCTGATCATTCTGCTGATCGACGAACGCCCGGAGGAGGTTACCGATGTAAAGGAGGCCATTGAGGGCAGAAATGTGGAGGTCGTCTATTCCACCTTTGATGAGCTGGCAGAGCGCCATAAGAGAGTATCGGAGATGGTCATTGAACGGGCAAAACGCCTGGTGGAAAGCGGCAGGGATGTGGCGATCCTTCTGGACAGCATTACCCGTCTGGCAAGGGCGTATAACCTGATCGTACCGCCCAGCGGACGTACCCTGTCCGGCGGACTTGACCCGGCGGCGCTCCATATGCCGAAAAGGTTCTTTGGTGCGGCGAGAAATATGCGGGAGGGCGGAAGCCTGACCATTCTGGCGACGGCGCTGGTGGATACCGGGAGCAAGATGGATGATGTGGTCTACGAGGAATTTAAAAGTACCGGAAACATGGAACTGGTGCTTGACCGCAAGGTGGCGGAGAAGCGGGTATTTCCGGCAATCGACATTCCGAAGTCCAGTACCAGAAGGGAGGATCTGCTTCTGAATCCGGACGAGCAGCAGGCGATGGACAATATTCGCAAAGGACTGAACGGAATGAAGGCGGACGATGCCGTGGAGACGATTCTGAATCTGTTTACCCGCACAAGAAACAACGAAGAATTTGTTCAGAATGCGAAAAAAATGCGATTTTTCTAAAAGAACTTGCATCCGGGACATTCCTGTGCTATACTTGTGTGGTTAATGGAGCGGATGATGCCGTGACGGCATCAGAGAACCACAGGGACTTGTGGGGATAGCCCGGGATAGCTTGCCGCGGATAGACCGGAGCGGCATTGGCCGGGAATTGGGAAAGACCAGAAGTTCACGAATGAATGAGAGAGGTGAAAAATATGAAAGAAGGAATCCATCCGAATTATTACCAGGCAACGGTAACCTGCAACTGCGGCAATACTTTTGTAACAGGTTCTACCAAGAAGGATATTCACGTAGAGATCTGTTCCAAATGCCACTCTTTCTACACAGGACAGCAGAAGGCAGCAGCAGCCCGCGGACGTATTGACAAGTTCAATCGTAAATATGGCATCACGAAATAAGATGACAAAAAGACAGGTTGGGGTTATGAATAATCTCAACCTGATTTTTACTATATACGATAAGGATGTGAGAGCATGAAACCATCAGGAATCGGGGGACAGGCAGTACTCGAAGGAATCATGATGAAGAATAAAAGCCGGTATTCCGTGGCGGTACGAAAGCCGGACGGAGCGATTGAGGTCCGAATCAGCGAGCACGAAGGAATTGGAGGCAGGCATGCGTGGGCAAAGCTGCCCCTGATCCGGGGGGTTGTAAACTTTGTGGACTCTCTGGTGCTCGGCATGGAGACACTGACTTATTCGGCGGAATTTTATGAGGAAGAGGATGAGCAGGAGCCGGGAGGATTTGAAAAGTTTCTCCTGAAGGTGCTCGGCGAGAAGGCGGAGAAGGTCGTTATGGGTATTACCGTGGCGTTTTCCATTGTCATGGCTGTAGGCATCTTTATGGTTCTGCCTTATTTTATATCCGGCTGTTTCCGTGATTACATTGTGAGCAATACACTTCTGGCGATTGTGGAAGGTGCGATTCGTCTGGGGCTGTTTGTGCTTTATGTGGTGCTGATTTCTTCCATGAAAGACATTAAAAGAGTGTATATGTACCATGGCGCAGAGCACAAATGTATTAACTGCATTGAGCGCGGCAGAGAACTGAATGTAAAAAATGTGCGGAAAAGTTCCCGTTATCATGCGCGGTGCGGTACCAGTTTTCTGTTCATAGTCATGATCATCAGCATTATCTTCTTTATTTTCATACGTGTGGAATCACCGGCGCTGCGGGTGATTTTCCGGATCCTGCTGATTCCGGTGATCGCGGGCGTATCCTATGAGTTTATCCGTCTCGCCGGCAGGAGTGAAAACTTGCTGGTTCGGATACTGAGTCTTCCGGGAAAAGGAATGCAGATGCTCACGACGAAGGAACCGGAGGATGACATGATCGAGGTTGCCATCAGCGCAGTGGAAGCGGTATTTGACTGGAGAGCGTTTCAGGGGTATGAAACCGCCGACGACAGGGAAGATGAGGCGGCAGAAGTTAGATGACCACTTTGCGCGCACTTTTCAAAGAGGGAAAACAAAGGCTTCTGGAAGCCGGGATCGAAGAATGGGAGCTCGACGCATGGCTTCTTCTGGAATACGCCGCCGGATGTACAAGGAATGAATATTATCTGTATCCAAAACGCGAAGTGGAGGAAAGCCGGAAGCGGGACTATCTGGACCTGATACAGAGAAGGGCTGCTCATATCCCTCTGCAGCATCTGACGGGGAGCCAGGAATTTATGGGATATCCATTCCGGGTGAATGAGCATGTGCTGATTCCGAGACAGGATACGGAGATTCTGGTGGAAGAGGCGCTTTCCTGTATGCGCTCAGGGATGGAGATTCTGGATCTGTGCACCGGTTCCGGCTGCATTCTGCTGAGCATTCTGAAAGCGTCGCCGGGGCTTACAGGGCTTGGCACGGATCTGTCGGAGCAGGCGCTTCAGGTTGCACAAAGGAACCGGTCGGCGCTGAATCTGGAGACAAAAGCCAGGTTTCAGAAGAGCGATCTGTTTGAACAGGTGGAGGGAAGATTTGACCGTATCCTGTCCAATCCGCCCTATATTCCGTCAAAAGTGGTGGATACGCTGATGGAAGAGGTACGGGAACATGAGCCGAGGATCGCTCTGGACGGCAGAGAAGACGGACTGTACTATTACAGGGAGATAACAGCGCAGAGCCCGGCATATCTCAGGCCGGGAGGAATGCTGTTTTTGGAGATTGGATATGACCAGGCAGAAGCGGTCACAGAACTGATGGAGCGGGATTTTACCGAAGTCCATGTGGTAAAGGATCTGTCAGGACTTGACCGGGTAGTATATGGGAGCCTGAAGCCGCAGGCATATGGAGGAAAGAGATGTTTGACAGATTAGAAGATCTGGTGAGACGGTATGAGGAGATCACAAATGAGCTGACAGAGCCTTCCGTTGTCAACGATCAGAATCGTTTTCGGAAGCTGATGAAGGAGCAGGCGGACCTGCAGCCTCTGGTGGATGCTTATATTGAGTATAAAAAGTGCCAGGAGACGGTGGAAGACAGTCTGGCAATGCTGGAAAGCGAATCGGATGAAGAGATGCGGGAAATGCTGAAGGAAGAGCTCGCGGATGCAAAGAAGCGGACTGCAGAACTGGAGCAGCACATGAAGATCCTGCTTCTGCCCAAAGACCCGAATGATGATAAGAATGTTATCGTGGAGATCCGCGCCGGTGCCGGCGGAGATGAGGCGGCGCTGTTTGCGGCGGAGATCTACCGGATGTATGCCCATTATGCGGAATCCAGACGCTGGAAGGTGGAGATGATGGAGGCCGATGAGATCGGCATCGGCGGTATGAAGAGCGCAACTTTTATGATCAACGGTTCGGGGGCGTATTCGGTAATGAAGTATGAGTCCGGTGTACACCGGGTGCAGCGCGTGCCGGAGACCGAGTCCGGCGGGCGCATCCATACCTCCACGATTACGGTTGCCGTTATGCCGGAGGCAGAGGAAGTGGATGTGCAGATTGACGAGAAGGATATCCGCATCGATGTGATGCGGGCTTCCGGAAACGGCGGGCAGTGTGTCAACACGACGGATTCTGCCGTGCGCCTGACCCACTATCCCACGGGGATCGTGGTCTACAGCCAGACCGAAAAATCTCAGCTTCAGAATAAGGCGAAGGCATTTGCCCTGCTGCGTGCAAAGCTCTATGACATCGAATGTCAGAAAGCGCATGACGCGGAAGCGGAGGCCAGAAGAAGCCAGATCGGTACCGGCGACCGCTCCGAGAAGATCCGTACCTATAATTTCCCTCAGGGGCGCGTGACAGACCATCGGATCAACCTGACGTTATATAAACTTGACAAGATTATGAACGGAGACATCCAGGAGATTATAGATGCATGCATCGCAGCTGACCAGTCTGCAAAGCTGAGCCGGCTGAACGAAGAGGGCTGATGGTTACATGGAAAATAGTAAAAGCAGGTTGAAATTACCAGTCTTTTTACGTATAATATAGTACCAGGATTTGAAAAGCTAAAGGATAGTGAGGATACAGGAATGGGAAAATATTTTGGAACGGATGGGTTCCGCGGTGAGGCAAATGTAAATCTGACGGTTGCGCATGCTTTTAAGGTGGGCCGTTTCCTTGGGTGGTATTACGGACGCGGGCACAAGGCACAGGTGGTTATAGGAAAGGATACGAGAAGATCCAGTTATATGTTTGAATATTCTCTGGTGGCAGGCCTGACGGCTTCCGGCGCAGATGTGTATCTTCTGCATGTAACGACAACCCCCAGCGTATCCTATGTGGTTCGAACCGAAGGCTTTGACTGCGGAATCATGATATCTGCAAGCCATAATCCGTTCTATGACAACGGAATCAAGATCATCAACAGCATGGGTTACAAGATGGATGCGTCTGTGGAGGAACAGATTGAAGCCTACATTGACGGAGAGATGGAAGAGCTCCCGCTGGCTACAGAGGCGTATATCGGACGCACGGTGGACTTTTCCGCCGGAAGGAACCGCTACATCGGCTATCTGATCTCTCTGCCTACCAGATCCTTCAAGACCATGCGGGTCGGTCTGGACTGTTCCAACGGAAGCGCATCGGCCATTGCCAAGAGTGTATTTGATGCGCTGGGAGCGAAGACCTATGTGATTCATAATGGTCCGGACGGAACGAATATCAATAAGGACTGCGGTTCCACCCATATCGAAGCGCTCCAGGCATTTGTAAAGGAGAAAGGTCTGGATGTGGGCTTTGCCTATGACGGGGATGCGGACCGCTGTCTGGCAGTGGATGAGCACGGCAATGTGGTGGACGGAGACCGGATCCTCTATATCTGCGGCAAATATATGAAGGAGATCGGACAGCTGAAGGATGATATGATCGTTACGACGATCATGTCCAACATCGGCCTGTATAAAGCCTGCGACAAGATCGGCCTCAAGTATCAGAAGACAAAGGTCGGGGACAAATATGTATTTGAAAACATGATGGAAAATGGATACCGTCTGGGCGGTGAGCAGTCCGGGCATATTATCTTCAGCAAGCATGCGACAACAGGAGACGGGATTCTGACCTCCTTAAAGGTGATGGAAGTGCTTCTGGAGAAAAAGACCACGCTGGGAACACTTGCGTCGGAGGTAAAGATCTATCCGCAGCTTCTGCAGAATCTGGAAGTGACGGATAAGAAAGCTGTGCTGGAGCATCCGGAAGTGAAAGAAGCAATCCGTGAGGTGGAGCAGGCACTGGGAACGGACGGACGGATCCTTGTGCGGGAAAGCGGTACGGAACCTCTTCTGCGTGTCATGGTGGAGGCGACGACTCAGGAGCTGTGTGAGAAATACGTATCAAAGGTAATTGACACGATGAAACGTGTGATGTAGGCAGACAAAGACCTCTGATCTGCAGAAATGATTCTGCAGATCAAAGGAAGTAAATACACAGGAGGGAAATATGAAAAAGACAACACTGGTCGTCATGGCAGCAGGAATTGGCAGCCGTTTTGGAGGGGGAATCAAACAGCTGGAGCCGGTCGGACCGTCCGGGGAGATCATCATTGACTATTCCGTTCATGATGCCATGGAGGCAGGTTTTGACAAGGTCGTATTCATCATCCGGAAGGATCTGGAGCAGGATTTCCGGGAAGTGATCGGGGACCGGATGGAGAAGCGCATCGAGACCGTTTACGCCTTTCAGGAGATGGACGATCTGCCGGCAGGATTTACAAAGCCGGAAGGAAGGACAAAGCCATGGGGGACCGGCCAGGCGATTCTGTGCTGTAAGGAACTTGTGAAAGAGCCCTTTGTGGTCATCAATGCAGATGATTATTATGGGAAGGAAGCTTTTGTCAAGGTTCATGATTACCTGATACAGGATCATGAAGCGAAAGGCCGGATGGAATTCTGCATGGCCGGTTTTCTGCTGGGCAATACACTGAGCGAGAACGGCGGTGTGACCAGAGGAATCTGCAGTGTGGATGCAGCGCATCATCTGACAAAAGTAACAGAGACAAGGAATATCATAAAAACGGACACAGGGGCAGCCATACAGGCGGAGGACGGTACACAGACGCCGGTGGACGCATGCTGCCCGGTATCCATGAATATGTGGGGACTGACACCGGAGATTTTCCCGGTTCTGGAAAACGGATTTGCTGATTTTCTGGCAAAACTTCCGGATCAGACAAAGGGAGAGTACCTGATACCCATGATCATAGATGAGCTGATCCAGGAGAAGAAGGCGAATGTGACGGTCCTGGAATCCGGTGACAAATGGTTTGGCGTTACCTATAAAGAGGACAAACCGGCAGTGATCCGTTCGTTCCGGGAACTGATCGCAGCAGGCGTGTACAGAGAAAAACTGTTTGACTGACCATGGAAAAAGACAGGCGGGGCTGCCATTTTGCGCAGTCCCGCATGAATTTATGAGGGAAACCGCGGCGCTTACGCGTTACGCCGCAGGACAGGAGAATAGAATATGACAGAGATTCCATTTAAGAAGCCGGAACTTTCAGACCGCCAGAAGATACTTGCCTGTCTGGCGGGACAGGGGTTCCGGGGATGTGAGAGGACATTTGCCAATATCTATCTGTGGGCAAGATTTTATGACCTGGTATGGGCGGAGGCAGAAGGAACCGTGGTGTTCCGCAGCGTATTTGACGGAAAATATTCCTATACGTATCCGGCGGGGAACGGCGACCGGAAAGCGGCTGTGGAGCTGCTGATGGAAGTGTGCCGGGAACAGGGACATGTACTTCAGTTCCATGGACTCAGCAGAAAAGAGCATGAAGAGCTGGAACGGTTCTTTCCGGGAAAATTTGAAATCTCATGGCCCAGAGATCCGGAGGATTATGTCTATGAAACGGAGAAACTGATTCACCTGTCGGGAAAGAAATATCATGGCAAGAAGAACCATATCAATCAGTTCAAGGCGGCCCATCCGGACTGGAGCTATGAAACACTGGACGACAGCAACGTAGAAGAATGCTTTCAGATGGCCCTTCGCTGGAGAGAGTACAACGGCTGCGAGGAAAATCCGGAGAAAAACAAAGAGATGTGCGTTGCCCTGAATTCTCTGCGTCTTCAGAAGGAACTGAAGCTTCAGGGCGGCGTTCTGCGGGCAGGAGGAGAGGTGATTGCCTTTACCATGGGAGAGCCTGTATCTGAGGATACGTTTGTTGTGCATATTGAGAAGGCCTATGCGGATATCCGGGGCGCATATCCTGTGATTAACCAGCAGTTTCTGGAACATGAAGTGTCCCGGTACAAGTATGTGAACCGCGAAGACGATACCGGGGATGAGGGGCTTAGAAAAGCGAAGCTGTCCTATCATCCGGTCTTTATGGCAGAGAAGGGAACTGCCGTATTAAAAGGAGAAGCTGTATGAGAGCGTGGGAAACAAATGTTCGGAGAGTGATACCCTACACGCCGGGGGACCAGCCGGACAGACCAAAGATGATCAAACTGAATACGAATGAAAATCCTTATCCGCCGGCTCCGGGTGTGGAAAAAGCGGTCAGGGAGTTTCAGACAGACTGTCTGCGCCTGTATCCGGATCCGAAGGCGTCCGCTTTGGTGGAGGCGCTGGCAGAGCGCTGTCAGGTAAAAAAGGAACAGATCTTTGTGGGAGTCGGTTCGGACGATGTGCTGGCACTGGCTTTCATGACATTTTTCAATTCGGAAAAACCGGTGCTGTTTCCGGATATTACGTATTCTTTTTATCCGGTGTGGGCGGAGGAATTCCGGATTCCCTATGAGACCCGGGCGCTGGATGCGCATTTCCGGATTGTAAAAGAAGACTATGTTCAGGAAAACGGCGGAGTTATTTTCCCCAATCCCAATGCGCCTACCTCTCTGGCCATGGAGATATCCGAAGTGGAAGAGATCATCCGGCACAATCAGGATGTGGTGGTCATTGTAGATGAGGCCTATGTGGATTTTGGAGCGGAGTCTGCGGTTGGGCTGGTGGACAAATATGATAATCTCCTGGTCGTACAGACCTTTTCGAAATCCCGTTCCATGGCGGGGATGCGGATCGGCTTTGCCATTGGAAACCCGCTGCTGATCAAATACCTGAACGATGTGAAATATTCCTTTAATTCGTATACCATGAGCCAGCTTGCCCTGCGTCTGGGCACAGAAGCGCTGCGGGATGAGGCTTATTTTCAGGAGACCGTTGCAAAGATTATAAAGACCCGGGAGCAGGCGAAGAGAAGGCTTGCAGAGCTTGGTTTCCGTCTGCCGGATTCCAGCGCGAACTTCCTGTTTGTTACCCATCCCGAGTATCCGGCAAAGGAGCTGTATGAGGCTCTGAAAAAAGAAGATATCTATGTGCGTTATTTTGATGCGCCAAGAATCGATCAGTATCTGCGGATAACCATAGGGACCGATGAGCAGATGGAAGCGCTGTATGCATTTTTGGAACGCTACGAGGCTCTGCACAGAAAGGAAAGATAGAGTATGGACAGTTTGATAACCTGGTTTATGGAAGTGCTTGAGGGAAAGATCTCCAGAGAAATGATCGTATTCGTTATTTCCATGGTTCCGATCCTGGAGCTTCGCGGCGGACTTCTGGCCGCTTCGTTTCTGAATATCGATATTGTAAGGGCCATCTGGTTCTGTGTGATTGGAAATATCATTCCGGTACCGTTTATCCTGCTTCTGATTACGCCGGTCTTTCGCTGGCTGAAAAGCACCCGGACCTTTCGTCCCATGGTGGAGAAGCTGGAGAGCCGTGCCATGGGCAAGAGTGAGCAGATTGAGAAATATCAGTTCTGGGGACTGGTGCTGTTTGTCGGCATTCCGCTGCCGGGGACAGGAGCCTGGACGGGTTCTCTGATCGCTTCCCTTCTGGGCGTCAGATTTAAAAAAGCATTTCCGGCTGTGCTTCTGGGAATCGTTATAGCGACCGTTATCATGTCCGTTCTTTCGTATGGGCTTTTGGGAGCGCTGATCCGCTGAGCTGTGAAATGTTCGGACTGTATGGATGAATCGAGGTGCCGTATATGGAAGAGAAGAAACTGTATTTTATCTATAACCCCCATTCAGGGCGTGAGCAGATCCGTGCGAAGCTTTTCCATATCCTGCAGATCTTTTCTGATGCAGGGTATGAACTGACGGTGCATCCGACCAGGGAGAAAAAGGATGCAGTCAGGCAGATCGAGATGCTTTCGGATGACTATGATCTGGTGGTCTGCAGCGGAGGGGACGGAACGATCGATGAAGTGGTGGAGGGGATGATGCGCCGTGAAAGGAAGTTTCCCATCGGCTACATTCCATCGGGTACCGTCAATGATTTTGCAAGGAGCCTGAAGATCCCGCGGGATATGCTGAAGGCTGCAAAAATCGCAGTGGAGGGAAAGGATTTTCCATGCGATATGGGGACCTTTAATGAGGGGCATTTTGTCTATATTGCAGCTTTTGGCATTTTTACGGATGTGGCATATTCCACCAGCCAGAATGTAAAGAATGTGCTTGGGCATATGGCATATCTTCTGGAGGGGGTAAAACGCCTGGCCAACATCCCGTCCTACCACATGCACCTGCACAGCGAGGAACTGGAGGCGGAAGGCGATTTTATCTTCGGCATGGTGACAAATTCGCGTTCCGTGGGCGGATTTAAAAGTATCATAGGAAGAAAAGTACAGTTTGATGATGGGGTGTTTGAAGTCACCTTTATCAGGACGCCGAAGAACGCGGCGGAGCTTCAGGAGATTCTGGGTGCGATTATTCTGAAGGAGATTGATTCCAAATATATGTATTCCTTTCGTACCTCCTGCCTGTCGGTAGAGGCGGACGGCGCGGTGCCGTGGACGCTGGACGGAGAATTCGGTGGGGAATGTACCTCGGCAGTGATCCGCAACCACCAGAAAGCGCTGAAGATTCGGGTGGCTGAATGAGATTTTTGTAGAAAATCTGCCGTATCTTTGTTATACTGAGTATACAGATATAAATTTTATTTTGGAGGGTATTTACCATGAAAATTGGATTCGGCTGTGACCATACCGCCATTGATCTGAAAAAAGAGCTGATGGAGTATATGACGGAAAAGGGATACGAATGCGTGGACTACGGTGCCTATGATGCGTCTGTGCGGATTGATTATCCGGATCAGGGCCTGAAGGTTGCAGAAGCTGTCAAAGCAGGAGAAGTGGAGAAGGGAGTCCTGATCTGCGGGACAGGCATCGGAATCTCTCTGGCGGCTAATAAAGTCCCGGGGATCCGCGCAGCAGTCTGCAGCGAACCATATTCGGCGATGATGACTGCAAAGCATAATGCGTCGCAGATCATTGCCATGGGAGCGCGTGTGGTCGGTAATGAGATGGCAAAGATGATACTGGATGCTTTCTTCGATACGGAGTTCGAGGGCGGAAGACACGCAGAACGGGTGCAGAAGATCTGCGATATTGAAGCAAAATACAATAAATAAAAAACAGAACCGGTTCTGGCTGTCTCGGGCGGATGGAAATGCCCGAATGAGACAGCCGGAACCGGTTTTCCTGTCCGGTACATGATTTCTGTGAGGGCTGAGCACACAGGCAGAGATGTGCACTGTGCGGCAGCTTTTGCCTGAATGCTTATGCCAGCTTCGGCCCCAGGAGTCTTGGAAGCGTTGCATGCTCCAGAGCAGTATCGCGGGTGATCACATCTTTGCGGTACAGTTCGAGGAGCCAGTTGTCCATGGAGAACATATCCTGTCCGGTGCCCGGAGAAGAATAGATTCTGCCGTCAATCTGCGGGATCTTTTTGCCGCGGATCATGCTGCGGATATCAGGAGTGACCGTCATCAGTTCGAAGGCAGGCATCAGTGTTCCCTGCTTTGTAGGAACAAGCTGCTGGGAAACAACTGCCTGAAGGACCATGGAGAGCTGGTCTGCGATCTGCCTCTGCTGGCTGGGCGGAAAGACATCAATGATCCGGTCCACGGCTTTGGCGCTTCCGGTCGTGTGCAGCGTGGAGAAGACAAGATGTCCGGTCTCGGCTGCCGTCATGGCTGCCTGCATGGTCTCATAGTCGCGCATCTCTCCGAGAAGAATGACATCAGGGCTCTGGCGCAGGGCGGCGCGCAGGGCGGTTGTATAGCTTTCTGTATCCGTGCTGATCTCTCTCTGACTTACGATGCTTTTATCATGCCTGTGGAGAAATTCCAGAGGGTCTTCCAACGTGATGATATGCTTTTCCTGATACCGGTTGATATGGTCGATGATGCAGGCAAGCGTGGTGGACTTTCCGCTTCCTGCAGGTCCGGTCACCAGCACCAGTCCTTTTGAAAATTTTCCAAGGGATATGATGCTTTCCGGAATACCGATGGAATCCGGCTCCGGGAGAGAGGAAGCGATCAGGCGGATGACAGCCGACAGGGAGCCGCGCTGCTTGTAGGTACTTGCCCGGAATCGGGAGATACCCGGAATCGGGAACGAAAAATCATCATCACCGGATGTCAGAAGGGGTGCTACAGGACGTTCTGCGATCTCGTAGATCTCCCGGATCAGCTTTTCCGTATCCGCAGGCATCAGCCGTCTGGTATCGATCATGACCAGGCTGTTGTTTACCCGCATGGAGACGGGGCGTCCCGTTACGATAAAGATATCCGAAGCTTTCTGGTGGACAGCTTTTTCAAGCAGTTCTTTTGCAGTAGTCATAGTTTTAACCCTCCTGTTTGTTAAAATGTCATGAGATTCAGGCTGTCATCTCCGTTCCATCCGGAAGAGGAGATCTCCTGCCATGCGGTAATTCGATAATAACCTTTATCCAGCTCGTCCGGGGCATTCAGTGCCAGAGTGATCTGGAGTGACTGTGAATCATCGACAGATATTTGATAGGTGATGGAAGGAGATTCTGCGGTCAGATCAATCTCCAGACCTTCCATCTGCGCCAGCTGCTGTTCGGCAGCGCTGTAATAATCATCCGGATGCTCGGTATGAGCAAGTTCCAGAACCTGATCAATCTTCCTGAGCATTCTGGAGGCAGAGCCGGATGCCCTGTAATAATCCGCATGATGCTGTGCGATCTTCTGGCTGTACTGGTATTCACCGAGCGCTCCGGAGAGCGACAGAGTGGAAAGGATCGTCAGACACAGGACAATGAAGATCATAAGCAGTGACACAGAACCTGTATTGGTAATGGGATATAAGGTTTTTTTCATGCAGAACTCCCTCCCTTCTGTCCGGCAGCATCCCGGGGAACAAGACCTCTGTAGGAGGCGCCGTCCAGCCGGTAGATCTCTCTGGTATGATGTTCTTTGTACAGAATGATGGACCAGGAAGTGGTCTGTTCGTCCTCCGGCGAGAGGAGAATATCCATCTGATAGACCATCTCTGCGCTGGTGCAGGAATGAAACTCTGCATCAAACAGAAGCGTGACACCTTCTTCTGTGAGAACACAGGATTCCGGAAACAGAGAGGTAATATACGGCAGGGGTTCCCCGGTCTTTTCTAAAAGCTCTGCCGCAGATACGGCACACCGCACAGCCATGTCCAGCTCTTTTGTCTCCTGGCCAAGAATGCATGCTTTTACAAAAAGCTGCAGACATACAGCGCTTACCAGAGAGAAAAAAAGGATGGAAAAGATGAGCTCCATCAGAAGGAGACCGGAGCGGCAGGAAGAATGTTTCTTCATGGTACGCTCCTTTCTGATGCAATCACGGAACTTTCCGTACCGGAAGTGTCAACTGCCGTAAACAGATAGACATGGTCGGTCAGACGGTCAATGGTCAGGGATGAGATCTGCATGATATCCCGTCCGTCCTTCAGGGAGACGGGAATGCCGTCATTGATAAAAAGCTCCTTCAGGATTCCATCATATACATAGATATAGGTAGTGCATGGCGTTCCGTTATAGACTGCCGACAGCGTCAGGCAGTCTGTATCATCAATGGAAACGGCGCCGATCGCACCATTGAAATCATTCTGCCGTATCTTTTCGGTAATATACGACAGTGCAGTCCGGTTCTCGTCATTGGTTCTGAGGCGGTCTGTTGTAGAACCGTAGATATCGGCTGCCAGGATCAGTACACTGAAAGCGGAGACGGCAAATACAAAGAACAACGCAATCGGAAATATCAGATCAATGACATGCTTATGCCGGGCCTGAAATCTCATGGTCTGTCCCTCCTGTCTATAATGGTGATCTCCGGTATGATATTGCTGCCCAGCACCTGATAATCCACAAAAAAACGTTCCTCATCATAGGTCAGCCCATAGTGATCCTTCAGATACTGAAGATTCTCAGGATAAGAACCTTCTATGGTATAGCAGTGGATGATTCCGCGGTTCAGGGCCTGTTCCAGCGTCTGCATGGCCTGGGCGTCTGTCTGCTTCGAGACTCTGGAGATGCCCAGAATGAACACGGCCAGCACAATACAGAAAACAGCAGCGGAAATCATAAGATTTCCTGAGGAAGAACTGCGTTTCTGCGTTTCAAAACGATGCTTCATATGCATTCCTCCCGTTTTCCTACAGGCTTGACATGATTCCCATGAGAGGAAGCATGACAGATAGCAGAATCATGCCGACAATCAGAGAGAGGATAATGACCAGTGTGGGCTCCAGGGCCCCGATGATGCCGGTAAATTTCAGATCGATCTCCTCCTGATACCGGTCTGCGATCTCCTGCATGACTTCATCCAGAGCACCGGTTCGGTCGCCGATGGAGGCAATACGTGCATAGAGACCGGTGAAAATCCCGGCTTTTGTAAAAGCTTCGCTGAGCTCCTGACCGTTTTCAATGGCTTCCTGGCAGGCATCGAGCTTTTTGGAAAAGTGTTCTTCAGCGACCAGTTTTGACGTGAGCCTTAAACATTCTTCAGGACTCATACCGCTGCTTAAGGTGAGGGACATGCCGTTTGCGAACCGGCAGGCTGCCAGCTTCTCCATAAAGGACCGGATAAAGGAAATATGTATGGCAAATGAACAAAACTGCCTGCGCCCGCTCCGGGATTTTCCAAAATACAGGGCAGCGCCGGCCAGCAGGATGACCAATACGATCAGGATGGCAGAATAACGGTTGATGGCGGTCCCGAGATTCAGTACTGCTCTGGAGAAACCGGTCATCTCATTCCCCAGCTGCCGGAAGATCTGGTCAAAGATGGGCATGACTTTTGTGACAAGCACCAGGATGACGAGAAGCATCATGAAGACCATAATGAGCGGGTAGGCAACCGCATTTTTAATGGTTTGCGCAATAGAGGCTTCTCTGTCGTAATAAGCAGATAATGCTGCGAGAACGTCGTCCAGTTTCCCTGTTTCTTCACCGATGCGTATCATCTGAAGCATATATTCCGGAAATGCGCCTGTCTTCCGGAGGGCTTCATGAAGAATTCCCGTTTCCTGAAGCGTCTGATCCACCTGTACAAGAAGTGCATGCTCTTCCGGATCCAGGGTATCCTCCAGCATGATGGAGATCCCTTCCATGACGAAGATGCCGGAATGAAGAATCATCGCCATTTGGGAGCAGAAGGCAGAGACTTCCATATTGGATAGGGGGGTAAATGTTTGCTGTGCCATATAAACTCCTTTCCCGCCTGTACTGATACAGAGGAATATTTAATAGTAGTATTTTACAACATAGTTGGTGCCGTCGCCGATGAACTGTTTCAGGCTGCTGCTGTTGCCGGTTCCGGCGGCGAACGTGGGATCCATAAGGCTCCAGGAAGAACCGTGGAATTCTATAATATTGTCGACCCACCCGGTCTCTTCCAGATAGACGCTGATCCATGCATGATAGGCTTCCCCGGCATAGCCGACTTCCAGCCTTGTAGGGATTCTCTGAGAACGCAGCATGGCTGCCGTGATCGCCGCATAGTCAAAACAGATGCCGGTTTTGCTGCTCAGCGTATCATCCACATCCGGCAGGTATCCATAAGCTACGCTGGCAGCTTTGTCCGTATCATAAGTAATATTTGAAATAATGTAATGATAGATGCTGGTCACTGCTTCCAGATCCGAGTGGGCATTCTTCACCAGTTCCGCTCCCTTTTCTACTGCCCTGGACTCAGGCGTAAAGTTCACATACTGATTTGGATACAGAAAAGGAAGAAATTCGTCTGCGAGACTGGCCTCGATCTCCTGGCTGCATGCAATCGAATACATATCCCCTTCCACATTTTCCAGAACGGTAAGCGAATAACTGCCGTCTCCTCCCGGGAGAGGAAACGTCTCATATTCCTGGTCCTGCGACAGCAGATAGGTGTAGGTGTTGTCATCCGGGGTGGTGATCTGCAGTTTGACCTTGGGATTGCTGCCGGTATAACAGACCATTACATATCCCTGGTCGGTATGAGAGGCGTCAATGGCCACGGTGTCCGTACCATAAGTATCCGTTCCGTCAGCAGCGGGGACAAGCACATGCGGGGTGCTGTCGCGGATCTCTCTGGTATCTTCAGGGCTGTCTGCAGCATCACTGCGGGTACTGGAGGCACTGCCCTGGACGGAACCTGTCGCATGTGCTTGCGAACTGTCACCCTTACAGCCGCTCAGAATGGTGCAGCATAACACAATGGACAGAATCGTCTTTTTGTTCATGTGCTGTAATATCCTCCATGGTGTTTCATTCAATAGTCATAACAGTTTAAGTATACTACTGAAAGCCCTGAGAATCAATCTTTTTCGGGGGACACAAAAGCAGATTTCTTAATCTTCTCTTAATTTTCACAAACAGGATTTGACTTTAAGATCAGACAGTGATACACTGTGAGAAGTCCGGCGCATGTTCACAGAAAAAACACAGAAAAAGGCCGGATATATCATGGAAAGAAAGCTGGAGGATACAGGTGATGAAAAGAATGAAACAGATGGTAACCGTGTTATTGGTTCTGACAGTCCTGATGGCGTCAGGATGCGGAAAGAAAGATGGCTTCGGCGCGACGCAGAAGACATATTTTTTCAGTTACAAGGTGGACAGTGCATATGTTTGCAGCGAATATGAAGGATACACACCGGAAGCAGGGAATCAGCTTCTTGTGGCAAGCGTAACCCTCAAGAATACATTTGGTGAAGAGATTGAGATGTATGATACAGATTTTCAGGCGCAGTGGGGCGGATCCGGCGAGGATGATTTCAGCCTTCCGATCACCTTCAACGGCACGGAAGAGGGGCTTGCAACTTTGACACAGGAACAGCTTCCGGGCGTCTACACAATGGCGAAGGGAGAGTCCAGAACCGGACTTCTGATCTTTGAAGTACCGGATGGATATCAGGATTTTTCCATCTCCTATATGGAAGCGTTTGACGACGACAGCACCGGAGATACTTTTTTTGTGAATTTTACAGCGGAAACCAGATAGGGAACCGTATGAGGTACCGTTAAGACAGAATATCATAAGGGGATGTGCGATGCAGAATATGTGGATCGGGCATCCCCTGTTTTGTAATTGTGAAAGACTGTAAGCTGCCGGGGAAAATATGGATTTTATGGGAAAGCCCCATAAACTCCCGTAGAAAGGGAGGATGCCGGGTGCTGTTCACCCGGCATTATTATGAAAAAGTTTATTTAAAAGTATTAGCTGACTGGCCTCTGTTGTTGATGGTTTTATTATATGGAAAAGAAATGAAGGAATCATGTGCATACAGTGAACCTTTTTTAAAAGAAAGGTGAACAATTTATGAACGGAAAGGAGAATCTGGGATGTTTATGAAACAGTTATATCCGGATGAAGTGACGGCGTCAATATACGATCTTGACTGGGAGATGCTTTCGGAAAAATATGAAGGGGTAATTTTCGATATCGACAATACGCTGGTGCCTCACGGCGCCCCGGCAGACGAAAAGGCGTCGGAGCTGTTTGGGCGTCTTCATAACCTTGGAATGAAAACCCTGCTGGTGTCCAATAATAAAAAAGCACGGGTAAGCGCTTTTGCAGAACCTTTGGAAACCGATTATGTGTATAAGGCGGGGAAACCTAAGAGGGCAGGATATGAAAAGGCGATGCAAAAGCTTGGGATGAAGCCGGAACGCATTCTGTTTCTGGGAGACCAGGTTTTTACGGATGTATGGGGAGCGAACCGTGCAGGGATGCATACGATACTGACAGAGCCGGTGGATCCGTCGACGGATGAGATCCAGATCGTGGTGAAAAGATGGTTTGAAAAACCCTTTCGGAGACCCCGGACAGCAGAAACGTCATATTAGAACCGGCAGAACCACAGAGGGTTCTGTTTGCCATGCATGAAAAAACATAGTATACTATGCAGAAGAAATGTATGAAAAAGGAGCAGAATAACATGAAAGAACTGTGGGATATGTTTCTGACTTTTGCACGGATCGGAGGGCTGACCTTCGGAGGAGGTTACGCCATGCTTCCCATGCTGCAAAGAGAGGTTGTGGAAAAGCACGGATGGGCAACAGAGGAGGAGCTTGCGGATTATTATGCCATCGGGCAGTGTACGCCGGGGGTCATAGCGGTTAATACGGCGACGTTTATTGGATACCGGCAGGCCGGAATGGTCGGAGGTATTTTTGCAACAATGGGTGTTGTGTTTCCGTCGATCGTGATTATTACGGTGATTGCTGCATTTTTAACAAACTTTGCCGACCTGAAAGTGATCCAGTATGCATTTGAAGGCATCCGGGTATGTGTCTGTGTGCTGATTTTCAATGCCGTGCAGAAGCTCTGGAAGAAATCGGTGGTTGATCAGCCGACCATGGCGATCTTCCTGCTGGTATTTCTGGTGTCTGCGGGACTGGCTGTGGCACAGAGCTTTTATCCGGAGCTGTTTTCAGTCTCGCCGATGGTTTATGTGGTGGTCGCCGGCGTTGCCGGAGTGCTTCTGCATGGCGGAAATGGAAAGAAGGAGGTGTAGGGGATGATACTGATTCGGCTTTTTTGCGAATTTTTCAAGGCAGGGCTGTTTGCCATCGGCGGCGGGCTTGCGACGCTTCCGTTTCTTCAGGAAATCAGCCAGACGACCGGCTGGTTCAGCCAGCAGGATCTGCTGGATCTGATCGCCATCTCGGAGTCTACGCCGGGAGCGATCGGGGTAAATGCGGCTACTTATGCGGGCTATCATACGTATGGACTGGCTGGAGGGATCGTGGCAACGCTTGGTCTGATTGCACCTTCCATCATCATTATCATTCTAGTATCCAAGGTGCTGGAGAAGTTCAAGGAAAGCAGTCTGGTACAGCATATCTTCTATGGGCTGCGGCCGGCTTCTACCGGACTGATTGCGGCAGCCGGTTTTTCCGTAGTGCTTGCTACGCTGGTCAGCGTGACGGACCTTCCGTCGGATCCGGCAGGAGCATGCAACTGGTTCGGGATCCTGCTGGCAGCTGCGCTTTATACAGCGATCAAAAAATGGAACCGGCATCCGGTGGTATATATTGCGGCGTCTGCTGTGATCGGCATTGCGGCAGGGTATCTGCATATGTTTGAATGAAGAACCGCAGGGATGGGAACGGATGAGTGAAAAAGGGTATGGCGGGGAAAACAGATGAGAAAGTTACAGAAAGCGCTGGCAGTTCTGCTGGCGGGAAGTATGGTGATGGCTGACGGCTGCGGCGGCAGGGAAAGGCCGGATGAGGAACCGGCGGCTGAGACACAGGAAGAAAAGCCGGGGCTTTCGGAGGATCAGAATGCTTCCGACGATCCGGGGACTGCCGGAGATGTTCCTCAGATCCGTTTTACGAAGAAGACGGCGGATGACTATGATGAAACTTCCGGACAGTGGCTGCTGCATGTGGAATACCAGACGGCAGAAGTGACAAAAGGCGGTACCGGTCAGGCGGCGCAGGCTGTCCAGCAGTGGAGTGAAAGCCGAAGCTCTGAGATCGAGGGCCTTAGAACGGGGTATGCAAAAGCGGCGGCAGAGGATGCAGCCTTCGGGGAACCCACAGATTCTTACCGGTACAGCATCATACAGCAGCTGGAGACAGCCCGCGTGGACGAAAGGGTCATCAGTCTCATTGAGAGAAACCGTGAATATACCGGAGGCGCCCACGGTTCCTGGGGAAGCAGCGGCATTACCTTTGATGCAGGAAACGGAGAGATCCTGGAACTTTCTGATCTTCTGACCGATGCGGAAGGATTTCAGGGAAAGGCAGAGGAATATATTCTGAGCAGGCTGGCAGAAAGGGAGGCGGAAGGGCTGTTCCCGGATTATGAAAATACCATAAGGCAGATGTGGACGAACGGTCCCAACTGGTATCTGGACGCGGCGGGCATTACCTTTGTCTTCCAGCCTTATCTGATCGGGCCCTGGGCCATGGGCGAGGTGCTTGTGACCGTTCCGTATACAGAGACAGAGGACTGTCTGTCAGAAGCGTACATGCCAAAGAGACTGACCAGTCTTCGGACTCCCATAGCCGCAAAGATCCCGGAAGGAGAGACGGTACAGATCTACGCATCCCCTCTGGACAGCCAGCCGGAACAGATTCGGGTCTGGCTGGACGGCGGAGAAGAAGGATACGGTCCGGTCTGTGTGGAGATGGACGGAGTCCTGGCAGAGACCGAAGCGTTTGAACGGATCGGAGATATATTTCTCGTGTGTCCGCAGGATGGCAGGACATTTCTGCTCTTTGACGCAGATAATGCGTCGGATGATTTTGTAACTTTTGTCTATGAAATCAGAGATCGGGTGCTGGTGGAATGCGCCCATGTGGACGGATTGAGCATTGGTACAGTCAATACAGAAGGCTTCAGCGGATGGATGCATCTGGACGTGCTGGGAACCTACAGCGGGCAGATGGATTATACCATGGGATCAGACGGGCAGCCGGAAGCTTCCGGAAGATGGTATGAGATCCCGGAATCCGGCAGTCCATGGCAGAAGCTGCGTGTCATCCGGGAACTTCCGGTCCGGATCGGAGGGGAAGAGACAACGCTGCCGGAGGGAAGCACGATCCGCATTACGGCTGCCGATAACGCAGGGACCGCCCGCTTCCTGGAGATTTTCACCGGTCTGGAAGGGGAGATCTCCTGTGAGAAAGGCACGCAGGAAGAGGACAGCTGGAGACTTTATATCGACGGCGTTCTGGAGGACGAATATTTTGAGATGCTTCCATACGCAGGGTAGGTATGAAAGAAATAAAGCCGGGAATCGAGAGCCGAAAGTATCAGCTTGGCAGAAGAGAAGAAAAGGGGAACAGGAAATATTCGGGTGTCTGAATATCCCGAATACCGGAAAAGTGTCGGAGGCTGAAGGGTTGTCCGCTTTTCTGGGATGCGTTGGAACAGACACTGGTGCCGGTGGATGTCGGGCAGTGCTTCTATCATCTGTCCAGAGAACAGCTGGCGGAATTACTGCTGCAGTAAAACGGATGGGCGGCGGCATTCAGGGACTGATCAGTCC